>JBKBOA010000001.1:0-193714 GCA_046295035.1 Phreatobacter sp.
AGGCCGAAGCGTTCGGCCAGCAGCGGCCAGGCATAGGCGGGGGTGGCCGGCATGGCCGCGCGCACCAGCGCCTCGGCCGCCTTCAGCTCGTCGAGCGTGATCGCGTCCATGGGGTCAGGCCGCCGCCTTCGGGGGAAAGCTGCCGGCGCGGCCGAGTGCGCCCGGCACGGGCTTGCCGAGCACGCTGGCGAGCCATCGGTTGGTATCGATCAGTGCCTCGAGGTCGAGGCCGGTGGCGATGCCCATGCGGTGGAAAGCATAGACGAGGTCCTCGGCCGCGACATTGCCGGTGGCGGCGGGCGCGAAGGGGCAGCCGCCGATGCCGCCGGTGGAAGCGTCGAGGAAATCGACGCCGGCCAGCACGGCCGCGATGGCATTGGCAACGCCGGTGTTGCGCGTGTCGTGGAAGTGGCAGCGCCACTTCACCTGCGAGGAGAGCGAACGGGCGCGCGCCAGCATGTCGGTGACCTGGGTCGGCACGGCGCAGCCGATGGTGTCGGCAAAGCCGATCTCGACCGGGTCGCTGGCGAGCAGCGCCCTGGTGATGGCGATCACGTGCTCGGGCGCCACCTCGCCGTCGAACGGACAGCCGAAGGCGGTGGCGATGGAGATGGAGAGCGGCAGGCCGGCGGCGCGGGCGATGGCCGCGACCTCGCGCGTGCCGGCAACCAGGCCTTCCACGCTGGCGTTCTGGTTGCGCTCTGCGAAGCTTTCGGACGCCACGACCACGTAGTTGATCTGGGTGCATTTCGCGGCAACGGCGCGCTCGGCACCGCGGGCATTGAGCGCAAGACCGATCAGGTTGACGCCCGGAAAGCGGCCGGCCAGCCCGGCCATGACCGCTTCGGCATCGGCCATCTGCGGCACGCGCTTCGGATTGGCGAAGGAGACCGCCTCGACATGGCGGAAGCCGGCGGCGACCGCCCGCTCGACCAGGGCGATCTTGTCGGCCGTCGAGACCATGACCTTCTCGTTCTGGAGCCCATCGCGCGGGGCGACCTCGATCAGGGTGACGGAACGGGCTTGGCTGGCCATGGCATCCTCCGGGAAGCCCTTGTCGGGCCTCGTGGGGCAGGTTGGCAAGAGCGCGAGCGGCAGGGGTGGGGTGCCGGCGGGCGCCGCCGTCCGACAGCAGAAGGGGCGGCCCGAGGGCCGCCCCTTGCCGAATCCGGAGCCTGAACCGGGGCCGGCGCCCCGTAGGCTCACTCGGCGGCGTCGCCGGCCTCCGGGGCCTCCTTGGCCTTCTTCTCGAGATCCTCGCCAGTCACCTGGTCGACGACCTTCATGGACAGGCGGGTCTTGCCACGGTCATCGAAGCCGAGCAGCTTCACCTTCACCTTGTCGCCCTCCTTGACCACGTCGGTGACCTTGGCCACCCGCTGGTTGGCGAGCTGGGAGATGTGGACGAGGCCATCGCGCGAGCCGAAGAAGTTCACGAAGGCGCCGAAGTCGACGACCTTGACCACGGTGCCCTCGTAGATCTGGCCGAGCTCGGGTTCCTGGGTGATCGACTTGATCCAGTTGACCGCCGCGCGGATCGACTCGCCGTTGGCCGAGGCGACCTTCACGGTGCCGTCATCCTCGATGTTCACCTTGGCACCGGTCTTCTCGACGATCTCGCGGATCACCTTGCCACCGGTGCCGATGACCTCGCGGATCTTGTCGGTCGGGATCTTGAAGCTCTCGATGCGCGGAGCATGCTCGCCAAGCTCGGCGCGGGCCGAGGTGATCGCCTTGGCCATCTCGCCCAGGATATGCTCCCGGCCGCTCTTGGCCTGGCCGAGGGCGACCTTCATGATCTCCTCGGTGATGCCGGCGATCTTGATGTCCATCTGCAGCGAGGTGATGCCCTCGGCCGTGCCGGCCACCTTGAAATCCATGTCGCCGAGATGGTCCTCGTCGCCGAGGATGTCGGAGAGCACCGCATAGCGATCGCCCTCCAGGATCAGGCCCATGGCGATGCCCGCCACCGGCCGCTTGATGGGCACGCCGGCATCCATCAGCGCCAGCGAGGCGCCGCAGACCGTGGCCATGGACGAGGAGCCGTTCGACTCGGTGATCTCCGAGACGACACGGATCGTGTAGGGGAACTCGTGGGCGGCCGGCAGCATCGGGTGGATGGCGCGCCAGGCCAGCTTGCCGTGCCCCACCTCGCGGCGGCCCGGACGGCCCATGCGCCCGGCCTCGCCCACCGAGAAGGGCGGGAAGTTGTAGTGCAGGAGGAAGTTTTCCTTGTAGGTGCCGGTCAGCGAGTCGATGAACTGCTCGTCCTCGGCGGTGCCCAGCGTGGTGACGACCAGGGCCTGGGTCTCGCCGCGGGTGAACAGCGCCGAGCCGTGGGTGCGCGGCAGGAATCCGACCTCGGAGACGATTGGCCGCACGGTAACGAGATCACGGCCGTCGATGCGGCTGCCGGTGTCCAGGATGTTCCAGCGGACGACCTTGGCCTCCAGCTCCTTGAACACGGCGGCAACCACCAGCTTGTCGTGCTTGCCCTCGCCCTCGCCGGCAAAGGCCTCGATGGCCTTCTTCTTCACCTCGCCGACGGCGGCGTGCCGGGCGGTCTTCTCGCGGATCGCATAGGCGGCGCGCAGGTCGGCCTCGACCAGCGCCAGCATGGCCTTCTCCAGCTCGGAATGGTCGGGCGGGGTGAAGTCACGCGGTTCCTTGGCGGCCTTCTCGGCCAGGGCGATGATGGCGTTGATGACCGGCTGGAAGTACTTGTGGCCGAACATCACCGCCCCGAGCATGGTCTCCTCGGAGAGCTCCTGCGCCTCGGACTCCACCATCAGCACGGCGTCGGCGGTGCCGGCCACGACGAGGTCGAGCTTCGACTCCTTCATGTCGTCGATATAGGGGTTCAGCACATATTCGCCGTCGATGTAGCCGACGCGCGCAGCACCGACCGGACCCATGAAGGGCACACCGGAGAGGGTCAGCGCGGCCGAGGCGGCAACCATGGCCACCACGTCCGGGTCGTTCTCCATGTCATGGGACAGGGTGGTGACGATGACCTGGGTCTCGTTCTTGTAGCCCTCGACGAAGAGCGGGCGGATCGGACGGTCGATCAGACGCGAGATCAGCGTCTCGCGCTCGGTGGGCTGGCCTTCGCGCTTGAAGTAGCCGCCCGGGATGCGGCCGGCGGCGAAGAACTTCTCCTGGTAGTTGACGGTCAGCGGGAAGAAGTCGATGCCGGCCTTCGGTTCGTAGTTGGACACCACGGTGGCCAGCACGGTGGTCTCGCCATAGGTGGCCATGACAGCGCCGTGGGCCTGGCGGGCGACCTTGCCGGTCTCCAGAACGAGCTTGCGCCCGCCCCAGGTGATCTCCTCGCGATGAATGTCGAACATGGCTCTGTTATCCTTTCTCGTACGGACAGGACACGGACGGCCATGAGCAAGACGGCAAGGGGCTCGTGTCAGAAGCGGGTGCTTCCGAGCCCCTTGCGATCCTGCCATGGCGATCGGCGTGTCAGTGGATTGGCCCCTTCAAGGACCTGGGAACCGCGCCGTGCGCGGGCCCCGCGGGGGTTCGGGCGCCCCGTCATTGGGGTGGCCCGGATGCGAAAGCGGCCCCGGCACACAAGGCGCGGGGCCGGTTTCTCGGTCTGGCATCAGCGGCGGATGCCCAGACGCTCGATCAGCGTCCGGTAGCGCGCCTCGTCCTTCTTCTTCAGGTAGTCGAGCAGCGAGCGGCGCTGGGACACCATCTTCAGGAGACCGCGCCGGGAATGGTTGTCCTTGGCGTGGCTCTTGAAATGCTCGGTCAGGTTGGTGATGCGCTCGGTCAGGATGGCGACCTGGACCTCGGGCGAACCGGTGTCGCCGGCCTTGGTGGCATATTCCTTGATGAGCTCGGCCTTGCGGGCGTCGGTAACCGACATCGGGTGATCCTCTGAACAGGTGGGATGGAAGCGGCCGGCGCCGGGATGTCGTCCAGCGCGGTCGGATGGCCAGGCCGCGCGGGGCGCAGCCATGGATCGCAGGGCCCATCGGCCCGTCGAAGCCGCGGCTTATACACGAAACTGGCAGGAAGGGAAGGCACGGATGATGTTCCCGTTTCATTCCCGCCCGGGACAGGGCAGGATGAACCCGCAACCCGCAGCACCGCACCGACGATCCCCATGCGCCCCGCCCCCGCCCTGCCCGCACCGCCGGTCGACGGCCGCCAGTCCGAACGGGCGCTCGCCATTGCCCGGGGCGCGACGCGGCTGCTCTCGGCCCTCGATTTCGCGGTAGTGCCGGAGCTGCCGCTGCCGTCCGGGCGGCGAGCCGACCTGACCGCGCTCGGCCGAGACGGCCGGCTGTGGATCGTCGAGATCAAGTCCTCGGTGGAGGACTTCCGCGCCGACCGCAAATGGACCGACTACCGCGCCCATGCCGACCGCGTGCTGTTCGCGGTGGCGCCGGACTTTCCCGTGGCGATCCTGCCCGAGGATGCCGGGCTGATCCTCGCCGACGCCCATGGCGCCGAGATCATCCGGGAGGGGCCGGCCGGCAGCCTGCACGCGGCCACCCGCAAGGTCATGATGCTGCGCTTTGCCCGGATCGCAGCGGGGCGGATGACCGCGCTGGTCGATCCGGGAGCCCGCGGCCTCAGCGACCTGTGAAGCCACGACCGGAAGGGGTCTCACAGCACCCTGTTGCTCGCCTTCACCGCCTCGGTCGTCTCGACATAGACCCTGCCCCCCATCTCCAGGAACTTCTCGCTCATCTGCGCCATGCCAAGCTGCTGGTCGTTCAGCGTCGCGGCATAGTTGCGCACGTCCTGGGTGATCTTCATGGAGCAGAACTTCGGCCCGCACATGGAGCAGAAATGGGCGACCTTGTGAGCTTCCTTCGGCAGGGTCTCATCATGGAACGCACGAGCCGTGTCGGGATCGAGGCCGAGGTTGAACTGGTCCTCCCAGCGGAACTCGAAGCGGGCGCGGGAGAGCGCGTCGTCGCGGATCTGGGCGGCCGGATGGCCCTTGGCCAGATCGGCCGCATGGGCCGCGATCTTGTAGGTGATGACGCCGGTCTTGACGTCGTCGCGGTTCGGCAGCCCCAGATGCTCCTTCGGCGTGACGTAGCAGAGCATGGCGCAGCCGAACCAGCCGATCATGGCCGCACCGATGCCGCTCGTGATGTGGTCATAGCCCGGCGCGATGTCGGTGGTCAGCGGCCCGAGCGTGTAGAAGGGCGCCTCGCCGCACTCCTTGAGCTGCTTGTCCATGTTGATCTTGATCTTGTGCATCGGCACATGGCCGGGGCCCTCGATCATCACCTGACAGCCCTTCTTCCAGGCGATCTGCGTCAGCTCGCCCAGCGTCTCCAGCTCGGCGAACTGGGCCGCGTCGTTGGCATCGGCGATGGACCCCGGGCGCAGCCCGTCGCCGAGCGAGAACGACACGTCGTAGCGGCGCATGATGTCGCAGATCTCGTCGAAATGCTCGTAGAGGAAGCTTTCGCGGTGATGGGCAAGGCACCACTTGGCCATGATCGAGCCGCCGCGCGAGACGATGCCGGTGACGCGATTGGCGGTCAGCGGCACATAGGCCAGCCGCACGCCGGCATGGATGGTGAAATAGTCGACACCCTGCTCGCACTGCTCGATCAGCGTGTCGCGGTAGAGCTCCCAGGTCAGCTTCACCGGATCGCCGCCGCACTTCTCCAGCGCCTGATAGATCGGCACGGTGCCGATCGGCACCGGCGAGTTGCGGATGATCCATTCGCGGGTGTTGTGGATGTTGCGGCCGGTGGACAGGTCCATGACCGTGTCGGCACCCCAGCGGATCGCCCAGACCAGCTTGTCAACCTCCTCCTCGATGGAGGAGGAGACCGCGGAATTGCCGATATTGGCGTTGATCTTCACCAGGAAGTTGCGGCCGATGATCATCGGCTCGAGTTCCGGATGGTTGATGTTGGCCGGGATGATGGCACGGCCGCGGGCGATCTCGGAGCGGACGAACTCGGGCGTGATGAAGGCCGGAATCGCGGCCCCGAAGCTCTCGCCGTCGGCGATCTTGGCCTGAGCCTGCTCAAGCATGGCCTTGCGGCCGAGGTTCTCGCGCTCGGCGACGTAGATCATTTCCTTGGTGATGACGCCGGCCCGTGCGAACTCGTACTGGGTGATCGGCGCCTCGCCGATACCGCGCAGCGGCTGGTGCTGCACCGGGAAGGCGCGGGCAAGGTGCCGCCCGGCATGGCCATTGTCCTCAGGTCTGACTTCGCGGCCCTCATAGGCCTCCACGCCGCCCCGCTCGGCCACCCAGGCGGCCCGGGTGCGCGCAAGGCCCTTCTCCACGTCGATGACCACGTTCGGGTCGGTATAGGGCCCGGAGGTGTCATAGACGACGACGTTCGGCTCGCCCGCGCCGACCTGGAGCTGGATCTCGCGCAGCGGCACGCGCAGGTCCGGCGCGCTTTCGGGGACCGCGAAGATCTTTCTGGAGGCCGGCAGTGGACCGGTGGTGACGGCCGCCTTGATGTCCTTGACCGGGGCGTTCATGGGGGGTCTCCCGCTTGGTTCTTCATGGTGTCGCTGACGGTGGCCAGTAGCCGGCCAGGGTAAGGATGGCGCCGATGGCAAGCCAGACCGCCGCGGCGGCCCTCAGGATTGCGTCGCGGGCGAGCAGGTCACGGCCGACCGCAGCCATGCGGTCGGGAAGGACGATCCGGAAGGCGCCGGCGACGGCCATGGCCAGGCCGATGAGCGTGATGAGGATGCGCCAATCCGGCGCGATCACCCGGTGCGCCAGCAGGATGGCGACGCCCCCGGTCATGGTCATGAGGCCGGAGAGGAAGACCAGGGCCGTGCTGTCCACGAACTGGCGGGCGATCGCCCGGAAGACAGCTCGATTGACCAGCAGTCCGAGGCCTACCGCCAGCATGACGGGGCCGATGAGCCTTGCCAGATAGACCGATGTCAGCATTGCGTCCGATCCCTCCGCCGGCATGACCCGGATCAGGTTCAAGGGTCGCTGCGGGGTCCACGCGGACGGTGCAGCCTCTCAGCCCCCTCGTCGGGGCCCCCCTTGGACAGCCTCCAATCTGGACCCTTGGCCGGCGAAGTCAAGGCGGGCGCGGCAGGGCAGGCCCGCGCGGCGGCGGTCTCTCCACCGTTCCCGCTTCGTTCGATATTCGCACCCGAATCGGCTAGGCTCTTGCTCATGTCCGATGTCCTCCTTGTCATTGCTGGCCGTCCCGTCACCGCCGGAGAGCTGGTGCTGGCCCTGCTCGGCCTTGCCCTGGTCATGCTGGTCGTCCTGTTCATCGCCCTGCGACGGCAGGCCGCCGCCCGTGCGCTGGAGGCCGAGCGTTCGGTGATCCATGCCCAGGAGATCGAGGAGCGGATGGGCGAGATGGCACGCATCCAGGCCGAGCTGACCGGCCGTATGCAGGCCATGGCCGAGGGGCTCGGCTCGCGCCAGTCGGAACTGGCGCGCGCGCTGGCGGAGCGGCTGGACGGCATGTCGACCCGCATCGGACAGTCGCTGGAGGGCCAGACGCGGACGACGGTGGAGAACCTCGGCAAGCTGAACGAGCGGCTGGCGGTCATCGACAGCGCGCAGAAGAACCTGTCCGACCTCGCCGGGCAGGTGGTGACGCTGAAGGACGTTCTGGCCAACAAGCAGGCGCGCGGGGCCTTCGGTCAGGGACGCATGGAGGCCATCCTGCAGGACGGCCTGCCGCGCAACGGCTACGAGCTGCAGCCGACCCTGTCGAACGGCAAGCGGCCGGATGCCGTCATTCGCCTCGCCGGCGATCCGCGCGGCCTGGTGGTGGACGCCAAGTTCCCGCTGGAATCGGTGACGCTCTGGCGCGAGGCCAAGGGCGAGGAGGCCCGCCGCATCGCCGCCCAGCGGCTGAGGCAGGATGTCTCGGTCCACATCAAGGACATCGCCGACAAGTATCTCCTGCCCGGCGAGACCCAGGACATGGCGCTGATGTTCGTGCCGTCAGAGGGCATCTACGCCGATCTCAACGAGTTCTTCGACGATATCATCCAGCGCGCCTTTCGCGCGCGCGTGCTGTTGGTCTCGCCCTCTCTCCTGATGATGGCCGTGCAGGTGGTGCAGGGGCTGCTCAAGGACGAGCGCATGCGCGAGGAGGCCCGCGTCATCCAGAAGGAGGTCTCGCTGCTGCTCGATGACGTCAACCGCCTGACCGACCGGGTGCTGAACCTGCAGAAGCATTTCGGCCAGGCGCAGGATGATATCGGACAGATCCTGATCTCGGCCGACAAGATCGGCAAGCGCGGTGGCCGCATCGAGGCACTGGAGTTCGACGAGGGCCCGCCCGTCGCCCCCCTGGCCAAGCTGCCGCTCAAGGGGTCGATGGCGGCTGAATAGGCCCGGCTCCGGGCCGGCTCGCATCGCGGCCGGCCTTCCTGCACGGCGGCCTGCCGGCCGGCTGCGGCGACCGCTTGATCTGTCCTGCCCGACCGACCACATTCGCAGGCGGAGGTCAGCCTTGCCCGCCGAAGTCCCGCGTTCTGCCCCCAGCATGTCCCCCCTGGCGCAGCTCGACGAGCGCTCGCGCGAGATCTTTCGCCAGATCGTCGAGTCCTATCTTGCCACCGGCGAGCCGGTCGGCTCGCGGCACCTGTCGCGCCTGCTGCCGATGACGCTGTCGCCGGCCTCGGTGCGCAATGTCATGCAGGATCTGGAGGAGGCCGGCCTCATCTATGCGCCGCACGTCTCCGCCGGCCGCCTGCCGACCGAAACGGGTCT
Organism: Phreatobacter sp.; assembly: GCA_046295035.1. GTDB lineage: Bacteria > Pseudomonadota > Alphaproteobacteria > Rhizobiales > Phreatobacteraceae > Phreatobacter. The sequence continues at coordinate 8,714 of JBKBOA010000001.1, forward strand.
GCGCTTCTTCGTCGATGCGCTGATGCAGTTCGGCGATCTCTCGGAGGACGAGCGCCAGCAGATCGAGGCGCAGGTCGCCGCCTCGTCGCAGGACCGGCCGCTGGAGACCGTGCTGGCAGACGCCTCGCAGCTTCTGTCCGGCCTCTCGCGCGGGGCCGGCGTGGTGCTCACCTCCAAGTCCAATGCACGCCTGAAACATATCGAGTTCGTCCGGATCGAGCCGGAGCGGGCACTGGTGGTGCTGGTCTCCGAGGACGGCCAGGTGGAGAACCGCATCGTTCCGATCCCGGCCGGCCTGCCACCCTCGGCGCTGGTGGAGGCGTCCAACTTCTTGAACGCCCATGTGCGCGGCCGCACGCTGGCGGAGGCGCGGGCCGAGTTGCAGAAGAGCCTCGATGCCGCCCGCGCCGAACTCGACGGCCTGACCCAGCGCCTGGTCGAGGCCGGGCTTGCCTCCTGGTCGGGCGGCGATCCGGCCGACCGCAAGCTGATCGTGCGCGGCCAGGCCAATCTGCTCGGCGACCTGAAGGCTCTGGAGGATCTGGAGCGCATCCGCCTGCTGTTCGATGATCTGGAGTCCAAGCGCGAGGTGGTCGACCTGCTCGGCCGCGCCGAGACCGCCGACGGCGTGCGCATCTTCATCGGCTCGGAGAACAAGCTGTTCTCGCTCTCCGGCTCCTCCATGGTGGTCGCCCCCTATCGCGACGGCCAGAGCCGCATCGTCGGCGTGCTCGGCGTGATCGGACCGACGCGCCTCAACTATGCGCGCATCGTGCCGATGGTCGATTACACGGCGCGGGTGGTGTCGCGCCTGATCGGGTGAGGCGTCGGGAAAGCGCCTCATTGTCGCCCGACGGCGACCGGAGCATGGTCGGCCTGCCGAGGGACAGAGGGAGGAGGCTCCCGGCCCTGCAGGGCAGCCGAGGGAGACCTCCATGCATGGGCGGTTCAACTGGAACGAACTGATGACCGATGACCTGGCCAAGGCCAAGGCCTTCTATGGCCAGGCGCTGGGCTGGACCTTCGAGCCGTTCCCGATGGAAGAGGGCGAGTACTGGATTGCCAAGGCGCGCGACGGAACGGCCGTGGCCGGGCTGATGCCGATCGCTCCCGATGACGACCAGTCGCAGCCGGGCTGGCTGTCCTACACGGCGGTCGACAATGTCGATCAGTGCGTGAACACCGTGCGAAGTGGCGGCGGCGCGATCCTGCAGGAGCCGATGGACATTCCCAATGTCGGGCGCATCGCCATCATCGAGGATCCGGCCGGAGCCGTGATCGGGGTGATGACGCCGGTCATGCCCTCGGCCTGAGCGCCCAGGGTCCGGATCCGCGTTCAGCCGGCCGGCCGGGTCACCCGCCGGAGGGTGAGATTGATCCGCCCGCCATCCCTCAGCAGGGTGCACGTGCCGGGCATGACCCGGTCGATGCCGTGATGGGCAAGGCGGGCGGGGCCGCCGAATGTCAGGACGTCGCCGGAGGCGAGCCGCACCGAGCGGGTCGGTCCGCCCCGGCTGGTTCCGCCGATGCGGAACACGGCCGTATCGCCGAGCGAGACCGAGACGACGGGGGCATCGAAGGTCTCCTCGTCGCGGTCCTGGTGCAGGCCCATCCTCGCGCCTGCGCCATACCAGTTGATGAGGCAGGCTTCCGGAGGATGCGGATAGCCGGCCACTGCCTCCCAGAGCGCGAGCAGCGCGGAGGGCATGGCAGGCCACGGGCGCCCCGTGACCGGATGGCGCGGCTGATAGCGGTAGCCGGCGCGGTCGGCGACCCAGCCGAGGCAGCCACAATTGCTCATCCGCACGGAGAAGGGCTTGCCGGTGCGCGGCATGACCGGCTGGAACAGCGGCGCTTCGGCCAGGATGGCCCGCAGATCCTCCACCAGGGCGGCCTGGGCGGCGGGCGGGAACCAGCCCGGATGGAGCACGCAGCCGGGCATGACCTCGATCGCGCTCATCGCTGGGCGGCGGGCGCCGGCGGGGGTGTCTGGCGGCGGGGGCGAGCTGGCTGCTCGGCCGGCGAACCGCCGACCTGATGGGCCAGCGTCTCGGCGCGCGCTTCGGTATATTTGAGCTGGCAGAACACCGGGCCGATATCGGACGTGCCGTAATTGCGGCAGACACGCTCGCGATTGGCGGGGAAGGCCGCCTGCTGCTGGAGGAAGGTGCGCCCCTCCGGCGTGGTCCTGAGGCGCGCCTGCAGGATGCGGCGGGCATCGTTGAGCCGCCGGTCGGCAGCACCGCGGGCGCGCTCGATCTCGCGGTCGGGCGGGATCTCGCGATCGTTCGGCCCCCACAGCCCGCTCGGGTCGACGACGCAGCCGTCGTCGAAGCGGCAGGCCCCGCCCGGCGCGGAGACGAAGGCGACATCCGGGAGCAGATCCATGACCAGCGTGCAACCGGGGAAGGCCGCCTCGAACCGGGCGAGCCCGTCCGGCCGGCCGAGCGGCCGCAGCACGACGGTGCGGCCGCCGTTCAGGTCGGGCGTGCAGATGTTGCGCAGGTCATTGTCGCGGCGGCCGACGCCGGTGACGGCGATGGTGAAGCCCTGGCCCTGGCGGCTGATGACCATGGATCCCTGCTGGCCGAGAAAGCGCAACGTGCGTCCCGGAAGCGTCTCGTCCCAGCGCCGGAGAGTGGAGGGGCCCAGGCCGCGCGGCAGCAGCGGGTTGGCACCATCCGGGCCGGTGGATGGGCGCGCGGGACCGGAGGGTGCCGTGCCGCCCCGCGGCGTCGGGGCCACGGCGCCCGGAAGCTGGAGCTGGGCGCGCGCCTCCGCTGCCGCGAACAGCGCAGCAAGGGCGAGGACGGAAACCAGGACCGGTCGGCGCAAGGGCACGTGCAGGGACACTCCTCATGAAACCAGGGAGGAGACATAAACCGAGCCGCCCGGCGGGTCATCCTCGCAGCCGCCATGCCGCACGCTTCAGCAGCCCATGTTGCCGGAACGTCGCACCCGGACGCGCACAAAAGCCTCACGGCGATGTGACGGCCCCGCTTGCGGCGACATGCCGCCCCTCCTATATCCGGCGCAACCGGCGCGGCGGCTGATTTCAGGTCGTTTCGCCCATCCAGAAACCCCGGACTGACGAAGGGGTCGGCGCAAGCGGATCCGGCCGAAATCGTTTCTCGGCAGGACAGCGCGCAAGACGGGTGCTTCGGGCCCGGCCGACCCGCTTGAGAAGGAGAAGACCATGGGCAAGGTCATCGGTATCGACCTCGGCACGACCAATTCCTGCGTGGCGGTCATGGAAGGCACCACGCCGAAGGTGATCATCAATTCGGAGGGCGCCAACACGACGCCGTCCATCGTCGCCTTCACCGACGAGGAGCGCCTTGTCGGCCAGCCGGCCAAACGGCAGGCCGTGACCAATCCGGAGCGCACCATCTTCGCGGTCAAACGCCTCATCGGCCGTCGCTTCGACGACCCGACCGTGAAGAAGGACCAGCAGCTCGTCCCCTACAAGATCGCGAAGGCCGGCAACGGCGACGCCTGGGTGGAGGTCGAGGGCAAGACCTATTCGCCCTCGCAGATCTCGGCCTTCATTCTCCAGAAGATGAAGGAGACGGCCGAGGCCTATCTCGGCCAGAGCGTCGATCAGGCCGTCATCACTGTCCCGGCCTATTTCAACGACGCCCAGCGCCAGGCCACCAAGGATGCCGGCAAGATCGCCGGCCTCGAGGTCCTGCGCATCATCAACGAGCCGACCGCGGCGGCCCTTGCCTATGGCCTCGACAAGAAGTCATCCGGCACGATCGCCGTCTATGACCTCGGTGGCGGCACCTTCGACGTCTCGATCCTGGAGATCGGCGACGGCGTGTTCGAGGTGAAGTCGACGAACGGCGACACGTTCCTCGGCGGCGAGGACTTCGACATGCGCCTCGTCGACTATCTGGCGGCCGAGTTCCAGAAGGAGCAAGGCATCGACCTGCGCAAGGACAAGCTCGCCCTCCAGCGCCTCAAGGAGGCGGCGGAAAAGGCCAAGATCGAGCTGTCGTCCTCGACGCAGACCGAGATCAACCTGCCCTTCATCACGGCCGATGCCTCGGGTCCGAAGCATCTCCAGATGAAGCTGACCCGCGCCAAGTTCGAGGCCCTGGTGGATGATCTCATCCAGCGGACCATGGAACCGTGCCGCAAGGCGCTGAAGGATGCCGGCATCTCCGCGGGCCAGGTCGACGAGGTCGTGCTCGTCGGCGGCATGACCCGCATGCCGAAGGTCCAGGAGGTGGTGAAGCAGTTCTTCGGCAAGGAGCCGCACAAGGGCGTCAACCCGGACGAGGTGGTCGCCATCGGCGCCGCCATCCAGGCCGGCGTGCTGCAGGGCGACGTGAAGGACGTGCTGCTTCTCGACGTGACCCCGCTGTCGCTGGGCATCGAGACGCTGGGCGGCGTGTTCACGCGCCTGATCGACCGCAACACCACGATCCCGACCAAGAAGAGCCAGGTCTTCTCCACCGCCGACGACAACCAGAACGCCGTGACGATCCGGGTCTTCCAGGGCGAGCGCGAGATGGCGGCCGACAACAAGCTGCTCGGCCAGTTCGACCTCGTCGGCATCCCGCCGGCGCCGCGCGGCGTGCCGCAGATCGAGGTCACCTTCGACATCGACGCCAACGGCATCGTCAATGTCTCGGCGAAGGACAAGGGCACCGGCAAGGAGCAGCAGATCCGCATCCAGGCCTCCGGTGGCCTGTCGGACGCCGACATCGAGAAGATGATCAAGGACGCGGAGGCTCATGCCGCCGAGGACCGCAAGCGTCGCGAGTTCGCCGAGGCGCGCAACCAGGCCGATGGCCTCGTGCACTCGACGGAGAAGGCGCTGTCCGAGCACGGTTCCAAGGTGGGCGATGCCGAGCGCAAGGCCATCGAGGACGCCATCGCCGCGGTGAAGGAGGCCCTCAAGGGCGAGGATGCCGAGGCGCTGAAGGAGAAGACCAACGCGCTGGCGCAGGCCTCCATGAAGCTCGGCGAGGCCATGTATGCGGCCCAGCAGGATGCGGCCAGCGCCGATGGCGCCCAGCCGAAGAAGGATGACGTGGTCGATGCGGACTTCACCGAAGTGAAGGACGACAAGAAGAAGAGCGCGTAAGACCCGGCGGGTCTTGCCACCGGACCCCCGGATTTCGCGATCCGGGGGTCTTCGCTTGACGAGGGGCGAAAGCGCGGTCGATGTCCAAGCGCGACTATTACGAGGTCCTGGGGGTTGGCCGCGACGCCGACGAGGCTGCCCTGAAATCGGCCTTCCGCAAGAAGGCGATGCAGTATCACCCCGATCGCAATCCCGACAATGCCGAGGCCGAGGCCAAGTTCAAGGAGCTGAACGAGGCCTATCAGGTGCTCTCGGACGGTCAGAAGCGCGCCGCCTATGACCGCTTCGGCCATCAGGCCTTCGAGAATGGCGGGGGCGGCGGCCCCGGCTTCGGCGGCGATTTCGCCTCCTCCATGTCCGACATCTTCGAGGAGCTGTTCGGCATGGGCGGCCGCCGGCGCGGTCAGGGCGGCCGGGAGCGCGGCGCGGATCTGCGCTACAACATGGACATCACGCTGGAGGAAGCCTTCCACGGCAAGACCGCCCAGCTGCGCATCCCGACGACGGTCTCCTGCGAGGTCTGCTCCGGCACCGGGGCCAAGCCCGGCTCCAAGCCCAAGACCTGCGGCACCTGTGGCGGTCACGGCCGGGTGCGGGCCGCTCAGGGCTTCTTCTCCATCGAGCGGACCTGTCCGACCTGCCAGGGTCGCGGACAGGTGATCGATGATCCCTGCGGCAACTGCTCGGGTTCGGGCCGCATCACCAAGGAGCGCGTCCTGTCGGTGAACATCCCGGCGGGCGTCGAGGACGGCACGCGTATCCGGCTTGCCAACGAGGGCGAGGCCGGCTTCCGCGGCGGCCCGCCGGGCGACCTCTACATCTTCCTGTCGATCCAGCCGCACCCGTTCTTCCAGCGCGACGGTCAGGATCTCTACTGCCGCGCGCCGATCTCCATGGTGACGGCAGCCCTCGGAGGCTCCTTCGAGGTGCCGACCATCGACGGCGGCCGGGCCCAGGTGAAGGTTCCCGAGGGCACGCAGTCGGGCAAGCGATTCCGACTGGCCGGCAAGGGCATGCCCGTGCTCCGCTCCAAGGCCGTCGGCGACCTCTATGTGCAGGTGGACGTGGAGACCCCGCGCGCGCTCACCAAGCGGCAGAAGGAACTGCTGGCCGAGTTCGAGAAGGAAAGCTCCGGCGACACCCAACCGGAAACGGCCGGCTTCTTTGCCAGGGCCAAGGCCTTCTGGGAGGGGCTCGGCAAGGACGGGTGAGTCACCGTCCTCACGCGCCGAGCCGCCTCAGCGTCTCGTCCCACAGCATCCTTGTCAGCGCGCCGGCACCCATCGGCCGGCCGAGGGCGGCTGCCTGCCCCGACCAGAGCGAGGAGAAGTCGGCGCTGCCGGCCGCTTCGGCTCTGGCCTTGAGCGGGGCCAGCGCGCCGCCGGCGGTCGGGAAGGCTGGGGCATCGGGCGACATCGGACCGATCTCGCGCATGAGGCGGTTCATCAGGCCACGCGCGGGGCGGCCGGTGAACAGGTTGGTCAGCGCCGTGGCATCGTCGCGGGCCTCGGCAAGGGCCGCGCGGTGCATGGGCGTGATGGTGGCTTCCGGCGTGAACAGATAGGCCGTTCCGATCTGGACCGCTGCGGCGCCGAGGGCAAGGGCGGCCTGGATGCCGCGCGCATCGGCAATGCCGCCGGCGGCGATGACCGGCACCGTCACCGCATCCACCACCTGCGGCAGAAGGGCGAACAGGCCCGGCTGGCTGCCGATATCGTCCGACAGGAAGATGCCGCGATGGCCGCCGGCCTCATAGCCCTGGGCGATGATGGCATCGGCGCCGTGCGCTTCCAGCCAGCGCGCCTCGGCGACCGTGGTGGCGGAGGAGAGCACCTTGGCGCCCGTGGCCTTCACGCGGTCGAGCAGGCCCGCCTCCGGCAGGCCGAAATGGAAGCTGACCACCTCCGGTCGGAACGCCTCGACGAGGGCACAGAAGGCGGCGTCGAAGGGGGCACGGCTGGATGAGGGGATCGGCGCCGCCGGATCGATGGCGAACTCGCGGTAGTAGGGATCGAGGCGCTGGCGCCAGCCGGCTTCGCGGCCGGCATCCGGCTTGGGCGGGGTGTGGCAGAAGAAGTTGATGTTGAGCGGACGGGAGGTCCGCTGGCGGACGATGCCGATCTCGGTACGCAACTGCTCGGGCGAGAGCAGCGCGGCGGGGAGCGAACCGAGCCCGCCGGCCTCGCAGACCGCGATCGCCATGGCCGCGCCCTGCGCCCCGGCCATCGGCGCCTGGATGATCGGGATGTCGATCCCAAGCAGCTGTTCGATGCGGCGCTCGCGGGTCATGCAGCGCTCCGGCAGGCCTTGTCGGGATGATCGTCTGCCGGACAAGCGGCCATCCGGCCGGGCGGGCACAGCCATGCCTGTCGGAATGCCGGGCCCGGACGGACCGCAGACACGATCAGGGCCTCCACGGGGTCTCGGCCGGACCGGGCACGGCCTCCTTCGGCTCCGGTTCCGGCTCGGCCCGGCGGGAGGCGTCGATGATGTCGAGCAGGGCGCCGAGGGCCGCCTCGATCCCCTCGCCCGAGGTCGCCGAGAGCGCGAGCGGCGTCTTCTTCGCGGCCCGCTTCAGGCGGGCGAGCTGCTCCTTGCGCTGCTCCGGGGCGAGGGCATCGACCTTGGTCAGGGCGACGACCTCCGGCTTGTCGGCGAGGCCGTGCCCATAGGCCTCCAGTTCCTCGCGGACCAGCTTGTAGGCCTTGCCGGCATGGTCCGACGTGCCATCGACGAGGTGGAGCAGCACGCGGCAGCGCTCGACATGGCCAAGGAATCGGTCGCCGAGGCCGTGGCCCTCGTGGGCGCCCGCGATCAGGCCGGGAATGTCGGCGAGCACGAACTCGCGCCCGCGCGTGCGCACCACGCCGAGGCCTGGATGCAGGGTCGTGAAGGGATAGTCGGCGATCTTCGGCTTGGCCGCCGTGGTGGCGGCGAGGAAGGTCGACTTGCCTGCATTGGGCATGCCGACCAGGCCGGCATCGGCGATCAGCTTGAGGCGCAGGATGATCCAGGCCTCCTTGGCCGGCTGGCCGGGATTGGCCCGGCGCGGGGCCTGGTTGGTGGCGCTCTTGAAATGGGCATTGCCGAAGCCGCCATTGCCGCCTTCCAGCAGCACGACTCGCTGGCCGACCTCGGTCAGATCGGCGAGCAGGGTCTCGCCGTCGTCCGCAAAGATCTGTGTGCCGGCCGGCACCTTCAGCACCACGTCGGCCCCGCGCGCGCCCGCGCGGTTGCGGCCCATGCCGTGGACGCCGGTCTTGGCCTTGAAGTGCTGCTGGTAGCGGTAGTCGATCAGCGTGTTGAGGCCGGCGACGCATTCCACCACGACATCGCCGCCGCGGCCGCCATCGCCGCCGTCCGGGCCGCCGAACTCGATGAACTTGGCGCGATGGAACGACACGCAGCCTGCGCCGCCGGCACCCGACTTCACATAGACCCTGGCCTGATCGAGGAATTTCATCGGTTCCGCTCGCCGCCGGAAGGGCGGGACGGGTCTCTAACCCGAAAAGCACGGCGGGAACAAGGAAAGTCGGCCGAAATGGCGCCGGGCGGCCGCGTTGCCGCGACCGCCCGGGTTCTCAGGCACCACCGTTCCCCCGAATGGATGGAGCCCGATAGAACTGGAACAACCATGCCGGGGGCGCCGGGAGCGCGCCTTGATTCTGATCAATTGGCCGGCGCGTTCAGCGGTCCGTCGCGTGGTCGATCAGGCGCTGGATGAAGGCATCGGCCTTCTCGAGCTCGGTCGCCTCGACATATTCATCCGGCTTGTGCGCCTGCTCGATGGAGCCGGGACCGACGATGACCGTCGGAATGCCGATCTCCTGGAACAGACCCGCCTCCGTGCCATAGGCGACCTTGGCGTGATCATTGCGGCCGGCGAGCCGCTTGGCGAGCACGGTGACGGGCGCATCGGCGGCCGTGTCGAGGCCGGGCACCAGCGCCAGCTCCTCGAAGATGAAGCCGGCCTCTGGGGCAATCGCCTTCATGGGCGGCTCCAGAACCTCGCGGGCATAGGCCTCGATCTCGGCGACGATGGCGATGGGGTCATCGCCCGGCACGCAGCGCAGGTCGAAATCGACGACGCATTCGCCGGCAACAATGTTGCGCACCGTGCCGCCCCGGATGACACCGACCGAAGTGGTCGAGAACGGCACGGAGAACAGCGGGTCGAGGTCGGTGCGGCGCGCAAGGCGCTGGCCGATCTCGTTGATCTTGACGATGAGCTTGGCCGCCTCCTCGATGGCGTTGACGCCCGAGGGCCGGAGCGAGGAATGGACCTCGTGACCGCGCACGACGACGCGCATGGGACGGCCGGTCTTGTGGGCGATGACCACCTGCATGTTGGTCGGCTCGCCGACGAAGCAGGCCTCTGGCTTGAGCGGGCGGTCCTTCAGCACAGCGAGCAGCGTGCGCACGCCCCGGCAGCCCACCTCCTCGTCATAGGAAATGGCCAGATGGATGGGCTTTGCCAGCGGTGCTGCCACCATGTCGGGCACGGCGGCAAGGCAGGAGGCAACAAAGCCCTTCATGTCGCAGGTGCCGCGGCCATAGTAGCGCCCGTCGGCCTCGGTGAGCCGGAACGGATCGGTCGACCAGTCCTGTCCGTCCACCGGCACCACGTCGACATGGCCGGACAGCACATAGCCGGCGACATCCTTCGGGCCGATGGTGACCCACAGATTGGCCTTGCTGCCAGTCTCGTCATGGACGCGTTCGCCGGCGACGCCGAAGCCGGACAGATAGTCCTCCACCCAGTCGAGCAGCGGCAGATTGGAATTGCGGCTCGTCGTGTCGAAGGCAACGAGCCTGCCGAGGATGTCGGCCGTGGTCAGGTGGGCCATGGCGTTGCGGTCCCCTCAGGCCTTGCCCGCCAGGGCCTTCGCGCGGATCGCATCAATGGTGGTGGTGGGCGTGATCGCCTGCGGGTCGAGGAAGCAGTGGATGATGGCCGGCTTGCCGGACGCCCGCGCCCGCTCGAAGGCCGGGGCGAACTCGGCGGTGGTGCGCACCGTCTCGCCATGGCCGCCATAGGCGCGGGCCAGGGCCGCGAAATCCGGATTCTTCAGCGTGGTGGCCGAGATGCGCATCGGATAGTCGCGCTCCTGGTGCATGCGGATGGTGCCATACATGCCGTTGTCGATGACGATGACGATGATGGCGAGATCGTACTGGCAGGCGGTGGCGAACTCCTGGCCGTTCATCATGAAGCAGCCGTCGCCGGCGAAGGCGACCACGGTCCTGTCGGGGTGGAGTCGCTTGGCGCCAACCGCCGCCGGTGTGCCATAGCCCATGGAGCCCGAGGTGGGCGCAAGCTGGGAGCCATACTTGCGGAAGCGCATGAAGCGATGAACCCAGGTGGCATAGTTGCCGGCGCCGTTGCAGACGATGGCATCATCGGGCAGCTGGTCGCGCAGCCAGGCCACGACCTCGCCATACTGGAAGTCGCCGGGCAGTCGGGCGGGATTGCCGGTCCATGCGAGATAGCTGTCGTGCGCGGCCTTGGCGGTGCCAGCCCAGGCGATCTCGTGCGGCGGCTGGACAGCCTCCAGCGAGGCGGCGAAGGCGGTGGGGCTTGCCTGGATGGCAAGGTCCGCCTGATAGACGCGGCCGAGTTCCTCCGCACCCGGATGGATGTGGACGAAGGTCATCTGGGGCTTCGGGATGTCGAACAGCGTGTAGCTCTGCGAGGCGATCTCGGACAGGCGTCCGCCGAGCGCGATGACCAGATCGCTGTCCCTGATCCGCTGCAGCATGTCCGGATTGCCGCCGAGGCCGAGATCGCCGGCATAGTTGGGATGGGTGTGGTCGAACAGCATCTGCCGGCGGAACTGGCAGACCACCGGCAGGTCGAACCGCTCGGCGAAGCGGGTGACGGAGCCGACCGCCTTTTCCGACCAGCGCGAGCCGCCGAGGATCAGGACCGGCTTCTTCGCCGCCCAGAGCAGCTTCTGGAACTTGGCCATGTCGGTGAGGCCGGGCCAGGTCTCGGCCGCCTCCACGCGCGGGGCGTCGGGCACCGCGGCGCTCTCGGTCAGCATGTCCTCGGGGAGAACCAGCACGACCGGGCCGGGGCGGCCCTGCATGGCGGTCGCATAGGCGCGGGCGACCATTTCGGGAATGCGGGCGGCCTCGTCGATCTCGGCGACCCACTTGCACATCCCGCCGAAGAAGCGCGTGTAGTCCATCTCCTGGAAGGCGTCGCGGCCGCGCATGGAGCGGTCGATCTGGCCGACGAACAGGATCATGGGGGTGGAATCCTGCTGGGCGATGTGCAGGCCCGGCGAGGCATTGGTGGCGCCGGGCCCGCGCGTGACCATGCAGATGCCCGGCCGTCCGGTGAGCTTGCCGTGGGCCTCCGCCATCATGGCCGCGCCGCCCTCCTGCCGGCAGATGGTGACGTTGCACCTGGCGTCATGGAGCGCGTCAAGCACGGCCAGATAGCTCTCGCCCGGCACGCAGAAGACATGGTCGGAGCCCTGTGCAACCAGCTGGTCGACGAGAATCTGGCCGCCGGTGCGGGTGACGGTGTCCGGGCGCATGGGTGTCCTCAAGGCGTCGTTGGGGCCGCTTCCGGCCGCAGGTCTGTTCGGGCGGCGACCTTAGCGGGGAGCAGGGGGCCGCGGAAGCGCCGGAAATGCGGGGCGGGGTGGCGGGGGAGGGGAAGCGGCTGCCGATCGATGCCGATCTCGGCGGCGGCGTCATCAAGCAGAGGGTGGCGCGCGCGGGCAGGGTCGTTCGGGCGGCTATCGGACGATCATCCTGTATCGGCGCACCTCGCAAGCCGTTTTTGTCTACGGCTTTGCCAAAAGCGAGCGCGCCAATATCGACGCGGGAGAAGTCGCTGCATTCCGGGCGGCGGCCGTGCATGTGCTGGCGCTTTCGGATGAGCAGGTAGCGGCGCTGATCGCCAAGGAGCAGTTTGTGGAGGTTCGGAGCGATGACCAAGAAGTACCGGAGTGAGGCCTTCGCTGCCATTCATGAGACCATGGAGGCACTGCACGAGATCGGCGCCGTCAGCAAGCAGACCATGCGGGGCTTTGACGCGACCTGTCTGACGCCAATCCATCCGCTGGCCCCAGACGATATCCGGGCGATTCGCGAGCGAGAGCGGCTCTCGCAGCCGGTTTTCGCGCGCTATCTCAACGTCAGCAGGAATCTCGTCTCAGACTGGGAGCGCGGGGTCAAGAAGCCCGGCGGGCCCGCGCTTCGGCTCCTGACGGTGGTGCGCGACAAGGGACTGAAGGCGATAGCCTGAGACGGTTACCGCCCCGTCGCGAGCGCCACCGCCAGCCGGCAGGCGTTCTGGAAGGCGGGGATGTCCACCCACTCGTCCACGGTGTGCGGCTCGTTCTGGCCGCCGCCGAAGGTGGCGGTGGGGATGCCGTGGCGGCTCAGCCAGTTGGCGTCGAGCCCGCCGCTGGCAAGCTTCGGGTTGGGCGCAAGGCCGATGGCCTCGACCGCCGCAAGGCCGCGTCGGACCACCTCCGAACCCGCATCGAGCGCGAAGGAGTGGTACTTGCGGAACGTCTTGAAGGTGACCGTGCCGGTCTTGCCCTCGCTGCTCACCAGCCTCTTGGCAGCCTTCGTGAAGGCGGCCTCGTAGGCGGCGTTGATGGCATCGACGAAACCCATGTCGTGGCTGCGGCTCTCGCCCTCCACGAAGCAATAGTCGGTGACGACATTGGTGGCATCGCCGGCGGCGCGGCCATCGCGGCCGGCAATGGTGCCGACATTGCTGGTTCCGGTGCGACCGTCCTTCACCACCTTGCCGAACCAGCCGCCGGCCTGCACCTCCGCCAGGGCCATGGCCGCAATCATGGACGCGGAAATGCCGCGCTCGGGGGCAACGCCCGCATGGGAGGCCCGGCCGGTGATCTCGGCGCTCCAGGCATCGCCGCCGACCGCGCCGGTGACGACGTCGGAAGGCTTCGAGCCGTCGAAGTTGAAGCCAAAGGCGACCGGGCCGAGCATGGCAAGGTCGATGTGGCGCGCGCCCCACAGACCGCTTTCCTCGCGCACGCAGAACACCAGCACCAGCGGCGGGTGGTCGAGGTTCTGGCGGATGAGCTCGGCGGCCATGGTGACGAGCACGGCGCAGCCGGTGCGGTTGTCGCCGCCGAGCGCGGTGTCGCCGCCCGACACGATCCGGTCGCCGACGATGCGGGCCTTCGCGCCGGCGCACAGCGGCACCGTGTCGAGATGGGTCATGAACAGGACCGGCGGGCTGTTGGAGAGCGCGCCGCGGCCAGGCAGCTTGACGATCAGGTTGCCGGTCTCGGTCGGCACGGGAATGCGGGTGTTGGCATCGTCATAGGCGATGACCTCGGCCGGCACGCCCACCTCGACCAGCGCGCGGGCCACCTCCTCGCCAATGGCCTTTTCCTGACCGGTCACACCCTCCACGGCGAGGAAGCGCATGAGACGGTCGAGGGCGGCTTTGGCGTCGTGGGTGATCATGGAACGGACCTGCGGGCAGGAGGGATTGGGAGCGCATCATGCCGATCAGACGGGTCGCGAGGAGTGCGCGGGCGGCAGGGCGGCAATGCCGGTTCGGCGGCCGTGCGCGAGCCTTGCCGTCTGGCCGTCTCGCCGGCCGTGCACCATGTGATTAGCCTAAAGCCGCCTCATCCGTCCGACGGCCCGCGCCGAACTCCCGGAGACCCCCAGCATGACCGCATCCGACTACGTGCCCCCCAAGGTCTGGACCTGGAACAAGGCGAGCGGCGGCCGCTTTGCCAATATCAACCGGCCGATCGCCGGCCCCACCCACGAGAAGGAGCTGCCGGTTGGCCGCCATCCCCTCCAGCTCTATTCGCTCGGCACCCCGAACGGCGTGAAGGTCACGGTGATGCTGGAAGAGCTGCTGGCGCTCGGCCATGCGGGCGCGGAATATGATGCCTGGCTGATCCGCATTTCCGAGGGCGAGCAGTTCTCGTCCGGCTTTGTCGCGGTGAACCCCAACTCGAAGATCCCGGCCCTGGTGGACCGTTCGGGGCCGGAGCCGATCCGGGTGTTCGAATCCGGCGCCATCCTGGTCTATCTCGCCGAGAAGTTCGGTGCCTTCCTGCCGAATGAACCGGCCAAGCGCGCGGAAACGCTGTCCTGGCTGTTCTGGCAGATGGGCTCGGCGCCGTTCCTGGGCGGCGGTTTCGGCCATTTCTATGCCTATGCGCCGGTGAAGATCGAATATGCCATCGACCGCTACGCCATGGAGGTGAAGCGGCAGATGGACGTGCTCAACCGGCGTCTGGCCGAGAGCGACTATGTTGCCGGCCCCGACTACACGATCGCCGACATGGCCATCTGGCCCTGGTACGGCAATCTGGCCAAGGGGCTTGCCTATGATGCCGGCGAGTTCCTGTCGGTGCACGAATATACCCATGTCATCCGCTGGGCCGACCAGATCGCCGCCCGCCCGGCCGTCCGGCGCGGGCGCATGGTCAACCGCGTGCAGGGCGATCCGGCGAGCCAGCTGCGCGAGCGGCATGACGCCTCCGACTTCGACACGAAGACCCAGGACAAGCTGGAGGCATCGGGCGGCTGACAACGGTGCTTCGAACGGGGCCAGCGGCCGCCTTGCCGCCGCCGCCCCGAGGGCCTATGACCCGGCCATCCCGTTTCTCGAGAGGCCGGACCCTGCCATGCGTCCTTCCCACCGCGCCCCCGATGCGCTCCGCCCCGTCTCGCTCGAGCGCGCGGTCGCCCGCTATGCGGAGGGTTCGTGCCTGGTGAAGTTCGGCAACACCCACGTGCTGTGCACGGCAAGCCTGGAGGAGAAGCCGCCGGCCTGGCTGCGCGGCCAGGGTCGCGGCTGGGTGACGGCGGAATATGCCATGCTGCCGCGCGCCACGCTGGAGCGCACGCGGCGCGAGTCGACCTCCGGCCGGCCATCGGGGCGCACCCAGGAGATCCAGCGGCTGATCGGCCGTTCGCTGCGCGCGGTGGTCGACCTTCAGGCACTCGGCGAAAAGCAGATCACCCTCGACTGCGACGTGATCCAGGCCGATGGCGGCACCCGCACCGCCGCCATTACCGGCGCCTGGGTGGCGCTGTCTGATTGCATCGCGTGGATGATGCAGCGCTCCATGCTGAAGGCGAACCCGATCCGCGACCACGTGGCCGCGGTTTCCTGCGGCATCTATCGCGGCACGCCGGTGCTCGATCTCGACTATGCCGAGGATTCGGAGGCCGAGACCGATGCCAATTTCGTCATGACCGGCAAGGGCGGCATCGTCGAGATCCAGGGCACGGCCGAGAAGGAACCGTTCAGCCAGGAACAGCTCCTTGAGCTGCTCGCGCTCGCCCGCACCGGCTGCGCCCGCCTGGTCGACCTGCAGAGGGCGGCGGTCGGATGACGCAGAAGCTGCGCCCCGGAACACGGCTCATCGTCGCCACCCACAACAGGGGCAAGCTCTCCGAGTTCCGCGACCTCATCGGCCCGCACGGCATCGACCTCGTCTCCGCCGGCGAGCTCGGCCTGCCGGAACCGGCGGAGACCGGCACGCTCTATGCGGAGAACGCCACGATCAAGGCGCGCGCCGCCACCGCCGCCACCGGACTTCCGGCGATTGCCGACGATTCCGGCCTTGCCATCGACGCGCTCGACGGCGCGCCCGGGCTGTTCACCGCCGACTGGGCCGGCCATCCCCGCGACTTTTCCGCTGCCATGGCGCGGGTGGAGCGCGAACTGAGGCTGCGCGGCGTCGAGACCGTCGGCGCGAAGGCGCATTTCGTGTCGGCCCTGGCGGTGACCTGGCCGGACGGCTCGCAGGCGATCTTCGAGGGCCGGGTGTTCGGCACGCTGGTCTGGCCGCCGCGCGGCACCAAGGGCTTCGGCTACGATCCGATGTTCCTGCCGGATGGCCATGCTCTGACCTTCGGCGAGATGAGTGCGGAGGAGAAGCACGGCCTGCCGCCGCAAGGCGAGGGCCTGTCCCACCGCGCGCGCGCCTTCATGAAGCTCGCCGGCACGCTGCTGGACGGATAGTCGCTGGCCTCGCACGCAACGGGCTCCCGATGACACCTCTCGTTCCAGGCACCGGCGGCAGGGACGATCCCGGCTTCGGGGTCTATATCCACTGGCCGTTCTGCGCCGCCAAATGTCCCTATTGCGACTTCAACAGCCATGTCCGGCACGTTCCGCCCGATCAGGATCGTTACGTCGCCGCCTTCGCACGCGAGCTGGCGACGGCGGCGCGGCGAACGCCGGGGCGCACCGTCTCCTCGATCTTCCTCGGCGGCGGCACGCCCTCGCTGATGGAGCCGGCCAGCGTCGGCGCGATCCTGGATGCCATTGCCCGCCTGTGGCCCCTCGCACCGGACTGCGAGGTGACGCTGGAGGCCAATCCGACCAGCGTCGAGGCCGAACGCTTCAGGGGCTTCCGCGCCGCTGGGGTCAATCGCGTCTCGCTCGGTGTCCAGGCGCTCGACGATGCCGACCTGAAGAGCCTTGGCCGCATGCACTCGGCCGAGGAGGCGCTGCGCGCCGTCGATATCGCCTGCCGGCATTTCCAGCGCACGTCCTTCGATCTCATCTATGCCCGTCCCGGCCAGACGCCGGAAAGCTGGGAGGCAGAGCTGAGACGCGCCATCGCCGAGGCGGCCGAGCACCTCTCGCTCTATCAGCTGACCATCGAGCCGGGCACCCCGTTCGAGGCCCTGCACCGGGCGGGCAAGCTCGCCATGCCCGATGCCGAGACGGGCCGCGTGCTCTACGACCTGACGCAGGAGGTCTGTGCGGGCGCCGGCCTGCCGGCCTACGAGATCTCCAACCATGCCCGGCCGGGTGCCGAATGCCGGCACAACCTGATCTACTGGCGGTCCGGCGATTTTGTCGGCGCCGGTCCCGGTGCCCACGGGCGCCTGACCCTCGGCAATGGCCGTGTGGCAACCTCGACCGAGAGGCATCCGGAGACCTGGCTCGAGCTGGTCGAGCGGCAGGGCTCGGGCATCGTCGCCGAGGAGCATCTGGTGCAGAGGGAGAATGCCGACGAGTTCCTCGTCATGGGGCTCAGACTCGCCGAGGGCATTGACCTGTCCCGCTACGAGGCGCTGGCGGGCGCACCGCTCGATCCCGGGCGCATCGCCTTCCTGGAGGCCGAAGGGCTGGTCCAGCGCCTTGAAACCGGCCGCCTGAGGGTCACGGCCCTGGGCTTTCCCGTGCTGAATGCCGTGGTGGCCGATCTTGCCATGTAGGATGCCGGCCTGCGCCATGCGCCGCATGGCGTCCCGCCGCGCGCCGTCCTAGCCTTGAGGGCATGTTGCAGTCCCTGCGCCACCAGATCCTTGCCGAGCCGTCCAATTGGCAGACCAACCTGCGGCTGGAGACGCTGATCCGCCTGCGCTGGTTCGCGGTCGCTGGCCAGACCTCGGCCATCCTGATCGTTTACTGGGCGCTCAGCGAGACCCTGCCGATCGACTTCTGCCTGCTGGCGGTCGCCGCATCGGCCTGGCTCAATATCGGCCTCAGGCTGCGCTATCCGACCAATCACCGGCTGTCCCCGGCGGAAGCCGGCTGGCAGCTCTCCTGGGATATCGGCCAGCTCGCGCTGCTGCTCTATCTGACCGGCGGCCTCGAGAACCCGTTCTCCTTCCTGTTTCTTGCCCCCGTGCTGATCTCGGCGACCACCCAGCCGCCACGAATCACGCTGATGGTGGGCCTGCTCGCCGTGGTGCTCGCGACCGTGGTCGGCATCTGGCACCAGCCGCTGCCCTGGGAGTGGAGCGTCGACCTGCGGCTGCCGCCGCTCTACCTGCTCGGGGTATGGAGCGCGCTGGTGATCTGCATCTTCTTCATCAGCCTCTATGCCTGGCAGGTGGCCGAGGACCAGCGGACCTTCTCCGATGCACTGGCCGCCACCGAGCTGGTGCTGGCGCGCGAGCAGCACCTCTCCCAGCTCGACGGCCTTGCCGCAGCCGCCGCCCACGAGCTCGGCACGCCGCTCGCCACCATCGCGCTGGTGGTCAAGGAACTTGCCCGCGCACTGCCGAAGGAAGGCCCGATCGGCGAGGACATGCAGCTGCTGTCCGAGCAGGTGAAGCGCTGCCGCGACATCCTCGCCAAGCTGAAAAGCCTGTCGGGCGGCGATGCCCCGTTCGACACCATGCCGCTCGCCCAGCTGATCGAGGAAGTGGTGCAGCCCCATCGCGATTTCGGTGTCGCCATCCACGTCGAGCTGCCGGAGGATCAGGAGGGCGGGCCGGTGATCGCGCGCAATCCCGGCATCCTCTACGGCCTCGGCAACATCGTGGAGAACGCTGTCGATTTTGCCCGTTCCACGGTGATCGTGGCGGCGCGCTGGGACGAATGTCAGGTGGCCGTCACGGTGCTCGACGACGGGCCGGGCTTTCCGCCCGAGATCATCGACCGGATGGGAGAACCCTACCTGACACGGCGCGGCAAGGGCCGGCGCCGGCGCGGGCTGGGCGAGGATCCCCAGGGGGAGGACCAGTCGGGCCTCGGGCTCGGCGTGTTCATTGCCAAGACCCTGCTTGAGCGGTCGGGCGCGCGCATCGCCTACCGCAACCGGCCGGGCCCCGATGTCGGGGCCATGGTGGAGGTGACATGGCCGCGTGCGGCATTCGACCGCGCCGGACCGGGCCTCACGAGCCCAGAATCGGCGGGCTCCGCCGCGCTCCAGACTTGAGAACCTGCCTGCCTGCGCTACATGACCTTTAGGGTCTGCCGGCGTGCCGGCCGGCCGGGATCCTGGGGAGAGGACTGCGATGCCGGAGACCGATACCGTTCAGGCCACGACGTCCGTCGCGATGCTGGCGGACCGGTCGCTGCTGGTCGTCGACGACGACCGGCCGTTCCTGCAGCGTCTGTGCCGCGCCATGGAAGCACGCGGGTTCGAGGTCACGTCGGCGGAGAGCGTCGCCGAGGGGCTGGCCGCGGTGAGCGCCCGCGCGCCAGCCTTCGCCGTGGTGGACATGCGCCTTGCCGACGGCAACGGCCTTGATGTCATCTCCGCGCTGAAGAACGCCCGCCCCGAGGCGCGCGGCGTCATTCTCACTGGCTATGGCAATATCGCCACCGCCGTGACAGCGGTGAAGCTCGGCGCGGTGGACTATCTGGCCAAGCCGGCGGATGCCGACGAGGTGTTCTCCGCGCTGATGGCGACGCCGGGCAAGACGGCGGACCTGCCGGAAAATCCGATGTCGGCCGACCGCGTGCGCTGGGAGCACATCCAGCGGGTTTACGAACTGTGCGGCCGCAATGTCTCGGAGACGGCGCGCAGGCTCGGCATGCACCGGCGGACTCTGCAGCGGATCCTGGCCAAGCGTGCTCCGCGCTGACGGCAGGCGCCCGCTGGAGGCTCCTGACAGGCTCCGAACCCCGGTCGTGCTAGCATCAGTTCATGCCCGCCACCGGCTATGCGCTGTTTGCGACCGTCATCGGCCCCTGTGGCATTGCCTGGGGTGACGGCGGCATTTGCGGCGTGCAGCTGCCCGAGGCGGATGCGGAGCAATCGCTGAGGCGGCTCCGGCAGCGCTTTCCCGAAGCCCGCGAGCAGGAACCGCCAGCCCCCGTGCGCGCTCTGGTGGACGCCATCGTGCGGCTGACGAACGGCGAGCCGGTCGATCTGTCGCAGGCGCCGCTGGACCTTGCCGGCGTGCCGGCGTTCCACCGCCGCGTCTATGCTGTCGCGCTCGCCATCCGGCCCGGGGAAACGCTGACCTATGGCGAGATCGCGCGGCGGATCGGCGAACCGCATGCGGCGCAGGCGGTCGGCCAGGCCCTCGGCCGCAATCCCTTTCCGATCATCGTGCCCTGCCACCGCGTGCTGGCGGCCGGCGGGCGGGCCGGCGGCTTCTCCGCCCGTGGCGGGGTGCAGACCAAGATGAAGCTGCTCTCCATCGAGCGGGCCCGCACCACGGGCGAACCGACCCTGTTCGACGACGACCCGGCCTTCGGACTTGCGACCCGCCCGCCGGCCGGCCCGAATCGCCCGCGCGGCGCTCAGTAGATGCCGATGGGAAAGGCCTTCAGATAGATCTCGGCATAGACGCCTCGCTCCCAGAGCCGGCGCAAGGCATGGTTGATCGCATTGCGCAGCGGATCGTTGCCGCGGCGCATGACGATGGCGAGGCCATCGCCGAAGAAGCGGCTCTCGCTGAAGGCCTCTCCGAGGAACCGGCAGCAATCGGCCGAGGCCGTGCCGTTCAGCCAGAAGGCCAGGGTGACGCCATCGCCGAACAGGGCATCGACGTCGCGATCGATGACGGCCTTCTGCGCTTCGGCGAGGGTCGCGCGCGTGCGGATCGCCGATTGCCGGTAGAAGGCGCGCAGATAGGCCTCATGGGCGGTGCCCGCGACCACCGCGATGGACCGGCCGGCCAGCGCCTCGGGGGTTGCGTCGGCAAGGCGGGTGTCGCGGCGCATGACGAACCGCGCCGGCTGATCGAGATAGCGGTCCGAGACCTCGTAGCGGCGCCGGATGTCGGGGGTGATGGCGAGTGCAGCGATGATGGCATCGCCGGCATTGCGGTCGAGACTGTCGGTGAGGGTGTCGAAGCGGCGCACCTGGATGGTGCAGGGAATGCCGAGCTCCTCGCAGATCGCGCGGGCGAGGTCGATGTTGAAGCCGACCGGCGTGCCGTCGGGACCGGCATAGTTGAACGGCGGGTAGTCCTCCTCGGTCAGGAAGCGGATCTGCGGCACGCGCGTGAGATCGATCCGCTCCGAGCGTCGGCGCGGATCCCAGTAGCCCGGGATCACCACGGCGGCCGCACCCGCCTCCATTGGCGCAGGCACGGGCGAAGGCCCCTCGGCGAGGGCCGCGCCGCCGAGCAGGATCGCAACCAGAAGTGATGCGACAGGCTTCATGGCACGCAGGGGTAAGGGTTCATCCGAATGATCGGGGTCTGAGGCCACTTATAGCCTCTTTCGGGGATGTCCGGGAGCGCGGATGCGGCTTGGCCGGGTGGGGGATTCGGGACCATGCGGGGCGACGAGGAGGCGGCCGGCCTCCGGCGGCCGGCTACCTGTTTCATGCCGCGGCCAAGGGGTCCGGCGGCAGGGCGCCGCCCGCGGGCGAGCGGCCAGGTGCGGCCGCAGCGGCGTCTTATCGAGGATCTTCTCAGCGGACAGGCGCTTCGACGGGCGGAGATGGCGGCGGCGCGATGGGCCGTCACGCCCATCGAGGCGGCCGTCGCCCTCGGTCTCGTCTCGACCCGCGACCTGGCGGAGGCGCTGGCCGGGCGGCTGAACGCCACATGCCGCCTGGCCTTTCCCGACCCGCCGGTGATCGCGGCCGACCCGATCGGCTGGCGGTCCATTCTCGCAAGGGGCCATGTCGGCATCCTCTGCCGGAGCGGCGGCACAGCCTATTGCCTGGCGGCCAGACCGGCCGATGCCGAGCGGCTGGCCGCCGGTGGTCATCGCCTGGCCGGTCATGGCCTGCCGCTGGTGGTGATGCCGGCCGCCGCCTTCGAGACCCTGGTGCTGGACTGGGCCGAGCAGCCCTGGCTCGCCGCTGCGCTCGGCAGCCTGCGGGACGAGGAGCCGGATAGGTCGGCTGCCGACCGCCAGCTGATGACGCGGACCGCCGGCATCTGCATCGGGGTCATCGGCCTCATGGCCCTCGCCCTGGTGGTGGGCCCCACGGCCCTGGCCGTCATGGCCGGAGGGCTTGTCGGGCTGGGCGTCGTCGCCTGGAGCGCCGTCCGCCTGGTTGCCGCGGCCGTGCCGGCCACCCCCCTGCCCCGCCGTCCGCTGTCCGATCGGGATCTGCCGCGTTATGCCATCCTCGCGCCGCTCCATCGCGAGGAGACGGTCGCCGGCCAGCTCATCCGGGCACTGTCTCGGCTCGACTATCCCCGCGCCAAGCTGGACATCCTGATCCTTACCGAGGCCGACGACGAGGCGACCCGCGCGGCCCTGGCCGCGGCCGGCCCGGACCCGGCCACCAGGGTAATCACCCTGCCGCCGGGCGGACCGGCGACCAAGCCGCGGGCCCTGGCGCTCGGCCTGCCGCTGACCCACAGCGAGCTCGTCGTTGTCTATGATGCCGAGGATCTGCCGCATCCCGGCCAGCTGCGCGAAGCGGCGGAAACCTTTGCCGCCGCCGGCGATCGGCTCGGCTGCCTGCAGGCGCCCCTGTCCATCGCCAATGCCCGCGACAGCCTGCTCACGCGCCTGTTCGCGGCCGAATATGACGGACTGTTCCGCGTCCTTCTGCCGGCGCTCTCACGGTTCGGCTGGCCGATCCCGCTCGGCGGCACGTCCAATCACTTCCGGCGGACGGCCCTCGACCAGTCGCTCGGCTGGGATCCCTGGAATGTCACGGAGGATGCCGACCTCGGCTTTCGCCTCGCCCGCAACGGCTGGCGCACGGGCACCATCACGCTGCCCACCGCCGAAGAGGCGCCGGCCCGTCTCGGCGGCTGGCTCGGCCAGCGCAGCCGCTGGTTCAAGGGCTGGTTGCAGACCCTGGCGGTGCTGGCGCGGGCACCGCGGTCCGTGAGCCGTGAACTCGGCTGGCGCGGCGCCCTCGCGCTGGTCGCAACGCTGGGCGGCAGCCTCGGCTCGGCCCTGGTGCATGGGGTCTGCCTGCTCGCCCTCGGCCTGTCCTCCGCGCTGTTCGGACCGCCCGCCTGGGCGCTGCTGGGCGCAGGTGTGGCCACGGCCGCCCTCGCCGGCTCGCTGACCCTCCAGACGGTCGGGCTGAGGCGTGCCGGTCACAGCGGTCTGGTTCCGTGGCTGGCCCTGCTGCCGGTGGTCTGGGTTGCCATGGGCCTTGCGGCCTGGCGTGCCGTGATGGAACTGGCCAATCGGCCCTACCATTGGGAAAAGACCGCCCACGGGCTGTGTGTCCGGACGGACGCGCCCGCCGAACCGCCGGCGGACCCGGCCGCGGCGGATCTGGCGGTGGTGGCAAGGCACGGCCTTGTCCTCGCCGGCCATGTTGCGGCCCTTCGCAACCACACGGCGGAGGTGGTTGCGGCGGCCCTCTCCATCCAGCGGCAGGCGCTGCGGGAGGCCGGCGCCGATCCGGACACGCTCGCCCTCGTCGATGCATGGCTTGCCCGCTGGACGCCTGCCCCTCCTTCGACGGTCTTGCCGGTCGACGCGATGCCGACCACAACGGCCCGACACGAGGAAGGGCGGGCGCGTGACGGACACGGTCGAAATGCAGCTCTACCGGGACCATCCGGACATGCGGAGCGACTTTCAGAGGCTGATCGGATGGACGGTGGCCGAGTGGGGCGATGGCGAAGCGCTGATCCGCTGCCAGATGCGCCGTGACTTCCTCAATCGCGGCAAGGTCGCCCATGGTGGCTTCATCGCCACGCTGATCGACGCGGCGGCCGGTCACGCCTGTGTGGGTCCGCCGCCCACCGGCACCGGGCCGGCGGAGCCGCGCGGCGTCACCCTGTCGCTGACGATCAACTATCTGGCCTCCGTCGATGACGGCGAACTGTTCGTGCGGGCACGGCGCACGGGCGGCGGCCGTTCGATCGCCTTCGCCCATGTCGAGATCACCGATGCCGCCGGGCGCCTGATCGCCGACGGGAGCTGCTCCTACCGCCGCTTTCCGCCCAAGGCCTGAGGTGCGCGTCAGTCGGCCGGGTCGAACTCGGAGGGAGCGAAACGCCAGCTCGACGAGCAATATTCGCAGGTGACGGTGATGTGGCCGTCCTCGACCATGTCCCGCCGCTCCTCGCGGGAGAAGCTCTGCACGAGCCTCTCGATGCGCTCGCGCGAACAGGTGCAATGGTCCGTGACGTCCTGGGCGTCGAAGACCCGCACGCCCCGTTCGTGAAAGAGGCGGAACAACAGGCGCTCCGGTGACAGCGTCCGGTCGACCAGCTCATCATCGCCGATCGTATCGGTCAGGGCGCGCGCCTCGGCCCAGGCCTCCGCCGGCTCGGGCCGACCGGAGCCGTCCGGCGCATCGCCGGGATCGAGGTCGCGATGGGCACCACCGGCCGGGGGAAAGTGCTGGACCAGCATGCCGCCGGCCCGCCAGCTCCGGCGCGGACCATCCGCTCCGGTGACATATTCCTCGGCAGCCGCGAGGCGCACACGCGTCTCGATCTGCTCGGATTGCAGGAAATAGCGATCGGCTGCCTGTTCGAGCCCCTGCCCTTCCAGCGCGACGATGCCCTGGTAACGCTGCATGTCCGCGCCCTGGTCGATGGTCATCACCAGTTGCCCGTGCCCGATCAGGCTGGCCGGGTCACTCTGACCGGCAGCAATGGCGGCCTTCACGCGATCGCCGTCATAGCGCGCGAGCGCCCGCACGCGATCGGGCGTTGCGACATCGACCACGATCATCCGGATCGGGCCGTCGGTCTGGGTCTGCAGGATCAGCCGGCCATCGAACTTCAGGCCCGAGCCCAGCAGGAGCGTCAGGGCGGTCGCCTCGGCAACGACACGCGCCACCTCCGGCGGATAGCCGTGGCGGTCGATGATCGAGGTGGCGGAACGGCCGAGGCGGACGAGCCGGCCGCGCAGGTCGAGTTCATCGACCTGGAAAGGCACGACGATGTCGTCGGCTCCATGGGTGAGGTCAGGAATGGGGTTCATGACGCCTATATGGCCTGTCTCGCGGCCATTTGCGAGGGGCGCCGGAGGGACCGGCCTGCCAGTGCCGTCGCCGCCTTGCGGCCCGCGGCGGGATCACGACTGCGTGAAGCGGGCGTCTGGCCGATCAACGATCGCGCCAGCCAGGGAGCGAAAGGCGGCCCGTTCGTTGCCGCTGGGTCACACCGGACGACGAATTGTGGTTTCATGCGCCATCACGACCGCTTGCGACGATTGCGCGGGCGCCGGCTTTCACGGTTTAGCTAGAGCCGACGGGTCAGAATCCTCTCCGTCGGGCGCCGCGCGACGCGGCCTCCGTCTCCCTTGCCAGCCAGGTCCACCCATGCGGCGTTTCCTCCTTGCCATCGCCACGCTTGGCGCCCTGTTCGTGCCGGTCGGCGCCCAGGCTCAGTTCGTCAATTTCGGACGCGGCGACCAGATCATCATCGATCCCAACACCAACCAGCCGATGGTCGTGATGCCGCGCAGCGACGGTGGCCCCCGGACCGCCGGTGCCTCGCCGGTGCCGCGCGAGACGGTCAGCTTCTCCGGGCGCTACGCCCCCGGAACGATCGTCATCAACACGGCGGAGCGCCGGCTCTATCTCGTCCAGGCCGGGGGCACCGCCATCCGCTACGGCGTCGGCGTTGGCCGGCCGGGCTTCTCCTGGGCGGGCACCAAGACGATCACCCGCAAGGCCGAGTGGCCGGACTGGCGCCCGCCGGCCCAGATGCTGCGCCGCCGCCCCGACCTGCCGCGCTTCATGGCCGGCGGGCCCGACAACCCGCTCGGCGCCCGCGCCCTCTATCTTGGCTCCTCGCTCTACCGCATCCACGGCTCCAACGAGCCGCACACGATCGGCACGGCCGTCTCGTCGGGTTGCTTCCGCATGACCAACGAGGACGTCATCGACCTCTATGGCCGCGTGCGTGTCGGAACGCGGGTGGTGGTGCTGCGCTGACGCCCCAGCGGCCTCGTCGCCACGGAGAACGGATCCCGGGGGCCGGCGCCATGGCCGGCTCTTTCGCTTCCTGCCCGGTTCCTATCGGGGCTCGATCCGCAGGGTGCCGAGGGCGCCCTGCTCGATGTCCGCCCTGCGCGTGCGCATGGGAATGAACTCGACCCGGGCCCAGCGCTCGGCCATGTTGCGATAGAGCGGCGAGCTTGGCAGGCCGGACTGGCCGGTGGAATGCATGAACAGCGAGCGCTCGGGATCGGCCAGATCGTAGAGCGCGCGCAACGAGGCCGCATGACGGGAGACGAAGGGCTCGGCCTCGTTGCGGATCGTGTGACGATTGACGTTCACCGTATAGGTGTCGCCCGGGACCGGCACGCGCACGTCGAACCAGCGCGCCAGCGCGGGCACGCGCGCGAAGGGCCGGTGTTCGGAGCGGGCATCATGGGCGATGCCCCAGCGCCAGGCGGTGCGGTCGGCACCATAGCGCCTCTCGAGGTCGTCGAGGGCGAGTGACAGGGCGCGGGTGACGAGCTGGCTGCAGGTGGTGGGCTGAGCCGCGCCGCGCGTCGCACACCAGGCACCCTGGCCGTCGCGATTGGAGAGAACGCCCATCATGAACAGCTGCCGCTGGTCCCAGTAGTCGCGGAACAGGTCCGGCCCCAGCTCGTCGGCATAGACGAGACGGGTCAGCTCGCGCATCCAGGCGGTGACAATCAGCGGCTCGGCACGGTCGGTGGCCATGGTGCCGTCGAACCTGCGAAGCGCCTCGATCACCTGCTGTTCGCGTGCGCCGGCCGGCGGGGCGGCGAGCAGGAGCGGCAGCACCTCGCGCACCGCATTCGAGCGATGGTCGGCCTGGATGAGGCGGAAGCTCTCCAGGCTGTGCCGCTCGCGCTGGCCGAGCAGTTCATGGATGCGGTCGGCGCGATGCGGCGTTGCCCATTCGCTGGTGATGAAGTGCGGATAGCCTTCCGGCGTGATCCGCTCGTTGGCGGTGATGCGATAGCCGCGCGAGGGATTGAACTCCTGCGGCAGCTCCTCGAAGGGGATGAAGCCGGCCCAGTCGTAGCGGGCATCCCAGCCGGGAGCGGGGAACAGACCGCGCAGATCGTTCTCCGGCTTGCGGATCGGCACGCGGCCGGCGGCAATGAAGCCGATATTGCCGTCGACATCGGCATAGACCATGTTCTGCTGCGGTGCCGCATAGTGGCGCACGGCGGCCAGGAACTCGGCCCAGTTGCGGGCCCGGTTCATCGGACCGAAGGCCTGGATGGTCAGGTTGTCGGGGCTCAGCGCCGTCCATTTCAGCGCCAGGGCATGACCGGCCGGCACGCCCGAGGAGGCTCCGCGCGAAGCGCCGTCCGAGATCACCGGGCCGTTGCGGCTGATGCGCACGGTGATCCGCTCGTCGGGCTGGCCCTTGACGCGGATCACCTCCTCCACAGTCTCGAAGCGGCGCCAGCCGTCGGGTGCCTGGTAGCGCATCGGATCGGCCGGATCGACGCGTTCGATGTAGAGATCCTGCACGTCCGGGCCGGTATTGGTGAAGCCCCAGGCGATCCGCTCATTGCGGCCGAGCACGACGCCTGGAAGGCCCGGCAGCGTGGCGCCGATCACCGTGCCCGAGGGCGTGGTGGCCCGCGCGAAATACCACAGCGCCGGGGCTGACAGGCCGAGATGGGGATCGTTGGCAAGCAGGGGCTTGCCGGTCTGCGAGCGCGCGCCGGACACCACCCAGTTGTTCGAGCCGACGCCCTCCAGGCCGAGGCCCATGGGCTGCACGAGGACGGCGGCGCGCTGCGTCGCCGCGCCGAGCGAGCGGTAGAGTGCCGTATAGTCAGGCAGGTCCGGCCAGCGCTCGCCGGGATAGGGCGGCAGGATCTCGCCGATGCGCTGCATGGAGAGCCCGGCCTGCGCCAGCCTGAGGCGCATGATCTCGGCGCTGAGATTGCCGCCGAGATCGAGGGCCATCATCAGGGACCAGCCGATGGAATCGACCTCGCTCCAGCGTTCGGGGGCGGGCGCGCCAAGGAGATGGAACTCCGGCGGCAGCGGCCCCGGACGGTTGTCCAGATAGGCATTCACGCCGCGGGCATAGGCGGTGAGCAGCGCCCTGGTCGGCGCATCGAGACGGCTCCAGATCGCCTCGGACGAGCGACGGATGCCGATGGTGCGCAGGAAGCGGTCGGTCTCCAGGCCCGGCGGGCCGACCAGTTCGGCAAGCCGGCCATTGGCGATGCGACGGTTCATCTCCATCTGCCACAACCGGTCCTGGGCATGGACATAGCCGAGCGCGGCCGCCGCATCGTCGTCGCTGCGGGCGAAGATGTGCGCCACCCCCTCCCGGTCGCGGATGATCTCGACCGGCTGCTCAAAGCCTGCCAGGCGCAGGGTGCCGCTGACCTGCGGCTCCACCGCCCGCATGTACCAGAAGCCGGTCGCCGCGACGCCGACAACGGCCACGACGATCAGGACGAGGAGCCATTTGGCAAGTCGGATGACGAAACGCATGGGAGGCGACCTTGGCGGGAGCGGGAGTTGATCACCTCGCCCCTGGGGGGGCAAGCTGTCGATCCGGCCGATCCCCCGGCCGCCCGCCCGGAGGCACCCCATGCCCGATCAGCCCAAACCCGACAGCGACGACGAGGCCGCCCTCGCCCGCCTCAGGCGCCGGATCGACGACCTTCAGGGCAGGTCGTCACCGTCTTCGCCCGGGCCGCTGGCCGAGCGCAGGGAGACGGACAAGGACGGCAAGGGCTGACTCGGCGGGCCGCGCCGGTCAGCGGCCCCGCACCATGGTCAGCGTCACCCAGCCCTCGATGATCTCCCGCCGCACGAGCCTGAGCCCGCACGCCCGATAGGCCGAGAGGACGAGGTTGGCATGGGGCGGGATGATGCCGGACAGCACGACCGTCCCGCCATGGGCGACCAGGGCGCACAGATCCGTGGAGAGCCCCACCAGCGGCCGCGGCAGGATGTTGGCCAGCACCAGATCGAACGGACCGGCGCGGCGGAAGCGACCATCCTTCAGCCCGGCGGCGTGGATGACCCGGACGAAGGCGCGGGCGCGGTTGAGCGCGGCATTGGCGCGCGCGGCCTGCACCGAGACCGCGTCGATATCGGAAGCGAGCACGGGCAGACGGTGGCGCAGGGCCGCGGCAATGGCCAGCACGCCCGTGCCGGTGCCGACATCGAGGACGCGCCGGGGTCTGCGCTGCGCGCCGAGCCGGTCGATCGCCCGCAGGCAGCCGAGCGTGGTGCCATGATGACCGGTGCCGAAGGCCAGCGCCGCCTCGATCTCGATGCCGATGGCATTCACCGGCACCCGGTCGCGGTCATGCGATCCGTGAATGCAGAAACGTCCCGCCCGGACTGGCCTGAGGCCCTCCAGCGAGCTCCGCACCCAGTCCTTGGCCTCCAGGGCCTGGAAGCTGATGCAGGCCGCGACCGCCTCTCCGGCGGCGACACGGACGAGCTCGCGCACGGCCGCCTCGTCGGGCGCCTCGCGGAAGAACACCTCCACGAGCCAGATCCGGCCATCCGGGGCCTCGAAGGCGGCAACGGCCGTCTCGGCCGGGTCGAAGCTCTCCGACATGATGTCCGCGACCCGGCGCGCGGCGCGCTCCGACGTTTCGAGCCGCATCAGATGGGTCGGGGATACGGGATGAAGGCCTTCCAGCATGCTGCCTCTTCGGCGCGCGCGCGCGCCGTGTCAACCGGCATGTCCGCCCGTGAAGATTTCTGTGGCGTTTCGAGACGGGGCTGATGCCCTGCAAAAGCCACGAGCCAGCGAAACCCTGCAGAAATCGGCCGGGCCTAGAGACGGACCATCGCACCGCATCGGGCCGAAAACCGGAGAGGCCTTCTTCATGTCCATCCTGCCCCGTTCCACTGCCGGCGCCTGTCTGGGGCTCCTGGCAGCCTCGCTCCTGTCGGTCTCACCGGCCGATGCGCAGCAACGACAGCGCCAGCGCGCAGCCCCACCCGCCGAGGTCACGGTCGTCAACCGTGCCAGCAGCACCCTGCAATACCTCTACGTGACACCGGCCACGGATCCGGCCTGGGGCGATGACCGGCTGGGCAACGAAACCGTGCGCGCCAATGCCCGGTTCAGCTTCCGGCTCGGGGAAGGATCGCAGTGCCGTTTCGACGTGCGCGCCCTCTTCGAGAACGGCGTCGAGGAAACGCGCCTCGGTGCCAATCTGTGCCAGCGCGCGGAGATCACCCTCACCGGGCGCAGCGTGGCGAGCGCCGCGGACCTGGCAAGGCCTGGCCCCGTGGCCCTCTTCGTCGTCCGCAACCGGACGGGCAACACCCTGC
The DNA here is from genome assembly GCA_046295035.1 of Phreatobacter sp. Taxonomy (GTDB): domain Bacteria; phylum Pseudomonadota; class Alphaproteobacteria; order Rhizobiales; family Phreatobacteraceae; genus Phreatobacter. Next base: position 38,624 of record JBKBOA010000001.1, read on the forward strand.
AGGTGCTGCGTCTGACCGATGCCGATGGTCAGGAAGGGGATGACATCCTCGGCGCGACGGTCGTGGAAGCCGGGCGGAGCTATACGGGCCGCGTGGCCCGCTCGGCCGGATGCATCTATGGCCTCACGGCGACCTTCGATGGCGGCGGCGGCGACCGCAGCATCCCGCGGCAGAACCTGTGTGTCGACCGGGAGGTGGTGTTCGATTCGACAACCGGATCCGGCCAGGCTTCGGTGCCGCATGCGCAGCAGGGCGAGCAGCTGGAATTCTCCGTGGTCAACCGCTCGTCCGTGGTGATCCAGTATCTCTATGTCCGGCCGACCGGCACCAGCAGCTGGGGCCGCGACCGGCTCGGCAACGAGACGGTGGCCGCGCGCGACGCCTTCACCGTCCGCATGCCGCGCGGGCGCTCCTGCCAGTACGACATCCGGGCCGTGTTCGACAACAACCAGGAGGATGTCTCCACGGGGGTGGACCTGTGCCAGACCCGCGAGCATCTGGTCTCCGGGCCGGCCCTGACGACCGGCCGTGGCGAACGCAAGCAGCGTGCCGATGCGCGGGCCAGCCGGCCCGTGACGGTCGAGGTCACCGTGGTCAACGAAGGCGCCAATCCGATCGATTCGCTGTTCATCTCCTCGTCGCGCCTGTCAACCTGGGGCGATGACCTGCTGAACGGCAGCGCCATCCCGGTCGGCGGGCGCTTCACGGCCCGGGTGGAGCGCGATGACCAGTGCAATTTCGACCTGAGGATCGTCTATGCCGGCGGGCGCGAGGAGCGGCGCATGCGGCACAATATCTGCGAGCGCCGCGAGGTCGCCTTCGGCGGCCCGAATGCCTACCGCATTGACGGCGGGGGACCGGACAATGGCCGGCGTGTGGTGCTGACCAATTCCGGCCGGACGGTCATCCGCGAGGTCTATCTGACCCCCGTCAGCGACACCCATTGGGGCGACGACCGCCTCGGCCGGGAAATCATGCCCGCCCGGTTCCGCCTCGAGCTGCGGCTGCCGGAGGAAGGCGGATGCAACTGGGATCTGCGCGTGGTCTATGAGGGCGGCCAGTCCATGGAGCGGCGCGACCAGGATCTGTGCGCCAATCCCGAACAGGCCATCGGGCGCCAGGGACGACCCGGAACGGTCGCCTCCACCGGCACCGGATTCTACATCTCCGCGACGGGTCACGTGCTGACCAACCATCATGTCATCGACGGCTGCTCGACAGTGGCCATTTCCCGGCCGGGCGGACGGCGGATCCCGCTTCGCCTGATCGGCGCCGACGAGGGGGCCGATCTCGCTGTCCTCATCGAGGAAGGCGCCACCAGCCAGCCGCTCGCCTTCCGCAACAGCGAGGGGGTGCGGGCCGGCGAACGGGTCGTGCTGGTCGGCTATCCAGCGCGCTCCCAGCTGGGGGGCGTCAATGTCACGGAGGGGATCGTCTCGGGCCTGCGCGGGGCGCTCGGCGACCAGAGCCGCTTCCAGTACACGGCGCCGACGCAGCCGGGCAATTCCGGCGGGCCGGTGCTGGACGCGTCCGGCCTGGTCGTGGGCGTGGTCGTCTCGCAGATCGACAAGATCTCCGGCGAGCGAACCGCCCAGAACATCAATTTCGGCATCAAGCTGAATCTCGTGCGGACCTTCCTCGCCGCCAACGGCATCCAGCCGCAGGAGCGGGCCAACGGCGAGCCGCTGCCGGCGGCCGACATCCTGCAGAACGCCGATGCCTCGGTGCTGCCGCTCGATTGCCTGGAGTGAGCGGCCGGCGACGGCAAGGGCATGTCAGGTGCAGGGGGTGGCCGGCGGCCGCCCCCTTTTCTTTTGCTCGTCTCTCCGATGACCGGCGGAGGGACTGGCCGTCCGGCCTGCCCGTCGCGCGCGATGAGAGCGTGCCGAAGGTCCAGGGCTCCGATCACCACCCAGCCATGACCGCGCTTGCCTTGACGCCGGGCTGGCAGGCTGACCGTGGACTCCCGGCTCCGGCCTGATCCGGGCCCGCGCCGGATCGCGACCCGCTGACGCACCGGACCGGATCGCATCGCCAACGGCCGGCCGAGCCAGCGCCCTTGCGCCAGATCATGGCCGATCGGCCGAAAGTCTGATGTCCTGAACCATGCGGGTGGGGCGACCTGCATTGGCATCCGAAATATATTCTGATATCCGAATATTCATATATACACGATGACACCCCCGCGCGGCCGGCTCCCGTGTCGCCGCCGGGAGGGTGAGGAGAAAGCCGATGTTCCCTGTCGAACCCTTGTCCGGCTCCGGTCCGTCCCTCGACCGCCGCAAGCTGCTGGCCGGGGCCATGGTCGGCCTGCTGCCGGCCACGTCCGCGGCGGCCGCTTCGCCGAAGGTTCGCACCTCGGCACGGATCGTCATTGTCGGGGCCGGCGCGGCCGGTCTGGCCGCCGCCTCGCGGCTGGCCCAGCGGCTGGACGGAGCCTCGATCACGCTGATCGACCGCCGGCGCGAGCACCTCTATCAGCCCGGATTCACGCTGGTTGCCGCCGGGCTCAGGCCCGAGGGCTATGTCGTCTCCTCCACGCGCGACTATGTGCCACGCGAGGCAACCCTCATCGAGGAGGCGGCGGCGGAGATCGACCCCGTCGCCCGGGTCGTCGTGACCGATGGCCGGCGTCGCGTCGGCTATGATTACCTGATCGTCGCCACGGGTCTCGAACTGGCCTATGGATCCATCGAGGGCATGGATGTGTCGCTGATCGGCAAGGACGGCATCGGCAGCGTCTATGCCAGCCCGGCAGCGGCCGCCGCGACCTATCGCGAGATGGCGCGCTTCGCCGACCGGGGAGGCGTCGGCCTGTTCGGCCGGCCGGCAACCGAGATGAAATGTGCGGGCGCGCCGCTCAAATATGCGTTCATCACCGATGACGTGCTGCGCCGTCGGGGCAATCGCGGCAAGGCGGAACTGATCTACACGGCGCAGAACCGGGCCCTGTTCAGCGTGCCGATCGTTTCGGAAAAGGTGCGCATGCTGTTCGCCGACCGGGGCGTGAAGGTGGTGCACGAGCATGTCATGACCGCCATCGATCCGGGCCGGAAACGGGCGACCTTCCGCACGCCCAACGGCCCGGCGGAGATCGGCTTCGACTTCGTCAATGTGGTGCCGCCCATGCGGGCGCCGGCCGTCGTGCGCAACAGTCCCCTGCCCTGGCAAACGGGCCCGCTGGCGGCGGATGGCTGGATCGAGGCGGACCGCGCGAGCCTGCGCCATCCGCGCTTTGCCAATGTCTTCTCGCTCGGCGATGTCGCCGGCGTACCGAAGGGCAAGACGGCGGCCAGCGTGAAGTGGCAGGTGCCGGTCGTGGTCGATCATCTGGTCGCCGACATTGCCGGCACGCGCAGCCAGGCCGCCTTCAACGGCTACACGTCCTGCCCGCTGATCACCCGGATCGGCCGGGCCATGCTCGTCGAGTTCGACTACCAGGACAATCTGGTGCCCTCCTTCCCCGGCGTGATCGCTCCCCTCGAGGAGCTCTGGGTCACCTGGGTCATGAAGGAGATCGCCCTGAAGCCGACCTACACCGCCATGCTGCGCGGCCTTGCCTGAGGAGAGGACGATGAAGGATCTCGATCCCATGATCTTCGTGGCGGTGTTCCAGGAGATGCTGGGGCCGCTGCTCTGGCTTCTGGTGGGCCTGGCGATCGCGGGGCTCGTCGGCCTTTTGGTCGTGCTGGTACGCGACCGGGGCGTGTCGAGCGGCCGCCTCGTGCTGGCCGAGCTCATCGGGCTGGCCGGAGGCTTCGCCGCCCTCGCCCTGATGTGGCTGATGACCCAGTCCGCGCCGGCCGACATCGGCGGGCCGATCGACTGGGTGCTCGTCGCGGCGATCTGGACCGTCGGCGCCATCGGCACGGCCGTCCTCGCCTATGTCGCCATGAGCCTCATGCGCCGGCGCCCCTTGCCGCCCGCTGCCTGAGCCCGGCTTCGCCGGTCAGCATCCGGCGCAGCGGCAGGACCGGGTCTCTCCCGCCGCGTCGGCAGCGAAGGCGGCCATGGCCTGCAGGCGCATGGCGCTTTTCGGCTCGACCGGGTTGCGGGCGCAATCGTCGATGGTCGGCAGGCGATCCCGTTCCGCGAGTGAACCGACAGGCGGTTCGAGCTTTCGCAGGAAGCCGTCCTCGACGCCATACATCCAGCCATGCACCTGCAGCGGCTGCCCGCGCTCCCAGGCCGCCTCGACGATCGGCGTCTGCATGACGCGCCGGACCTGCATCTGGACGTTGAGCGCGCAGAGGCGGTCGAGCCGCTCCTGCTCTCCGGCGAGGCCGTCGAAGACCGCGCCGTGCTTGCGGTAGAGCATGACCAGTGGCTGGAGCCAGTGATCGACGAGGGCCGAACGGTCCGTTCCCATGGCCCGCCGCACACCGCCGCAATTCGTATGGCCGCAGACGATGACATGGCCGACCTTCAGCGTCTCGACGGCAAATTCGAGCACCGCCAGCAGGTTCATGTCGCTGGTATGGACCATATTGGCGATGTTGCGCTGGACGAAGACCTCGCCGGGATCGAGACCGAGGACATCATTGGCCGTGATCCGGCTGTCGGCGCAGCCGATCCACAGATAGTCCGGCGTCTGCTGCTCGGCCATGCGCATGAAGAAGGTCGGGTCGTCCCGGCGCTTGCGCGCGACCCAGGCGACATTCCGGTCGAACAGATGGTCGAGCGTCATGAAACGGTTCTCCCGGCGAAGGTCCGCTCGTCAGCGATGCCCGCCGCGGCAGGAGCAGGCGCCCTTGCCGTGCGAGCAGCTGGTCAGCACCCGCCTCAGCAGCACCCCGCCGGGGTCGCCGGACCGGCCCATCTGGCCGATCAGCGTGGTCCATTCCTCGTCGTCGGCGCCATCGGCATAGTCGGCGAGGCGGCTGACGATCAGCTCGCCCGGCGATACGCCGCCGGCGTCCGCCTCCACGGTGATGGCGGCCGCCAGCGGGAGGTCGTCGAGGGCCGCGAGCGCCTTCTCCGCCGTCAGCGGGTCGCCGAGCCGGGCCAGCACGTCACCGAGCAGCATGACAGCCTCCGTCAATGGACGCGGTGGTCGGCGGCGCCGGCAAGCGCGACGCCGCGGATATCGGCCGCCGAGACAAGCCGGGCAACATATTGCGCCTGCGCACGGTGGCGCGCGGCCTGGGCGAGATAATCGGCAATGCGGGTGTGGACCAGCTCGAAGGGCAGCTGCCGCCGCTCGATGCGCCGTTCCAGCCGGACGACATGGAACCCGTAGCGCGTCTCCACAGGTCGCGGGGCGACAATGCCGGGGGTCATCGCCGCCAAAGCCGCCTCGAATTCCGGAACGGTGGAACCGGGCGAGAGCTGGCCGAGCGAGCCGCCCTGGGCACCCGATGGGCACCGGGAATGGATCCTGGCGAGTTCGGCGAAAAGGCCGGGCTCGACGACGAGCCGTGCGGCAAGCCGTGTCGCCAAGGCCTCCGCCTCCCGGCGGGCATCCGGATCGCCGGGCGAGGCAGCGACGAGGATGTGCGAGACTTCCATGAGATCCGCCGAGCGAAATCGACGGCGATTGGCCTCGTAATAGCGCCGGCATTCGGCTTCGCCAGCTTCGGGCACACGCACCTCGCGCTCCACCAGCGCGCGGATTGCGGCCTCCTCCTCCGTCTCGCTGCGACCCTCCCCGTCGCTTGCCGGTTCGCCGGTGACGCCGAGGCGGCGTGCCTCCTGAACCAGCAGTTCCTTGACCACGAGGGCCGTGGCGGCCGCCCTCCAGGCCTCGGGCGGCGGCAGGTCCGGGTGATTGCGGGCCTCGCGCCGGATGGCATCGGGGGCAATGACCCTGCCGTTCACCGAGACGAGGCCGCGACTGGCGGTCGGCCTGAGCGAACGGGCGGGGGGTGGGCTGGACATGCCGCGTCTCCCTCAGTTCGTCAGCTTGCCGGCCGCGAGCTGGCCGATACCCGCCGGCCATCGCGCGTGCGCACGATCTGGTAGCCGCGCCGGCCGAGATACCAGACCGGCGCCGACCAGACATGGACGAGGCGGGTGAACGGGAAGACGAGGAAGATCGTCAGGCCAAGAACGATGTGCGCCTTGAAGATCGGGTGCACGTCGGCGATCGCCTCGGCCGCACCAGGCTGCAGATAAGCGATGCCCTGCGCCCAGGTCATGAACTTGACCATCTCGTGGCCGTCCAGATGACCAAGCGAGAGCGGAATGGTTGCCAGGCCGAGGCAGAGCTGGACGAACAGGATGACGAGGATCGCGGTATCGGCAAAGGAGGAGGTGGCGCGGATGCGCGGATCGAACAGGCGCCGGTGCAGCAGCAGGACCAGGCCGACGAAGCAGGCGATGCCTGCAAGGCCGCCCGCGACGATGGCCAGCACCTGCTTGGCCCCATGGGAGATGCCCATGGCATCGAACACCGCGATCGGCGTCAGCAGGCCGACCAGATGACCGAGGAAGATGGCCAGGATGCCAACATGAAAGAGGTTGGACCCCCAGCGCAGCTGGCGCTTGCGGAGGATCTGCGAGGAGGACGCCTTCCACGTGTATTGCTCGCGGTCAAAGCGGATCAGGCTGCCCACAAGGAACACGGTCAACGCCGCATAGGGGTACCAGCCAAAGAGGATATGGTTGAGCGAGGCAGCCATGGCGCGGCTCCTTCAGGAAAGGGGAATGCGGTTGTGGGACACGATGATGCGCGGCCCCGACGACTGCGGTGCCGAGATACCCTCGGCCGGCCGGCTGGCCGCGCGCAGCCTGGCGCCGAGCGCATCCTTGCCGCAGGCAGCCGTGGCGGCACCGGGTCCGAAGGACACCTCCTCGTCCATCCAGACGGCATCGAGCGCCTCCAGATCATCAGGCTCGATGCCGTCATCGGCGACGATGGCGGCGAGCGCCTCCGCCTTCGGCCGGGCGCTCGACAGCATGACGAGGGCCCGCATCAGGCCGGCATAGGGCGAGGACCGCTTCTCCAGCCGTTCGGCCAGCGTGGTCAGGATGTGGACCGTTTCGGCCAGCAGCCCGACCGCCTCGGGTGCCGGCCGCAGCGACAGATATTCGAGGAAGGCCGGCAGGTAGTCGGGAAGCTCGGTGGTGGCGAGATGGAGCCCCGCCGCCTCATAGACCTGCTTCAGGTCGACCATGGCCTGCCCACGGTCGCGGCTCTCGCCATGGACGTGCTCGAAGAGGTGCAGGGAGAGCGAGCGCGTGCGGTCAAACAGGAAGACGTAGCGCTCCTGCGCTTCGGTGAGGTCGGCCGTGGCCAGCGCGTCGAACAGAGGCTCGATGAGCCGACGGCCGGGTGCCGGCAACAGGCCTTCCATGGCGAGGACGATGCGAAGCTCGGGCAATGCGGCGACCATGTCGGCGGATGGATAGGAGAGCAGCGCGGACAGGACCCTGAACGTCTTCATCACACGACCTCCATCGGATTTTTCGCCTTCGGCTTGCCGAACAGGCTGGGCCTGGTGTCGCCGTCGGAGCAGCCATTGCCGAACGAGAACCCGCAGGAGCCGCGCAGGTCGTAGGCATCCTCGGTCCATTCGCGGTGGGTCGTCGGGATGACGAACCGGTCCTCGTAATCGGCAATGGCCATGACGTGGTACATGTCCTCGATCGCCTGGCCGGTGAGGCCGACGCGGTGCGCAATGGTTTCGTCGATCACGCCGTCAATCGTCTTGGCCCGCATGTAGGCGCGCATGGCGAGCATGCGCTCGAGGCCGGTGACGACCGGCTCCTCCTTGCCGGCCGTGAGCAGATTGGCGAGGTATCTCACCGGGATGCGCAGCGACCTGACGTCCGGCATCTCGCCGTCGATGCCGATCTTGCCGGCTTCCGCCGCCGACTGGATCGGCGAGAGCGGCGGCACGTACCAGACCATGGGCATGGTCCGGTATTCGGGATGGAGCGGGAAGGCGACCTTCCACTCCATCGCCATCTTCCAGACCGGCGAGCGCTTTGCCGCCTCCAGCCAGGTGTCGGGAATGCCCTGCCGGCGCGCCTCCTCGATCACGCTCGGGTCGTTGGGGTCCAGGAACAGGCCGAGCTGAGCCTCGTAGAGATCCTGTTCGTTAGCCGTCGAAGCAGCTTCCTCGATCCGGTCAGCGTCGTAGAGCAGGACGCCGAGATAGCGGATGCGGCCGACGCAGGTCTCCGAGCAGACGGTGGGCTGGCCGACCTCGATGCGCGGATAGCAGAAGATGCACTTCTCCGACTTGCCGGAGCTCCAGTTGAAATAGATCTTCTTGTAGGGGCAGCCCGACACGCACATGCGCCAGCCTCGGCACTTGTCCTGGTCGATCAGGACGATGCCGTCCTCGTCGCGCTTGTAGATGGCCCCCGACGGGCAGGCGGCGACACAGGTCGGGTTGAGGCAGTGCTCGCACAGCCTCGGCAGATACATCATGAAGGTGTTCTCGAACTGGCCATAGATCTCCTTCTGGATGCCGTCGAAGTTCCTGTCCTTCGATCGCCTGGCGAACTCGCCGCCGAGGATTTCCTCCCAGTTCGGACCCCATTCGATCTTCTCCATCCGCTCGCCGGTGATCAGCGAGCGCGGCCGGGCAGTCGGGAAGGCCTCCAGTTCCGGCGTCTTCTGCAGGTGCTCGTAATCGAAGGTGAAGGGCTCGTAGTAGTCGTCGATCTCCGGCAGGTCGGGGTTGGCGAAAATGTTCGCCAGCACCCGCCATTTGGAGCCGATGCGCGGCTGGATGCTGCCGTTGCGCTTGCGCGTCCAGCCCCCCTTCCAGCGGTCCTGGTTCTCCCAGTCCCTCGGGTAGCCAATGCCGGGCTTGGTCTCGACATTGTTGAACCAGGCGTATTCGACGCCCTCGCGGTTGGTCCAGACGTTCTTGCAGGTGACCGAACAGGTATGGCAGCCGATGCACTTGTCGAGGTTCAGCACCATCGCGATCTGGGCACGAATCTTCATGGCTGTTCTCCTGATCACTCGGCTGCGGCCTGGACGCCCAACTGACGGGCCTTCGCCTCGTCAAAGGGGCGCTCCAGCCAGTCGACATTCGCCAGCTTGCGGACGATGACGAACTCGTCGCGGTTGGTGCCGATGGTGCCGTAGTAGTTGAAGCCGTAGGCGAGCTGGGCATAGCCGCCGATCATGTGGGTCGGCTTGAGGACAGCGCGGGTCACCGAGTTGTGGATGCCGCCGCGCTTGCCGGTGGTCTCCGCCCCCGGCACGTTCACGATCTTCTCCTGCGCGTGGTACATGAAGACCGTGCCGGTCTTCATGCGCTGGGAGACGACCGCGCGGGCGACCAGCGCGCCGTTGGCGTTGAAGGCCTCCACCCAGTCATTGTCGACGATGCCGGCGGATGCCGCGTCCGTCTCCGACAGCCAGACGATGGGCCCGCCGCGCGACAGCGTGAGCATCATCAGGTTGTCGGTATAGGTGGAGTGGATGCCCCACTTCTGGTGCGGCGTGATGAAGTTCAACACCACCTGCCGGTTGCCGTTCGGCCTATGGCCGATGACCGGCCTGACCGCCTTGAGGTCGATCGGCGGGCGATAGACGCAGAGCGCCTCGCCGAAGGCCCGCATCCAGAGATGATCCTGGTAGAGCTGCTGGCGGCCGGACAGCGTGCGCCACGGGATCAGTTCGTGGACATTCGTGTAGCCGGCATTGTAGCAGACCTTCTCGCTCTCCAGCCCTGACCAGATCGGCGAGGAAATGATCTTGCGCGGCTGGGCGGCGACGTCCCGGAAGCGGATCTTCTCGTCCTCCTTGGGGATGGCGAGATGGGTGTGCTCGCGGCCGGTGAAGCCGCCGAGCGAATCCCAGGCCTTGACCGCGACCTCGCCATTGGTCTCCGGCGCCAGCATGAGAATGACCTCGGTCGCGTCGACGTCGGTCTCGATCTTCGCAAGGCCCCTTGTCGGCCCCTCATGGTGCACGCCATTCAGCTCCTTCAGAAGCTGGACCTCGTGCTGGGTGTTCCAGGCCATGCCCTTGCCGCCATTGCCGATCTTTTCCATGAGCGGGCCGAGCGAAGTGAAGCGGGCATAGAGGTTCGGGTAATCGCGCTCGATCACCGTCACCGCCGGCATGGTCTTGCCGGGGATCGGGTCGATCTCGCCCTTCTTCCAGTCCTTCACGTCGAAGGCCTGGGCGATCTCGCCGGCGCTGTCGTGCATGATCGGGGTGAGCACGACGTCCTTCTCGACGCCGAGCATTTCGGGAGCCACGCTCGAGAAGGCCCTGGCCAGCCCCTTGTAGATCTCCCAGTCCGACCTCGATTCCCAGATCGGGTCCACGGCCGCGGTCAGCGGGTGGATGAAGGGGTGCATGTCGGAGGTGTTGAGATCGTTCTTCTCGTACCAGGTGGCGGTCGGCAGCACGATGTCGGAATAGACGCAGGTCGTGGACATGCGGAAGTCGAGCGTCACGAGCAGATCGAGCTTGCCCTCCGGCGCCTCCTCGTGCCACCTGACCTCCTTCGGCTTGACCCCGCCGGTCCGGCCGAGATCCTTGCCAAGCACACCGTGGGTTGTGCCGAGGAGGTGCCTCAGGAAGTATTCGTGGCCCTTGCCTGAGGAGCCGAGCAGGTTGGAGCGCCAGACGAACAGGTTGCGCGGCCAGTTCTTCGGGTCGTCCGGATCCTCCCAGGCGAAGTTCAGTTCGCCAGACTTCAGCGCGCCGGCCACATAGTCCTTCACATCGAGGCCTGCGGCGGCAGCCCTGCCGGCGATCTCCAGCGCGTTCTCCTTCAGGGTCGGATAAGCCGGCAGCCAGCCCATGCGCACGGCGCGCACGTTGTAGTCGATGATCGAGCCGTCCCAGTCGCCCTTCGGGGCGGTCGGCGAGAGGATTTCCTCCGGCGTCACCGTCTCGTAGCGCCACTGGTCGGTGTTGACATACCAGGCCGAGGTCGAGTTCTGCTGGCGCGGCGGCCGCGCCCAGTCGAGCGCGAAGGCGAGCGGCGCCCAGCCCGACTGGGGTCTCAGCTTCTCCTGGCCGACATAGTGCGACCAACCACCGCCCGACTGGCCGATGCAACCGCACATGACCAGCATGTTGATCACGCCGCGATAGTTCATGTCGGCGTGGTACCAGTGGTTCATGGCGGCACCGATGATGACCATCGAACGGCCTCTGGTCTTCTCGGCATTGCGGGCGAACTCGCGCGCAACCGTCATGATCTGGTCGCGCGGCACGCCGGTGATCGTCTCGGCCCAGGCGGGGGTGTAGGGGCCATCGTCGTCAAGGCTCTTCGGCACGGTGTCGCCGACAAAGCCGCGGTCGACGCCGTAATTGGCCAGCATCAGGTCGTGGACGGTGGCGACGATCGCCTCGCCGTCCTTCAGCGTCACACGCTTCACTGGGACCTTGCGCATCAGCACCGAGTCGTGACCGGTCGAGGCGAAGTGCTCGTGCGCGATGTTGCCGAAATAGGGGAAGGCGACGTTCGCCAGCTCGGCCTTCGGACCCGCCAGCGTCAGCAGCAGTTCGGTGTCATTGCCTCTGGCGTCCTTCTCCTCGAGGTTCCATTTGCCCTTCTCGCCCCAACGGAAGCCGACAGAGCCATGCGGCACGCAGACCGTCTGTGTCCGTCCGTCGATGGCGACCGTCTTCCATTCGGGATTGTTGGTCTCGCCGAGACCGTCCTTGAAGTCGCTGGCGCGCAGCTGACGCTCGGGGACCAGGCGGCCGTCCTGCTCGACGAGACGCACCAGCATCGGCATGTCCGTGTAGCGCCGGGCATATTCCTGGAAATAGGCGGCTTGCCGGTCGACGTAGAATTCCTTCAGGACGACATGGCCCATGGCCATGGCGAGAGCCGCGTCGGTGCCCTGCTTCACAGAGATCCAGAGGTCGGCGAACTTGGAGGCCTCCGAATAGTCCGGGCAGATGACCACCGACTTGGCGCCGCGATAGCGCGCCTCGGTATAGAAATGGGCGTCCGGCGTGCGCGTCTGCGGAACGTTCGAGCCCCACAGGATCAGGAAGCCGGAATTGTACCAGTCGGCCGATTCGGGCACGTCGGTCTGCTCGCCCCAGGTCTGGGGCGAAGCGGGGGGCAGGTCGCAGTACCAGTCGTAGAAGGACATGCACACGCCGCCGAGCAGCGACAGGTAGCGCGAGCCGGCGGCGTAGGAGACCATGGACATGGCCGGGATCGGCGAGAAGCCGTAGATGCGGTCAGGTCCGTAGGTCCTGACCGTATAGGCATTGGCGGCGGCGATGATCTCGTTGACCTCCTCCCAGCTGGAGCGGACGAAGCCGCCATGGCCGCGCATGGAGGTGTAGCTGCGCCGCTTTGCTGCATCCTCGACGATGGAGGCCCAGGCGGCGACAGGCGTGCGGGTGGCGCGTGCCTCGCGCCAGAGCTTGATGAGCCGCGAGCGCACCATCGGATATTTCACCCGGTTGCCGGAATAGAGGTACCAGGAATAGGAGGCGCCGCGCGAGCAGCCGCGGGGCTCGTGATTGGGCAGATCCGGCCGGGTGCGCGGATAGTCGGTCTGCTGGGTCTCCCAGGTGACGATCCCGCCCTTGACGTAGATCTTCCAGGAGCACGAACCCGTGCAGTTGGCGCCGTGGGTCGAGCGAACGATCTTGTCCGACTGCCAGCGTTTCCGGTAGCCGTCCTCCCAGGAGCGGTCCTCGGTCGTGGTAATGCCATGGCCGTTGGCGAACTGGCCGGTGGCCCGGGTGAAGAAGGTCAGGCGGTCGAGGAAATGCGACATGGCCGGGTGTCCCTGGTCACTGGGCAGGCTGAAGGGCGGGGGCCGCGCGCATCCGCTCGACGTCGTGCAGGACGCCGCCGCGGCGCGTGTAGACCGCCCAGGTGATGGCGATGCAGGTGAGGTAGAAGACGAAGAAGGCCCACAGCGCGCCATCGACCGAGCCGGTCATGGCGATCGAGGTGCCGTAGGCCTTGGGGATGAAGAAGCCGCCATAGGCGCCGATGGCCGAGGAGAAGCCGATGATCGCCGCGGCCTCCATCTCGGCCTGTCGGGTGCGGGTCGGCTCGTCAACGCCCGGCATGAGCCGGCTCATGTCCTTGCGCATGATCGCGGGGATCATCTGGAAGGTGGAGGCATTGCCGATGCCGGTCAGCGTGAACAGCGCCATGAAGCTGACGAAGAAGCCCACGAACGCGCCCGGCTGGTCCTTGATGGAGATGAAGTAGAGGACCGCCAGCACCGCCACCGCCATGCCGGAGAACACCCACAGCGTCACCCGGCCGCCCCCCCACCGGTCAGAGACCCACCCGGTCATCGAGCGTGAGACGGCACCGACCAGCGGCCCGAGGAAGGCCAGTTGCAGGGCGTCGATGTGCGGGAACAGCGTCTTGGTCAGCAGCGGGAAGCCGGCCGAATAGCCGATGAACGAGCCGAAGGTGCCCACATAGAGCCAGCACATGATCCAGGTGTGCCGGCGCTGGAAGATGACGGCCTGATCGGCGAAGGACGCCTTCATGCTGGCAAGGTCATCCATGCCGAACCACGCCGCGAGGGCCGCGGCGACGATGAACGGCACCCAGATGAAGCCGGCGTTCTGCAGGAACAGCCGCTCGCCAGTCGTGGCCATCTGGGGATCACCGCCGAGCCAGCCGAACACCCCGACGGTGATGACCAGGGGCACGACGAACTGGACGACCGACACGCCAAGATTGCCAAGGCCGGCATTCAGCGCCAGGGCGTTGCCCTTTTCGGCCTTCGGGAAGAAGAAGGCGATATTGGCCATGGAGGAGGCAAAATTGGCACCGCCGAAGCCGCAGAGCAGGGCGAGCGCCAGGAAGGCCACGTAGGGCGTGCTCGGATTCTGCACCGCAAGGCCGATGCCGATCGCCGGGATCAGCAGTGACCAGGTGGCCAGCGTGGTCCATAGCCGGCCGCCAAAGACCGGCGGCATGAAGCCATAGGCAATGCGCAGGGTGGCGCCCGACAGCGCCGGGAGAGCCGCCAGCCAGAACAGCTGGTCGGTGGTGAAGCGGAAGCCGACAGCCGGCAACTTGGCGACCACCACCGACCAGACCATCCAGACCGCGAAGGCAAGCAGGAGATTGGGGATCGAGATCCAGAGGTTGCGGGTTGCGATGGCCTTGCCCTTCGAGGCCCAGAAGTCGGGATCCTCGGGACGCCAGTCCTGGATCGCGCCCGTCGCGGCCAGCGCGCCCTTCTGCGCGGGCCCGTGGATCGGCTGCATCTCGGGAAGCTCGGGCAGGCTCTCGCGGGCGACGCCGGCCTCGCGCGCCTCGCGCTCCATCGCGAGGATGGCGAAGTGCATCCAGACGAGCGCCACGGCGGCGATGGCGAAGAGCAGCCAGAAGCAGCTCTGCCAGACGCCGGTCAGATCGTTGAGCAAACCGAAGACAATGGGAAGGACGAAGCCGCCAAGGCCACCGATCAGGCCGACGATGCCGCCGACCGGGCCCACGCGATTCGGGTAATAGACGGGGATGTGCTTGTAGACCGCCGCCTTGCCGAGGCTCATGAAGAAGCCGAGCACGAAGGTCAGCACGATGAAGGCACCAAGCCCGATCTCGAGGTGGAAGGTCACCGTGCCGGTCGTGGTGCGCACAATGTAGTCGGCCGGTGGATAGGACAGGATGAAGGTGCAACCGACCGAGACCAGGAAGGTCCAGTACATGACCGTGCGTGCACCGACCTTGTCGGAGAGATGGCCGCCATAGGCACGGAAGATCGAGGCCGGGATCGAATAGGCGGCGCCGACCATGCCGGCCGTCGCGATGTCGAGGCCATAGACGCCGATCAGGTAGCGCGGCAGCCAGAGCGCCAGCGCCACGAAGGCACCGAATACGAAGAAGTAGTACAGGGAGAAGCGCCAGACCTGGACGTTCTTCAGGGGCTCGACCAGCGCAGAGATCGGCTCGGGCTTCTGCCCGCTGGCCTTGCGCCGGGCGAGGTCGGGATCATCGCGTGTGAACAGGAAGAACACGACCGCCATCGCGGCCAGCACGGTCGCCCAGACGATGGCGACCATGCGCCAGCCATAGGCGATCATGATGAAGGGAGCGATGAACTTGGTCACCGCCGCACCGACATTGCCAGCCCCGAAGATGCCAAGCGCGGTGCCCTGCTTCTCCTTGGGATACCATTTGGAGACATAGGCGATGCCGACGGCAAAGGATCCGCCGGCAATGCCGACGCCAAGCGCGGCGACCAGGAAGGTCGGATAGTCGTAGGCGAAGACCAGCAGGAACGTGGCAACCGCCGCCGACATCATGGTGGCCGAAAAGACGATCCGGCCCCCGTACTGGTCGGTCCAGATGCCGAGGATCAGGCGGATCAGCGAGCCGGTGAGGATCGGCGTACCCACGAGCAGGCCGAACTGGGTTTCGGTGAGATCGAGATCCCTTTTGATCTGGACGCCGATGATCGAGAAGATCGTCCAGACCGCAAAGCAGACGGTAAAGGCGAGCGTCGACAGCCAGAGAGCTCTCGACTGGTCGCGGGAGGAAGCGGACGGCACGCTGGTCATGGCTATCGCCCTTGTTCGGGGGCGCCGCCGACCGAATCCGCGGCACCCGGTGCCGAGATGAAAGTCCGGATCGCCTCTGTCGGTATTGATTGAAATCAAGACACACGATGGGTTTGACGCGATTTATTGCAACATTGATCATAGTTATTCTCATAACTACTCTATATCACATACGGTATTGACGCACGATACTTCGATGTTTGACTTTGGGTAAATTTCGTCCAGACTTCGGTCAGGGAGGGCCTTAAGCGTGCGACCCGGCGACATCGAGACAGTGCGTCGCCTGCCGCTGTTCGCGGACATGGCGGGGGCGGAGTTCGAGGCCCTGATCCAGGCCGCCTTCCTGCAGCGGTTTCCGCCGCAGATGCTGCTCATTCACGAGGGCGATCGCGCCGATTTCCTGCACATCGTTGTGGAGGGCCTGGTCGAGATGTTCGCCACCCACGCAGGGCGGGAGACCACCATCGGCTTCCTGAAGCCGGTCTCGACCTTCATCCTGGCGGCGGTGCTGGTCGACAAGGTCTATCTGCAATCGGCCCGCACGCTCCAACCCTCGCGCATCCTGATGATCCCGGCGGAGGCGATCCGCGCCGTCTTTGCACGCGATGCCGCCTTTGCCCGCGCCGTGGTCTGCGAGCTGGCCGAGCGCTACCGCGAGATGGTGCGCGAGGTGAAGGCACAGAAGATGCGCCTCGGGCTGGAACGGCTCGCTGCCTGGATTGTTGCCCATGGCGAGCGCCGCGGCGACCGGCTCGTCACCACCCTGCCCTTCGAGAAGGTGAAACTGGCGAGCTTCCTCGGCATGACCCGCGAGAGCCTGTCGCGCAGCTTCGCGGCGCTCGCCGAACACGGTGTCACGGTGCAGGGGCGGACGGTCACCTGCACCGATGCCGATGCCCTCGTGCGATTGTCGCGCCCAGACCCGCTGATGGACGGTCCGGGTGGTGCGGGGTGAGCTCCTCGCGGTCTGCCGCCGGCCCCGCGTGCCGCCAGGGGCCGGCCATCACGCCGCCTCGACGAAACTGTCCACCACCTTCTTCTCGCCGGCCTTGTCGAACTGGACGGTGAGCTTGTTGCCGTCGGCGGCGACCACGTCGCCATAGCCGAACTTCAGGTGGAAGACCCGGTCGCCGGGCTGGAAGCGCGACGGCTCGCCGGTCGACCGGGCGATCAGTTCCCCCTCGATCGTGCGTCCTCCGCCCGAACGATCGGTGAGCCGGCCCTGGAAGCCGCCGCGCCCTTCGGCATAGCTGGAACCGAAGGCCTGGCTGCCCGAGCGGCCGGTGAAGCGGGCCTGCGCCTCATTCAGCGAGCGCTGCGCCTGCGCGCGCTGCCAGCCGGGCGTGGCATAGGTGGACGAGAAGCTCTCCACCCGGTCGAAGCGGCTCTGGCCAGGACCGCCGGCAAAGCCGCCGCGTGCCATTCCGCCATAGCCGGACGTGCCGAGCCCCTCCGTGATCTCCACATGCTCGGCGGGCAGATCATTGACGAAGCGGCTGGGAATGGTCGACTGCCACAGGCCGTGGATGCGCCTGTTGCCGGCGAAATAGATCTTCGCGCGCCGGCGCGCGCGGGTAATGCCGACATAGGCGAGCCGCCGCTCCTCCTCGAGCCCTGCCCGGCCGTTCTCGTCGAGCGCCCGCTGGTGGGGGAACAGACCCTCCTCCCAGCCGGGCAGGAACACGGTGTCGAACTCCAGCCCCTTGGCCGAATGCAGCGTCATGATCGAGACGGCATCCTCCACATCGCCCTCGCCGCGCGCCTCGGTGACCAGGGCGATGTGCTCGAGGAAGCCGGCGAGGTTCTCGAACTCCTCCATGGAGCGGACCAGCTCCTTC
The DNA here is from genome assembly GCA_046295035.1 of Phreatobacter sp. GTDB lineage: Bacteria > Pseudomonadota > Alphaproteobacteria > Rhizobiales > Phreatobacteraceae > Phreatobacter. Next base: position 55,895 of record JBKBOA010000001.1, read on the forward strand.
AGGTTCTCCAGGCGGCCGGCGCCTTCCGCCGTGCGGTCCTTCTGCCACATCTCGGTATAGCCGCTCTCGTCGAGCACGAGCTGGGCGAGCTCGCTGTGCGGCAGGGTCTCGATCTGGGCCGACCATCGCTCGAAGCTGTCGAGCAGATCCTTCAGCGCCCGCCGGGGCTTGGGCTTCATCTCCTCGGTCTCGACCAGCACGCGGGCCGCCTGCATCAGCGGCACGCCCTGCGCCCGCGCATGGTCATGAAGCTGCTGTAGCGTGGCATCGCCGAGCCCCCGCTTCGGCGTGTTGATGATGCGCTCGAAGGCCAGATCATCGGACGGCTGCGCCACGCAGCGCAGATAGGCGAGGGCATCGCGGATCTCGAGCCGCTCGTAGAAACGCGGGCCGCCGATCACCCGGTAGGGCAGGCCGATGGTGATGAAGCGGTCCTCGAACTCGCGCATCTGGAACGAGGCGCGCACCAGGATCGCGGTCTCGTTCAGCGGATGGCCCTGGCGCTGGAGCTGCTCCAGCTCCTCGCCGATCGAGCGGGCCTCCTCCTCCGAATCCCAGACGGAGGTCAGGGTCGGCTTGTGGCCGTCCTCGCCGTCGGTGAACAGCGTCTTGCCGAGACGGCCCTCGTTGTGGGCGATCAGATGCGCGGCGGCAGCCAGGATATGGCCGGTGGAGCGGTAGTTGCGCTCCAGGCGGATCACGGTCGCGTCGGGGAAATCCTTGTCGAACCGCAGGATGTTGTCGACCTCGGCGCCGCGCCAGCCATAGATCGACTGATCGTCGTCGCCGACGCAGCAGATGTTCTGGGGACGGCCCTCCTGGCGCTGGGCGAGCAGGCGCAGCCAGAGATACTGGGCCACGTTCGTGTCCTGATACTCGTCCACCAGGATGAACCGGAACCGGCGCTGATATTCGCCCAGCACCTCGGGATTCTCGCGGAACAGGCGGATGGTCTCCAGCAGCAGGTCGCCGAAATCGACCGCGTTCAGCACCTTCAGGCGCGCCTGGTAGTCGGCATAGAGCTTCAGGCCGAGGCCGTTGGCATAGGCCGCCGCCTCGCCGGCCGGAACCTTATCGGGGGTGAGCGCCCGGTTCTTCCAGCCGTCGATGGCGCCGGCCAGCACGCGCGCCGGCCAGCGCTTCTCGTCGATATTCTCCGCCTGGATCAGCTGCTTGAGCAGCCGGATCTGGTCGTCCGTATCGAGGATGGTGAAGCCGGGCTTCAGCCCCACCAGCTCGGCATGGCGGCGCAGGATCTTGACGCCGGTGGCGTGGAAGGTGCCGAGCCAGGGCATGCCCTCCACCGCCTCGCCGACGAGATGGCCGATGCGCTCCTTCATCTCGCGGGCGGCCTTGTTGGTGAAGGTGACCGCCAGGATCTCGGAGGGGAAGGCCCGCCGCTGCGACAGGATATGGGCGATGCGGGTGGTCAGCACGCGCGTCTTGCCGGTGCCGGCGCCGGCGAGGACCAGCACCGGCCCGTCCAGGGTCTCCACGGCCGCCCGCTGCTCCGGGTTGAGCCCGGCGAGATAGCCGGCGGCCGCCTGGCTGCCGCGCGCGGCCATGGCCCTTTCGGCAAGGCTCGGCTGGCGGGAGGCGGCAGGGTCGGTCATGGAGGCGCGATGTTCCGATTCGGTTCTCCGACAAAATGGGGTCTTTGGGCGCCGAAGCCAACCGCCAGGCGGCAGCGGCGCCATTCGCGCGGAACGATCTGAAACCGCGCGGTCACGCACGCGGCATGGCACCGCAAGGCCTCAGGCCTATCCAGGCCGCATGTCGCCCCCGTCCACGGAGCCTGCCATGACCTTCCGCCTGTCCTGCCCGCTTGCCTGCGGGCTGGCGCTTGCCCTGCTCGCCGGCCTCATCGTCTCCACGCCCGCCGGTGCCACCGCTGCTGTCTGCTCCATCCGGCAGAGGCCCGACGGCTTTGCCGCGCTGCGGCAGGCGCCCTCGCGCGACAGCCGCCTCATCCGGCGCATGCCCGGCGGCCATGCGGTCGCCATGCACCATGCCGCGCCGGGGCGGCCGACCCGTCAGGGTAGCTGGGTACGCGTGACGCACTGGGCCGATGGCGAGCTGCAGGCTCCCGGCGATGCCGGCTTTGCGACCGGACGCAGCGGATGGGTGCATCAGGAGCTGCTCGACGATTGCGGCTGAGCCTCAGGCCGCGCGGGCGTCCTCGAGGAAGGCCGCGATCGCCTCGGCGAGCCCGTCGAGCTGTTGCGACAGGCTGGCCTGGGCATCGGCGACGGCCTGGCCGGTCTCGCGAACCTGCCCCGCCACCTCGCCCAGCGTCCCGATGCTGGCGGAAACCTGGCGGGTATGGCCGGCGCTGAGCCGCATGGTCTCGGCCAGGCTCTCGGTGGCGGCCCCCTGCTCCTCGACGGCACTGGCGATGGAGCCGGCGGTGCCGTTGATCTCGGTGATCACCTGCGCGATCGAGCCGATGCGGTCCACGGTGGTGCGGGTCGCCTCCTGCATGAGACCGATGCGCTGCGAGATGTCGGTGGTGGCCTGGGCGGTCTGGGTGGCGAGCTGCTTGACCTCGCTGGCCACGACGGCGAAGCCGCGGCCCGCCTCGCCGGCGCGGGCGGCCTCGATGGTGGCGTTGAGCGCCAGCAGGTTGGTCTGGCTGGCGATCGAGGAGATCAGGCCGACGACCTCGCCGATCTCGTCGGCGCGTTTCGACAGGGCGGCGATCGAATGGCTCGCCTCCGCGGCGTCGGCAGAGGCGCGGCGGGCCACCTCGGCCGACTGCCCGGCCTGCTGGCCGATCTCGCGCACGGACTGGGCCAGCTGTTCAACCGCACTGGCGCCCGACTGGACGTGGGTGGCGGTCTCGCCGGCGGCCGAGGTCACGCCGGCCACCTCGGCAAAGGATCGCTCGGTGGCCTGGTCGAGCGCCTCCGCGCAGGCGCGCAGCCGGGCCCCGGCCTCGCCGGAGCGCGCCAGCCTTTCGTTGACGGTCGTGGAGAAGGCCTCGATCCGACGGGCAAGCACCTCGGCCCGCTGGCGCCGCTCCTCGACGACGGCCTCCTGATAGACCGAGATGGCGATGTCCATGTCGAGCATGACCGCCGCGGTGACCGCTCGGATGCGACGGGTGGCCACCTGCGGACGGAACCGGTTGGCCCGCAGAAGGACCGTTTCCATCTCGCGCAGGATGAAGGAATAGCCCCCGATGTACCAGCTGGGCTCCAGGCCGATTCGGTGATGCACCTTGCCGATGCGGCGCGAGGCGGTCTCGTAGTCGGAATCGAAGCGGGCGCTGAACAAGGTCTCCCAGTGCCGCGTCTGGGCCGAAACCAGCCGCGGCACCTGGCCTGAGACCAGCGCGGCCAGCTGCGGCGGCTTTCCGACATGGGCATAGAAGCCCTCGAGGATTCGGGGCAGGTCGGCCTTCACGTCGTCGAAGGCCGAGCGCAGGTCGGCTCGGACCTGGTCATCGATACCGTGGAAGGTCAGGCGGGCGGACAGGCCCGCCACGGCGCCAGTGGTCATGGTGCAGCCTCAGGGGGTCTCTGGCGAGACAGGTTGGAACGCACAGACCCTCACCATGCGTGGTGAATGACGGGTTAAGGCGTGACCCCTTCGCCTCACGATCTGCCATGCAGCCACGGGCGAGCGTTCCGCCCTTGACGAATGTCAATTGGCGGGCAAGGCAGGGGTCTTGATCCGTCAGGCTGCAACCTGAACACGCGCTTCCGAATCAGGCGGCGCGCGCCTGGTTCAGGAAGCCATCGATCTCGACCTTGAGACCGTCGATCTGCTCGGCCAGGCTCTGGCGGGCGCGGGCGACGTCGCGGCCGGTCTCCTGGACACGGCTTGCCACCGCGGCGAGCTGGTCCATGCCGCCGGAGACCTTCTGGGTGTTCTGCGCCGAATCCTGCATCGTCCGCGCGATGCTGGCGGTTGCCGCCGACTGTTCCTCGACCGCGGTGGCGATGGAGGTGGCGATGGCGCTCAGCTTCTCGATCACTTCCGCAATGTCGGTGATGCGCTTGACCGTGTCGCCGGTCGCCACCTGCATCAGGTTGATGCGGTTGGAGATGTCGGTGGTGGCCCTGGCCGTCTGGCCTGCGAGTGCCTTGACCTCGCTGGCCACGACCGCAAAGCCCCGGCCGGCCTCGCCCGCGCGCGCGGCCTCGATGGTGGCATTCAGGGCCAGGAGGTTGGTCTGGTCGGCAATCGAATTGATCAGTTCGACCACCTCGCCGATCTCCTCGGCCCGCTTGGCAAGCGCGCTGATGGCTTCGGTGACCACGGCGGCCTCCTCGGCGGCCCGACGCGCGACATTGGCCGATTCGAGCGACTGCTGGCCGATCTCGGCCACCGAAGCGGACATTTCCTCCGTCGCAGCCGCGCCGGCCTGGACGCTCTCGACCGTCAGGCGCGCGGCGCCATTGACGGCGTCCACCTCGGCAAGCGAGGCGGCGGTGGCCGCATCGAGCGCCGCGGCGCAATCCCGCAGCTGCTGGTTGGAAGCCTCCGAGCGCGCCAGGCGCTCCCCGACACCGGCCGAGAAGGCCTCGATCGCCTTCGCCAGCGTCTCGCCGCGACGCTGCCGGTCGGTCAGCAGGACGTCCTGATAGACGGAGATGGCCAGGTCCATGTCGACCATGATGGCGGCGGTGATCGCCTTGAGCCGCTCAACGGCCACCCCCGGACGGAAGCGGTGGGCGCGAACGATGACGGCATAGAGTTCCTTCATGACATAGGAATAGCCGCCGATATACCAGCCGGGTTCGAGCCCGATCCGGTGGTGTGTCAGCCCGATCCGCCGGACCCCGGTCTCATAGTCCTCGTCGAAGCGCCCCGAGAACAGCCGCTCCCAGTGTCTGGTCTGGGCACCGACGAGACGGGCCTGCTGGCTGCCGATCATGGCCGCCAGGTTGGGCATGGTGCCGACATGGGCATAGAAGCCCTCGAGGATGCGCGGCAGATCGGCGGCAATGTCCTTCCAGGCGAGTTTCAGCGCCCGGATCGTCTCCTCGTCGATGCCGTGGAAGGCGAGGCGGGATGCGAGGGTGGTGGCGTTGGTGCCGGTCATGGCTGAGCCTGTCGAAGAGCTGGAACGCCGGGGGACCGGGACATTTGGCGCCGACAAGGTTAATGTCGGCTAAACAGGCGGTATCCGGACAGGGGCGAGCACGCACCTGAAAGCAGACGAACCGATCATCTCATGCGCGGGAAAATCGAACAGAGCGAAAGATGCAACGCGCGAGCGCAGCAGGCCGCAGCAATACTGCCGAGAACCGATTCAGCCATCATATGATCGCTAGCGATCACAGCCGATTATTCTGTGCGGTTCCCGACATATCTGATCCGGGATGTCAGGCTGCCTTCGGGTGCCGCATGCTGGGCGTGCGCATGGTCACGAGCTCCTCCGCCGCGGTCGGATGCACGGCCATGGTCGCATCGAAATCGGCCTTGGTGGCCTTCATCTTCACGGCGATGCCGGCGAGCTGGATCATCTCGCCGGCATCCGGTCCGCAGATGTGGACGCCGAGCACCCGGTCCGTCTGCGCATCGACCACCAGCTTCATGAGCATGCGCGTGTCGCGGCCCGACAGCGTGTGCCTCATCGGCCGGAAGGTGGCCCGATAGATGTCGACCGCCCCGCCGGCGGCCAGCGCCTCCTGTTCGGTGAGGCCGACCGTGCCGATCTCCGGCTCGGAGAAGACGGCGGTGGGGATCAGGCCATGGTCGGCTTGCCAGGGCTTGCCGCCGAACACCGTGTCGGCAAAGGCATGGCCCTCGCGGATCGCCACCGGCGTCAGGTTCACCCGGTCGGTCACGTCGCCGACCGCGAAGATCGAGGGGACATTGGTCCGGCTGTTGGCATCGACGACGATCTCGCCGCCCTTGCCAAGCGCCACGCCGGCCGTTTCCAGGCCAAGGCCGGCCGTGTTCGGCCGCCGCCCGATGGCCATCAGGACCTGGTCGGCCGCAACCGGTGCGTGGCCATTGCGGAAGCGCACGGTGAGCCCGCCCGCGCCCTTCTCAATGGCCGAGAAGGTCTCGTTCATGACAAGGCGGATGCCCCTCCTGGCATATTCCGCCATCAGATGGTCGCGCAGATCCTCGTCGAACCCGCGCAGGATCTTGGGCCCGCGATAGACCAGCGTCACCTCGGAGCCGAGACCGGCAAAGACGCCGGCAAACTCCACCGCGATATAGCCACCGCCGGCAATCACGATGCGCCTGGGCTGCTCGGTGAGGTGGAAGACCTCGTTGGACGAGATCGCAAGCTCGCGCCCGGGCAGGGTCTCGTCGGTGGTCGGCTGCGCCCCGGTGGCGATGAGGATGTGGCCCGCGGTGACGATGCGCCCGTCGGCGAGGCGCACGCTGTTCGGACCGGCGAGCGTGGCACGCTGGGCGATGGTCTCGACGCCGGCCTTGTGCAGGTTGCCGGCATAGGCCGCCTCCAGCCGGGCGATCTCCCTGTCCTTGGCGGCGATGAAGGTCGGCCAGTCGAACTGCGTCGGACCGACCGTCCAGCCGAAGCCGGCCGCATCCTCGAAATGCTCGTGATACTGGGCCGCATAGACCATGAGCTTCTTCGGCACGCAGCCGCGGATCACGCAGGTGCCGCCCATCCGGTATTCCTCGGCGAGCATGACCCTGGCGCCGTGAGTCGCCGCGATGCGGGCGGCACGCACGCCCCCGGAACCGCCGCCGATGACGAAGAGATCGACGTCGTAGCTCATGGGCACCTCGGATGGTTCGGCATCGGGTCATGGCCGGGGGACGGCCGCGCCCTCGGGCAGATGGGCAGGACTGAGCGCTTAGCACAGGGGCGAGCACGCACAAGTGCGCGACCGGCACAGGCGCCCCTCCGGGAAACTCGCTATGGCGGCTCCAGCCGGGGGAATGCGACACTCTGTCCAGCATCCATCGGGAGGATTCGATGAACACGTTGACCCGGCGACACGCGGTGGCTCTCGGCGCTGCTGCCCTTGCCCTGAGCGTCAAGGGGCCTGCGGCCCTGGCCCAGGGGCCGAGCGAACTGAAGATCATGGCTCCGGCGGCACCGGGCGGCGGCTGGGACCAGACCGCCCGCGTCATGCAGGCCGTGCTCACCGGCGAGCGGATCGTCCGCTCCGCCCAGGTGACCAATGTTGCCGGCGCCGGCGGCACGATCGGGATCGCCCAGTTCGTCAACGGCTCGGCCGGGGATCCGACCGCCCTGATGGTGTCGGGCTTCGTCATGGTCGGCGCCATCCTGATGAACCGCGCGCCGGTGACGCTGGAGGCGGTGACGCCGATCGCCCGCCTGACCGGGGAATGGCAGGCGCTGGTGGTGCCCCAGAACTCGCCCATCCGTTCGGTCCAGGATCTGGTCAATGCCCTGAAGGCCGATGTCAGCAAGGTCAGCTGGGGTGGTGGTTCGGCCGGTGGCGTCGATCATATCACGGCGGCCATGTTTGCCGGCATGGCCGGCACGGATGGCTCGAAGGTCAACTACATCGCCCATTCCGGCGGCGGCGAGGCCATGGCAGCCATCCTGTCGGGGCGCGTCACGGTCGGCGTGGGCGGCGGCAGCGAATTCGAGCAGCACGTCAAGGCGCGCCGGCTGCGCTGGATCGGCCTCACCGCGCCGCGCGGCACGCCCGACCTGCCCGGCCCGACGCTGGCCGAACAGGGTTTCCCGCTGGAGCTGCAGAACTGGCGGAGCGTCTTCGGCGCGCCCGGCATCTCGGCGGAGCAGCGGGCGGCCCTCGGCCAGATCATCGACAGGATGGTGAAGTCCAAGGCCTGGGCCGACCAGCTCGCGGCCAAGGGCTGGCAGGACACCTATCTGGCAGGTGTCGAGTTCGAGACCTTTCTCAAGGCCGAGATCCAGCGGGTCGCGGGCGTCCTGCGCGACCTCGGTCTGGTGAGGGCGTGATGGCGGACGACCGGTTTCCGGCCCCCGATGGGCCGGTCATCGCCATTGGTCTGGGGCTGCTGGCAACGGCGGCCCTTGTCGTGTGGCAGTCATGGGAGCTGCGGGCCAGCTTCGGCAGCCAGACGCTCGGCCCGCAGATGATGCCCTTCCTGGTCGGGCTGCTGCTCGTCCTGTTCGGTGTCCTGACCATCCTGGCCGGCCTGCGCGGGTCGTTCCCGGCCCGCGAGCCGGCCGAATGGGGGCATGTCGCCTGGATCGGCGGCGGGCTCGCCGCCATGATCCTGCTGATCAAGACCGCCGGCTTCGTTCCGGCCGGTGCCGTGCTGTTCGCCGCCACAGCCCGGGGCTTCGGCTCGACCCGCGCGGGACTGGATCTCGCCATCGGCGCGGTGGCGGCGCTCCTCATCTATCTCTTCTTCGTCAAGCTGCTGGGACTGACGCTGCCCTCCGGCCTCACCGAAAGCTGGATGTGACGCCATGGAAACCCTGGCGCTTCTCGGCAACGGGCTGGCCATTGCCCTTCAGCCCTCCAACCTCCTGTTCGCGCTGATCGGCGTGACGCTCGGGACGGCGGTCGGCGTGCTGCCCGGAATCGGGCCGGCCATGACGGTGGCCCTGCTCCTGCCCGTCACCTTCAAGATGGACCCGGCCGGATCGCTGATCATGTTCGCCGGCATCTATTATGGCGGGATGTATGGCGGCTCGACCACGTCGATCCTGCTCAACACGCCGGGCGAGAGCTCGTCCATCATCACGGCCATGGAGGGCAACAAGATGGCCCGCAAGGGCCGCGCCGGTCCGGCCCTGGCGACGGCGGCCATCGGCTCCTTCGTCGCCGGCACGATCGCGACGGCGCTGCTGACGCTCTTTGCGCCCTGGCTGGCGGAAATGGCCATCGCCTTCGGACCGGAGGATTATTTCGCCCTGATGATGGTGGCCTTCATCACCGTGTCGGCGACCTTCGGATCATCGCGCCTGCGCGGCCTGACCTCGCTCGCCATCGGCCTGACGCTCGGCCTGGTCGGCATCGACAAGCTGACCGGGCAGGCGCGTCTTGCCTTCGGCATTCCCGACCTGCTGGACGGGCTGGAAGTGACCACGGTGGCGGTGGCCATGTTCGCAGTGGGGGAGGCCATGGCGGTGGCCTCGCAGCGGGCAACGCTGGGAGAGGGGGAGGTCGAGCAGATCCGCGGCTCGCTGTGGATGACGGCCGAGGACTGGCGGCGCTCGTGGCTGCCCTGGCTGCGCGGCACGGCCTTCGGCTTTCCGATCGGGGCCTTGCCGGCCGGTGGCGCGGAGGTGCCCACCTTCCTGTCCTATTCGGTGGAGAAGCGGCTGGCCAGGCACCCGGAGGAGTTCGGCAACGGCGCGATCGAGGGCGTGGCCGGGCCGGAGGCGGCCAACAATGCCTCGGCGGCCGGAACCCTGGTGCCGCTGCTGACCCTCGGCATTCCGACCTCCGCCACGGCGGCTATCATGCTGGCCGGGTTCCAGCAATACAACCTGCAGCCGGGCCCCCTGCTCTTCGTGACCTCGGCGGACATCGTCTGGGGCCTGATCGCCTCGCTGTTCATCGCCAATGCCATGCTGATCGTGCTGAACCTGCCGATGATCGGAATCTGGGTGAAGCTGCTGTCGATCCCCCGGCCCTGGCTCTATGGCGGCATCCTGATGTTCGCTACCGTCGGCGTGCTCGCGGCCAAGGGCTCGCTGGTCGAGCTGACGCTCGTCCTGCTGCTCGGGCTGCTCGCCTTCGGGATGCGCCGCTTCGACTATCCGATCGCGCCCGTCGTGGTCGGCATGATCCTCGGGCCGATGGCGGAAACGCAGCTCAGACGGGCCCTCCAGATCAACAATGGCGACCCGATGGTGCTCCTCCACAGCCCGATCTCGGCCACGCTGCTGGCCATTGCCGTGGTCGCGCTGTTCGGGCCGCTGCTGTGGTCCTGGCTCGGCTGGAAGATGAAGTCCGACGAGGACTGACGGGCACCTGAGGCGCCGGCCCCTTGCCGGCGCGTTCCGTCCGCGCCATGCCGGGCCAACCCGGCGGCCCCTTCCGCCGCTGCGGACGGGGCGGTGCACCGGGCCAAGAAAGGCGCCGCCCCGAAGGGCGGCGTTTCGATGATCGGCGCAGCCGCGACCCGGTTCAGAGCCGGATGCCGCGCTTGGCGAACTCCTCGCGGAAGCGGGCGACGATGTCGCGGGTGACAGCCTGGCTCCACTGCTGGGAGCGGCTGAAGGTCTCCTCCATGATGGAGGGGATGGTGCGCACCAGCTTCTGGCCATCCGGCGACTGATAGAAGGCCTGGATCCGCCGCAGCTCGTCCATGGTGAAGCGCTGGGCATAGGCGACCGCGATCCCCTGGATCAGCTCGTTGACCCGCGGCTGAAACTCGGTCTTGAGCTGCTCGCCGACCTCGTTGAACTGCCGGCCGAGATCCGGGTTGGTCGGCAGGAACAGCCCCTTGGCCTGCTCGATGAAGGCGGGAATGACGTTCTCGAAGGAGGCCGAGGCGCCCGACAGCTCGACTACCTGACGGGCCAGCGCAACCTGTTCGGCGGAGGGCTGGGCGGGAGCCTGGGGTGCGGGCGCCTGGGCGAGAAGCCCCGGCCGCTGAAGCGGTGCCTGCTGGCCATGGGCGGTGCCGGCGCCAACAAGCGCAGCGATGGCAAGAGCGGCGGCGGACGATCGGGCGAACATCAGGATCTCTCCCAGCAGAGGCAAGGCGGGCGGCATGGGGGTCGCCGCCTCACGGTCCGACACGTCCTACGACCTCTGCGCCTCCAGGGGAAGCGATGATCGCGAAAGTCGCCAGACCGATGAACAGGCCGTGCTCCACAACGCCGGGCACGGCATGAAGGTGGGCCGCAAGCGCCGCCGGATCGGGGATCCGTCCACAGGCCGCGTCCAGAATCATGTGACCGCCGTCCGTGACGAAAACATGGCCGTCAGCGGTCTTGCGCAGATGGATGGGGCCGGCGCAACCGGCCCGGTCGAGAACCTTCTCGATCGCCCGCTGCGTGGCTGCCAGGCCGAAGCTGTTGACCTCGATGGGCAGGGCAAACCGGCCGAGGACATCGACCCGTTTGGAGGCATCGGCAATGACGATCATGCGTGCCGAGGCCGCCGCGACGATCTTCTCGCGCAGGAGCGCGCCGCCGCCCCCCTTGATGAGGTTCAGGGCCGGATCGATCTCGTCGGCGCCATCGACGGTCAGGTCGAGTTCGGGCACCTCGTCCAGCGTGGTCAGCGAAAGGCCGAGGCTTTCGGCCTGCCGGCGCGTCGCCTCGGAGGTCGGCACGCCGATGACCCTCATGCCGCCGCGCACCTTCTCGGCCAGCAGCTCGACGAAGTGCCTGGCCGTGGACCCCGTGCCGAGACCGAGGCGCATGCCGTCCTCGACGAAGGTCAGGGCCCTGGCGGCCGCATCGCGCTTGAGAGCTTCGGCATCGGTCATGAACGGTTCCAGGCTGCAACGGTCGCCGGATAGCCCCTGCCCGCGCCCAGGTCCAGCCTGAAAACGCGCCGGCCGGGCGGCTGGGGATCAGAAATCCACCACATCGAGCCGCGGCCGGGCCGTCGGGCTGACGATCCCGAGATCCGGTGCCGGCAAAGGCTCGCCGGAATCGCGGAACCGGTTGACGATCGGGTAGCGCCTGTCGCGCCCGAAGTTGCGGGCCGTGACCTTCACGCCCGGTGCGGCCTGCCGCCGCTTGTACTCGGCAATGGCCAGAAGCCGCTCGACCTTCTTGACTGTATCCAGATCGTAGCCCTCGGCGACGATGGCCGCCACCGGCGCCTCCTTCTCCACCAGCCGCTCGAGGATGGCGTCGAGCACGTCATAGGGTGGCAGGGAGTCCTGGTCGGTCTGGTTCTCGCGCAGCTCGGCGGTCGGCGGCTTGACGATGATGTTGTGCGGAATGACCTCGCCATCGGGGCCCAGCGCCCCGGCCGGCTTCCAGCGGTTGCGCAGCGCGGACAGGCGGAACACCTCGGTCTTGTAGAGATCCTTGACGGGATTGTAGCCGCCATTCATGTCGCCATAGATGGTGGCATAGCCGACCGACATCTCGCTCTTGTTGCCGGTCGTCACCACCATGGCGCCGAACTTGTTGGAGATGGACATGAGAATCGTGCCGCGCGCACGGCTCTGCAGGTTCTCTTCCGTGATGTCGCGGCTCGTGCCGCGGAACAGGGGCGCCAGCGCGGCTTCGAGCCCCTCCACCGCACTGGCAATCGGCACGATGTCGTAGCGCACGCCGAGCGCACGCGCGCAGGCATGGGCATCCTTGAGCGAATCCTCCGAGGTGAACCGGTAGGGCAGCATCACGCAGTGCACCCGGTCGGCCCCGAGCGCATCCACCGCCATGGTCGCGCAGAGCGCCGAATCGATGCCGCCGGACAGCCCGAGCACCACACCGGGGAAGCGGTTCTTCTCCACATAGTCGCGCAGGCCCAGCACGCAGGCCGCATAATTGGCCTCGTCACCGGTGGCATGGGCATGAACCGGCCCGGACAGGCGCCAGCCCCCCGCCTGCCGCGTCAGATCGACGAAGGCGAGCTGCTCGGCAAAGGCGGGCAGCTGCATGGCCAGGCTGCGGTCGCCATTGACCGCGAGCGAAGCGCCGTCAAACACCAGTTCGTCCTGCCCGCCAACCTGGTTGACATAGAGCAGCGGCAGCCCGCTCTCGGTGACGCGGGCCACGATGGTGCTCATGCGCTCGTCATAGACGGTTTCGCGATAGGGCGAGCCGTTCGGCACGATCAGCAGCTCCGCGCCTGTCTCGGACAGGGTCTCCACCACCTCCTCGCCCCAGATGTCCTCGCAGATCGGCACACCGATGCGGATGCCGCGGATGTTGATCGGCCCCGGCAGGGGCCCGGGGGCGAAAACCCGCTTCTCGTCGAAGACCGAGTAGTTCGGCAGATCCACCTTGAAGCGCACGGCCTGGATCAGGCCGCCGTCGCAATAGGCAACGGCATTGTAGACCTTGCCGTCCTCCACCCAGGGCGTGGTGACAAGCAGCGCCGGACCGCCATCGGCCGTGTCCCTGGCGAGGGCTTCCGTCGCCTGCCGGCAGGCGGCCTGGAAGGCCGGCTTCAGCACGAGATCCTCGGGCGGATAGCCGGAGATGAACAGTTCGGAGAAGACCACGAGCTCGGCGCCGGCCACCGCCGCGTCCAAGCGGGCGGACCGGGCGCGGGCCAGGTTGCCGGCCACGTCCCCCATGATCGGATTGAACTGGGCCACGGCGATGCGGAGCGAGGCGGGCGGCTGGGTCATGCGGCAGATGTAGCGCGCCGCCGGATGCTTCTCAACGCACGGCTGAAGCGCCCTGGCGGATGGCCTGCCAGGGCAAGGCAGGAGATCGTTAACCTTCGTCAACGGATCGTAAAAATCCTTTCGTTCACAAGAGCTTGCAGGCTGGATGCCTTAACTCGCCAGTAACCTTGATGTTTCATGAATGAACCGGATGCAGCCCGCCCCTCGCGGTCCGGGCCCTGCGAGGAGGCCGCCATGGCGAAGCGTTCGAAGACCACAGCGGGACTGGGCGCCCTGGCGCTTGTCATGGTCATGGGCAGCGCAGCAGGAGCCGCCGACATGGCGCTGCGCGGGTCGCTGCCGGGCTATGAGGCTCCGGCCGGCAACTGGGGCGGCTTCTATGCCGGTGCCTTCTACGGATACTCCTCGGGCAGCCTCAATCCGACGGGCATCTTCAACAGCCACACCAATGCGTTCCAGCAGCTGATCCCCACCAACACCTATCTTCCCGCCTTTCCCGCCGCCGGCGGCAATGCAACGCGCGGCGCCTTCGGCGTGTTCGCGGGCTATCAGGTGCAGTTCGAGGACGCGGTCGTGGGGTTCGAGGTGGACTACACGCGCCTGGCCATGCGGCGCGACCGCGAGTTCCTGGCGGCGGATGGCAGCGTGACCGTTCCGATTGCGTCGCAGGCCGGGCCCGCCGGCACGTATGATTTCACCAACCAGCGCCTGGCGACGTCGCTGCGCATCAACGACTACATGACCTTCCGGGTCCGGGGCGGCTGGGACCTGGGCTATTTCATGCCGTTCATGACCGCCGGTCTGGTCGTTGGCCGGGGCAACGAGAACGCCGTGCTGACCGCGGATACATGCGCCAGCGGGGGCTGCGGCGCCACGACGCCGGTCCGGTACGAATACAACAAGCCGGTGGTCTCGGCCGGCATCGCCTATGGCGCGGGCATCGACATGAAGCTGGCCCAGTACCTGCTGCTGCGTGCCGAATATCAGGGCGTCACCTTCGCCGGATTCGGCTCGGCCAGTGCCACCGTTCACACGGTCCGCGTCGGCGCCGGCCTGCGCTACTGACCGGGGCTCCCGCAGGCAAGCGCGAGGCCTGCGGGGCATCCCCGCGCAGGCCCCTGGCGCCTACGCCAGACGGCGCCCCTATTCGGCCGCCTCGCGCACGAGGGGGCCGCGCCGCAGGCGCTGGCGCTTGAGCATGTCGGCGACCTTGAAGGCCACTTCCAACGCCTGCTCGGCATTCAGCCGCGGATCGCAATGGGTGTGATAGCGGTCGGACAGGTCGAGGTCGGTAATGGCCGCGCGCCCGCCGGTACATTCGGTGACGTTCTTGCCGGTCATTTCCAGGTGGATGCCTCCGGCATAGGTGCCCTCCGCCTCATGGATGGCGAAGAAGTGCTCGATCTCGTTCATGATGAGGTCGAACGGCCGGGTCTTGTAGCCGCTCGCGGCCTTGATGGTGTTGCCGTGCATCGGGTCGCACGACCAGACCACCGTCCGGCCCTCGCGCTGGACGGCCCGGATCAGCGGCGCCAGGTGCTTTTCGACCTTGTCGGCGCCGAAGCGGCAGATCAGCGTCACGCGGCCGGCGCGATCCTCCGGATTGAGGATGTCCAATAGTTTCAGCAGTCCGTCCGGATCGAGGCTCGGTCCGCACTTGAAGGCGATCGGATTGCGGATGCCGCGGAAGAACTCGACATGGGCATGGTCCGGCTGGCGCGTGCGGTCGCCGATCCACAGCATGTGGCCGGAGGTCGCGTACCAGTCGCCGGACGTGGAATCGATGCGGGTCAGCGCCTCCTCGTAGCCGAGGAGCAGAGCCTCGTGGCTCGTGTAGAGCTCGGTCGTGCGCATCTCGGGATGCGCCTCCGGATCGATGCCGCAGGCGCGCATGAAGTCGAGCGCCTCCTCGATGCGCTCGGCGAGGTGCCGGTACCTGTCGTTGGCCGGCGTGTCCTTCACGAAGCCGAGCATCCACTTCATGGCATTGTCGAGATTGGCGTAGCCGCCATAGGCGAAGGCGCGCAGCAGGTTGAGCGTCGCGGCCGACTGGCGGTAGGCCATGGCCTGCCGGGCCGGGTCGGGCTCGCGCGCCTCCGGCGTGAAGGCGATGTCGTTGATGATGTCGCCGCGGTAGGAGGGCAGTGTCACGCCGTCGATCGTCTCGGTATCGGCCGAGCGCGGCTTGGCGAACTGGCCAGCCACGCGGCCGACCTTCACCACCGGCATGCCGCCGGCATAGGTCAGCACCACCGCCATCTGGAGGAAGGCGCGGAAGAAGTCGCGAATGTTGTCGGCGCCATGCTCGGCGAAGCTCTCGGCGCAGTCACCGCCCTGAAGCAGGAAGGCCTCGCCCCTTGCGACTTTCGCGAGCGCCTTCTTCAGATTGCGCGCCTCACCGGCAAAAACCAGCGGCGGAAACCCGGACAGGCGCTTCTCGACGTCCCGCAGCGCGGCCTCGTCCTTGTAGACCGGCACCTGCAGGATCGGCTTCGACCGCCAGCTCGACGGGCTCCAACGCTCGCCCATGGTCTTTCCCCTTCCGTCGGCATCCTCATGCAGGCCAGCACCGCCGCCTGCGGACACGAAAACCTCCGCCGGAGGCCCCCGGCAGGAAGATCGCGGCTTATACACGCTCGGGAGGCGACGGGCGAGAGAAACCGTCGCGGGTCGGCATCGGCCGACTGGCATCGGCTCACGCAACCGCGCGTTGCCTTCGCGGCAGGCCTCCTGTACCCGGATGGCGAGGCGATGCATCCGAGGCCCGTCATGATCTCCGTCCGACTCACGATCCTGTCTTCGGTTCTGGTTCTCAGCTGCGCCCTGGCCGCGCCGCTCGCCGCGCAGGCCCCCGCTCCCGCCGCAGCGCCCCATGCCATCGAGGTCGAGGTCGACCGCCAGACCTGTCTGGCCACGCCCACGGCGGCCTGCGTCGCCGAACTGGCGCTTCTGGCCGCGCGCGAGGAGCCGGAGGGCTGGGCCGGCACGGCGGCCTTCGAGGCCTTCCTGCAGAACGATCCCGACCCGGCCGCGCGCGATCGCTGGATGCAGCGCTACGAGGCCTGGGCGCGGGTGGCAACCGTCGATGGGCTGAAGGAACGGATCATCCCGGTGCGGGCCGAGCATCTGGCCCGCAAGGGCGATTTTGCCGGCGCCTATCGGGAGCTCGGGCTGGACAAGGCCCAGCCCGATGGCCTGTCGGAGCCCTCGGTGCTGATCCTGGACGAAGCGCGTGCCGGCCGCATCGTCGACGCCCTGGCGCGGATCGATCGGCTGGTGGAAGCCGATAGCCGCGACGACCTGAGGCTGGAGATCCTGGAACTGGCCCTGGCCCGCGCCGCCGATCAGGCCAATGCGGCCGAGAACGCGATCAAGGACCGGTTCAGCCGCCGGCTGGCCCAGGCCCTGCGCGCGGGCGCGCGCGGCGACATGGCAATTGCCCGCTCCATCGAGGAATGGACGCGCGGCGCGCGCGAGGGGCAGACGGCGCCGTTCGACGACCGCGACACCGCCCGGCGCGAGAGCTGGGATTACGTGCTGCGGGGAGCGATCGCCGCGAAGAATCTCGATGGCTTCCGGGCGGCGCTGGCGGCCCGCCCCCCCTTCACGACGGCTGCGGACGCCGAATCGGCTTCGCGGATCCTGCGGGTGCTGATGCGCGAGGGACGTGCCGACTGGATCCGCGCGCTCGGCCCTGCGCTGAAGCTGCCGCCGGACGAGACGGTGTCGGTCGACGAGGACATCGGGCCGATGCGCTCCCTTCCGCCCGACCAGCTCGTGGCGGTGGCACGCGCGGCCGAGGCAACCGGCTCGGTGCGCGGCGCCATCACCGATACCGCCATCGAGATGCTGGTGGCGCGCGGGGCTGTCGACGAGGCGCGGGAGGCCTTCATCTCCCTCGGCCGGATCG
Source organism: Phreatobacter sp. (assembly GCA_046295035.1). Lineage (GTDB taxonomy): Bacteria > Pseudomonadota > Alphaproteobacteria > Rhizobiales > Phreatobacteraceae > Phreatobacter. The sequence goes on from JBKBOA010000001.1 coordinate 72,981, forward strand.
ACGAACTCAACCGCGTGAGCTTCGATCAGGAGCGCATCGGCATCGTGTTCGAGACCCTGTGGCGCGCCATTGTCGGCCGCGGGCCCAGGGAGGTCGTCGATGCCATGGCCGCGCGCATCACCTCGCAGGGCGCGCGCGACTACATGGCGCGGGTCGAGCGCCTCGCGGCGCGCATGCGCGAGATCGCGGCCGGCAACAAGGGCGAGGAACCGGCCGATGACGAATGGGCGATCATGCTCGACATCGCCGTTGCCTCCGGCGAGGCGGTGACCATGACCAGGATTGCCGATGCGATGAAGGATCCGGGCCTGCGATCGACCGCCTTCGTCCAGGTGGCCCGCAACCTGTGGGAGCGCGCCGGACGCTAGGCGGGTTCCTACTGGCTCACCCACATGATCCGCGCCATCCAGGCGACATCGGACACAGGGATCACCCGCTCGGCATGATCGGCATTGAGCGAGGTGAGTTCGACCGTCCGGTTGGTCTGGCGCTTCAGCTCCTTGGCCATGATCTCGCCATCCGTCGTCTGGACCACCACGCGGTCGCCGCGCCGGATGGCGGCCGAGGGCGAGACCACGATCCGGTCGCCGTCCCGATAGACGGGCAGCATGGAGTCACCCTGGATCTCGAGGGCATAGAGAGCCTCGTCCTGGACATCCGGGAAGGAGACCTCGTCCCAGCCGCTGCCCGCCGGATAGCCGCTCGCATCGAAATAGCCGCCGGCACCGGCCTGGGCGAAACCGAGCAGGGGCAGCGGCCGCGCCGTCATCTTCCGTCCTCCGACCAGCGCAACGAAATCCCCGAAGGTCGTGCCGGTGGCGTGCAGCACCTTGGCGATCGACTCCGTGGAGGGCCAGCGCTCGCGGCCATCCAGCATGATCCGCTTGGACTTGTTGAAGGTTGTCGCATCCAGCCCGGCGCGCTTCGCCAGACCCGAGGTGGACAGGCCATGGCTTTCCGCCAGCTTGTCGATGGCCATCCAGATATCGGAATGGGAGAACATGGAGAACCTCCGGCCGGTGCGCCACGGCGCGAACGCCGAGCCCTGGCCTTGCCCGCACACTTAAGGATCTTTATCTAGTGTTGAGACTATTTCCCTTCAATGCCCCTGTCAATGCAGGATGGCTGCGCCATCAGGCGGCCCATCCCGCCGAGCCTGACCGTGCACGAGCCCGCCGATGACCCTGATCTTCAAGATCTGCGACCGTCCTGCCTGGGAAGAGGCCGAGCGCATCGGCCGTTTCACCGGCGCGCCCGTGGACCTCGCCGATGGCTATATCCACTTCTCCGCCGCCGATCAGGTGCGCGAGACGGCAGCGCGGCACTTCTCCGGTCGCCCGGATCTGGTGCTCGTCGCCGTCGATCCCGCGGCTCTGGGCCCGGCGCTGAAATGGGAGGCCTCGCGCGGCGGGGCGCTGTTCCCGCATCTCTATGCGGACCTGCCGCTCTGCGCCGTTGTCTGGGTCCGGCCCCTGCCGCTCGGGCCCGACGGCCTGCACGTGTTCGGCGACCTCACAGCCGCAGGGCCCGGGCCGCGCGATAGCCGGTGACCATGCGGGCGGCCCCGGAGATGAGGCAGGCCATGGCGAAGATCACCGCCAGGACCGGGAAGAGCTGCGGCATCAGCGTCACGGCCACCAGGAACAGGATGGTCTCGGCGCCCTCGGCCAGCCCCCACATGTAGTGGAACGACTTGGCCCTGGGCATGGCTGCGATGCCGGGGTGGCGGGCGGCGAGCGTCGCAAAGGCGAGGAAGGCCGAGCCGTTGACGTAGAACGAGAACAAGAGGATCGCCGCCGGCAGGCCGTAGATTTCGGGCGCGTGCAGGGCAAAGCCGACCGGAACGGCGCCGTAGAAGACGAAATCGCAGGTGATGTCGAGGAACCCGCCGGCCTCGGTCCGGCCCGATGCCTTGGCCACGGCACCGTCGAGGCCGTCGCACAACCGATTGGCGATCACCAGGGCGAGGGCCGTCAGGAAGGCCCCGAAGGCCGAGGCCAGGCCGGCGCCGATGCCGAGCCCAAGGCCGACAAGGGTCACGTGGTCGGCCGCGATGCCCCGACGGGCCAGGGCAGCTCCGACGGGGTCGAGCATCGGGTCGATCAGCCGACGCAGCTGGGTGTCGATCATGGCGCCTCCATGTTGACAGCCTGCCGCTGCTTGGCGAGCCTGTCACGGGGCGTCTGCCGGGCCACGGGGCCTGCCGACAGGGGGCTCGTCATGTATCGCGCCATCACCCGCGGAATCCAGATCACGGTCCAGCCGCAGTTCCTGCCCGAACGCTCCGACCCGGACAGCAACCAGTTCTTCTGGGCCTACCGGATCGAGATCGTGAACCTGTCGCCGGACACGGTCCAGCTGCGGACCCGTTACTGGCGGATCACCGACGGGCGCGGACAGGTCCAGGAGGTGCGCGGTCCGGGGGTGGTCGGCGAGCAGCCGATCATCGAGCCCGGGGGCGCCTTCGCCTATACGTCCGGCTGCCCCCTGACCACGCCATCCGGCATCATGGCCGGCCACTATGTGATGGTGACGGAGCGTGACACGGTGTTCGAGGCCGAGATCCCGGCCTTCTCGCTCGACAGCCCCCATGCCCGGCGCACGGTGAACTGAGCCTCAGGCCAGGGCGCGGACGAGCTGCACGATCGCCAATGTGCAGACCAGCGCCCCGACCAGGGCCATGAGCCGGTGCGGGGCGATGTGCTTGACCAGATAGCCACCGAGCGGGGCGGCCAGCACCCCGCCGATGACCAGGGCGATGACATGTTCGAGATGGGCAAGACCCAGCTCGATGAAGAAGGTGGTGGCGACCGCCACGGTGACGAAGAACTCGGCGGCATTGACCGAGCCGATGACCCGCCGCGGCGCCTGGCCCGAGCCGATCAGGGTCGAGGTCACCATCGGTCCCCAGCCGCCGCCGCCAACAGCATCGAGGAAGCCGCCGACCAGACCGAGCGGCGCAGCATGGCCGGGCCGGGCATCCTCGGTGACCGGGCTCAGGCGCAGCGCCTTCACCAGGATCAGCAGGCCGACGATCAGCAGGTAGCCGGCGACGAACGGCTGGATGGCCCGCCCGTCCACGTTCGACAGGATATAGGCGCCAAGCACCCCGCCGCAGACGCCCGCGATGCCCAGCGTCAGGAACAGCCTCGGGTCGATGTTGCGGAAGTAGAGATGCGACAGCGCCGAGGCCCCGGTGGTCGCGACCTCGGCCGTGTGGGTGGCGGCGCTTGCCTGCGCCGGCGGCAGCCCCATGGACAGCATCACCGTGGTGGCGATCAGGCCGAAGGCCATACCGAGGGCGCCATCGACCAGCTGCGCGAAGAAGCCGACCGCCACGAGCAGGAAGAACTCGACCGACACGCGCCATCGCCTCCCGCGTCGCTGGTCCCCGACCTCAGCCTAGACGATCCTGCGGTGCGGCATGAAGCCCCACGTCAATACGGCCTTGCCGGACGCGCTGATCAGATGGCGGTAAGGCCGCCGTCCACGGCGACAGCCTGTCCGGTCATGAAGGCGTTTTCCGGCGAGCACATCCAGAGCATGGCCTGAACGATCTCGTCGGTGGTTCCCGGACGCCGCATCGGCATGGTCTGGACCAGCTTGCCGATCATCTCCTCCTGCGGCCTGTCGGTGCTCAGGAGCGATTGCGTCAGCATCGGCGTCTCGGCGAAGGCCGGGCAGATGGCGTTGATGCGGATACCCTTGCGCGCCGTCTCGGCGGCGGCGGTGCGGGTGAGCCCGACCACCGCGTGCTTGGCGGCCGCATAGGCGGCCAGCAGCGGCGCGCCGACCAGGCCGGCGACCGAGGCGGTGTTGAGGATGACGCCTCCGCCCTGTCGTTCCATGACCGGAATCTGCGCCTTCATGCCGAAGAACACACCCATCACGTTGACGTCGAGCATCAGCCGCATCAGGGCCTCATCGGTCGCCTGCAGCTTGATCGTGCCATGGGCAACGCCGGCATTGTTCAGCGCGATGTCCAGTCGGCCGAATCCGTCGGTTGCGGCGGCGACGAGGGCATCCACCGCCTCGGCCCGCGACACATCGGTCCGGCGGGCGATGGCCCGGCCGCCGGCGGCCGCGACCAAGCGCGCCGTCTCGTCGAGCCCGTCCTCGCGAATGTCGCCGAGAACCAGGCTCGCCCCCTCTGCGGCAAAGCGCTCGGCGGCCCGCCGGCCGAAGCCGGAGGCCGCGCCGGTGATGAGGACGACCTTGCCCTCGAAACGGCGTGCGCCGGTCATCGGCGGTCCTTTCCGTCGATCACGTCCACGGCCATGCGCGCGAGCACGGGAATGTTGTCACGCACCTGCAGCGCCCGTTCCGGATTGGACGCATTGCCGGACAGCGCGCGCTTCAGCACCCCCTGCAGGATGGCGGCCATGCGGAACAGCGAGAAGGCGAGATAGAAATCCCAGTTGGGGATGCCGTCCAGGCCGGCGCGCGCGCAGTAGCGGGCGACATAGTCCTCCTCGGTCGGAATGCCGATGGCCTTGCGGTCGATGCCGGCAAGTCCCCGGAAGGAACCGGCATGCGGCAGGCGCCAGTGCATGCACTGGTAGGCGATGTCGGCGAAGGGATGGCCGATGGTCGACAGCTCCCAGTCGAGGATGGCGAGCAGGCGCGGCTCGCCATGGGCGAAGATCATGTTGTCGATCCGGTAGTCGCCATGGACCAGCGATGACCGGCCATCGTCCGGCGGCAGGTTCTGGTCCAGCCAGGCGATCACCCGGTCGATATCGGCGATGGTCTCGGTCTCGGAGGCGCGGTACTGCTCGGTCCAGCGGGTGAGCTGACGGGCGAAGTAGTTGCCGGGCCGACCGAAATCGGCGAGCCCCACCCTGGCCGGATCGACCGCGTGGAGCGCGGCGAGCGCCGCGTTCATCGCATCATAGATGGCGCCGCGATGGTCGTTGTCGACCTCCGGGATGGCGGGATCCCAGATGATGCGGCCGTCGATCCATTCCATCACGTAGAAGGCCGTGCCGATGACCGCCTCGTCCTCGCACAGCACATACATCTTCGGCACGGGAACATCGGTGTCGCCCAGCGCCTTCATCACCCGATATTCACGGTCCACGGCATGGGCCGACTTGAGCAGCTGGCCGGGCGGCTTCTTGCGCAGCACGGCCTTGCCGCCGGCATGAGTGATGAGGAAGGTCGGGTTGGACTGGCCGCCGGCGAACTTCTCCGCCTTCACTGGCCCGCGGAATCCGGGCCAATGGGCTTCGAGATAGGCGCCAAGGGCCGTTTCGTCGATGGTCATGGCAGACGTCGCTGCAGGCGTGGCCAAGGCTGGTTTTCCTCCCGTGCGAGACGCGGCGGACCTGCGGTCCCGCCGCTCCCCCCGCGACGCAGGGCGCGCGGATCGTCCAACTGTGGCATGCGGGCCGGCCGGCCGTCCTCTCCGACGGACGGCCGAGCAGCCGCAGGCGGATCAGCAGACCTCGAACAGGCCGGCCGCGCCCATGCCGCCGCCGATGCACATGGTCACCACCACGTGCCGGGCGCCCCGGCGCTTGCCCTCGATCAGGGCATGGCCGGTCAGCCGCGCGCCGGAGACGCCGTAGGGATGGCCGACGGCAATGGCGCCGCCATTGACGTTGAGCCGGTCATTCGGGATGCCGAGCTTGTCGCGGCAGTAGATCACCTGCACGGCGAAGGCCTCGTTCAGCTCCCACAGGTCGATGTCCTCGACCTTCAGGCCGGTGCGCTGCAGCAGCTTCGGCACCGCATAGACCGGGCCGATGCCCATCTCGTCCGGCTCGCAGCCGGCGACGGCGAAGCCGCGGAAGATGCCGAGCGGCGAGAGGCCGCGCTTCTCGGCCAGGCGGCGTTCCATGACGATGGCCATGGAGGCGCCGTCCGAGAACTGGCTGGCATTGCCGGCGGCGATCACGCCGCCCTCGATCGCCGGGCGGATCTTGGACACCCCCTCGTAGGTGGTATCGGCGCGGATGCCCTCATCCTCGGTCAGCGTCACCTCCTCCTCCCAGGTGCGCACGACCTCCTTCTTCTCGTTGAGCTCGGACTTCAGCATCCGGGTGGTGAAGGGGACGATCTCCTGATCGAACTTGCGCCCCTGGCGGGCGGCGGCCGCGCGGCGCTGGCTTTCCACGCCATATTCGTCCTGCCGCTCGCGCGAGATGCCGTAGCGCTTGGCCACCATCTCGGCGGTCTGCAGCATGGACCAGTAGATTTCCGGCTTCTTCGCCTTCAGCGCCGGATCCTGGTAGTTGGAGCGGTTGGCCTGGTTCTGCACCAGCGAGATCGATTCCACGCCGCCGGCCGCATAGATGTCGGCCTCGCCCGACATGATGTTGCGGGCGGCCGTGGCGATGGTCTGCAGGCCCGACGAGCAGAAGCGGTTGATGGTCATGCCGGACACCGAGACCGGGCATCCGGCCGACAGGGCGATCTGGCGGGCAATGTTGCCGCCGGTGGCGCCTTCCGGCGTGGCGCAGCCGACGATGACATCCTCCACCTCGGCCGGATCGAGGCCGGCCCGCTCGATGGCGTGCTTCGTCACGTGGCCGCCCATGGAGGCGCCGTGGGTGTTGTTGAGGGCGCCCTTCCAGGACTTGGCGAGCCCGGTCCGGGCGGTGGAAACGATGACGGCTTCACGCATGGCTGATCTCCTTCGGATGGTCTCGGGCTTCAGCCACGCGGCGGAAGCGTGACGCCCTTGGCGGCGGCCGCCTTCATGGCGAACTTGGTGGTCTGCTCGAAGGCGCCCTGCAGCGCCTTCTGGCCGTCCGGGTTCGAGATGTCGTCGAAGCGGGCGGCAATCGTCTCCGGCGTGCGCTCGGCCTCGTCCAGCCAGATGCCGTCGGTTTCGTAGATGATGGTGCGGGCGAAGGCGCCGGCGCCGGCGCACAGGATGGTGCGCGAGGGCGCCTTCTCGCTGACCAGGAACAGCACGCCTGGCGTGATCGATTCCGGGGTCAGCAGGGCCAGCGCCTCCGGCGACATCAGATCCTCGGTCATGCGTGTGGCCGCCGTCGGGGCGAGGGTGTTCACCCGGATGTCGTTCTTGGCGCCCTCCAGGTGCAGCACGTTCATCAGGCCGACCATGGCCGCCTTGGCGGCGCCGTAGTTGGACTGGCCGAAATTGCCGTAGAGGCCGGAGGAGGACGAGGTGAAGACGATGCGGCCATAATTCTGTGCGCGCATGATCTCCCAGACGGCCTTGGTGCAGTTGACGGTGCCCATCAGATGCACGTCGACCACCGCCTCGAAATCGGCCAGGTCCATCTTGGCGAAGGTCTTGTCGCGCAGGATGCCGGCATTGTTGATCAGGATGTCGACCCGGCCCCAGGCCTGCATGGTCTTCTGCACCATGTCCTGGACCTGCCCGTAATCGGCGACATTGGCGCCATGGGCCATGGCCTCGCCGCCGGCCGCCCGGATCTCGGCGACGACCTTCTCGGCCGCCTCGGAGGAGCCGCCCGTGCCATCGCGGGCGCCGCCGAAATCGACGATCACGACCTTGGCGCCCCGGGCGGCAAGCCCCAGGGCATGGGAGCGGCCGAGACCGTTGCCGGCCCCGGTGACGATGGCGACACGCCCGTCGAAGCGAATGCTCATGCGCAGTTCCTCACGCGAGATAGGACAGGGTGATCCAGTCGGCGACGAGAGCCGGCCTGTCCGAGCCCTCGACCTCGACGGTCACGGTATAGGTGGTCTGATGCTGCTTCGGGCTTCTCGATTCGAGCCCCTTGAGCACGAAGCGGCCGCGGATCCGCGCGCCCGAGCGCACCGGTGAGACCATGCGCAGCTTGTCAAAGCCGTAGTTCACGCCCATGGCGCGGCCCTTGATGTCGGGCAGCGCGTCATAGGCCATGGCCGAGAGCATGGACACGGTCAGGAAACCATGGGCGATGGTGCCGCCGAATGGCGTGTTCTTCGCCTTCTCCGGATCGACATGGATGAACTGGTGGTCGTGGGTGATGTCGGCGAAGGCATCGATGGCCGATTGCGGAATGTCGATCCACTTCGACAGCCCGACCTCCTGACCCACCTTGCCCGCCAGTTCCTCGATGGTCATCGTCGCCATGGTCTGAGTGCTCCGGTTGATCGGTCAGAAGCCGCGCGCCAGCGCGACCCGGTCGGTGTGGAAATCGGCATCGCCATAGAGCTCTGACGCCACCTGCATGCGCTTCATGAACAGGCCGATGTCGATGGCATCGGTCATGCCGATGCCGCCGTGCATCTGGATCGCCTCCTGGGTCGCGAGGCGGGCGACCTGCGCCGCCTTGGCCTTGGCCACCGAGACGGCGAGCGAGGCCTTGTCCGGATCGGCGTCCAGTGCCTGCAGTGCCGAGAGCACTGCCGAGCGGGCCAGCTCCACCTCGCAGAACAGCTGGGCCGCCCGGTGCTGCAGGGCCTGGAAGGCGCCGATGGCACGGCCGAACTGCTTGCGCTCCTTCAGGTAGGCGACAGTGCGGCCGAAGCTCTCCTGGGCATTGCCGGACAGCTCGGCGGCAAGGCCCGCCCGGCCGGCCGCGAGCACCGCCTCCAGGAGACCATGGCCGGCATCGACCTCGCCGATGACCTCGTCGGCGGTCACCTGCACGCCCTCGAAGGTGAGCTCGGCGGCGCCGCGCGAATCGAGCGTCACGAGGCGTTCGGCGGACAGTCCCTTCGCCCGAGCATCGACCAGGAACAGGCTGATGCCGTCGGTCTCGCCCGGGGCTCCGGCGGTGCGGGCCGCCACGATCACCGCGTCAGCAGCCTGGCCGTCGACCACATAGGTCTTTGTGCCGGTGAGGCGGAAGCCGTTACCGGAGCGCTCGGCCTTCAGCGCGGTCTTCGCCGGGTCGTGCTTGCGCCCCTCGTCGACGGCGGTGGCGATGACCGCCTCGCCGGCGACGATGGCCGGCAGCCAGCGTTGCTTCTGCGCGGGCGTGCCCGCGCGCGCGAGCGCCGTGGCGGCCATCATGGCGGTGGACAGGAACGGCGAGGCTGCGAGCGTGCGGCCCATTTCCTCGCAGATGACGCCGGCCCCGACGAAGCCGAAGCCGAGGCCGCCCTGATCCTCGGGCACCAGGATGCCGGTCCAGCCCATCTCCGCCATCTGGCGCCAGAGGTCGCGATCGAAGCCGTCGGCAACCCTCTCGTCCCGGATCTTCCGGAGCGCCGCCACCGGCGCCTTCTCGTGGACGAAGCCGCGGGCGGCGTCCTGCAGCATCACCTGATCTTCGGTCAGAACCAGCATGGCACGCTCACGCGGAAGGAAGCTGCAGGAGACGCTTGGCGACGATGTCGAGCATCACCTCGCTCGTGCCGCCCTCGATGGAATTGGCCTTGGTGCGCAGCCAGGCGCGCGGCCGCTCGCCGTCATTGGAGCGGGCCCCCTCCCATTCGAGACCGGACAGGCCGGCGGCCCGCATCATCAGCTCGTAGCGACGCTTGTTGAGCTCCGTGCCGTAATATTTCAGGACGGCCGACCGGTCGCCGACACCCCGGTTGCCGGAGGCCGCCTCGTCCTTGTAGCGCGCCATGGTCGCGGCAAAGGCGAGCGCGTCCACCTCGGCGCGGGCCGCATCGGCGCGCAGCAGGGCATGGTCGAGCCGTCCGGCCGCATCGACACCGAGTTCGCTCGCGGCGATCTGGCCGGGCGAGCGGCCGCCGAGCAGGCCGCCGCCCCCGCCGCCGATCATCTCGCGCTCGTGGGTGAGCAGGTACTTCGCAATGTCCCAGCCACGGTTGAGCGTGCCGACGAGATTGGCCTTCGGCACCTTCACGCCGTCAAAGAAGGTCTCGCAGAACGGCGACTTGCCGGAAATCAGCAGGATCGGCTTCGTGGACACGCCCGGCCAGGTCATGTCGAACAGCAGGAACGAGATGCCGAGATGCTTGGGCGCGGCAAAATCCGTCCGCACCAGGCAGAAGATCATGTCGGCCTTGTCGGCATAGCTCGTCCAGATCTTCGAGCCGGTCACGACGAAATGGTCGCCGGCATCCTCGGCCCGGGTCTGGAGCGAGGCAAGGTCGGAGCCGGCATTGGGCTCCGAATAGCCCTGGCACCAGCGGATCTCGCCACGGGCGATCCGCGGCAGATGTTCCCTCTTCTGCTCCTCCGAACCGAAGGCCAGGAGCGCCGGGCCGAGCATCCAGATGCCGAAGCTTTCCAGGGGCGAGCGGGCGCGGATGCGCGCCATCTCCTCCTTGAGAATGCGGGCCTCCTCGTGCGAGAGGCCGCCGCCGCCATAGTCCTTCGGCCAGCGCGGCACGGTCCAGCCACGCGCCGCCATGCGCTCCATCCAGACCCTCTGGGCCTCGGACTGGAAGGTAAAGTTGCGGCCACCCCAGCAGATGTCCTCGTCGCCGCGCACGGGCGTGCGCATCTCGGGCGGGCAATTGGCTTCGAGCCAGGCGCGGGTTTCCCGCCGGAATGTCTCCAGCGCGTCCATCCGTTTCCTCCCGACCCCGTGACCCGGGGATCCGCCGTTTCCATCGTTGACGCCTCCGCCGCAGCGGAGACATACTCAAGAGTATGTCCGCCGGTCCGCGCTTGTCGAGGGCCTGAGGGGCAGCGGACGAACATTTGTCGCTCCGCCATCCGGCAGATGCCGAAGGGCACGGACCGACCGGAACCAACAGCAGGGCACCGCCCGAACGGTGACCGCGAGGGAGGAGACCGCGATGCTGCGCGGACTGATGATGGACACGCCGCTGAACATCTCGGCGGCGATCGAATATGGCGCCGAGATGCACCCCGACGCGCGCATCGTGTCGGCCACCATCGAGGGCGGGCTGCACCGCACGACCTTCGCCGAGACGCTGCCGCGCGTCTGCCAGCTCGCCCATGCGCTGAGGGCGCTGGGGGTGCGGGAAGGCGACCGGGTCGCGACGCTCGCCTGGAACGGCTACCGGCACTTCGAGCTCTACTATGCCATCGGCGGCATCGGCGCGGTCTGCCACACGATCAATCCCCGCCTGTTTCCCGAACAGCTCGTCTACATCGTCAATCATGCCCGGGACCGGGTGCTGTTCTTCGACATCAACCTCGCCCCGCTGGTGGCGAAGATGCGCGCCCACTGGCCGCAGGACATGATCTATGTGGCCATGTGCGACCGGGCGCACCTGCCGACCGGGGAGGGCCTCGATGGCCTGCTGGCCTATGAGGATCTGCTGGCCGGTCAGCCTGCCTCCTACGCCTGGCCGCGGATCGACGAGAACGCCGCCGTCTCGCTCTGCTACACCTCGGGGACGACGGGAGAGCCCAAGGGCGCGCTCTATTCGCATCGCTCGGTCATGCTGCATGCCCTGTTCACGCTCACCTCGGGCATGCCGGGGCTGACGACGGGCCGCACCATCCTGCCGGTCGTGCCGCTGTTCCATGTCAACGCCTGGGGCCTGCCCTATACGGCCCCCATCGTGGGGCTCAATCTCGTCATGCCCGGCGTGAAGCTGGATGGTCCGAATCTCTACGATCTCCTGGAATCGCAACAGGTGTTCTCATCCTGGGGCGTTCCGACCGTGTGGATGGGGCTGCTTCAGGAGATCCAGAAGCGGGGCCGCAAGCCCTCGGCGCTGGGCGAGGTAATCATCGGCGGTTCGGCGGCGCCGCGCGCCATGATCGAGGCCTTCGAGCAGATGGAGGTCGGCGTCGTCCACGGCTGGGGCATGACCGAGATGAGCCCGGTCGGCACGCTCGGCGTGCTTGCCATGAAGGATCGCGGCCGGCCGCTGCAGGAGCGCATCGACCTGAAGGCCCGCCAGGGACGGCGGATGTTCGGTGTCGAGTTGAAGATCGTCGACGAGGCCGGCAACCGCCTGCCACATGATGGCGAGGCCTCGGGCGAACTGTTCGTGCGAGGGCCGGGAATCATTTCCGGCTATTACGAGAACCCAGAGGCGAGCGCCAAGGCCTTCGATGCCGAGGGCTGGTTCGGGACCGGCGACGTGGCCAAGATCACGCCGGACGGCTATCTCATCATCGTCGACCGGACCAAGGATCTGGTGAAATCCGGCGGCGAGTGGATCTCCTCCATCGATGTGGAGAACGCCGCGCTCGCCCATCCCGGCATTGCCGCCTGCGCTGTGATCGGCATTCCGCATCCGAAATGGCAGGAGCGGCCGCTGATGGTGGCCGTCAAGGCGGCCGGGGCCGATCCGAAGAAGGAGGAGATCCTGGCGACGCTGGAGAAGGCCATCGCCCGCTGGCAACTGCCCGATGACATCGTGTTCGTCGACCAGCTGCCGCTGACGGCCACCGGCAAGGTGTCGAAGCTGACCCTGCGCAAGCAGTTCGCCGATCATCCGCTGCCGGATGGGCCCTGACATGACGATGACGGCTTCGCCGGAGGCGGCCCTGACCGACCGCCGCGAGGAGGTGCTTGCAGCGGCCGCCGAATGCTTCATGCGCCAGGGCTACGAGACGACGTCCATGGACGACGTCGCCGAGGCTCTGGGGGCGACCAAGGGGCGCGTCTATCATCATTTCCGCTCGAAGCCCGAACTGTTCTTCGAGGTGTTCCGACGCGCCATCGCCATTCTGATGCGGGAGGCGGCGGCCCACGAGAAGGGCCCCGGCACGGCCGCCGAGCGCCTGGCCCGCATGGCGCGGGCCCATGTGCTGTGCATGATGGAAAGCCAGACCTTCCAGCGCAGCCTGACCCTCGGCGTTGACCTCTACCGCTTCGGCAAGGCCGGCGAGGAGCACCGGGCGACGCTGGAGGATCTGATGGATCTGCGGCGCGGCTACGAGGATTCCTTCCGCCGCATCTTCGCGGCGGGGCAGGCCGACGGATCCCTCAAGCCGCTCGATCCGTCGCTGGCCATGCGGACCCTCCTCGGCGCGATCAACTGGGTCGCGATCTGGTACTCGCCGCGCGACGGCGAGACGCGCGCCCATCGCGAGCGCCTGGCGGAGGAGATCGTCGAACAGGTGCTCGGCGGCTACCGCGCGGCGTGATGCGCCGCCGGCCATCCGGCCCCGCCCGCGGGTGTCTGCGAGCGGTTGTCAGAACCGCGAATCACCATCACCGTTCACGAGGCTGCCGGAAGGGCAGCTCGTGGAGAGGCTCATGTACAAATTCGAGGTCTACAAGGACAAGGCCGGCGAGTTCCGGTTCCGCTTCAAGGCGCCGAACGGCGAGATCATGTTCGGCTCGGAAGGCTACAAGGCCAAGGCCTCTGCCAAGAGCGCCATCGAGTCCATCAAGAAGAACGCCGCGGGCGCGGCCGTCGAGGACAAGGACTAGGACGAGCGCGGGCCGGCGCTGGACGAGGGCCGGCCCGCATCGTGCGGCCTACTGGCTGCGCTGGCCCTCGGCGTTGAACTGCTTGAGATAGGCGGTCAGGTCGGCGATCTGCTTGTCGCTGCGCAGGCCCTGGAACACCATGCGCGTGCCCGGCGTGACCGCCCGCGGATCGCGGATATAGGTCGCGAAGTTCTCCTCGCTCCAGACCTTGTTGGCGACTTCCGGCCGCTGGTAGGCGGGCGAGTAGTTGAAGCCCTGGACGGAACCGGCCTTGCGTCCGAACAGGCCGTTGAGCTGCGGGCCGACCGTGTTGCGCGCGGTCGGGCCGACCTGATGACAGGCGCGGCATTGGGCGAAGATGCGCTCGCCGGCGGCGGGATCGCCCTCGGCCAGGGCCGGCGTGAGGGCTTGAACGGACAGGGTCGCCAGGACGGCGGCGGCGATGGCGATGCGCATGGTTGGTCCTTCGGTCTCCGTGTCAGCCGGCCTCCCGGCGGGGGCCGGCCTCGTCGCGACGGGCACGATGCCCGTCGTCGTGGATGAGCGAACGGCTGCCCCGGGCAGGGCCGTTCAGGATGGGCAGACAGGGCCGGCGCGGGCGCCTGCCTGCCAAGGGGTCAGGTGAACATGTCGGCGATGATGCCGGCATACCAGCCCATGTTCTCCTCCTGCGTCTGCTTGCGCAGTTCGGCCGATTCGCCGGTCTTGGAGATGAAGGTCTCCACCGCCGTGATCTTGCCGTCCTTGGCCTCGTAGCGGCCGCCGACCTTCACGGTATCGTCGGTCTCGATGAGGCTCCAGCAGGTGTTGGCATAGCGCGCCGGGAAGGTGCGTGCATTGGCCAGCTCGCCGCGGATCATCAGGGCCGCCACCTTGGCCTGGCTGTTGGCCGAGAAGCCCGATTTCGGCATGTCGCCGGCAATGGTCGAATCGCCGAGGAGATAGATGTTCGGATCGCTGGCCGACTTCATGTTGGTCGGGTCGATCGGGCAGAAGCCGGAGGCATTGGCAAGGCCGGCCTCGCGCGCGATGGCGCCGGCCATCTGCGCCGGGATGACATTGACCAGCGCGGCATTGGCATAGGTCTCGAAGCCGGTGACCACCGTGTTGGTCTTCGGGTCCACCGACTTGATGCCGTCATGGATCTTCGGGCCGATCCACTCCACCATGCCCGGATAGTGCTTCTCCCAGCCCTCCTGGAACAGAGCCTGCTTGGAGAAGTTCTCCTTGGGGTCCAGCACCACGATCTTGGAGCGGGTCCGGCCGGTGCGCTTGAGCACATGCGCCATCATGGACACGCGCTCATAGGGCCCCGGCGGGCAGCGATAGGGGTTGGGCGGAGCGATCATGACGATCACGCCACCGTCCGGCACGGCGTCGAGCCGGGCCTTGAGCAGCTGGGTCTGGGGACCGGCACGCCAGGCGTGCGGCATGGTCTCCTCATGCTCGCGGCCCCAGCCGGGCACCGAATCATATTTCAGGTCGATGCCGGGGGCGAGCACCAGCCGCTCGTAGCCCAGGCGCGAGCCGTCGGCGAGCAGGACCTCCTTCTTTTCGCGGTCGACCCGGCTTGCCATCTGATGGTTCATCCGGAAGCCGTTGGCCGAGGACACGCGCTCATAGCTGTGCGTGATCGACTCGAAGGACCGGAAGCCACCGAGATAGAGATTGGAGTGGAAGCAGGTGGTGAACTGGCGCTGCGGCTCGACCAGAACCACGTCGATGGCGCCCGCACTGTCCCTGGCGATGTATTTTGCGGCCGTGACCCCGCCCGGCCCACCGCCGACCACCACCACCCGGGGCTTGGCCTGGCCGAGCACGGCGGGTGCGAAGAGGCCCGTCGAGGCGAGCGCCGTGGCACCGGCGAAAAACTGTCTGCGATCCATTCTCATGGCCTTGCTCCTCCCAAGTCCTGATTGCTGTCCAGTGGGCCCGTTCCGGCCCTTGTCATCCGACCTTCAGGTAGGCGAACCCCTTCGACTGGAGCGCGGCCACCGTGGCGACGCCTGACGGCACGAAGGCAATGAAGTCTGCACGACGAACCTTGCTGCGGTCGAGATTCAACCGCTGGAAGGTGATGTCGCACAGATAGACCTTCAGACCGTTCTTGGCCTGGGCGAGCACCCGCTCGAAGATCTGCGGAACCATTGCTTCGTCGCGCCAGCTGGTGCCCTCCAGGCTCTCGAGGAAGAACTTGACCCCGGCGCCATGGGCCACGATGGCCAGCTGCAGCGCGAAGGGATCGGCGCCATGGGCCGAATAATGGTTGCCGATATTCGTCATCATCTGGACGAAACGCGGCGGATCACCGAAGTCGCAGTGATAGAGGCAGGCGGTGTCCGCCTCCTTCTTCAGGTCCGCCAGCTGCAGCATCGGCGTGGCAGCGGCCGGCGCAGCCGATGCGGCAACGGCAGAGGCCATGACGGCGCCTCCGATCAGGAGCCTGCGGTCGATGTCGGTCATGGCGTCCTCCCGTTTTCAGGCCGATGACGGCCGATCCTGCCATCAGTTCTGGGGGCGAAGGCTTCCAAAATAGGCGGCGAGCGCAGCAATTTCTTCTTCGGAGAGCCGCGCGGCCATGGTCTGCATCACCTGGTTCTCCCGCTCGCGGCGCTTGTAGCTGTTCATCATGGCCACGAAGGCGTCCTCGGGCAGGCCGACGATGGCAGGGATGCCGGCCGTCTGCCGGCCACTCACCTGGTGGCAGGTGACGCATTCCGAGGACAGATATTCGCCCAGCGCGCGGTCGCCCGAGCGGGCGGCCGCGGGAAAGGCCAGGACGAGGCAGGCGACAAGGGAACAGAGGGGGCCCGCAGCGGGGGAGCGGGGGCGCGTCGTCATTCGATCCTCGGTCCGGTTGATCCCTCCGGCGTGACGTCGAGAATGCGGGCGCGGCCGGTGACACGGGCCGGGGTCTGCCGGCAATTGGTCATGCAAGGCTCCCGTCCCCAGAACTGGCGCTCGGACGTCTCGCGGTCGTCGTCGAAGAAGCCCTGGTCGTTCGGCAGGCGGACGGAGGTGAAGTTCTCCCGCGTCAGCTCGAACGTGTCCGGGACCACATCGTTGAGGTACAGAAGATAGGCGGTCAGCGCATAGACGTCATCATCCGACAGCGAGCGGGCATTGCCATAGGGCATGGCGCGCCGGACATAGTCGAAGACCGTCGATAGATAGGGCCAGAACGAGCCGATGGTCTTCTCGGGGCCCTCGCTGGCGAGCGTCCCGCGGCCGCCGGCCAGCACCGGCCAGCGGCCGGCGCCCTCGCCGAACTCGCCGTGACAGGACGCGCACTGCGCCTGATAGACCTCCTCGCCATGCTTGACCGTGCCGCGACCGGGAGGAAGCCCCTGCCCGTCCGGGCGGATGGCGATCGACCAGGCCGCGACCTCGTCGGGATGCGCCAGGCGGCCGAGCCCGGTGCGGGCCGCCGGAGCGGCGGCGGGAGCAGCCGCCGCCGGGGCGGCCGAGGGGGCAGCGGGTTGCTGGGCCGAGGCGGGTCCGAGCCGGGCGAAGCCCGCCGCGGCGAGCACGACGCCGGCCAGGGCTGCGGCGAGCGCTTTAGCCGATCTCGACATTCTCGGTCTCCCCGTTGGGACGCACCAGCCAGGTCTGGATGCCGTTGTTGTGGTAGATGGAGTTGACGCCGCGCACCTTCCTGAGCTCGTCCTTGGTCGGCTGGACATAGCCGGTCTCGTCAATGGCCCGCGACTGGATCATGAGCTCCTGCCCGTTCCAGTCGAAGTCGACATAGAAGCGCGTCAGCGACAGCGGCAGAACCGGTCCGTCGATCCGGGCGGTGCGCCAGTTGTTGCCCCCGTCGAGCGAGACGTCGACGCGCCGGATCCGGCCACGGCCCGACCAGGCAAGGCCGGTCAGCACGTTCGGCCCTCGATGCTTGAGCGGGGCCTGCGGCGAGGGATTGGTCACCACCGACTTGGCGTCCATGATGAAGGTGAAGCGACGCGAGCGGCCATCCGCCAGGAGGTCGGTATATTTCGACGTCTCCTCCCGGTGATGCCAGGGCTGGTCGCCGACCTCGATGCGGCGCAGCCACTTGACCCACATGTTGCCTTCCCAGCCAGGCACCACGAGGCGCAGGGGATAGCCCTGCTCGGGCCTGAGCATCTCACCGTTCATGCCCCAGACCACGAGGCAGTCCTTCAGCGCCTTGTCGAGCGGGATGGAGCGGGTCATGGCGGAGGCGTCCGCCCCTTCGGCCAGCAGCCAGCGGGCGTTGGTCTTCACGCCGGCCTCGTCGAGCAGGGTCTTCAGCGGGATGCCCGTGTACCAGACATTGTGGACCATGCCATGCGTGAACTGGCAGCCGTTGAGCTGGGCACCACGCCATTCCATGCCGGAATTGGCCGCGCATTCGAGGAAATAGGCATGGTTCTGCCGGCCGGGGAAGCGCTTCAGATCCTCGACGGTGAAGACCATCGGCCGATCGACGAGGCCGTTGATCATCAGTCGGTGCTTGGCGGGGTCGATCTCGGCAATGCCGGCATGGTGGCGCTCGAAGCACAGGCCGGAGGGCGTGATGATGCCGTCGAGCTCGTGCAGGGGCGTGAAGTTCACCGAGGATTCGCGGCTGGCGGTCAGCCATTCCACGTCGCGCCGGATGACATGCTTCTCGAACTGGGAGGGCTTGCCGTAGGGGCGCGCCTGCACGCCGTCGCCGAGATAGCGGTTCCAATCCTGGATCTCGGTGATCACGGGATCGGGTGCGGATGGCGCCGGGGCCGCCCGGGCGCCGGCCGTCCCCGCAGCGAGGGCCGCGGTGCCGATGGCGGTTCCGGTCAGGAAGCCACGCCTGTCGAGGCGGGCGACGGTGTCAGTGGGGGACCTGTCCCTGTCGTTCATGGCAGCCTCTTGCCTCAAGTCTTCGCTCAAGCGCCCGTCACCTTCACGGCGCTGTTGGGTTCGATGCGGACGGTTTTCACCCGCTCGACATGGCGCGACACCACTTCCCAGATGGGCGGGCCCTGCGTGCCCTCGTTGACGCTCGCCCAGCCGGCAACGACATAGGACCGGCCGGCCTCGATCGGACGCCCCGTCTTCAGGAAGGTCAGATCGGAGATGCGCCGGCCCATGGGCGCGGAGATGTCGATGGTGAAGCCCAAGCCGCCAACCCGCACCATGTCGCCGCCACCCTGGAAATAGGGGTCGGGATGGAAGATGTTGTCGGCCACGTCCTCCAGCACGTCCTTCAGCTGGGCACCGGTCATCTGCATGCGGTAGCAGGCCGGATAGGTGATCGCGGTGGCATTGGCGATGGCTTCGAAGGTGATCGGGTCGCCCGGCAGCAGCGACCCGCCCCAGCGGAAGCCCGGCGACAGGGCGATCTCGGCGTCGCGCTCGGCCAGCATGGCCTCGCAGATCAGGTCGTCGAGCGTGCCGTTGAAGTTGCCGCGCCGGTAGAGCAGCGTTTCCGTCCGGCCGAGCTCGCGCGCCAGCTCCGCGCGAAACGGCGCCCGCACCCGCTCCACCAGGGCCGCCATCTCCGCATCCGGCGCGATGGCGTCCGAAAAGACCGGCATCAGCTTGAAGCGCAGGCCGGCCACCTTGCGGTCGCGGATGTCGAGGTCGATGCGCGAGAGGAACTTGCCATGCGAGCCGGAGGCGACCAGGGCCGTATCGCCGACCCGGACGATGCCGGGCATGGCATCGTGGGTGTGTGCGGTCAGGATGACGTCGATGCCCTTCACCCGGCCGGCCAGCTTGGCATCCACGTCGTAGCCGTTGTGGGAGAGCAGCACGATCACGTCGGCGCCGCCCGCGCGGGCGTCGTCGACCTGCTTCTGCAGTTCGGTCTCGCGGATGCCGAACTCCCAGTCCGGGAACATCCAGCGCGGATTGGCAATGCCGGTGCGCGGCAGGGCCTGGCCGATCACGGCGACCCGCGCGCCGCCCTTCTCGAAGGTCTTGACCGCCTCGAAGACCGGCTCCTGCCATTCGATGCTGCGCACGTTCTGGGCAAGGAAGGCAAAGGGCGCCTTGTCGACGATCTCCTTCACCCGGTCGGCGCCGAGCGTGAACTCCCAGTGCGAGGTCATGGCGTCGAGCTTCAGGGCGCTCATGGCGGCCACCATGTCCTCGCCCTTCGTCTGCAGCGCGGACCAGGAGCCCTGCCAGGTGTCGCCGCCGTCGAGCAGGAGCACGCGCTCATCGCCCCGGTCGGCGCGGATCGCCTTGACCAGCGTCGCGATGCGGTCGAGCCCGCCCATGCGGCCGTAGTTGCGCGCCAGCGCCGTGAAATCCTCGCTGGTCAGCGCATGGGCCTCGGCGGTGCCGGCCGCGATGCGGAACTGCTCGCGGAAGGCCGCATCGGTCAGATGGGGCAGCTTGCCGCGCGCCTCGCCGACGCCGAGATTGACCGAGGGCTCGCGGAAATAGAGCGGCACGAGCTGGGCGTGGATATCGGTGACATGCAGGATGGTCACGTCGCCCGGCCGGTCGAAACGAAGGATGTCGGCCTGCGTCAGACGCTGCTGGGCCGCCACGCGGCCAAGAGGTCCGAGCCCACCGGCCGCGACCAGCGCATGCGCAGCCGCCGTCGCCTGCAGGAAGTGCCTGCGCGAGATCATCATTGCCTGTCCTGTATCGAAGCGGAGACCGGGCCCTGTTCGGGCCCGGCGCCCCGTCTGTCAGCTCACGGTGACGCGCTGCGTGGCCGTGTACTCCTCGCCATCATCGTCCCGCCAGGTCATCTTCAGCTCGCCATTCTCGGTCGGCTTGAAGAAGAACGACTGGTAGGGATTGGCCGAGATGGCCGGATGCCAGTCCGCCTCGAAAACGGGCTTGCCGTTGAACGTCGCGGTGAAGCGGTTGATGATCTTGCGCGGGATCGGCTTGCCGTCGGAGGCGCGGCGCTGGCCGCTCTCCATCTCGTGCGAGATCAGCGTCTTCACTTCGACGATGTCGCCGGCCTTGATGTTGCCGGGAACACGAACGCGGGGTGTGGGTCGGGTCGCCATGATGATCTCCTCCCTCGTCCCGGGTCAGCCGCCGCAGCCGCCGATGGTCACCTTGACCTCGGCCTTGGCGGTGAAGAGCTTGCCGTCCGACATCTCGGCGACGCAGACGATGTTCTGGGTCTGGGCAAGACGCATGCGCGTCGAGGCCATGGCCTTGCCGGCCAGCGGCGTGAAGCGGAAGCTCACCACGCCGGGCAGCGGATTGCCGTCAGCGAAGACATGCACCGCCTTGACATGGTCGGCGTCCGTCATCGGGCTGTCGACATCGACTGTGATCGGAACCACCAGACCATTCTCGGCGATCTGCGGCACATCCAGGCGGATGCGCCCTTCCGCCATGGTCTTGTCGCCATAGAGCTTCTTGAGCTCGGCCTCGACCGCCTTGGCATCAGCCAGAGCCGTTTGCGGCGCGATGGCGGCGGCAGCAGCGGCCAGAATGGCGAGGCGCAGGGCCTCGCGTCGCGTCCTGTGCGGGGAATCACCCGGCATGAGGGTCTCCTTCGGGTTTCCTTTGGTGCGTTCCAGAGAACGTCTTGACTGCGCAGCGTCGAACCGGCACGCTTCGACATATCGTGATATTGTTTTTTTTGAATGTAAAGCCCCGGGGTGAACGAAAGATCTTCGGGGTGCGTGCATGGAGGACCGGCCCGCCAGAGGCCGGAACAACGAGAGACAGGGAGAACACGCATGAGCCGGGCACGATGGATGCTCGCCTTGGTGACTTCGCTCGCGGTGGGAACAGCCGCGACGCTGGCTTGGGCACAGTCTAGCCAAGACGAGAGCGAACGCGAAATCGAACGGTATCGCGCCATGATCAACGACCCGATGGCCAATCCCGGCTATCTGGCGGTGGATCGTGGCGAGGTGCTCTGGTCGCAGGCGCGCGGCGCGAAGAACGTGTCGCTGGAAACCTGCGACCTTGGCGAGGGGCCCGGCAAGCTGGAAGGCGCCTATGCGAAGCTGCCGCGCTACTTTGCCGATGCCGATCGGGTCATGGATCTGGAGCAGCGCCTGCTCTGGTGCATGGAGAAGATCCAGGGGCTCGACACGGCGGATGTGATTCGCCGGCGCTTCTCCGGGCCCGGCCGGGCCTCCGACATGGAGGATCTCGTCGCCTTCATCGCCAACAAGTCGAACGGCATGACGATCCAGCCGCAGACCAGCCACCCGCGCGAGCGCGAGATGCTCGCCATTGGCGAGGCCATGTTCTACCGGCGCGCCGGCGTCATGGACTTCTCCTGCGCCACCTGCCATGCCGAGCCGGGCAAGCGCATCCGCCTGCAGGGTCTGCCGGACTTCTCCGTGCCGGGCAAGCAGGCCCAGGAAACCATGGGCTCCTGGCCCACCTATCGGGTTTCGCAGAGTGCGCTGCGCACCATGCAGCACCGGCTGTGGGACTGCTTCCGCCAGCAGCGCTGGCCCGAACCGGCCTATGCCTCGGACGGGCTGACCGCCCTCACCATGTTCCTCAACCATCAGGCGGCGGGCGGCGAGATCAACGTCCCCTCCATCAAGCGCTGAGGTGGCCGCGATGACGACACTCCGACTGACCGCAGCCCTCGCGCTGCTCTTCACCGCCACGTCCGCCATCGCCCAGGACCGGCCCGCGGCCGATCCCGCCAAGGTGGACGCCGTCATGCAGGCCATGTTCCAGCGCGTGTCGCCGGAATGGCAGGCCCGCGCCCGGCTCGACGACACCCAGCGCATCTGCACCGAGCGGCGCAACCAGGTCTCGGCCGCCGAGGCCGACGCGATCCAGGCCCGCGAGCTGGCGCGCGTCCAGATGCCGCCGGACGGCAATTTCCTCGGCAACTGGCAGCGCGGTTTTGCCGTGGCCAACAACGGGCGCGGCGGGCAGTTCTCCGATCCGCCCGGAACGGTGGCCGGCGGCAATTGCTATGCCTGCCACCAGATGGATCCGAAGGAGGTCTCCTTCGGCACGCTGGGTCCGAGCCTGACCGGCTATGGCCGCGACCGGAACTACGATCCGGAGGTCATCCGCCAGACCTACATCAAGATCTACAATTCGCAGGCTGTGGTGGCCTGTTCCAACATGCCGCGCTTCGGCACCTCGGGCCTTCTCACCATCGACCAGATCAAGGACGTGATGGCCTATCTGTTCGACCGGAACTCGCCGGTGAACCGGTAAGGGCAGCCTCGCACGCTTCGGGCGGTCAGCCGAGCCGCCCGAAGAGCGGGATCCACTCGACCAGCAGGCCGCCGATGCGCGGCATCTGGCCGGTGGCGATCAGAAGGCCGGTTGTGACCATGGCCCAGCCGGTCACTGTCTGGATGGTGGCGAGCCGGTGCCTGACGCGCCCCATCCAGGCGAGGAAGGGCCCGGCAAAGGCCGCCGCCACCACGAAGGGCAGTCCCATGCCGGCCGCATAGGCGGTGAGCAGCGCGGTCCCCTGCCCCAGCGTCTCGGTGCGGGCGGCCATCAGCAGGATGGCCGCGAGCACGGGCCCGACACAGGGCGCCCAGCCGAAGCCGAAGGCGAGCCCGATGCCGAAGGCGCCGACCAGGCCCGCCGGGCGGCGCTCCATGCCGGCGCGGGCCTCCCGCATCAGCAGCGGAATGGGGACAAGACCGGTCAGGTGAAGGCCGAGGACAGCAATGGCGAGCCCCGCCGGCACGGCCAGCCAGTCGAAGGCCCGGGTGAAGGCCTGCCCCAGGGCCGAGGCGGTTGCCCCGAGCAGGACGAAGATCACCGAGAAGCCGAGAACGAAGGCCAGCGAACGCAGCACCAGCCGGCGCCGCAGACCGGGTTCGGCAGCCTCGCCCCCGGTGATCTGGCCAAGGCTGGAGCCGGTGAGAAAGCCGAGATAGGCCGGCGTCAGCGGCAGGATGCAGGGCGAGAAGAAGGATGCGAGTCCGCCGATGAAGGCGCCTGCGAAAGAAAGGTCGAGGGCCATGCGCTCCCCGCTGGCGGAAACATGCAAAGAGCACTATATTCGGGCCATGGAATATGTCACGCGACGGTTCGGACGCTCCGCAGTGACGTGGACGGCCCGCCCCGCCGCCGCGCTGGCCGCGCTTGTCCTTCTGGCCCTGGCGCAACTGGGCGCGGCCGCAGCGCCCGTCGCCGCGGCCGAGCTCATCCTGTTCGAGCGGACCGGCTGTCCCTGGTGCGCGCGCTGGTTGCGCGAGGTGGGCCCGGCCTATCCGAATACGGAGGAGGGGCGCCTGGCACCGCTGAAGCGCATCAATCTTGACGAGGGTAGCCCCTCGGACATCGCGCTGTCGCTGCCCGTCCGGTTTACCCCGACCTTTGTTCTGGTGCATGAGGGACGGGAAGTCGGCCGCATCGTCGGCTATATGGATGCGGCGACGTTCTGGGGTCTCTATTCCCGGATGATCGAGGATTTCCGCAAATCGACCGGCAAGGCTCGTGAGGGTGACGCCCGGTCAGGAAGGTCTGGCTGATGTCGGCGATCGTGTCGAAAACCATCGAGGACGAACTGCAATCGGGCGAGGAATATTCCGCCGACCTCGAGCAGCTCATGCGTCGCGCCCGCGAGGCGAGCGATTTCCTGAAGGCCCTCAGCCACGAGAGCCGTCTGCTGCTGCTCTGCCTGATCGCCGAGAAGGAGCGCTCGGTGGGCGAACTGGAAAACATCCTGTCGCTGCGCCAGCCGACCGTGTCGCAGCAGCTCGCCCGGCTGCGCTTCGATGGCCTGGTGTCCACGCGCCGCGACGGCAAGACCGTCTATTACAGCCTCGCCAATGACAATGTCCGCCGGGTGATCGGCGTCATCTACGACATCTTCTGCGAAGGCGGCACCAAGACCGCGCCGTAACGACGGGGCCCTCCCGGCCCCAGGGGAGGAGACATGACCGGATTGCCGGCCTTTGCCGTCGGCATGATCGGCCTTGTGGTCGGTTGCATCGCGGGGTTTCTCGTCCAGCGCGCCCGTCTCTGCACGTTCGGGGCGGTGGAGGATGCGCTGGCCGGCGGCAACTGGCGGCGCATGAAGGCCTATGGCCTGGCGCTGGCCATCGCTCTCCTGGGAACCCAGGCCCTGGTCGCCTTCACGGGCCTCGACCCGGCACAGACTCCCTATGTGCCCGCGCAGGTCGCCTTACCCGGCGCCTTTGTCGGGGCGATGATGTTCGGCCTCGGCATGGCCCTGGTCGGCACCTGCGCCTTCGGGTCGCTGGTGCGGCTCGGCACCGGCGACCTGCGCAGCCTCGTCGCGCTGATCGTCTTCGGCGCCTGCGCCTATGCGATCCTGCGCGGCGTGCTGGCCAGCCTGCGCATCGACTGGGTCGAGAAGGCGGCGCTGCCCATGCCGTTCGGCACGCCGTCGGCCTGGACCGCCATCGCCGAGGCGGCGTTCTCGCCGTGGGCCTCTGCCCTGCTGGTCATCGCCCTTGCCGCCGGCTTCATCCTGATCGCGGTCAGCGACGAGCGTCTCATGCGCTCGCCACGTCTGCTGGCGGCAGCCATCGGGCTCGGCCTGTGCGTGGTGGCCGGCTGGGCGGTCACCGGGCCCCTGGCCGATCCGTTCGACATGGGCATCCGGGTGCAGAGCCTGACCTATGTGGCGCCGCTGGCGCGCGGACTGTTCGGCCTGCTGATCGGCGAGTCCGGGCTCATGGACTTCGGCGTGCTGTGCGTGGCGGGAGTCGTGATCGGCTCGGCCACATCGGCGCTGCGCGCCCGCGAGTTCCGCTGGGAGGCCTTCGATGACCATCACGAGATGCGCCGGCACATGGCCGGCGCCGCGCTGATGGGATTTGGCGGGGTTCTGGCCGGCGGCTGCACGATCGGTCAGGGCCTCAGCGCCGGCTCGCTGATGGCGGTCAGCTGGCCCTTCACCGTGGCCGGCATGGTGCTCGGCGCGCGGATCGGCATCGCCATCCTGGTGGAGGGCTCGGTCCTCGACTGGCTGCGGGCGCTGACCCGCCGCGAGGAGAGCCGCCCCTCCGCCGAATAGGTCAGGCCGGCACGAAGCGGTAGGCCGGACCGCTGCGCTCGGCCCTGCCGAGGCCGCCATTGGGCAGGTGATAGCCGGACAGCAGCAGCCGGTCCGTGGCAAGACGGTCCAGCAGCTTGCGGCGGCTGGCGGCAGCCTGTTCGCCATCCCGGTCAAATCCGCCCGCCCAGTCCGGCCGCTGGAACGAGACGATCGGATGGGTGATGGCATCGCCCGTCACCACGAAGGGGTCACCGCCGCCCCGGACCTCGAAGGAGACATGGCCGGGCGTGTGGCCGGCCGTGTCGATGGCCGCGATGCCGGTGACCGGCTCCTCGCCCGGCCGGAACCGTTTCAGCCTGGGCTCGATCAGCTTGAGGATCCGCTGGGCGCCAGCCGCGAAGGCGTGCTGGGTCTCCGGCAGCTTGCCGAACAGGCCCGGATCCATCCAGTAGTCCCATTCCCCCTGCGAGAGGTGATAGGTCGCGTTGGCATAGGCCGGAGCGTCGAAATCGTCGATCGCGCCCCACAGATGGTCGGGGTGGGCGTGGGTCAGGAGCACATGGCTGACGCTGGCCGGGTCCATGCCGGCGGCCCCCATGGCGGCCGGCAGCTTGCCGGCGGTCGCCATGAAGTTCGGCCCGCCGCCGCAATCGAACAGGATGACCTCGCTGCCCCGCCTGAGGACCGGCACGTTCAGGCTGGACTGGATGGTCGGGCCGGAATGGCCGGCCTGCGCGAGCAGCGCCGTCAGCGCGTCCTCCGGCACGCCGCGCGCCGCCGCCGATACCGGCAGCGTCAGCCCACCATCGGAGAGAATGCCGAGTTCGCCACCGCCGGCTGCGGCTCGCGCGATGAACTGGGCGCGGGCGGAGCCGCCTGCCCAGGTCGCGATGGCGGCAGCAAGACCGCCGGCGAGAGCGGTGCGCCGGGTCGGGCAGGTGATGGGGCCATTCATGGTCGTCTCCTCGTCGACTGCTTCTTGCGGCTGCGGTCGTTGTCAGACCGGCCGATGCGGGATGTTACCCCAGCCGGCGCATGGGTGCCGGAACGGCTGGCGGCGGCCGCATCACGATCCGGTCATCAGCCGTAAACCACGGCACTTAACGCGATGTTCTGTGCCGGCACCCTACCGTGGAAACCCTGATTCATCGCAGAAGCGGTCCCGGAGCTCATGGCGCAAACCACCACCGTGCGATGGCAGCCGGCACGGGACGGGGACGCCCGCGCGCCGAGCCGCCTGGAGCTGCACGAGGTCATCCTCGATTCCGTCGCCCATGGCCTGTGCGTCTTCGGACCTGACCTGCGCCTGGAACTGGTCAATCAGCGCTTCCGCGACGTGTTCGAGCTTCCCGATGGCGCCATCCGCACCGGCATGCACCTCTACGACGTGCTGCGGCTGGGGGTCGTGCGCGGCAACTTCGGCGAGTCCACCATCGAGGCCGTCTGGGAAGAACGGCAGGCGCGACTGGCCGAGGGGCGGCCGTTCCAGCTCTACCAGCGCCGCTCCAACGGCGCGATCATCGACGTCCATTACCGTCCGGCGCCCGGCGGCCGGTGGGTGGCCACCCATATCGACGTGACGCAGCAGATCCGGCTGCACGAGGAACTGCAGGCCCAGGCCGCCCTGCTCGGCCAGCTGGTCGGCAGCCTGTCTCACGGGCTGGCCATGTTCGGGCCGGACGAGCGGCTGATGGTGTGCAACAGGCAATATACCGAGGTTCTCGGCCTCGATCCGCGCGTGGTCCAGCCCGGGCTCTCCCTCGTCGAACTGACCAACCACGTGCTCGAACGCGGTCTCTACGAAGGCATGACCTTCGACGACCTCTATGCCGATACCCGCCTGACCCTGACCAGCACCGGGCGCGATGATGTCGTGCGCAGGCTCGCCGACGGGCGCTATGTCTCCACCCGCAGCCGGCCGGTCGGAACCAATGGCTGGGTGCTGATCTGCGAGGATGTGACGGCGCGCGAACGGGCCGCCGCCGAGCTGCGCGAGCAGCATCGCCGCTTCGATGCGGCCCTCAACAACATGAGCCATGGGCTCTGCATGTTCGACGCCGACGAGCGGCTGATCGTCTGCAATGACGGCTACATCTCCATCTTCCGGGCCGATCCGCAGGTGGTGAAGCCGGGCGTGACGCTGCGCGACATCTTCGTGCATGGCATCGCGCTCGGCCTCTATCCGGGAAGAACGGCGGATGACCTCGTCGAGCGCCGGATGGGCGCGATCCGGCGCGGAGAGAGCCAGTGCTACGACACGCAGCTCGGCGATGGCCGCACCATCGAGATATCCACCCGACCCCTGGCCGACGGCGGCTGGATCGGCATCTTCGAGGACGTGACCGAGCGGCGGCGCATCGAGGCCGAGCGGGCGGCCGCCATCACCGAGGCGCGCGAGAAGAACCTTCTGATGGATGCCACCCTGGATGCCATGGCCCAGGGGCTGTGCGTGTTCGACCGGGATTTCCGCGTCATCGTCATGAACCGACGCTATCTGGAGATCTATGGCCTCGACCCCGCATTTGCCCGGCCGGGCGTCGCCATGCTCGATCTGATCCGCCATTCCGTCGCCCGGAACGTCCATGCCGAGGGCTATTGCGCGGAAGCGAT
Source organism: Phreatobacter sp. (assembly GCA_046295035.1). Lineage (GTDB taxonomy): Bacteria > Pseudomonadota > Alphaproteobacteria > Rhizobiales > Phreatobacteraceae > Phreatobacter. Next base: position 100,698 of record JBKBOA010000001.1, read on the forward strand.
CTATGCCGATTTCGTCTCCCGGCTGATCGAGAACAAGGAACCGGTCCTCCATCGCCGCCTGGCCGATGGCCGCATCATCGCCGTGCGCATCCGCCCCATGGCCGATGACGGCTGGGTTGCGACCTTCGAGGACATTACCGAACGCGAACAGGCGGCCGACCAGCTGCGCGAGCAGCACCGGCGCTTCGACGCCGCCCTCAACAACATGGCGCACGGCCTCGCCATGCTGGACGAGAAGCTCAACCTGATCGTCTGCAACCGGCGCTATCTGGAAATGTACCGCATGTCGCCCGACGTGGTGAAACCGGGCGCCTCCATGCTCGAGATCGTGCGGCACAGCATCGCCCAGGGCAACTACACCGACATATCGGCCGAACAGCTGGTGGAGAGCTATTTCCAGCGGCTGGAAGCGGGGGACTATGTGTCCCAGCGCACGCTGGCCGACGGCCGGGTGTTCAGCGTGGTCTATCAGCCCATGCCGCATGGCGGCTGGGTGGCCATCCACGAGGACATCACCGAGCGGCGCAAGGTCGAGCAGCACATCGCCCACATGGCCCACCATGACGCGCTCACCGGTCTTCCCAACCGGGTGCTGCTGCGCGAGCGCATGTCGGAATGGCTGGCGCAGGCGGCCGCCACGGGCGAACCGATGGCCATCCTCTGTCTGGATCTCGACCACTTCAAGAGTGTCAACGACACGCTCGGGCACCCGGTCGGAGACCAGCTGCTGACGGTGGTGGCCGGGCGGCTCGGCGAGGCCGTCGGCGCGTCGGGTCTGATCGCCCGCCTCGGCGGCGACGAATTTGCCATCCTTCTGCCGGGGACAACGGCCCAGGCGGCCGGAGCCCTGGCGCGCCGGCTGGTGCAGCTGATGGCCGAGCCCTTCGTGATCGACGGCCACCTTCTCAATACCGGGCTGAGCATCGGCATCGCCATGGCGCCGCAGGACGGGGCCAGTTTCGACCACCTGATGAAGTGCGGCGACCTCGCCCTCTACCGCGCCAAGGCCGCAGGCCGCGGCATGTACCGCTTCTTCGAGCCCGACATGAGCGCACGGATCGAGGCCCGCCGCGCGCTCGAGCTCAGCCTGCGCGAGGCGCTCGCCCGCGACGAGTTCCGCGTGGTGTTCCAGCCTCAGGCCTGTGCGCAGACGGGCCGGCTGCGCGGCTTCGAGGCCCTCCTGCGCTGGAACCACTGCGAGCGCGGTCCGATCTCGCCGGCCGAGTTCGTGCCGCTGGCGGAGGAGACCGGGCAGATCCATGCCATCGGCAGCTGGGTGCTGCGGCAGGCGTGCCGCACCGCGGCGAGCTGGCCGGCGGACATCCGCCTCGCCGTCAATCTCTCGCCGGTCCAGTTCAAGAACCGAAGCCTCGTGACCACCATCCTGGACATCATCGAGGACACCGGGCTCGATCCGCGCCGGCTCGAGCTGGAGATCACCGAGCAGGTGCTTCTCCAGGACGACGAGGCGACGATTGCCATGCTGCACGCGCTGCGCGACCGGGGCATTCGCATCGCCATGGACGATTTCGGCATCGGCTATTCCTCGCTCAGCTACCTGCGCAGCTTTCCGTTCGACAAGATCAAGATCGACCGGTCCTTCGTCGCCGACATCGATCGCAGCCGGGACAACGAGGCGATCATCCGGGCCATTGCGGGGCTGGGCGCAAGCATCGGCGTTGCGACCACGGCCGAAGGCGTGGAGACCGAGGCGCAGCTCGCCATCATCCGCGCCTGCGGCTGCACCGAGGTGCAGGGCTATATCATCAGCCCGCCGCGCGCCGAGGCAGACCTGCCCGGCCTGCTTCAGGCCTTGTCCGGACCGGCATCCGCCTGACCCACGGCCCGGCGCTGCAGCCAGTCCTCGTGGCTGAGGCGCTCCAGCGCGAAGACATCGCCCTGGCGGGCATAGAGATTGGCGAACAGCCGGCCCACGGGCCGATAGGCCGCAAGGTCGAGATTGAAGGCCGCATCCATGATCTGCGGCCAGACATGGACATGCAGGACGCGGCCAATCAGCAGTTCGCGACAGGGACCGAAGGCAAGCGACAGTTCGCGCCGGCATTCGAGCGCGGCCGGCGCCTGCGCGATCCGTGGAGGGGCCACCTGCACGCAGGGCGCGGTGCCAAGGCCCACGGCCTGCAGCTCGGAGATCTCCGGCGGGAACTCGGTGGCGCAGATGTTCATCGCATCCGCCAGCAGCTCGTCCACCAGGTTGACGACGAACTCGCCGCTCGCCCGGATGTTGCGGGTGGTGTCCTTCGGCGACTGGTCCGCCCGGTGTTGCAGGCCCAGCACGACCAGCGGCGGGGCCTCGGAAAAGACGTTGAAGAACGAGAACGGCGCGGCATTGACGATGCCGCCTGGCCCGAGGGTGGAGACCAGCGCGATCGGGCGCGGGATCACCAGGGAGCAGAGGATCTTGTAGATGCGATCGTCGGGCAGGGTGGACAGGTCGATGGAGCGCATGAGCCGTGGTCGCCGAAGGCCGACACGCCGTCAACCTGCATAGGGGGCGCGCTCAACCCAGAGCTCGACCTGACGCATGCCTGCGGCCTCGAAGGACAGGGTCAGCGGCACGCGCTCGCCCGCGGCCAGCGCCCGCTTCAGGCCGGTCAGGAGCAGGTGCGGCCCGTCCGGCCGCATGGCCACCGGGCGGCTGGCCGCGATCGGCCAGCGGCGCACCGGGGGCCTGCGCGGATCGGGAACGAGGGCAACCGCCTCCGCGACCGGCGTGGTGGCCTCCACCAGCACATCGCCGCGGCCGCCGGAGACGGCAAGCGGCATCATGGCCTGGGTGGTCGGTCCGGCCGAGGGCAGGCACCAGGCATGGCCGATCATGAGCTCGCCGAAGCGGTAGGAATGCGCACGGGCCTCCACCGCCGCCAGCGTGAGGGGGGCAGCCAGGACGAGGCGGCGAGACGGGTGGCGGAACGGGTTCATGCGATTAACGCCGTTGCGGAGCCGTCGAGCCGCCATCGGGCGCCTGCGGCTGGCTCTGGGACTGGCCGGGAATGACCGGCGGCGTCTGCTTGCAGTCGGTCAGCCACACGTCATAGACGGGGTGCTCGATTCCCGACAGGCCCGGGCTCGCGGCGAACATCCAGCCCGAATAGATGCGCCGGATCTCGCCGGTCAGCGTCACCTCGTCCACCTCCACGAAGGTCGTGGTCTGCGGAGTCTCCGTCGGTGGCCGGCTGTAGCAGGCCCGCGGTGTGACCTGGAGCGCGCCGAACTGCACCGTCTCGTCAATGGCCACATCGAAGGCGATGATTCGCCCGGTGATCTTGTCGAGCCCGGAAAACACGGCCGTCGGGTTGGAGATACGCTGGCGGGGCGGCGCAATCACCGTTTCGTCCGGGGCCGGGGCGACGGTCTCTCCCGGCAGGGCCTGACGGCGATCGCGCGGAGCGTCGGGCTGCGGGCTCGGCGCCCGGTCCGAGGGCGTGGCCGGCCGGGCCTGGGGCTGGGGGCGCGGGCCTGCCTGGCCGGGAAGGCCCGTGGCGGGCGGGCGCGGCGACTGGACAGCGGCCGGCGGGCGCTGGGGCTGGGCGCCGGGCGGGCCGAGCTGAAGCTGGGCGCCCGCCTCCGGGACGGCCCCGAGCGCGAGAACGGCGGCGAGTGGAACAAAGGCCAGGAAGGATGGTCGGATCGCCAAGGCGTCGCCCGTCGTCTGAGAACTGGTTGGGCCCGGCTCCGGGCTTCGGCAGGAACGGGGGACCGCTCCGGGCGATCACTAACACCGCGAAGATGGCGGAACCAAGCCGGCAGCCCGACACCCCGGCAGAGCGGTTCAGTTCCCCGGCGTCCAGGCCTGGTAGTCGCCCGTGACGGTGGGGCGGCGGCCCGCATTCAGGGTCGAGCCCGGCGGCCGGTAGGCCAGCGCCGTGCCGGTCATGTTGGGCTGGTGCGGCAGCTGCCAGTCGCGCGGACGGTAGCTCTGCTCCGTGGGCGGTGTGCTGGTGCGGTGGTGCATCCAGCCCCACCAGCCCGGCGGAATGGCGCTCGCTTCGGCAAGGCCATTATAGACCACCCAGCGGCGCTCGTGCCCGAGGGCCGGGTGCTTCGCATAGCGCGAGCGGTAATAGCGGTTGCCGAACTCGTCCTCGCCGACGAACACGCCGTCGCGCCAGATGGTGAACTGGGTGCCGAAGGTCTGGCTGTTCCACCAGGTGAAGAACTTGAGGAAGAAGGCCTTCATGGACTGCCCGATCCCGTGTCAGGAGCCGGTTCATGCCACCGGCCGGACGGCTTGTCCAGTCTCGGGCGTCCGGGGCAGCCGGCCGCTCCGGGCAGGAGCGGCCGGGCCCGATGCGTCTGCGGCCGCGACCCTAGAGGTCGTCGCCGTAGTCGTCATAGCCGCCGTCGTCGTAGGACGGGTCGTCGTAGGACGGGTCGTCGTAGGACGCGTTGTCATAGCCGGAGCCGTAGTCGCCGCCCTTGTCGTAGCCGGCCTTGTCATAGCCCTGGTCGGCGCCATCGCTGCCGGTGAAGCTGTCCTGGCCGGCCGGCTTGCTGTCGGCCGATGCGGTCTGGCTGCCGGAGGATGGCGTCGTGGAACCGGAAGCGGTGCGGTTGCCGCCCAGCATGGACGAGATGGCATTGGCAGCCAGCATGCCGCCGGCGACGCCGACCGCCGCGGACGCCGCGGTGGCGAGAAAACCACCGCCCTGGCGCTGGGGCTGCTGCGGGGCCTGACCTCCCCAGGGTCCGCCCTGCCCCATCGGACCACCGGGGCCCATCGGCGGCTGACCCATCGGCGGCTGACCCATGGGTGCGCCCTGCTGGCCACCCCAGGGACCGGGCTGCGGCGGCCCGCCGAAGGCTGCGGGGGCCGGCGCGCGCGGCGCGCCGAAGCCGGGGGGCGGCGCCCCATAGCCGGGCGGCCCGCCGACGGGCGGCTGGCCCATCGGCATGCCCTGCGGGGGCGGCGGCGGCGGAGGCGGGGCCTGCCGCGAGCCGCCACCGAACAGGCTAGACAGGAAGCCGCCGCTCTGCGCCGGCTGGGGCGGCGGGGCGGCCTGCATCTGCTGGAGGTGGGCAACCTGCTGCTGCAGGTCGCGCAGCTGGTTCTGCAGCGCCTCGTTCTGCCGCGACAGGTCGTTGAGCGCCTGCTCCGACACATACATCGACTGCAGCATGGCATAGACAGCCCCGGGCTGCTGGGCAAGGCGCTCCTTGATGAAGGCGTCGACGGCAGGGTCGCGCTGCTGGCTCTCGGCTGCGCGCAGGCGGTCGAACAGGCCGGCGATGATATCGCGTTCCTGTTGGTTCATGGGACGGGTTCCTCCGGAAGGACGGCATTGGCGGGTCGCCCCCGCACGATCCCCTCTCGCACCGGCACGTTGCAATTCGATGTCGCAGCGCACCACCGCCGTCGGGGACACCCTAGAGATGGTCGATGCCCGCGATCGGCGCCAGAGCCTGCCGGCCGATCCGGGCAAAATGTCGCGCCATCGGTCAGGGGCCCGGATGCAAGAAGGGCCGGGACTGGCCCGGCCCTCGCATGGCTGGTGATGGCGGATCGGTCAGCGATAGGGCAGCTTCGACCACTGCAGGTCGACCGAGAGCGTGGCCACCACGCTGTGGCCGCACCAGTTGGACCGGCCCGAACCAGTGAACACGCCGCGATAGTCGCCGGTCGTGGCGAAGCACTGCTGGGAGGTCAGGTTGGTGCCATGGTAGCGCAAGTCCAGCGTCAGCCAGTCCTTGTAGGTCCACGACACGCCGGCGTTCCAGTAGAAATAGTCCTGGATGTTGAAGTCGTTGCCAGGTCCGAAGACGGTGGTCGTGCCCAGCCAGTAATGGCCGATCGCGCCGGAGATCGAGAAGTCGTTGGGCAGCTTGATCTTGGCATTGGCCTCGGCATAGACGCCGGACGCGCCGGTGCCGAGCCAGTTGGGCGCGTAATAGATGGCGGCGCCGACATTGATCTGCGGGGTGATGTCGTAGCCGGCCTTGCCGTAGAACTCGACGAAGCTGGTGCGCGCGGGGGCCCAGACGCCGTTCAGCGCTGGCGCCGGCAGGCCGGCCGTCACGAACTGCGTCTCGTTGGGATAGAGATAGTACATCACACCGAGGTCGAAGGAGGCATCACCCACCACCGGCCGGATGCCGGCATAGAGATCGACCTCGCCGACCGGGCGGTTCGGCAGCTTGGTGGTCCAGAAGGCCGCGCCGCCATAGAGCCAGCCATAGCGCAGCTCGCCATAGACATTGGCGGCCGGGCCACGGGCCGACTGCGAGATGCCGCGGAAATTGTAGTCGGACATCAGCTTGCCGCCGAAGGCCAGGTCGAAGGCCCAGGGCGCGGGAGCGGCAATCGGGGCGGGAGCGGCCACGTCAGCGGCCAGGACCGGCCCGGAAAGGGTTGCGGCAAGAAGGCCGGAAAGCACTGCTTTGCGAAACATCGTCTGCTCCCGTTGATCGACACCCTTGTCGAGCCAGGGCGATTCATCGCCATCGACGCGTCACGATGTCGTCACGGTTCCGCGCCGCGGAACAGTCAAAAAAGCAGGCAAACGCTGCCTTTCTGCCCATCATTCGGGCAATTCGGAAGCCCCGCGAAGCACTGTGTCTTTGCCGCCACAGGCTCGGAGGGTGCAGTGCACCCTCCGATCGGATCGTGCCGCCACGTCAGGCGATGAGCCGGTAGGCCGGCAGGGTGAGGAACTCCTCGAAGTCGGGGGCCAGCGACAGCTGCTTGAACAGCGCGACCGCCTCGGCGAAGCGTCCTGCCTCATAGGCCTGCGCCCCGATCTCGCCACGCACGACCTCCATCTCCTCGGCCAGCGCCTTCTCGAAGAAGGCGGGCGTGCAGACCGTGCCGCCCTCCAGCGTGACGCCATACTTCGTCCACTGCCAGATCTGGGCGCGGGAAATCTCGGCGGTCGCCGCATCCTCCATCAGGTTGTAGATCGGCACCGCGCCGCGGCCGCGCAGCCAGGCCTCGATATACTGCACGCCGACGCGGATGTTCTCCCGATAGCCGGCCTCGGTCCGGGTGCCCTCGTGGATTTCGAGAAGGTCCTTCTGGCCGACGGTCACATCGTCGCGCTGGCGGGCGACCTGGTTGGGCGTCGGCATCAGCCGGTCGAAGGCCTCCATGGCGACCGGCACGAGGTCGGGATGGGCCACCCAGGTGCCGTCATGGCCGATGGATGCCTCGCGCTCCTTGTCGGCCTTCACCTTGGCGAAGGCTGCGGCATTGGCCTCGGGGTTGTTCTTGATGGGGATCTGCGCCGCCATGCCGCCCATGGCGAAGGCGCCACGGCGATGGCAGGTCTTCACCAGCAGCTCGGCATAGGCCTTCAGGAAGGCCTTGCTCATGACCACCTGGCCGCGATCCGGCAGGATGTAGTTCTGGTTCTTCGCCAGCTTCTTGATGAAGGAGAAGATGTAGTCCCAGCGACCGGCATTGAGACCGGCGATGTGGTCCTTCAGTTCGAACAGGATCTCGTCCATCTCGAAGGCCGCCGGCAGGGTCTCGATCAGGACGGTTGCCTTGATCGTGCCCTGCGGGATGCCGAGCTGCTCCTGGGCGGCGACGAAGACATCGTTCCACAGCCGCGCCTCCAGGTGGCTCTCCATCTTCGGCAGATAGAAATAGGGCCCCGAGCCCTGGGCGATGGCGGCCTTCGCATTGTGGAAGACGTAGAAGCCGAAATCGAACAAGGAGCCGGACATGGCCTCGCCATCGACCTGCATGTGGGCCTCCGGCAGGTGCCAGCCGCGCGGGCGGGGAATCAGCACCGCGACCTTGTCCTTCATGGCGTAGGACTTGCCGGACACCGGATCGGTGAAGGCCAGCGTGCCGGCCCAGCGATCCTTCAGGTTGATCTGGCCCTCCACCTGATTGGCCCAAGTCGGCGAATTGGCGTCCTCGAAATCGGCCATGAAGCACCTGGCGCCGCAGTTCAGCGCGTTGATGACCATCTTGCGGTCCACCGGGCCGGTGATCTCCACGCGGCGGTCCTGGAGATCGGCCGGGATCGGCGCAACCGTCCAGTCACTCTCGCGGACATGGCGCGTCTCGGGCAGGAAGTCGGGCAGCGCGCCCGCGTCGAACTGCGCCTGCCGTTCCGCCCGCAGCCGGAGCAGGCGCTTGCGCGTCTCGTTGAAGCGGCGCTGGAGGCCGGCCACGAAGGCCACGGCCTCGGGCGTGAGGATCTCCTCGTAGCGCGGTCCCATGGCGCCGGTGATCTTCACACCCGGCGCGAAATCCCCTGCACTCTGCGCGCTGGCCATGGCGGTCTCCTCCCAAGGATGCGTGGCAACGAGACCTCCGACCTTACCGGAGCGGCGTCTTTGCGGTAGGGGCCAAGACCGCCGAGCACTTTTTCCCGATCGTCAAGAATGGCGCCGGCTGGCTTTTCCGCGCCGGTGCGTCTATGGGCTTGCCGCCCGGCCGGCTCGCGGCCGACAGCCATCCAGCGGATCATGGCCGAGATCACGCCCGTCGCCACCTATTCCTTCACGCCCGACGACCTGCGGATCGCGGAGCGCCGGCCCGGAATCTCGGCCTTCGTGCGCACGCGCAACGGGGCCGACTTCATCCGCGCGACGATCCTCAGCCACGCCCCCTATGTCGACGAGATCGTGGCGGTGTTCAATCAATGCACGGACGCCACCGAAGCCATCCTCGCCGCGCTGCAGGACGAACTCGGACCGGACAAGCTGAAGCTGTTCCACTACCTGCCGCGCGTGCATCCGCCCGGCAGCGCCGAGCATGCCGCCGAACCGGGGGCCTCGCCCCACAGCGTCGTCAATTATTCCAATTTCGCGCTCAGCCGGACCACCCGGCAGATCGTCGTCAAGCTGGACGACGATCACCTGGCCTTCGACCGCGGACTGGCGCCGATGGTCGCCCTTATCCGCAGGGACGGGCTGGCCCCCGGCCGGATGGCCTGCTTCTCGGGCCTCAACCTCGCCAGCGACGCGCAGGGCGGCATCGGCGTCCATGCCGGCACGCCGTTTTCCGGCAATGGCGATATCGGCTTCTTCCGCATCACGCCCGATGCCTATTTCGTCCACGACCGCCGCTTCGAGGACTTTCGCAAGTATCACTTCCGGCGGGTCTTTGCGGGCTTCGCCTACTGGCACATGAAATATCTGAAGACCGGGCTCGGCTTCGCCAATTACGAGATCGGCGAGGGGCGCAACCGCCGCTTCGCCCGCAAGGAGCGGGAGTTCCACAGGCGCCGCGACGTCATCACCGTTGCCGAGCTGAAGGCCACCCTGCACCGGCTGCCCGCCCTGCTGATGCGCCACCTGCCCTTCGACAAGTGGGCGCTGATCGGCAACCGCGCTCTCGCCGTCCTCGACGATGCGGTGACCGATGCCGACCTCGCCGCGCTGGTCGAGGCCTGCGGTCTGGGGCAGCCACTGACCGGCCAGCCCCGAGCCTGAGAGCCCCCGCCCCGTCCCCGGGGCACCTGTCAGGCCACCAGCATTTCGAGGCCGCGGGCCTCAACGGCCTCCGCAAGGGGCGTTCCCGGCGCCGAGTCGACGATGATGCCGGCGGCCTGGTCCACGCCCTCGATGCGCACGGGCGTCTCGCAATCGAACCGCGAGGAATCGACGAGGAAATAGGCGCGCTTGGCAGCCGCGATCATCAGCTTGCGCTGTTCGGCGGCGACGCGGGAGAAATCGGTGGGCTGGCCGTCCGATGCCAGGCCCCCCGCCGAGATGAAGGCGATGTCGACCCGGTAGTTGCGCAGCATCTCCATGGTGTCGATGCCCACCGTGCCGTCCTCCACCGCATTGACCTCGCCGCCCAGCATCACCACCCGGAAGCCCGGAACGCGCGCCAGGAGCGCGGCATTGGCAATGCCGTTGGTGATGACGGTCAGATGCGTCTTGGAGGCCAGAGCTTCCGCCACGGCCAGCGCGGTCGGGCCGCAGTCGAGCAGAACCACCGAGCCTTCCTCGACGAGGGCCGTGGCCGTGCGGGCGATCGCCACCCGGCCATTGGCATTGTCGGCGGGACGCAGGGCTACCGGCAGATCGCTGCTCGCGCGCCGGGTGGCGCCACCGTGAACGATGGTCACCTCACCCCGGTCGGCCAGCACTTTCAGATCCCGGCGGATCGTCTCCCGGGAGACATCCAGTTCGAGCGCCAGTTCGGCGACGGTGGCAGACCCGTGCTCGACAAGGCGTTCGCGAATACGATCATGGCGATTGACAGCGAGGGGTCGGGGCATATCCGGTCAGCTTCAAATGGAGCAAAGGGGGCAGAATAAGGAACAATGCTTACTCGACCACGCAGATCGCCACGTTTCATCCGGATTTATACGGATGCGCTGCGCTGACGCAGCCTATCGCCCCAATGTCGGAATCGCCCTGTTCAACCGGCATGGGCGGGTGCTGATCGCCCGACGAACGGGCGATGACGGCCCGGAGACGATTGCGCCCGGTTTCGCCTGGCAGATGCCGCAGGGAGGCGTGGAGCCCGGCGAGGCGATCGAGGCGGCCGCACGGCGCGAGCTCGCCGAGGAAACCGGGATCGCTCGGGCTAGCCTGCTCGCCATCCTCCCCGAGCCCTTGACCTATGACTGGCCGCCCTATCATGGACCGCCGCACCGCCTGGCCCGCTGGATCGGCCAGCGACAGACCTGGACGGCCTTCCGGTTCGAGGGATGCGACGCGGAGATCGCTGTCTGCCGCGCCGCGCCCGGCGAACAGCCGGAGTTCGACGCCTGGCGCTGGGAGAAGCTCGAGCGGCTGCCGGCCCTGGTCGTGCCCTACAAGCGCGCGGTCTATGAGGCGGTCTGTCGTGCCTTTGCCGGCTTCGCAGGCTAGCCCCGCGCCCGCGGGCCACGCCGCGTGCCGCCGATCATCATTCGGTCACGAAGCCTGACAATGGTCCCGGCCTCACGATGTCCGGATTCCCGCCTTCATGACCCCAGCAGCAGCTCAGGCCCTCGCCGCCCTCAAGGACCACTGGCGCGCCGCATCCTCGACCCCCATCGCGTCCCTGTTCGCGGCCGATCCGCGGCGGTTCGCGCGCTTCTCGCTCAGGCTCGGCCCGATTCTCATGGACTGGTCGAAGACCGGCGTCACCAGCCGGACCATGCGCCTGCTCGTGGAGCTGGCCCGGGCCGCCGGGCTCGAGCAGCAGCGGGAGGCCATGTTTGCCGGGCATCGGATCAACGTGACCGAGGATCGCGCCGCCCTGCATGTCGCCCTGCGCAACCTGTCCGGCCGGCCGATGCCGGTGGATGGCCGCGACGTGATGCCGGAGGTGGCCGCCGAGCGCGAGCGCTGCTTCGCCTATGCCGAGGCGGTGCGCAGCGGCGCCCTTCGCGGGGCCACCGGCAAGCGCTTCTCGACCGTGGTCAATATCGGCATCGGCGGCTCCGACCTGGGACCCGCCATGGCCGCGGCGGCCCTGTCGCCCTATGCCAGGCGGGGCCTTGCCGTCCGCTTCGTGTCGAATGTCGACGGGGCCCACATCGCCGACACGCTGAAGGGTCTCGACCCGGCGCGGACGTTGTTCGTGGTCGTGTCCAAGACCTTCACGACAGTCGAGACCATGACCAATGCCTCCACGGCGCGCAGCTGGATCGCCCAGGCCCTCGGCGAGGCTGCGGTCGCCCATCATTTCGCGGCGGTGTCCACCAACCTCGCCGCGGTCAATGCCTTCGGCATTCCGGAGGCCAGCATGTTCCGCTTCTGGGACTGGGTGGGCGGACGCTATTCGCTGTGGTCCGCCGTCGGCCTGTCGCTCATGATCGCCACCGGGACGCGCCATTTCACGGCGCTGCTGGCCGGCGCCGAGCGCGTGGATCAGCACTTCCGCACCGCGCCGCCTGCGCGCAACATGCCGGTCGTCATGGGATTGCTCGGCATCTGGCACCGCCTGGTCTGCGGCCATGCCAGTCACGCGGTGCTGCCCTATGACCAGAGGCTCGCCCGCCTGCCGGCCCATCTGCAGCAACTGGACATGGAGAGCCTGGGCAAGAGCGTCACCCTGGACGGCCGGCCGGTGAGCGGACCCACGGGGCCGGTGATCTGGGGCGAGCCGGGAACCAACGGCCAGCATGCCTTCTTCCAGCTTCTGCACCAGGGCACGGAGATCGTGCCCTGCGATTTCCTGGTTGCGGCCACGCCGCACGAGCGCGGCCGCAAGCATCATGACCTGCTGATCGCCAACTGCCTGGCGCAGAGCCAGGCCCTGATGCTCGGCCGGTCGGAGGAGCAGGCGCGCGCGCAGCTGATGGCCCGCGGCCTGTCGGCGGCGGAGGCCGACCGGCTCGCGCCACACCGCACCTTTCCCGGCAACAGGCCATCGACCACCTTCCTCTATCGCAAGCTCGATCCGGCCACGCTCGGGATGATCGTGGCGCTTTACGAGCACAAGGTCTTCGTCATGGCCGCGATCCTCGGGATCAATGCCTTCGACCAGTGGGGCGTGGAGCTCGGCAAGGAGCTGGCGACGAATCTCGAACCGCTGGTCGCCGGGCGCAGCATGGCGACGGAGGGCCTTGACGGCTCCACGGCGGGCCTCCTCGCCCAGCTGCGCAAGCTGCGGGTCTAGGGTCCGCCGCGCCGGCCCGGTCGATCCGCCGTCACCGTCAGCCGAGCGGACCGGTTGCGGTCCCCCGCGCCTCGCGGGTAAGCCGCAGGACCAGTCTGCTGTCGGGGGCACCGGCCAGGGCACCGCCTGCCGCCTCACGGCTTGTGAACGCAGTCGCGCGGGGACCACGGCCGCTCCATGAACCTCACCAGCATCCTGATTGCCAACCGCGGCGAAATCGCCATCCGCATCGCACGGGCCTGCGCGAGCCTCGGCCTGCGCTCGGTGGCGGTCCATACGGCCGATGATGCCTCCTCGCTGCACGTGCTGCGCGCCGACCGGGCGGTGGCCCTGCCGGGCCGGGGCGCGGCCGGCTATCTCGACATCGCGGCGGTGGTCGCGGCCGCGCAGGAGGCGGGCTGCGACGCCATCCATCCCGGCTACGGCTTCCTCAGCGAGAATGCCGATTTCGCCGAAGCCTGCGCGGCTGCCGGGCTCACCTTCATCGGTCCGACGCCCGACATGCTGCGGCTGTTCGGCGACAAGACCGCCGCGCGCGCCCTGGCCGAAGCCTGCGGCGTGCCGGTGCTGGCCGGCTCCCCGCGCTCTGCCGATGCAGCGTCAGCGCAGGCCTTTCTCGCCGCGCTCGGGCCGGGCGGGGCGGTGATGGTCAAGGCCGTGGCCGGGGGCGGTGGGCGCGGCATGCGCGTGGCCCGCACCGCCGCCGAACTGGAAGCGGCCTGGGCGCGCTCGTCGTCGGAGGCCCTGGCCGCCTTCGGCAACGGCGATCTCTATGTCGAGGAACTGATCGAGGCGGCCCGCCACATCGAGGTGCAGGTCATTGGCGACGGCACCGACGTGGTCCATCTCGGCGAACGCGAATGCACGCTGCAGCGCCGGCACCAGAAGCTGGTCGAGATTGCCCCGAGCCCGACGCTCGCGCCGGCCCTGCGCGCGCGCATTACCGAGGCGGCCGTGACCATGGCCCGCAAGGTCGGCTATCGGAGCCTGGGAACCTTCGAGTTCCTGGTCGATGCCGCGCAGCCGGACCGGTTCGTGTTCATCGAGGCCAATCCCCGCCTGCAGGTGGAGCACACCGTCACCGAGGCGATCACGGGCATCGACCTGGTGCAGACCCAGATCCGCGTGGCCGGCGGGGCGAGCCTTGGGGCACTCGGCCTGACCCAGGCAACGGTTCCCGCGCCGCGCGGCCATGCCATCCAGCTGCGCATCAACATGGAGACCATGCAGGCCGATGGCAGCGCGCTGCCGGCCGGCGGCCAGATCACGGTCTACGAGCCGCCGGGCGGCGTCGGCCTCCGCGTCGACGGCTTCGGCTATGCCGGCTACCGCGCGAGCGCGGCCTTCGATTCGCTGCTGGCGAAGCTGATCGTCCACGAGCCGGCCGGCGACTTCGCCGCCGCCGTGCGCGCCGCGCGCCGGGCCATCGCCGAGTTCCGGATCGAGGGGGTTGCCACCAACGCCGCCTTCCTGTCGGCCCTGCTCGAGCGCGACGATGTGGCCGCCAACGAGGTCACCACCCGCACCATCGACAGCCAGGCTCCGGCCCTGGTCGCAAGGGCCGCCGCCCTGGCGCGGCCGGCACCGGGCGCGTCAGCCGCGCCGGCCGCCGCCGCCCGGATGGTGGCCGGGCCGCCCGGCACCGAGCCGGTGACGGCGCCGATGGCGGGCCTGGTGGTCTCCGTCGATGTGGCGGTTGGTGACGAGATCCGGCCGGGCGCCACGGTCGCCGTTCTGGAAGCCATGAAGATGGAGCATGTCATCGCGGCGCCGGCCGGCGGCATCGTGCGCCGGATCGACGTGGTCAGGGGCGATGTGGCCCAGGCCGGCGAGGCGCTCGTCCATGTCGAACCGCGCGACCTCGACGCAGAGGGGCGCACCGAAACCGTGGCGATCGATCTCGACGCCATCCGGCCCGATCTCGCCGAGGTCATCGCCCGCCAGCGCCTGACCCTCGACGCGGCGCGGCCCGAAGCCGTGGCGCGCCGCGCCCGGACCGGAGGCCGCACCGGGCGCGCCAATGTCATGGACCTGTGCGACCCCGGCAGCTTCATGGAATACGGCGCCTTCGCGGTCGCCGCCCAACGCAGCCGCCGGCCGCTCGACGAGCTGCTGCGGTCCACGCCCGGCGACGGCGTCATCACCGGCATCGGCACGGTCAATGCCGACCTTGTCGGACCGGAGCGCGCCACGACGGTCGTCATCGCCTATGACTACACGGTGCTGGCGGGCACGCAGGGCATTATCGGCCACGACAAGCAGGACCGCATCCTGAAGATTGCCGCCGATCTTGAGCGGCCGCTGGTCCTGTTCGCCGAGGGTGGCGGCGGCCGGCCGGGCGATACGGACAAGGAGTTGCTGAAGTCCGCCTCGCTCGACGTGCCGACCTTTTCGGCCTTTGCGCGCCTGTCGGGCCTCGTGCCGCTGATCGGCATCGTCAACGGCCGCTGCTTTGCCGGCAATGCCGCCCTGCTCGGCTGCTGCGATGTCATCATCGCCACCAAGAACGCCAATATCGGCATGGGCGGCCCGGCCATGATCGAGGGCGGCGGGCTCGGCGTGTTCGCGCCCGAGGAGATCGGTCCTGCCCCCGTCCAGTGGCGCAACGGCGTCATCGACCTCCTGGTGGACGACGAGGCCGAAGCGGTGGCCACCGCCAAGCGCTACCTCGCCTATTTCCAGGGGCCGCTGCCGGACTGGCAGGCGGCTGACCAGCGCCTCCTGCGCAATGCCATCCCCGAGAACCGGCTGCGCTCCTATGACATCCGCTCCGTCATCCACACGCTCGCCGATAGCGGATCGGTGCTGGAGCTGCGCCGTGGCTTCGGCCACGGCATGGTCACGGCGCTGATCCGCATCGAGGGCCGCCCGATGGGCCTCATCGCCAACAATCCGCTGCATCTGGGCGGCGCCATCGACGCGGAGGCCGCCGACAAGGCGGCGCGGTTCCTGCAGATGTGCGACGCCTTCGACCTGCCGGTGCTCTCGCTGTGCGACACGCCGGGCTTCATGGTTGGCCCGGAGGTTGAGGCGACCGCCCAGGTGCGCCGCGTCTGCCGCATGTTCGTCGGCGGCGCCAACCTGTCGGTGCCCTTCTTCACCGTGGTGCTGCGCAAGGGCTATGGCCTCGGTGCCCAGGCCATGGCGGCCGGCTGCTTCCACAATCCGGTGTTCAACGTGTCCTGGCCGACCGGCGAGTTCGGCGGCATGGGGCTGGAAGGCGCCGTGCGGCTCGGCTACCGCAACGAGCTGGCCGCCATCGTGGACCCCGAACAGCGCGAGGCGGAGTATCGCCGCAAGGTCGAGGCCCTCTATGCCCGCGGCAAGGCCATCAACATGGCCTCGCTGCTGGAGATCGACGGGGTGATCGATCCGGCCGAGACGCGCGCCTGGATCAGCCGCGGCCTTGCCGCCGTCGGCATGCCCGCGCCGCGCCGGGGCCGCAAGCGCGCCTTCATCGACACCTGGTGACGCCCGCCGGGGCGGCGGGCGGCCCTGCCCGCTCCTAGCCCGGCTGCAGCATCAGTGCGAAGCCGGGAATGTAGGTCGTCAGCATCAGGACCGCGATCATGACCAGGATCTGCGGCCAGATGGCCCGGGCGATCTGGACCAGCGTCAGCCCGGAAATGGCCATGCCCACGAACAGGCAGTAGCCGATCGGCGGCGTCGCCATGCCGATGGCGACATTGGTGACGATGATCGCGCCGAAATGGATCGGGTCGATGCCGAACTTGGTGGCAATGGCGATCAGCATCGGGCCGAGGATCACCATGATGGCGATCTCGTCCATGACCGCGGCGAGCAGGAAGAAGGCGAGATTCAGCCCGGCGAGCGCCAGCCATTTCTCCTGGACATTGCTGGCCAGCCAGTTGGCGAAATCGACCGCGATCCGCTCCTGCGCGATCAGCACGCCGAAGCCTGCGGACACGGCGATGATGGCGGTCACCATCGCGCTCGTCCGCACGGACCGGATGACGATGGCGGGGAGGTCGGCCAGCCTGATGCGGCGCTCGATCACCACGCCGACGAGCAGCGCATAGACGCAGGAGACCGCTGCCGCCTCGGTCGGCGTGAAGATGCCGCCATAGATGCCGCCGAGCACGACGACCGGCGACAGCAGCGCCCATTTGCCGCGCGCGAAGGCGCGCGCCACCTCGGCCCAGCTGGCCTTCTCGCCGCGCGGCACGCCGGCGCGGCGGGCATGCACCCAGCAGATGACCAGAAGGCCGAGGGCAATCGAGAAGCCGGGCACGATGCCGGACAGGAACAGCCGGCCGATGGACTGTTCGGAGACGATGCCCCAGATGACGAAGGCGATGGAGGGCGGGATCAGGGGACCGAGGACGCCGGCCGACACGGCGATGGAGGCGGCGAAGGCCCGGTCGTAACCGGCGGCCGCCATGGCCGGAATCATGATGGCACCGATGGCCGCCGTGGTCGCCGGCGCCGAGCCCGAGATGGCCGAGAAGACCAGCGCGGCGATGACCGTCACCATGGCGAGGCCGCCGGTGCGGTGGCGCACCAGCGTGGAGGCGAAATCGACGAGGCGCTGCGACAGTCCGCCAGCCGTCATGAGCTCGCCGGCCAGCATGAACAGCGGAATGGCCAGCAGGCTGAACGACTGCGAACCAGCGATCACCTGCTGGGCGAGAAAGGCCGGCTCGATGTCGGCCACGACCAGCACGGCCATGATGGCGAGCGCGATGGCGATGGCAAAGGGGAAGCCGAGCACCACCAGCCCGGCAAAGCCCGCGGTCAGGATCAGCGTGGTCAGGCTCACGGTGTCGCGTCCCGGATCGGGGCTGCATCCGCCGGGCGCGCCGGACCGGACGGCCCGAGCGCATGCTCCAGGCCGAACAGCGCGATCAGCGCACCCGCCACGGGAGCCATCACGTTGAGGATTTCGATGGGATATTCCATGGCGGCGGAGGTCGATCCCGCCGTCACGTCGAGGAAGCGCAGGCCCGACCAGACGAGATAGGCGCCGAAGGCAGCGGTGACGAGTGCCAGCAGCCGGCGCCAGATCGCGGCGGCCAGCGCCGGCAGCGCGTCGACGAGCAGCGTCAGGGCGACGTGGAAGCCCTCCCTGACGCCGAGGGCCAGCCCCCCGAGGGTGCACCAGGAGAACATCAGGACAGCCAGTTCCTCCGTCCAGGGCGGGGCGCGCAGGAACACGTAGCGCATGACGACCTGCAGGAAGATCGCCGCCAGCATGACCACGGTGGCGGCCACGAGGCTCCAGCGCAGCACCGCGGCGATGGCGCCGCTGGTGCCGGCCAGGATCCGTCCGGCGGCGGAGACAGGCTGTCCGGTCATGGCCTACTGGGCCGCCAGGGCGTCGCGGACGATGTCCGCGCCGATCTGCTGGCGGAAGCTCTCGTACATCGGCATCACGGCGCGGCGGAACGGAGCGACATCGGGCAGGGCGTTGACCTGCATGCCCTTGGCGCGCAGCTGCTCGACGATCTGCCGCGCATTGGCACCGGCCTGGGCCCGCTGCTTGGCGGTCGCCGCCTTGCCGGCCTCCTGGACCGCCGTCTTCAGGTCCGCCGGCAGGCGGTCGAAGGCCCGCTTGGAGATCAGCAGGCCGATCATCGAGTAGATGTGGTTGGTCAGCGACAGGTATCGGGTGACCTCGTTGTACTTGTTGGCATCGATGACAGCAGCCGGGATCTCCAGCCCGTCCACCGCGCCCTGCTGCACGGCCGTGAAGGTCTCGCCCCAGGCCATCGGCACGGCCGTGCCGCCCAGCGACGTGAACAGACCGATATAGATGGGGCTCTGCAGCACGCGGAACTTCACGCCCTTGACGTCGTCGGGCGTGTTGATCGGGCGCACATTGTTGATCATGTGCCGGAAGCCGCCTTCCATATAGCCGAGTGCGCCGATGCCGCGGCCATCAAGGCGCTGGCGCAGCTGGTCGCCCACCGGGCCGTCGAGCACGCGCTGGGCCTGGGCCTCGTCGCGGAACAGGAAGGGCATGTCATTGATCTGGAAGGCCGGCTCGATCTGGGCGATGACCGCATTGGTGATGATGCCCATGTCGACCGTACCCAGTCGCATGCCGTCGAGCATCGGCCGCTCGTCGCCAAGCGCGCGGTTGGGGAAGAGCTGCACCTCGATGCGGCCGCCCGAACGCTGCTCGATCTCTTCCTTGAAGGCCCTGGCGCCGATGGCATAGGGATCCTGGGCGCCGTCGCCGGTGGTCCAGCCCAGCTTCAGCGTGATCTTCTGCTGGGCGAGGGCCGGCGTGGCGAGCGCGGTCGCGGCGAGCAGGCCCATCGCCGTGCGGCGGGTCATCGTGGTCATGGTGTTTCTCCCGTTTGTGCTTGGTGTTGCGGTCGGTCAGGACCAGGCCTCGAAGCCATAGAGGCGCTGGGGATTGTCGACGAGGATGGCCCGCCGCCGGGTCGCGTCCGGCTCCCAGTCCGCAAGGAGATCGACGAGGTCGCCGTCATTGGGCATCGGCCAGCGGATGGATGGATGCGGCCAGTCGGTGGCGAAGACGCACTGGGCGGGATTGGCGGCAATGAGCTCGCGGGCCACGGCTCCGACATCGGCGAAGGGCGGGCCGGCCTCGGTCACGCGATAGGCGCCGGACAGCTTCACCCAGGCGCGGCCAGCCTCCAGCAGGGCGAGCAGGCCGCGGAACCCCGGAGCGCTGGCGGCACGGCGAGGCGCGACATGGCCCATGTGGTCCACGACCACGGGACAGGGAAAGGCGCCGAAGCGGATGCCGAAATCGGGCATGGTCCCGACATCGACCAGCAGCTGGACATGCCAGCCACGTGGCGCGATGCGGGCTGCCAGCCGCTCGGCGGCGGCAAGGTCGGTGCCGCCAGCGAACAGGACATTGATCCGCAGCCCCCGCACCCCGGCCGCGTGCAGCGCATCGAGTTCGTCGTCGCGGACAGCGGGATCGACCACCGCCACCCCCCTCAGACGCCGGCGATCGGCCTCCAGTGCGGCAACCATGGCGCGGTTGTCGGTGCCGTGCACGCTCGGCTGGACCAGCACGCCGCGGTCGAAGCCCATCGTGCCGAGCATGGCCCGATACTCCGCGAGGGAGGCCTCCGGCGGCGAATAGCTGCGCGGCAGGGTCAGGGGAAAGCGGTCATAGGGGCCGAAGACATGGGCATGGCAGTCCACCGAGCCAGGCGGCAGGGCCAGTCGCGGCCGCCGGGGATGCGGGTCCGGGCCGGGCACGTCCGGAATCGCGTCTGTTGACCCCTGATCCGCCGTCATCGTGCCACTCCCAATCGCTGTGCCGCGGCGCGGATATGCGCCGCCATGGCGGCGCGGGCTGCCCCGCTGTCGCCGGCCCGGATCGCCTCGACCACCCGCCGGTGCTCGTCCTGCACCGCCGAGGGACGTCCCGGAACCTTGAGGCTGTTAAGCCGCGCGGCCCGGATGGCGTCCTCCAGGTGATTGGCGATGAAATCGAGGAACCGCAGGAAGGCCGGATTGCCCGAGGCGGCCGCAATGGCCATGTGCAGCGCCTTGTCCTCGGCAACGCCGTCACGCCCGCAGTCCATCGCCTGCTGGATGGCCGCCAGGGCTTGCTCGATCCGGGCCAGGGCCCCTCCATCCCGCCGCTCGGCGGCAAAGGCGGCAGCACCGGCCTCAACCTCGCCGCGCAATTCGAAGATGTGGGCCAGATCCGGCGCGAGACCCGAGCCCGCCGGCTGGAGGCGGAAGCTGCGGGCCGATTGCGGCGACGCGACGAAGGCGCCTGCCCCCTGCCGCGTCTCCACGAGGCCGTCATGCTTCAGCCGGGAGATCGCCTCGCGCACCACGCCGCGGCTGACGCCCAGCGAGGCAGCGAGATCCTTCTCCGCCGGAAGTCGGTCGCCCGGGGCCATTTCGCCCGAGGCGATGCGCGCGGCCAGCGCCGACGTGACCTCGTCGGCGAGCTTGGCACTCGGCTTGAGCGGCGTGAACCCTTCCATGTCCTCTAGTTGTCAGACAACAGGACAACCGGTCAAGCCTGCCGTCGATCGCATGGTCGCAGGGCTGGCCGTCAGTCGGGGAAGGCGGGCGGGCGACGGGCGACGAAGGCCGCGATGCCCTCGCGGAAATCGGCCGTCGCCGCCCGCGCGACGAACGCGGCGCGCTCGGCGTCGAGCTGGGCGTCGAAGGACTGGCCGGCGGCCTCGCCGACCAGCCGTTTGACGGCGGCGGTGGCGCCTGCCGAACCCGTTGCCAGGGCGTCGGCCAGGGCGAGCGCTTCGCTCTCCTGGGTGCCGGGCGGCACCACCGCATTGACGAGGCCCCAGGCGAGCGCCGTCGCCGCATCGAGGCGGCGGTTGGTCAGGATCAGGTCCAGCGCCCGGCGCCGACCGATCAGCTGGGTCAGCGACCAGGTGAGCCCGCCATCGGGGCTCGTCCCCAGTTTCGTATAGGCGGCGAGGAAGGTGGCATCCTCGGCCGCCACCACGAGATCGCAGGCGACCGCCAGCGAGAAGCCGCCGCCGGCCACCGGGCCCTGCACGGCGGCGATCACCGGCTTGGGCATCAGGGCGATGCCGCGCAGCGCCGTGTGGAACAGATCGATGAGCTCGCCGGCGGCTTCCGGCGCGCGGTCGGGATCGGCATGGAAGACCGACAGATCGCCGCCGGCGCAGAACGAGCGCCCGCCACCTGCCAGCACCACCGCGCGGATGCCGTCGTCAGCGGCGGCTGCGCCGACGGCCGCCACCAGTCCGCGGCCGAGGGCGGGATCGAGCACGTTCAGCTGGCGCGGCCGGTTCAGGCGGATCAGCGCGACGGCGCCATGCCGCTCCAGCAGGACCGGATCCCCCGCTTCTGCATGATCGCTCATCATGTCCTCCCTCCGGACGGTGTGCCCGCGCGGTCCCGCCCTTGATCGCCGGGCGGTTTGCGCTACAGTCACCCAAAAATGAATGACATTCAATGGGAGCGAAGCCATGGGCGGGGTGCGCGTCGAGCAGCGCGGGGCGGCGCTGTGGCTGACCATCGACCGCGAGGACAGCCGCAATGCCCTCGATGATGCCGTGGTCGGCGAACTGATCGCGGGTGTCGAGGAGGCGGGCCGGCGCGCGGGCATCCGCGCCGTGGTCATCACGGGCGCGGGCGCGAAGGTGTTCTGCGCCGGCGGCAATCTCAAGAGCGATGCCGAGGGCGACCCGTTCCGCGTCGATCCGAACCGGCTCGACAATCCCGTGGCCGTGCTGCTGCGCGCCCTGGAGAACGCGCCGGTGGCGACGATCGCGCGGGTCAACGGCCATGCGCTCGGCGGCGGCTTCGGGCTGGTCTGCGCCTGCGACTTCGCCATCGGCGCCGACCATGTGCGGCTCGGTACGCCGGAAATCACCCTCGGCCTGTTCCCGCTGATGATCCTGCCGGCCATGCTGCGCACCCTGTCCCGCCGCGACGTGATGCGCCTGTCGGCCACCGGACGGCCGGTCTCCGCTGCCGAGGGCGTCGCCATCGGGGCGCTCAACGAGGCGGTCCCGATCGCCGATCTCGATGCCCGGGTGGAGGCGCTGGTCGCAACGCTCGCCGGCGGCGCGCCGACCGCCATGCGCTTCGGCCGGCGCGCGCTCAACACCATTGCCGCCATGCCCTATCTCGACGGCATCGAATATGCCCAGCGCGTGCTGCCGCTGCTGGCGAGGACCGACGACGCGGTGGAAGGGTTCAGTGCCTTCAATGAACGCAGGCCCCCGCGCTGGGCGCCGCCGGCGGGAGGCGCATCGTGAGCGGCGAGAGGATCATCCGCATCGGCGGGGCGTCCGGCTTCTGGGGCGACAGCACGGACGGGGCCCGCCAGCTCGTCGAACAGGGGGCGATCGACTATCTCGTCTTCGATTATCTTGCCGAGATCACGCTGGCCCTGCTCGCCCGCATCCGGGCGAGGAAACCCGAACTCGGCTACGTGCCCGATTTCGTCGAGGTGGTGGCCAGCCTCCTGCCAGAGCTCATGGCGCGTGGCATCAAGGTCATCTCCAATGGCGGCGGCATGAACCCGGCGGCTGCGGCCGAGGCGCTGGCACAGCGCGCCGCGACGCTCGGCCTGCATCCGCGGATCGCCGTCGTCACCGGCGACGACCTGCTGCCGCGGATCGAGACGTTCCGGGCGGCCGGAACCGTCGAGATGTTCACCGGCGCGCCCATGCCGGAGCGGTTCGCCAGCGCCAATGCCTATCTCGGCGCGGGCCCCATCGCCGCCGGTCTGGCGGCCGGCGCCGACATCGTGGTGACCGGCCGCTGCGTCGATTCCGCCGTCACCCTCGGCGCGCTGATGCACGGCTTCGGCTGGCGCGCGGACGACCATGACCGGCTGGCGGCGGGCAGCCTTGCCGGCCACCTGATCGAATGCGGCGCGCAGGTCACCGGCGGCATCGCGACCGACTGGGATCTGGTGCCCGGCTGGGAGGACATGGGCTTTCCGATCGTGGAATGCCACGCGGATGGCCGCTTCGTCGTCACGAAGCCGGCCGGCACGGGCGGGCGCATCACGCCGCTCACGGTGGCCGAGCAGATGCTCTACGAGATCGGCGATCCGGCGGCCTATGTGCTCCCGGACGTTGTGTGCGACTTCCGCTCCGTGACCCTGACGCAGGACGGTCCGGACCGGGTTCTGGTTTCGGGTGCGCGTGGCCGGCCGCCGACCGGCAGCCTCAAGGTCAGCGCCACCTGTCAGGACGGCTTCCGCACCATCGGCACGGTCACCATCGGCGGGCGCGATGCGGCGGCCAAGGCGCAGCGGGCGGGCGCCGCCATCCTCGCCCGCGCGGAGCGCCTCGCCGCGGCCGCCGGCCATGGCCCCTTCGCCGAGACCTCCATCGAGGTGCTGGGCGCCGAGGCGACCTATGGCGCCGAGGCGCGCCCTGAAGCCCTCGCCGCCCGCGAGGTGGTGCTGAAGATCGCCGCGCGCCATGACGCCGAGGCGCCGCTCGCCCTTCTCGCCCGCGAGATCGCGCCGGCTGCCAGCAGCATGGCGCAGGGCCTGACCGGCTTCTTCGCGGGCCGGCCGGGCGTGCAGCCGGTCTATCGCGGCTATTCGTTCCTGGTGCCGGCGGGCAGCGTGACGGCCACCGTTGCGGTCGGGCATGAGCGCCTCGACGTGGCCATGCCGCAGGGCCCGTCGGCTCCGGCCGCCCCGCTGCCCGCGCCGGACGCCGCCCCGCCCGCCGGGCCGGCCACCGTGCCGCTCGTCGCGCTGGCCGTCGGCCGGTCCGGCGACAAGGGCAATTCCGCCAATATCGGCGTGATCGCGCGGCGGCCCGCGGACCTGCCGCTGATCCGCGCCGCGCTGACGCCGGAGGCCGTCGCGCGGTTCTTCCGCCAGACCGGCGTCACGCGGGTCGAGCGCTTCGACCTGCCGGGCATCCACGCGCTGAATTTCGTCCTGCACGACTGCCTCGGCGGCGGCGGGGTCGGCTCGCTGCGCATCGACCCGCAGGGCAAGGCCTTCGCGCAGATGCTCATGGACTTTCCCGTTCCCGTCCCGGCCGGCTTCGTGCCGGCGCCGCGCGGAGGCTGACCCATGCCCGATACCCGCCCGCCCGGTCGCGATCCGCTCAGCGCGCCGCTGACCTTCCGCGAGGACCTGCTGAAGGACCAGGTCGTGCTTGTCTCGGGGGCCGGCAGCGGCATCGGCAAGGCCATCGCCATCCAGTGCGCGCGGCTGGGGGCGAAGCTCGCCATCTGCGGGCGCAAGGCCGAGAGGCTGGAAGCGACCGCCGCCATCCTGCGCGATCTCGGCGCCGAGGTGCTGGTCCGTCCGACCACGATCCGCGACGCGGAGGATGTCGGCCGCCTGCACCAAGCCGTCTGGGACCGCTTCGGCCGGCTCGACCATCTCG
Organism: Phreatobacter sp.; assembly: GCA_046295035.1. Taxonomy (GTDB): domain Bacteria; phylum Pseudomonadota; class Alphaproteobacteria; order Rhizobiales; family Phreatobacteraceae; genus Phreatobacter. Next base: position 125,067 of record JBKBOA010000001.1, read on the forward strand.
TGAACAATGCCGGCGGCCAGTTCCCGCAGGCCGCCATCGACTATTCCGTGAAGGGCTGGAACGCCGTCATCGACACCAATCTCAACGGCACCTGGTACATGATGCAGGCCGCCGCCCGCGGCTGGCGCGATCGCGGCCTTGCCGGCTCCATCGTCAACATCGTCACCGTCGTCTGGCGCGGCATGCCGGGTGTTGCCCATACCTGCGCAGCGCGCGCGGGGGTCATCTACCTGTCGAAGACGGTGGCCATCGAATGGGCGCCGCTCAACATCCGCGTCAACTGCGTGGCGCCCGGCACCATCGCCACCGAGGGCATGGACGTCTATTCGGACGAGGCGCGGCGCGACCTGCCGCGCTCCAACCTGATGCAGCGCTTCGGCGATGCCACCGATGTCGCCGATGCCGTCACCTACCTGATCGGCCCGAGCGGCTCCTTCGTCACCGGCGAGGTGGTCGTGGTCGACGGCGGCAACCAGGTCTGGGGCGACCAGTGGACGATCCCGCGACCCGACTATTTCCGGGCCGGTTGACGGGACGAGGTGCAGGCCGCCGGGACCGGGCCGTTCCCGCTCTGGCTGAGGATCGGCGACGCGAGGGTGGGGCGCGGCGAGGCGCGGCTCCTGGCCTGCCCGAGACGGACGGCCCAGCCTTGACGCTGGCCCCCGGTGAGCGGCTCGCCTCATGCGGGCCGAGATCGAGCATCACATGCGGCGCGGCATCCGCCAGCTGCAGGACCATGTCGCAGAGCCGCGCCCCTGACCGCTGCCTGCAGCTTCGGCACGATGCCTGCCATTCCGGCAGGGGCCCTGCGGAGCCGTCCTGCAGCCGGCCGCCGGATATGCTTGACTGCAAGGGTCCGGACCAGTCGGGGAGCCGCCCGTGCAGCGCATCACCATCACCATCGACGACGATCTCCTCGCCGTGGTCGACGATCTGGCGCACAGGCGGGGCTATGGCAGCCGCTCCGAGGCCATCCGCGACCTGATCCGCGAGGCATCGGCGCGTGAGGAGGCCAGCGGCGCGGGCGGGACGCCCTGCATCGCCACCCTGACCTATGTCTATGAGCACGAGACGCGCGACCTCGCCCGTCGGCTGACGACCGCGCAGCATCACCATCACGACCTGTCGGTCTCGACCCTGCATGTCCACATGGATCACGAGGACTGCCTGGAGGTCAGCGTGCTCAAGGGCACGGTGGCCGAGGTGAAGGCCTTTGCCGATGCCGTCACCACGCAGCGCGGCGTGCGGTTCGGCTAGCTCCATGTCATTCCGACCGGGGCACCGACCCGACAGCCCCAGGGCCGGCCTCGTCAGCGCCACGACTGAACCCGGCCCGGGCCGTTCCGCGCAGAGGCCCGTTGCACGAGACAAGCATACTTTTGCACGAAACATGCATACTCTCGTTGCCCGCCTGCGGCGATGGAGTGACGAGCGATGCGATGGATAGCCCTCCTGCTGCTGGTTCTCACCGGTGCAGCCCCGTTTCCGGCGCGCGCCGGCAGCGGCACGGCCGTCATCGCGGTGGGCGGCGATCCCGGCCATCTCAACCCGGCGATCTCGACGGCCGGCCCGCTCCATGCCGTCGCTGCCTCGCTGTTCAACGGGCTGGTGGCCCTCGATCGCGACGGCAATCCGGTGCCGGATCTCGCCGAGTCCTGGAGCTTTGCCAATGACGGCACCACGGTCACGTTCCGCCTGCGGGCCGGCGTCGAATGGCATGACGGCCGGCCGCTGACCGCCGCCGACGTCACCTTCACCTTCGAGCAGGTGCTGTTCCGCCTGCATGCCCGCGCCCGTGCAGGGCTCGCCCCGGCGGTGGCCAGCCTGTCCGCGCCCGATGCGCACACGGTCGTCTTCCAGCTCAGGCATCCGCATCCGGCGCTGCTGCGCCAGCTCGACGTGACCGAGGCGCCCATCCTGCCGCGCCATGTCTATGGCGAGGGCGAAATTCTCACCCACCCCGCCAATCTCGCCCCGGTCGGCACCGGCCCGTTCCGGTTCGAGAGCTACCGCAAGGCGGACCAGGTCGTGCTGGTCCGCAATCCCCGCTACTTCAAGCCGGGCCTGCCGCATCTCGATCGTCTGGTGTTCCGGGTCATCCCCGAGGCCGCGACCCAGGTGAATGCGCTCCTCCGCGGCGAGATCGACATGCTGCATCGCGTGGCCCCCGCCGATGTCGAGCGGCTGCGGGGCCAGCCCGTCACGCTCATGGAAACCCGGTCGGCGGCGGGCGGCGCCAACTGCATCATGACGGTCGCCTTCAACCTCGAGCGGCCGGTCCTTGCCGACCGCCGGGTGCGCGAGGCCTTTGCCCGCGCCGTGGACCGGCAGCAGATCCTCGAACGGGTGGTGTTCGGGCAGGGCCGCGTTGCAGAAGCGCCCATCGGCTCGGGCATGGCCTGGGCCCATGCGGCGGGCCTGCTGGCTGGCTACACACCGGACATCGCCCTGGCCAACCGCCTGCTCGACGAGGCCGGGCTGACGCGCGATGCCGGCGGCCAGCGCCTGACGCTGGACATGCTGCACTTTCCCGCCTTCGCGCGCTATTCGGAGCTGATGCGCCAGCATCTGGCGCAGGTCGGCATCACCCTGCGCGTGCGCATGCTCGACCCTGCCGCCCTCGCCCAGGCCGTGTTCACCCGGCGCGATTTCGACCTCGCCCTCATCTCTTACTGCAACGGCACCGATCCCGAGATCGGGGTGAGGCGCATGGTCCATTCCGACGCCATCGGGCCGGTGCCCTTCTCCAACGCCGCCGCCTATCGCCAGCCCGAGGTCGACCGCCTGTTCGACGCGGCCAGCCGGACCCTCGACGAGGCGCAACGCGGCGCGCTCTACCGGCAGGCCCAGGCGATCCTCGCGCACGACCTGCCCTACTGGTGGCTGGTGGAGACGGACTTCACCGCCGCCTGGAACCGGGCCTTCACTGGTTTCGCGCCCTGGAGCGGGCAGTTCGCGGAGACGGCGCGGAGAAGCCCGTGAGGGGCCTCTTCGTCCGCCGCCTCGTCGCAGCCGGCATCGCCCTGTGGGCGGTGGCCACCCTGACCTTCGTGCTGATCAACCTGGCGCCGGGCGGACCGGCCATCGCGCTCGCCGGCGAGCATGGCGCACGCGGCCAGATCGAGGAGGTGACGCGGGCCCATGGCCTCGACCGGCCAATGGTCCTGCGTTACCTCGACCACATGGCCCGGCTCGCCACCGGCGACCTCGGCCACTCCTACCGGGCCGGGGCGCCGGTGCGCAGCCTCGTCGCCGCCGCCCTGCCCGTGTCGCTGGCGCTGCTGGTTCCGGCCATCCTCCTCTCGGCCCTGGCCGGGGCTGCGCTCGGGCTCGCCACGGCCGGCCTCGGCCGGGCCGGCGCCGGCCTGTTCACCGGCCTGATGGCGGCCGCCCATGCCCTGCCGGTCCATGTCGTCGCGCAGGGCCTTGTCCTCGTCCTCGCCGTCCGGCTGGGCCTGCTGCCGGTCCAGGGCCTGACCGACCCGCGACAGGCCTTGTCCGGATGGGCCGCCGCCGTCGATCTTGTCCGGCACCTGGTCCTGCCGGTGACGGCGCTGGCGCTCCATCACGTCACCTTCATGGCCCTGATGACGCGCAGCCGGCTGGCGCTCGAACTCGCCCGTCCCTATGCGGTGACGGCGCGTGCCAAGGGACTGTCGCGCGGCCGCACCCGCCTGCGCCATGCCCTGCCCAATGCGCTGCTGCCCATCGTCACGCTCAGCGGCCAGCGCCTCGGCGGCCTGCTCGGCGGGGTGGTCATCGTCGAGACGGTCTTCGCCCTGCCCGGACTCGGGCGGCTGGCGGTCAGCGCAACGCTCGCCCGCGATCATCCCGTCGTGATCGGCGCGGTGCTGGTCGCCTGCGCCATCGTCATCCTCGGCAATCTGCTGGCCGACCTCATGGTGGCGAGACTCGATCCGCGCGCGGCCGGGACGCCGCCGCCATGAGACCGGGCCGCCTGCGCGCCGGCCGGCTGGTTCCGGCCCTGCTGGCCGGCCTGATGTTCGGCCTCTGCTTCCTCGCCGCTCCGCCGGGCTCGCTCGCCCAGCTGCCGATGGCCGCCCCGTTCCTGCCGCCGGGGCCGGGCCATCCCTTCGGCACCGACGATCTCGGCCGTGACATGCTGAAGGCCGTGCTGCAGGCCGGGCGCACCACGGTGATGGTTGCCGGCCCGGCCACGGCGCTTGCCCTCGCCCTCGGCCTCCTGGCCGGCCTCGCCGCGGCGCTCGGCGGCCGCCTCGCCGACGAGGTGCTCATGCGCCTGGCGGACATCACCGCCGGCCTGCCGACGCTGCTGGTGGCCATCCTCGTCGTCGCGCTGTTCGGCGGATCCACGGGCGCGGTCGTGCTGGTCATCGGCCTGACCCGCTGGCCGATGGTGGCGCGTCTCGTCAGGGTCGAGGTCATGGCACTCCGGCATGCAGAGTTCATCCGGGCGGCGGAGGCGCTCGGCCTGTCGCGCCCTGCCATCGCGCGGCGACACATGCTGCCGAACATCGCGGCCCAGGCCGCCACGGCCACGGGCATCCTGTTCGGCGGCGCCATGGTGGCGGAGGCGGCGCTGGCCTTCGTCGGGCTTGGCGATCCGCAGGCGACGAGCTGGGGCCAGCTGCTCGCCAGCGGATTTGCCTTCGCCGACCGTGCCTGGTGGGTCTGGGGCATTCCGGCGGCCGGCATGGCGCTCGCCGCCGCGCTGATTGCCATGGCCGCGCAGGACTAGCTGTGAGACTTCATCAGGCTGTTCATCCGTTCCGATCCGGAAGAAGCCCAAGGTGTCCGAACCGCAGCACTCGAGAGGGAGAACCGGAAGGGCATGCACGAGAATGCCCGCCTGACGCCGCCTGATCGAAGGCGATTGCTGCTGATGGTCGAGCACAGCAGGGTCAAGTGCCAGATGGGTCAAGCCGGCCTGTCGGACCACCGGTCGCGGCCCGGGCGGCTCCGGCGACCGGCCCCGCCGGAGGTCGTCGAACGGATCGAGGCGCTGTGCCGTCAGTGGCCGACTTGACAACGCGATGGGCCACTTTCAACTGCGCGCTGCGGCACATGGGTCGCAACAGGCGCGGCGCGGGCACCGGGCGCCCTGCGGGCGTGAGGCAGCGGCCTCAGACCTGCGGCCGCCAGGCCAGCAGACGCCTCTCGACGAGGCCGATCGCGGCGGCTGCCAGATAGCCGATCACGCCGAGCAGGATGACGCCGGCAAACAGGTCGGCCGAGCGGAACATGCGCGCGCTGACCAGAAGCCATTGCCCGAGGCCGTCGAGACCGGCGACGATCTCGCAGACGACGGACAGGATCAGCGCCACCGTCAGGCTGACGCGCATGCCGGCGAGGATGTCGGGCAGGGCCGATGGCAGGGCGATCTTCCGGATCGTCTCCAGCCGCGACAGGTTGAGCACGCGCGCCACCTCCAGCAGCCGCGGCTCGACGCTGGCATAGCCCTGGATGGTGGCCAGCAGCATGGGCCAGAGCGTGCCGAAGGCAATCACGAAGATGGCCATGCTCTCGCTCAGGCCATAGAGGGCGATGGCGACCGGAATGATGGCGGAGACCGGCAGCGGCCGAAGGAACTCGAGCGAAGGCGCGACATAGATGCGCGCCCGGCGCGAGGAGCCGATCAGCGAACCGAGCACGATGGCCACGATGCAGGCGGTCAGCCAGCCGAAGATCATGTGCCTCAGCGTGCCGATGACCTTGTCGCCGAGGCCGCGCTCGGCAAAGCCGCTGACCATGGCCGCCCAGGCCCGGTCCGGCCCCGGCAGGAAGATCGGCGAGATGAGCTGGGCATTGGCCACCAGCTGCCAGACCAGGACCAGGCCGGCGGCGAAGGCGAAACTGGCGAGTCGCCAGCCGATGAGGGCGGGCCGGTTCATCGTGCGGCCTCGGCGAGGGCGGCCCGGCCGAACAGGTTGCGCTGGGCGAACAGGAGGGCGGCATTCCAGGCAAAGCCGACGAGGCCGATCCACAGCAGATAGCCGAGCATGACATCCGGCCGGAGCGCCTGCTGGGCGGTCATCATGGCATAGCCGAGACCCTGGGGATTGATCGTGATCTCCACCGTCACGGCCACGATCAGCGCCGCTCCGGCGGCCAGGCGGAAGGCCACGAAGATCTGCGGCAGGGCCGCCGGCAGGACGATCTTGGTGACGCGCGCAAAGGGCGACAGGCGCAGCGCCCGCGCCACTTCGAGAAGGCGCGGCTCCACCCCCTTCACGGCGGAGCGCGTGAAGATGAGGGTGGTGAACAGGCACGTCTTGGCGACGATGGAGAACTCCATGGCATAGCCGAAGCCGAACACCATGAGCGCGATGGGCAGGAGCGCGACGGAGGGGATCGGGCGCACCGATTCGATGGTGACCTCCAGGAGCCGGTCGAGCCAGGGCAGCAGGCCGGTGAGGATGCCGAAGACGAGGCCGATCGAGGCGCCGATGACGAGCCCGATCGAGGCGCCGAGCAGGGTGTCCACCGTGGCGGTGAGCACCGAGCCGTCGAGCAGGCCCTCGACGAGGGCCCTGACCGCCTCAGAGGGCGGGGCCAGCGCGTCGCTCGCCACGGGGAACAGCCTCAGCCAGGCCTCCAGGGCCAGCACGCCCGCAGCCGGCAGGATGAGTCCCTTGATCCGCTCGCTGGTCACGGACGGTGCCCCTCGGATGTCTCGATGAAGTCGAACAGCACGCGCCTGAGTCGCAGGAAGGTCGGATGCTCGCGGGTCGACAGCTGGTTGCGCGGCCGCGGCAGGTCAACCTCCACCTCGATTCCGACGCGGCCGGGATGGGCCAGCAGGCCGATGACCCGGTCGCCGAGATAGATGGCTTCCTCCAGATCGTGCGTGACGAAGACGATGGTGGCGCCGGTCTCGGCATGGAGCGCCAGCGCCTCGTCCTGCAGCGACTGGCGCGTCATGGCGTCGAGCGCCCCGAACGGCTCGTCCATCAGCAGGGCCTGCGGCTCCTGGGCGAGGCAGCGGGCGATCTGCAGGCGCTGCTGCATGCCGCCGGACATCTCGGTGGGATATTTCTCGGCGTGGCCGGCCAGTCCGACCTTGCTCAGGCAGGCCTCGATGCGCGCCTTGCGCTCGGCCACCGGGACATTGGCGGCCTCCAGCGCCAGCGACACGTTGCCGGTGGCCGTGCGCCAGGGCAGAAGGGCGCGTCCATAGTCCTGGAAGACGATGGCCACGTCCTGCCGCGGCGCGGTCATGGGCACGCCGTCGAACGCGACCGAGCCGCTGGAGGGCTGGTAGAGGCCGCCGGCCAGGCGCAGCAGCGTCGTCTTGCCGCAGCCCGACGCGCCGACAATGCACAGGATCTCGCCCTTGCGGATGTCGATGGAGATGTCGTCGAGAATGAGCTTGCCGCCAAGCGACAGGCCGACATTCCGGAACCGGTAGAGCGGCGGCGATGTGGACGCGCGGGCGTCGGTCAAGGTCATGAAGTCCCCGTGTCGGGATAGACATATTTCAGGGTGGAATGGATGTGCTCGACCAGTTCGGCGCGCGCCGGCTCGAACTGGCGCTCGAGCACGCGGGCAGCCAGGCGCTCGTGGGATTCGATGAAGCGGTCAGGGTCGGTGAACTGCTTCATCATGATCCGCCGGTAGCGGTAGGCCTGGTCATAGAGGTCGGAGATGGCCTGGGCGAGGCGAACCGACCCGTCGGCGCCGATCAGCGCCGAATGGAACCCCTTGTGCAGCCGGTCGAACTCCTCGGTGCCCTCGCCGAAGGCGGCGCCATGGCGGGCGACATAGCGGCGCAGCTGGTGCAGGCTGGACAGGATCTCCGCTTCCCAGGCATCGCCGCCCTGCGCGATGGACTGGCGCAGCGCCTCGGTCTCCAGCACCACCCGGATGCGGGTGATGTCGAGGAGGTCGCCGCGATCGAGCGGCGCGACGCGGAAGCCGCGCTGGCCGATGGCGATGATCAGGTCGCGGGAGGCGAGGCGCGAGAGCGCCTCGCGAATGGGCGTCGCGCCGATGCCGTAGCGCTTGACCAGCCCGACGATGCCAAGCCGCCCGCCCGGCGGAAGGTCTCCGGCGAGGATGTCCCGCTGGAGCGCCGCGATCGCCCGGTCGGTGAGCGTGTCCTGCGAGGGCGCCATCGACCCACCTCAGGGCAGGACGAGCTGCTCGACGTTCGGGGTGCCCTGCAGCAGCCGCTGCTGCTTCATCACCTCGATCCACCAGAGCAGGTCGCCCGGCTTCAGCGTCGGCTCGGAGCGCGAGCGGCGCACCGCCTGGACGAGTTCGAGCTGCTGGCCGGTGAACTTGGCGATCGCCCGGTTGGCCTTGTCGTCATCGTCATTGACGATCTTGGCGGCCTCGGTGATGGCGGCGCGGAAGGCGGCCACCGCCTGCGGGTTCTGCGTCGCCCAGGCGCGCGAGGCGGCATAGAAGATCACCGGATCGGTGCGGTTGAGATCGGCGACATAGCGGGCGCCGACCGTGCCGACGCCGGCCGCCACCATGCGCGAGACGACCGGCTCGCTGGAGACGACCGCATCCACCGCCTGCGAGCGCATCACGTCGAGCATGGTGGGGAACGACACCTCGACGAAATTGACCCGGGACGGATCGACCCCGCCCTCCATCAGCCACTTGACGAAGAGCACGTGCAGATAGGCGCCAAGGCCCGGCGCGCCGACCTTCTTGCCGACGAAATCGGCCGGCCGCGTCGCCGTCAGGCCGTTGCGCACGAAGATCGCCGGATTGTTGCTGGTCTCCGGCGACATGACCGAGGCGCCCGCCACCGCGACGATGGGCAGCCCGCCGTCGGCGGCCTGCAGGAACACGCTGGCGGTCGGGCCGCCGATCTGGATGGAATTGGACAGCAGCGCCGCCGGGATGTTCGAGTTGATGCCGATGCGCACCATCTCCGCCTCGATGCCGTGGCGGCGGAAGATGCCCTCGTCGACGGCCACCATGGCCGAGGCGCAGTCGCTGGTCGCCGTGCAGCCGATCTTGATGCGGTGCTGCGCGCTGGCCGGAGCCTGCGCGGCGGCCAGCGCCACGGCGGCCGCAAGGGCAATCGTTAGCCGTTTCATGAAAAACCTCCCTGTTGGTTCCGTTGTTGACTTCGGCATTTTATCGATATTTCATCCTGATATATTTTTCGGGAGGACGCAAGCCATGAAGCTCGCCACCATGGTGCACGGCGGCAGGGAGATCCTTGCCATCGTTCACGACAACGATTCGCGCCTGTTCGACCTGGCGGCCGCGGCGCGACGGGCGGGCGTGCCGGCCGAGGCCTTCGCTTCCATGCTGGACCTGATCGATGCCGGCGAGCGTGGCCTGGATGCGGCACGCGACCTGTTCGCGCGGCGCGCGGGCGAGGCGGATCTGTCGGTGGCTCTGGCCGATGTCGCGCTGCTGGCGCCCCTGCCGCTGCCGCGCCAGATGCGCGACGGCATGTCCTTTCCCCAGCACATCCTGCAGAGTGCGCGCGGCGGCGCGCGCATGATGGCGCGCCTGCGCGGCGACACGGCGGAACTGGCGCGGCTGGAGAACGAGCCGCTGGGCGAACTGCCCGAGGTCTATCGGCAGGTGCCGATCTACTACATCACCAACCGCTTCACCGTCGGCGCCCCCGGCTCGACGGTGCTGTGGCCGCGCTACAGCAAGGTGATGGACTACGAGCTGGAGCTGGCCATCATCACGCGCGGCAAGGGCTCCGACATCCCGGCCTCCAGGGCGCGCGAGCACATCTTCGGCTATACGATCTTCAACGACTTCTCCGCCCGCGATGCCCAGCGCATCGAGATGGCCGGCCGGCTCGGCCCGGCCAAGGGCAAGAGTTTCAACGGCTCCAACGTGTTCGGTCCCTGGATCGTCACGCCCGACGAGATCGGCGATCCCTATGCCCTGCGCATGCAGGCGCGCGTCAACGGCGAGACGGTCTGCGACAATGTCAGCCGCGGCATGCTGTTCTCCTTCGAGGAGATCATCGCCCACATGTCGCAGGACGAGACGATCATGCCCGGCGAGTTCATCGGCTCGGGCACGGTCGGCAATGGCTGCGGCCTGGAGAACGGGCGCCTGCTCGCCGACGGGGACAGGATCGAGCTGGAGATCGAGAAGATCGGCGTGCTCGCCAACACGGTGAAGGTGCAGAAGCCCTAACCGGGATGCCGGGCCGGCCAGCGGCGATCGGCATCGCCGCCCGCCGGTGAGCCGGCTCATGAATCGAGGATCGCCACGGCCCGCGTCCAGCCGGCGGAGGCGCGCTCGATCTTCACCGGGAAGCAGGCGACCATGAAGCCGGTCGCCGGCAGCTGCTCGAGGTTGTGCAGCTTCTCGATGTGCGAATAGCCGATGTGGCGGCCGGCCTTGTGGCCTTCCCAGATCAGGCTGGCATCCTTCGTCTCGGCATATTTCTTCGCCGTGTGGACGAAGGGCGCGTCCCAGCTCCAGCCGTCCGTGCCGGTGACACGCACGCCGCGCTCCAGCAGATACATGGTCGCCTCGTAGCCCATGCCGCAGCCCGAGGCGACATAGTCGGCCTGGCCGTACTTGGCGCCCGCGCTGGTATTGACCACGACGATGTTGAGCGGCTTCAGCTCATGGCCGATGCGCTTCAGCTCGGCCTCGACCTCGGCCGCGCTGACCACATGGCCGTCCGGCAGGTGGCGGAAGTCGAGCTTCACCCCCGGCTGGAAGCACCATTCCAGCGGAATCTCGTCGATGGTCCAGGACCGCTCGCCCCGGTTCATGGTCGGGTGGTAGTGCCAGGGCGCGTCGAGATGCGTGCCGTTATGCGTCGACAGCGTGACGCGCTCCACCGCCCAGGCCTGGCCGTCGGGCAGATCCTCCGGCTTCAGGCCGGGAAAATGCGACAGCATCCGCGCCATGCCGGCCTGGTGGTCGATATATTCGATGGTCGGGTGGCCACCGGGCGGATCGGCCGGCACGTCGTTCTGCAAGGGAATGGAGATGTCGATGATGCGGCGGGTCAAGCTGGCCTCCCGTGGGCGGATGTCGCGTGCGTCCGGTTTCGATCTGATCCGGGGCATGGGCCCGGGGGCGCGACTGTAAGCCTGCGGGGCCGCGCGACGAGCAGGCAGCGTCGCAGGGAAGCCATGCAGCGCTCGCGCCGGACCGCGGCAGGCCGCGCGGCGCGCGATGCTGCCTCTCCGGCCGAGGGCTGCCGCTGAGGCCGGGCGATGGGCGGGGACGCGCCATTAACGCTACGTCAACCACGGCCATGAACGATAGCGTTCATAGCGATTCCGCTTGGTCAGTGCAGCCGCAATCCCCCCAACCCCTGGAGACTTGGCCATGGATGAATCCAGCATCGCCCGCCGCCTGTCCCTGCACGGCATCGACCCGCCGGTTGTCGAGGCGCTGCGCGCCGGCCGGGCGCAGGTCAGGGCCCATCTGCCGAGCGTCCTCGACAGCTTCTACACCATGGTCCGCCGCTTTCCCGAATCCGCGCGCCTGTTCCGCGACGAGGCGCACATTGCCCATGCCAGGGCGATGCAGCTGAAGCACTGGGACATCATCCTCGAGGCGCGCTTCGACGCCTCCTACGAGGCCTCGGTCACCCGCATCGGCGAGGTGCACAATCGCCTCGGCCTCGAACCCCGGCTCTATATTGCCGGCTACAGCGCGCTGTTGCACGGCCTGCTTGCGGCGATCGCGGCGGACCGGCCCGCCTGGCAGGGCCGACGCCGGCGCACCGAGGACGCGCGGCTGCAGGGCGCCCTCGTCCGGGCCGCCCTGCTCGACATGGATATCGCGCTCGATGTCTATATCGAGGCCGGCCGCCGCGACCGCCGGGAGACGCTCGACCGCATTGCCGCCGAGTTCGACCGTGCGATCGGCGGCATCGCCGACGCATTCCTGAAGGGAGCCGGCGAGCTGAATGCCGCGGCCCAGGCCCTGACGCTCAGGGCGGAACGCACCTCGGAGCGCACCCTGTCGGTGGCACGCACCGCCGCCGAGGCCAGCGCCAATGTCCAGACGGTGGCCGCCGCCACCGAGGAGCTCTCCTCGTCCATCGGCGAGATCAGCGGCCAGGTGCACGAATCCGCCCGCATTGCCCGCGAGGCAGTCGGCCGGGCCGCCGATACGGCCGGCATCATGCGCCGGCTCGCGGAAGGGGCCCGCAAGATCGGCGACGTGGTCAACCTGATCGCCACCATCGCCGGCCAGACCAATCTGCTCGCGCTCAATGCCACCATCGAGGCGGCGCGCGCCGGCGAGGCCGGCAAGGGCTTTGCGGTCGTGGCCCACGAGGTGAAGTCTCTGGCCGAGCAGACGGCCCGCGCCACCACCGAGATCGGCCAGCAGGTGGCCGAGATCCAGTCCGCGACCGAGGCCTCTGTCGTCTCGATCGATGCCATTGCGGCGGTCATCCGGGCCATGGACCAGATCGCCGCCTCCATCGCCGCGGCGGTCGAGGAGCAGGGTGCCGCCACCGGCGAGATCGCCCGCAATGTCCAGGAGGCCGCCAGCGGCACCGCATCGGTGGCGACCACCGTCGAGACAGTGACCTCCGACGCGGCCGAGACCAGCGCCGCCGCCAGCCAGTTGCAGAACGCCGCCGGCGCCATGCAGCAGCAGTGCGACCGGCTGCGCGCGGATGTCGAGAGCTTCCTGCGCTCGGTCCGGGCAGCCTGATCCCCTCCGGTTCGGCCCCTCGCTCCCGCCGCCCTGTGCGGCGGTGGCACAGGCTGTTATATGATCGGTATCGCACAATTGTTGATATTTCTCAAATCTGAGTCCGCCCAACAGGATTTCCCGGCCGCGAGAGCCTAACCTGAAACGGTTCGCACGGGCCGCCCCCTCCCGGGCGGCCCGATCGCACCGTCGAGGGAGCGGGCCGGTCCAGAATGCGTCTGACGCCTCAGGTCGCCACCGATCTTCAACCGCATCTGACGCAGAACCGGCTGTTCGCCCTGTTGCGCCCCGATGCCCTGGCCTCTCTGGAACCCCATGCGGTCATCCGGCCCTTCTCGGCCGGCGAGGTCATCTATGGTGCCGGCAGCCCGGTCACCCATGCGGTGTTTCCGCTGTCGGGGGTGATCTCCTTCCTCGGCCGCCGGGACGACGGACGGATGATCGAGAAGGGCAATGTCGGCCCGGAGGGTTTCGTCGGGGTCGCCGCCATGCTGGACGGCGGGACGATGTATGGCGAATGCACCGTGACCATCGCCGGCCATGCCGCCTGGCTTCCCCTCCCGGTGTTCGATGCCGCCATCGAGCGGTTCATCTGCGTGCGCCGCATGCTGCTGCGTTACGGCAAGGCCCGCATCGAGCAGCTTCACGAGCTCATCCTGTGCAACGGCGTGCATCTGGCGGAACAGCGCGTCGCGCGCTGGCTGCTCGATGCCTTCGACAAGGTCCATGGCGCCCCCTTCGAGCTGAAGCAGGAGCTTCTGGCCGAACTGCTCGGGCTCCGGCGCGCGACCGTCAGCGGCATCTGCAACGACCTGCGCAGCGCCGGCATTGTCGGCTACAGCCGCGGCCACATGGAGATCCTCGACCGGGCCCGCCTGGAGGCGCGGGCCTGCGCCTGCTATGCGCATATCCGCCAGCGGTTCAGCTATCCGCCGCTGCTGCGTCCGGCCTGACGCGGCCCGCGTGCAGGGCGCGCAGATAGGCTTCCGCGTCCTCCGGCAGCATGGGTCTTGCCAGCAGATAGCCCTGGCCGATGTCGCAGCCGCAGGCGTGCAGGAAGTCGCGCTGGCAGGCGGTCTCGATGCCCTCGGCAACCACGTCCATCCCCAGGCTGTGGGCGAGCGTGACGATGGTGCGCGGAATGACCGAGCGGTGCGCATCCAGGCCGATGTCGCTGACGAAGGACCGGTCGATCTTCAGCCGGTCGACGTGAAAGCGCTTGAGATGGGCGAGCGAGGCATAGCCGGTGCCGAAATCGTCGAGCGCGATGGTGATGCCAAGCTCGTGGAGCCGGCCCAGCGTGCGGCCGATCTGGTCGGCCGAGCGGTCGAGCAGCACGGTCTCGGTCACCTCCACCTCGATGTCGCCGGGCGTCAGGCCGTGCCGCGTCAGCGCGGCCGCGAGGAAGTCGGCGAAATCGTCGAGCTTGAGCTGGGCCGCCGCCACATTGACGGCCACGCGGCCGGGCTCCAGGCCGCGCGCCTTCATGGCGCGGATGAAGGACAGGGTGCGCTCCACAATGCGGGTGCCCAGCGGCACGATGAGATGGCTCTCCTCGGCGAGCGCGATGAACTCCCCGGGCGCCACGGCGCCGTCCTCGCGCGTCCAGCGGGCCAGCGCCTCGAAGCCGACATGGCCGCCGTCACGCAGGCGCTGCTGCGGCTGCAGGGCGACATGCAGCTCGTCCCGCTCGATCGCCTCGCGCAGGATGTCCCTGCTGCGCTGGCGCTGCCGGGCCGCCTGCAGCATGGCCTCGTCGAACACCGCGTGGCACCCGCGGCCGGCGGCCTTGGCGTGATAGAGCGCGATATCGGCATGCTGGAACACGTCGCGGCGCGACAGGGTGCCGGGGGCGAAGGCGGCAACCCCCATGCTCAGCCGCGGCGTCACCGTGCGGCCGCTCAGCGCCACCGGCTGCTGGACGACCGCCATGATCCGGTCGAGACGGCGGGCGAGCGTCGCCGGGTCGCCGCCGGACATCAGGATGGCGAACTCGTCGCCGCCCATGCGCCCGACCACGGCGCCGCGCCGCAGCGCGCCGGCCAGGCGACGGGCGATGACCACCAGAAGCTCGTCGCCGGCATCGTGCCCGAGCGAATCGTTGACCGCCTTGAAGTCGTCGAGGTCGATCAGCACCAGCGCGAAGCGGCCGGCCGAGCCCCGGCCGAGCGCCTCGTCCACCCGGCGCAGCATGACGGCGCGGTTGGCAAGGCCGGTCAGCGGATCCTCCTCGGCCTGCTTGCGAATGATCCGCTCGGCCTCCTTCAGTTCGGTGATGTCGGTGCGGGCCATCACCGCCAGGCCGCTCTCGGAGCGGAACTCGCGCAGTTGTACCCACCGGCCGTCGGCGAGCTGGAGGGCGAGCGGCCGCGACGAGCCCATGGCGCCATGCTGGCGGCGGGCAAGCCACGATGCGATGGCACTGTCTGCCGCCGCGTCGAGATGGCCGTGACGCATCAGCTGGCGCACCAGGGTCCGGTAGCGCATGCCCTTTCGGATATGCGGCTCCATGCCGGGATAGAACCTCCGGAACGCCTCGTTGAACAGCAGCAGCCGGTCATCGGCGTCGAAGGCGGTGATGCCGACAGGCACCGCCTCGATCACCTCGCGCAGCAGCTGCTCGGCCTGCAGCCGCCGCTCGTTCTCCTCCGCCAGCGCCAGTTCCGCGATCTTGCGCTCGGTGATGTCGAACCGCACCGACAGGTAGCGCTCGACGCGGCCGCTACGGCCCTTGAGCGGCACGATGGTGGTATCGACCCAGTAGAGCCGCCCGGACTTCGCCCGGTTGCAGATCTCGCCGCGCCACTTCTCGCCGCGGGCGATGGTCCCCCACATCTGCTGGAAGAAGGCGCGCGGATGACGCCCCGAGTTCAGCAGGCTGTGCGTGCGGCCGATCAGCTCGTGCGCCGCATAGCCGCTGATGCGGCAGAAGCAGGCATTGACGTGCAGGATCGTGCCGCTCCGGTCCGTTTCGGCGACGATGGCATTGTCATCGAGAGCGGCGTAGAGCCCGCGCAGCTCCTCCGACAGGCGGGCCGTGCCCCGCCGGCGTTCATGTGCCGGCAGGTCCGAGAGCCGCTCCAGCGCATGGGCCAGGCTGCCGCTGCGCGGGGCCGACGGCGCGGCCCGATCGGCCTCGCGCACGGCGATTGCTTGAAGACTGTCCGACATCCCGACCGCCCGCACCCTTGTGATCGGTATCGTGCATAGGAAGTCTGAAACATCCGTGAATGCCGCGTGCCGGCCTGGCGGGGGTGCACGTGGCGGGCTGCCGCAGGGCGACGGCGCCGGTGCGCGCCCTGACGAGGGCGGGTACTGACGAGGGCGGGCGGAGAGGCCGGAGGCGACAGACCGTGACGCGCGGTGCGGAAAGGGGCCGGCCGGCGGCGGGCGCAGCTCCTCAACCTAACCGGAATCATAGCAAGCAGCGTTACGCTGGTCAAGGCCTATTTTCTCAATCTTTGATCTTTGTCCTTGTCCCTGGCCGCGTCCTTCAGGCCGCCTCATGGCGCGCCGGCCTCGCCGCGGCGCCGGCGGAACTCCCGCGGCGAACAACCGGCATGGCGGGCGAAGAAACGGCTGAAATAGGCCAGATCGGCAAAGCCGCAGTCGAAGGCGATCTGCGAGATGCGCTTGTGCGTGTAGATCAGCTCGCGCTTGCACTCCAGCACGATGCGCTCGTGCAGGATGGCGAGCGGCCCCTTGCCGACCGCCCGGGTGGTGATCGCATGCAGCCGGTCCGTGCTGATGCCGAGCTCCCTGGCCATGTCCTTGACCGCCGGCTGGCTGCGGAAGCTGCGCTCGACACATTCCCGGAAGCGGCGGAACTCCGAGGCCTGGTCGGCGCCGAGATGGCGATCGAGCGTGTCGAGGGTCTCCAGCCTCAGCAGGGCGACCAGCAGGAGGCCGAGCGTTGCAACGATGACCGTGTCGCTGCCGGTGCGCGGCAGCGCCTGCTCGCGCTCCAGCGCCAGCATGTGCTGGCGCACATCGATGCCGATATCGGCCGCCGCCGACAGTGGCGCATGGCGCGGCTCCGCCGCCACGAAGGCCAGCCGCTCGCGGTCGGCGCTGCCCTGCACGGCCGCATGAACGACATCGTCCGAGACGGTGAGCACGAGGCCGTCCGTGCCGGGAATGAACCGGAATCCGTGGACCACCCCGACCGGCAGCCAGACGATCCAGGGCGGCTGCATGGCGATGGAGCGGTCCTCGATGTCGACCAGACCGCCACCGGACAGGACCAGGATGCACTGGGCGAGATCGGCATGGCGGTGCGTGGAGATGTGCCAGTTGCTGGCCGGCGCCCGCGAGCCGATCCGCTCGATATGGGCATAGCCGGCGGTTCCGTGGCCCGCCGCCACGCCATAGAGACCGAAGACCGGGATGCGATAGACCGAGGCAGCCGCGGCGCGGCGGGGCTTCATCATGGCCGCCCAACCAGATTTGTCCAAGTTTTTGCCGGCGATGACCATAACCGGCCCGGCCTGGACCGGCTAGCGTGCCTGCCCGCTCCCGGCCGGCGCCGCGGCCGGCCGAGACCCGAGGATCCCCCATGCGCCATCAGGTCGTCATCATCGGTTCGGGCCCGGCGGGCCTCATGCTCGGTGCGCTGCTTCACAAGGCCGGGGTGGACGCGATCATCCTGGAAGCGAAATCGCGCGACCATGTGCTCTCGCGCATCCGGGCGGGCGTGCTCGAACAGGGTACGGTGGACCTCATCGCCAGCGTCGGCGCCGATGCCCGGCTGCGCCGCGAGGGGCTCATCCACGAGGGCTTCTCGCTGTGCTTCGACGGCGAGATGTTGCGCATCGACATGAAGCAGCTCACCGGCGGCAAGTGCGTGACGGTCTATGGTCAGACCGAGGTGACGCGCGACCTCATGGACCATCGCGCGGCCAGCGGCGCGCCGACCATCTATGAGGCTGGCGATGTCGCCATCCACGACATCGACACCGACCGGCCCTTCGTCACCTATGTCCGGGACGGCGTGCCGCAGCGGATCGACTGCGACTTCGTCGCCGGCTGCGACGGCTATCACGGCGTCAGCCGCCGCACGGTGGAGCACCGGGGGCTCACGACCTTCGAGCGGACCTATCCGTTCGGCTGGCTGGGGCTGCTCGCCGACGTGCCGCCCTGCGCACACGAGCTGATCTATGTGTCGCATCCGCGCGGTTTCGCGCTCTGCTCCATGCGCTCGCCGACCCGCAGCCGCTACTATGTCCAGTGCGCGCTGAGCGAGGAGGTCGGCAACTGGTCCGATGACCGCTTCTGGGAGGAGCTGAAGCTGAGGGTCGGCCCGGACGTGGCCGGCCGCATCGTCACCGGCCCCTCGCTGGAAAAGTCGATCGCGCCGCTGCGCAGCTTCGTGGCCGAGCCGCTGCGCTTCGGCCGCCTGTTCCTGGCGGGCGATGCCGCCCATATCGTGCCGCCGACCGGGGCCAAGGGCCTCAACCTGGCGACCAGCGACGTGCACTACCTCGCCTCGGCCCTGGCCGAGTTCTATGCCGAGCACTCGCGCGCCGGCATCGAGCACTATTCGGCGCGGGCGCTCGACCGGATCTGGAAGGCCGAGCGCTTCTCCTGGTCGATGACCATGCTGATGCACCGCTTCGACAGCCATTCGCCGTTCGAGCGGCGCATGCAGGCGGCCGAGTTCGCCTATCTGCGCGCCTCGCCGGTGGCCCGGGCCGCCATGGCGGAGAACTATGTCGGCCTGCCGTTCTGACGCCTTCGGGGCGCGGCGGGCTGGCGGTCAGCCGCGCAGCAGCTCGCCGGCGATGATCATCTTGCGGATCTCGGTGGTGCCGGCGCCGATCTCCAGCAGCTTGGAGGCGCGGTAGAGCCGGTTGACCTCCGTCTCGCGCATGTAGCCGGCGCCCCCGAAGATCTGCACGGCATCGGAGATGACCCGCGTGCAGCCCTCGGCCGCGAACATGATGGCCGCCGCGGTGACCTTGTGGATCTCGCCGCGCCCGCCCTCGCCCTCGCCAAGGTCGTTGGACTGGGCGAGCGTGCGGTAGCACAGGGCCTTCATCGCCTCGACGGTGACATACATCTCGGCAAGCTTGCCCTGCACCAGCTGGAACTCGCCGATGGGCCGGCCGAACTGCTGGCGCGTCCGCGCATAGTCGACGGCCAGCTCGAGCGCGCGCTCGGCCATGCCGACATTGATCATGGCGACGATGGCGCGCTCCAGGTCGAGCCCGCTCATGACCACGGCGACGCCGCGGTTCTCCTCGCCCACCATGTTGGCGGCCGGCACACGGCAGTCGTCGAAGGTCAGTTCCGCAGTGGTGGACCCGCGGAACCCCATCTTGTCGAGCTTCTGGGCGACCGCGAAACCCGGCGTGCCCTTCTCGACCACGAAGGCGGAGATGCCCTTGGCGCCCCTGGCCTTGTCCGTCTTGGCATAGACCAGCACGATGTCGGCCACCGGCCCGTTGGTGATGTAGAGCTTGCGGCCGTTCAGCACATAGGCGTCGCCGTCGCGGACGGCTGTGGTTGCCATCGAGCCGAGCGCGTCCGAGCCGGCGCCCGGCTCGGTGAGGCCGAGCGCGCCGATCCTCGTGCCGTCGCACAGGCCCGGCACGAAGCGGCGCTTCACTGCCTCGCTGCCGTTGCGGGCGATGTTGTTGAGGCACAGGTTCTCGTGCGCCACATAGGACAGCGCGACCGCCGGATTGTAGCGGGCCAGGCCCTGGGTGATCAGCCCCGAGGTGAAGAAGTCCGAGCCGGCGCCGCCAAGCTCCTCCGGCACGGTCACGCCCAGGAAGCCCATGCGGGCGAGGGCCGGCATGACCTCCGGAGGCCACCATTCCTCCTCGTCCATGCGCGGCTGAAGCGGCAGCAATTGCTCGCGCGAGAAGTCCGAGGCCGCGTCCAGGATCTCCTGCTGCTCGGCCGTCAGCGAGAAACCGGAAACGGCACTGTTGCGCCCTCTGCTGGCGTTCATCGACATCATGTCCTCCCGGGACGGTCCGCCGCTTCCGGCGTGTTGACAGGCTTAATTGAATGTTATTCACTATTGGCATCGTGGCAAGTGCCCGGGCCTTTCGACAGAGGCATGGCCGCGGAGGAACGCAACCGACAGGGAGGAGCGCGGCCTCGGCCGCGCTGGCGGCGAAGGCATGCCAGTCATCAGCGCCCAGAGGATGCAGGACCGGCGGGACTCGATCCTGGCGGCGGCGCGCGAAGCCTTTGCCCGCAATGGCTTCGAGGGCACGTCGATCGCCGACATCGCGCGCGCCGCGGGGGTCTCCGACGGTCTCGTTTATCGCTATTTCTCCAGCAAGCGTGACCTGCTCAACGCCGTGCTGACCGCCTTCTACGAGCGCACCATGCTCGATCTGGAGGCCATCGCGGCGCGCGAGGCGCCGTTCGAACAGCGGCTGCACGACATCATCCACCGGCATATCGAGGCCTTCGTGGTGGATGCCGATGCCTGCCGGCTGTTCATTTCCGAAGTCCGCACCGCCGCCGACTACCAGGGCTCGGCCATCCAGCAGCTCAACCGCCGCTACACCTCCATCCTGGTGCGGATCATCGAGAGCGGCATCGCCTCCGGCGAGGTCCGGCCCGACATCGAGATGCGGCTGGTGCGTGATGTCATCTTCGGCGCCATCGAGCATCGCACCTGGGCGGCCGTGAACGGGCGGCCGCTCGACGTCGATGCCACGGCCCGGGGGCTCGTCGAGCTCCTGCGCTACGGGCTGATGGTGCGGCCGGGAGGACCGACGCCATGAGCGCGTTGCCCTTCGATACCCTGCTGATCGCCAATCGCGGCGAGATCGCGCTCAGGATCATCCGGACGGCACGGCGCATGGGGCTGAGGACCGTGCTCGTCGCCCACGAGTCGGACCGGGGCGCTCCGGCCCAGGCGGCGGCCGATGTGGTGGTGCCGATCGAGGGCCGCACCGGCGTCGCCGCCTATCTCGACGGCGCGCAGATCATCGAGGCGGCCCGCGCGACCGGCGCCGGCGCCATCCATCCGGGCTACGGCTTCCTGTCGGAGAATGCCGGCTTTGCCCGCGCCGTGGCCGCCGCCGGCATCACCTTTGTCGGCCCGTCGCCCGAGGCCATCGACCTGATGGGCGACAAGGTGCGCGCCCGCGCCTTCGTCGCCCGCCACGGCTTTCCCGTGGCACCCTCGGCCATCGAGGACGATGAGCCGGCAACCTTCCTCGCGCGCGCCCGCGCGCTCGGCCCGCCGCTCCTCGTCAAGCCTTCCGCCGGCGGCGGCGGCAAGGGCATGCGCATCGTCCGCGACATGGCGCTTCTGGAGCAGGAGGTGGCCCAGGCGCGCTCGGAAGGCCAGCGCTATTTCGGCGATGGCCGGCTCTATGTCGAGCGCTTCGTCGACGAACCGCGCCATATCGAGGTGCAGGTCATGGGCGATGCCCATGGCACCGTCCTCCATCTCGGCGAGCGCGAGTGCTCGGTTCAGCGGCGCTTCCAGAAGATCGTCGAGGAGACCCCCTCGCCGGCCCTGACGGAGGCGGAACGCAGCCGCATCTGCGAGACGGCGGCCGGCATTGCCCGCGCCGCCGGCTATCGCAATGCCGGCACGGTCGAGTTCATCTATGGCGGCGGCGCCTTCTATTTCCTGGAGATGAACACGCGCCTGCAGGTGGAGCATCCGGTGACCGAGATGGTCACCGGCATCGACCTGGTGGAGGTGCAGATCCGGGTCGCCGCCGGCGAGCCGCTGGCCTTCGGGCAGGACGACATCCGGGCGGATGGCCATGCCATCGAGCTGCGCGTCTATGCCGAATCCGCCGCGCGCGGCTTCACGCCGACCACCGGACCGGTGCTGGCGCTGCGCCTGCCCTCCGGCGAGGGCATCCGCGTCGATGCCGGCATTGCCGAGGGCCAGCAGGTCACGACCGCCTTCGATCCGATGCTGGCCAAGCTGATCGTCCATGCGCCGGACCGGTCGGCCGCCATCGCCCGCGCGCGCGAGGCGCTCGCCCGCTTCGCCCTGCTCGGCTGCGAGACCAATGTCGGCTTCCTCGACCGGCTGATGGCCGATCCGGCCTTTGCCGCCGGCGCGGTCCATACCGGTTGGCTGGACGCCCATCCCGGCCTCGCCGACGAGCCGCCGCCTGGGCCGGCCCTCAGGCTGAAGCTTGCGGCCATCGCCGCGCTCGTCACCCGCGCGGTGAGGGACGAGGCCGACGCCATTCCGGCCCTGCACGCGGCCCTGGGCGGGTGGAGGAACTGATGCGCCACGCCTTCGAGATCGCCGGCACGGAAACCGAGGTCTGGCTGAGCCGGGAAGCGGGCGCCTATCGCCTGCACGGCGATGCCGGCACGGCGCGCGTGGCCCTGAGGCAAGCCGGCCCCGAGGCCGAACTGACCATCGACGGCGCGTGCCTTCCCGCCCTGGTCGTCGTCGAGGGCGAGCGCATCCACATCCATGTGGACGGCAGCACCTGGACGCTGCATCACCGCGACCCGGTCCGCCGCTTCGCGGATGCGGAATCGGGCGGCGGCGCGGATGTCGCGCGCGCGCCCATGCCCGGCACGGTGGTGCGCATCGATGTCGCCGTCGGCCAGCCGGTGGCGACCGGCGATCCGCTCCTCGTCATCGAGAGCATGAAGCTGGAAACCACCATCCGTGCCTGGCACGATGGTGTGGTCGCCGGCCTGCATGTGGCGCCCGGGCAGAGCTTCGACCGGGACGCGATCCTCGTCACCCTGGCGACGGAGGCGGCCTGACATGCGCCGGATCCTCTCCGCGATCGATACCCGCTCCGCCGAGTTCGCGGCCAATGCCGCGCATAACCGGCGCCTGGCGGCCGAGCTGAAGGCCGCGCAGGAGAGCGCCCGGCGCACCCGCCCGCAGCGCGACCTCGATCGCCTCGCTCGGCAGAACAAGCTGTTCGTGCGCGATCGCATCGAGGCCCTGCTCGATCCCGGCACGCCCTTCCTCGAACTGTCCACGCTCGCCGCCAACCAGGCCTATGACGGCGACGTGCCGGGCGCCGG
The DNA here is from genome assembly GCA_046295035.1 of Phreatobacter sp. Lineage (GTDB taxonomy): Bacteria > Pseudomonadota > Alphaproteobacteria > Rhizobiales > Phreatobacteraceae > Phreatobacter. The sequence goes on from JBKBOA010000001.1 coordinate 147,669, forward strand.
CATCGTCTCCGGCATCGGCATCGTTGCCGGGCGGGAGGTCATCATCCACGCCGACGATGCCAGCGTGAAGGGCGGCGCCTGGTATCCGCTATCGGTGAAGAAGATCGTCCGCACGCTCGACATCGCCATCGAGAATCGCCTGCCGGTGGTCCATCTGTGCGATAGCGCCGGCGGCTTCCTGCCGCTCCAGGCCGAGCTGTTCGGCGACCGCTATCTCGCCGGGCGGATCTTCCGCAACCAGGCGATCCTCTCGAAGATGGGGGTGCCGCAGGTCGCCATCGTGCTCGGTCATTGCACGGCCGGCGGCGCCTATGTGCCGGCCCTGTCCGAATACAATGTCATCGTGAGGGGCACCGGCGCGATCTTCCTCGGCGGTCCGCCGCTCGTGAAGGCGGCCACCGGCGAGGAGGTGACGGTGGAGGAGCTCGGCGGCGCCGATGTCCATACCCGCATCTCGGGAACCGCCGACTACCCCGCCGACAACGAGCGCCACGCCATCGCCATTGCCCGCGAGATCGTCGGCACCTTTCCCAGGCGCGCCAAGGCGCCGCTGGCCTGGGCCGATCCGGAGCCGCCGGCCTATGATCCGGCCGAGCTCTACGGGATCATCCCGCGCGACATCAAGGTGCAGTTCGACATGCGCGAGATCATCGCCCGCATCGTCGATGGCTCGCGCTTCCACGAATACCAGCCGGCCTATGGCACGACGCTGGTCTGCGGCTTCGCCCATGTCTGGGGCTGTCCGGTCGGAATCCTCGCCAATAACGGCGTGCTGTTCAACGACTCGACGCTCAAGGGCGCGCATTTCATGCAGCTCTGCGACCAGAAGCGGACGCCGATCCTGTTCCTGCAGAACATCACCGGCTACATGGTCGGGCGCGACTACGAGCATCGCGGCATCACCAAGGACGGCGCCAAGATGATCATGGCGGTGGCCGGGCTGGAGGTTCCGAAGATCACCGTCATCGTCAACGGCTCGTTCGGCGCCGGCAATTACGGCATGTCGGGCCGGGCCTTCGACCCGCGCTTCCTGTTCATGTGGCCGCAGAGCCAGATCTCGGTCATGGGCGCGGAACAGGCCTCCAACGTGCTGGCGGACATCAAGGTGCGCCAGCTGGCCCGCCACGGCCAGACGCTCGATGCCGGCGGCATCGCCGCCATCCGCGAGCCGATCCTGGAGGAATATCGCCGCCAGTCGAGCGCGCTCTACTCGACCTCGGAGATCTGGGACGACGGCATTCTCGATCCCGTGGACACGCGCAATGCGCTGGCCATCACGCTGTCGGCGGCGCTCAATGCCCCCGGCGGAGATCCCCGCTACGGCGTGTTCCGGATGTGAGGGCGACATGACAGAGACAGCCGCCTTCCGCTCCCCCCCTGCAGATCGCCCGGTTGTCCTGTCCTGCCGCGGGCTCGACCGTTCGTTCGGCGGCCTGAAGGCCCTGAAGGGTGCCAGCCTCGACATCCACGAGGGCGAGATCTTCGGCCTGGTCGGCCCCAACGGTTCGGGCAAGACGACGCTGGTCAATGTCGTCACCGGCTTCTACCCGCCCGAGGCCGGCACGGTGACGCTGTTCGGCGAGGCCATCACCGGCCTGGCCCCGCACCGCATCGCCGCCCGCGGCGTGGCCCGCACCTTCCAGAACCTGGCCCTGTTCAAGGGCATGAGCGTGCTCGACAACATCCTCATCGGCCGACACGTGCACATGCGCCCCTCCGCGCTCGGCGCGCTGTTCTACTGGTGGTGGGCGCAGAAGGAGGAGCTGGCCAACCGCCGCATCGTCGAGGAGGTCATCGAGTTCATGCAGCTCCAGGACATCCGCGACGAGCCGGTGGATGTCATCCCGCTCGGCCTGCAGAAGCGCGTGGAACTCGCCCGCGCGCTGGTCGCCGAGCCCCGCCTGCTGATCCTCGACGAGCCCATGGCGGGCATGAACCAGGAGGAGAAGGAATATATCGCCCGCTTCATCCTGGACGCCCGCGAGGAGCGCGGCGTGACCGTGCTCATCATCGAGCACCACATGGATGTCGTCACCGCCATCTGTGACCGCGTGGTGGTGCTGAGCTATGGCGAGATCATCTCGCAGGGCCGGCCGCAGGAGGCCATCGCCCACCCGAAGGTGGTCTCCGCCTATCTCGGCGAGCGCGCAGCCAGGCGTCATCAGCGCGAGGTGGCCTCATGACGGTGCATGCCGCCATCCCGGCCGTCCCCACCGCCTGGCCGACCATGGCCGATGGCGCGCCGGCCACGCTCGTCGCCGCGCTCGCCCGCAATGCCGCGACCTTCGGCAGCCGCGTCGCCTTCCGCGAGCGCAAATATGGCGTGTGGCAGGAACAGAGCTGGGCCGAGGTGCTGGTGGAGGTGGCCGCCATTGCCGCCGCGCTGCAGACACGCGGCCTGCAGGCCGGTCAGGCCATGACGGTGATCGGCGACAACCGCCCGCGGCTCTATTACGCCATGCTGGCCGCCAACATGGTCCGCGCCTTCCCCTCGCCGGCCTTTCCCGACATCCCGCTCGAGGAACTGATCGCCGCCACCCGCCATGGCGAGCCGACCGTGGCGGTGGCCGAGGACCAGGAGCAGGTCGACAAGCTCCTGGAGCTGCGCGCCGCGATCGGCCGCCCGACGACCATCATCTTCGACGATCCGCGCGGGCTTGGCGGCTATGCCGAGCCGGGGCTGGTCGCCATGGACCGGCTGGTGGCCGAGGGCCGCGAGCGGCTGGCGCGCGAACCCGCGCTCATGGCCGAACTGGTGGGCCGCGCCGGGCCCGACGACATCACCGTGCTGCTGCATTCCTCCGGCACGACGGGCCTGCCGAAGGGCATCCCGCTGCGCCATCGCAATGTCGCCCGGGGCGTGCTGAACGCGGCCGCCAGCGGCTATTTCCGCCAGCACGAGGAGCTGTTCGCCTATCTGCCCACCGCCTGGGTCGGCGACTTCGTGTTCACCCTCGGCGCCGGGCTGATGCTGACCGCCACCATCAACATCCCCGAGCGGCAGGAAACGGCGATGCACGACCTGCGCGAGGTCTCGCCGACCTTCTATCTCGCCGCCCCGCGCGCCTGGGACCAGATGCTGACGCGCATCCAGGTGGGCATGAAGAACTCCACGCCGATGAAGCGCCGGCTGTTCGACTTCTTCATGCCGCGGGCCGTCGAACTGGAGAAGAAGCGGCTCGCCGGCCAGGCCCCGACCCTGTCCGAGCGCCTCATCCACGCCATCGGCGAGCAGATGGTCTATGCCCCGCTGCGCGACTATCTCGGCCTGGCGCGCGCCGAGCGGGCCTTCACCGGCGGCGAGGCGCTGGGCGAGGACACGTTCCTGTTCTTCCGCGCGCTCGGCATCAAGCTCAAGCAGTTCTACGGCCAGACCGAGACCTCGGCGCTGACCGCCGCCCAGGCCGAGGGCCGCGTCAAGCTGCACACGGTCGGCCGGCCGATGGCAGGCGTGGAGATGCGCATCGACGACAATGGCGAGATCCTCGTGCGCTCGCCCTCGGTGGTCGACGGCTATTTCGACGATCCGGAGGCCACGCGGAAGGCCATCGTCGACGGCTGGCTGCACACCGGCGATGCCGGCCGCTTCGAGGACGACGGCGACCTCGTCGTGCTCGGCCGCGTCAGCGAGGTGGTGCGCACCGCCGCCGGCGAGCGCTACATCCCCAACTACATCGAGAACCGGCTGAAGTTCAGCCCCTATATCCGCAATGTGGCGGTGATCGGCGCCGGCCGGGACATGCTGACCGCCATCGTCTGCATCGATTTCGAGGCGGTCGGCCACTGGGCCGAGGAGCGGCGCATCTCCTATACCTCCTATGCCGACCTGTCGCAGAAGCCGGAGGTGCAGGGTCTGATCGCCAGCGTGGTCGCCCATGTCAACGAGACCCAGCCCGAAGGCCTGCGCATCCGCCGCTTCGTCAACCTGCACAAGGATTTCGACGCCGACGACGGCGAGATCACCCGCACCCGCAAGCTGCGCCGCAACATCATCGAGACGACCTATTCGCCGCTGATCGAGGCCCTGTATGGCGGCGCGCGCGAGACGGTCTATGACGCCGCCATCACCTACGAGAGCGGCGAGCGCGGCGTCATCCGCCGGACCCTGACAATCAGCGAGGTGGCCCCCTGATGGACCTTGTGCTCATCGCCGAACTGGCCGTTTCCGGTGTCTTCGTCGGGCTGATGTACGGGCTCGTCTCGCTCGGCATCGTGCTGATCTACAAGACCTCCGGCCTCGTCAATCTGGCGCAGGGCGCACTGGCCATGACGGGGGCCTATGTCACCTGGGTCATCACCGCCGGGCTCGGCGCGCCCATGTGGCTCGCCATTGTCGCGGCCATCGCCGTGCTGTTCGGCCTTGGCCTTGCCATCGAGCGCCTGGCGCTGCGCCGGATGATCGGCCAGCCGGTGATCATGACCATCATGCTCACCCTCGGCATCGAGATCATGCTGCGCGGCCTGATGCCCGGCGTGTTCGGAGCGGCGGTGAAGCGCCTGGACATCGGCATCCCGCAGGCGCCGCTCTTCCTCGGCGAACTGCTGGTCAACCGCGCGACCCTGATCGGCGGGCTGATCGCGCTCGGCCTCATCGTCGTCTCGCTCCTGTTCTTCAACTCCCGCTACGGCATCGAGATGCGTGCGGTGGCCGACGACCAGACCGCCTCCTGGTCGGTGGGCATCCGGGTGGAACGCGCCATCGCCATCGCCTGGGGGCTGGGAGCGGCGACCGCCACCGCGGCCGGCATCCTGTGGGGCGCGACCCAGGGCGTCGACTGGTCGCTGTCGCTGCTGCTCATCAAGGCGCTGGCCATCGCCATTCTCGGCGGGCTCGATTCCATTCCCGGCGTGCTGCTTGCCGGCCTGATCGTCGGGGTGGCGGAGAGCCTTGCCACCGGCATCATCGACCCGATGGTGGGGGCCGGCACGCGCGACATCGTCGCCTCGGTCATCATCCTCCTGACGCTGCTCATCAAGCCGCACGGCCTGTTCGGCCGCGAGCACATCGAGCGCGTGTGAGGAGGCGCCCATGTTCTACCGCCGCGCCGGCATCCGCCACACCCGCTACCAGGACGAACGCCAGCTCTTCCCGCTGCCCTTCGACCGGTTCCTGATCCTGACCGTGCTCGCCGTGCTGCTGGTTGCGCCGTTCCTGTTCGACCGGCTCTATGTGGCCGGCTACCTGCTGCCCTGGCTGATCTGGAGCTCCGCGGCGCTGGGGCTGAACTTCCTGATGGGCGGCGCCGGCCAGATCCATCTCGGCTATGGCGCGGTGATGGCCATCGGCGCCTATGGCTCGGTCCATCTGGTGCGGGCGGGCGTGCCGCTGGAGCTCGCCATGATCGCCGGCGGCCTGCTCTCGGCCGCCATCGGCATCGTCTTCGGCGCGGCGGCGCTGCGCGTGAAGGGCATCTATCTGGCCATGGCGACGCTGGCCATGCAGTACATCGTCGATTTCGTCATCGCCCAGGTGCCGGCCATCTCGGGCGGCTCGCTCGCCACGCTGCAGGTGCCGCCCGTCGCCTTTCTCGGCATCAGCCTGAGGGGCGAGACGGAAACCTACTATTTCGCGCTCGCGGTCTGCTTCGTCATCACGCTGTTCATGCTCAATGTCGGGCGCACCTCGTTCGGGCGGGCGCTCGCCGCCGTGCGCGAGAAGGACTATGCAGCGCAGATCCTCGGCGTCTCGGTGTTCCGCTACAAGCTGCTCGCCTTCTGGGTGTCGTCCTTCATCGGCGGCGTGGTCGGATCGGTGCTGGCGGTGTGCTACCTGCGCGCCATCTCGCCGGACCAGTTCCACATCGAACTGTCCATCCAGCTGCTCGCCATGGTCATCGTCGGCGGCCTCGGCTCGGTGCTCGGCCCCTTCTTCGGCGCCGCGCTGATCCTGTTCGCACCCATCGTGCTGAACAACCTGACCGGGATGGTCGCCGGCGCCTTCGGCCTTGCCATCCCGATCGACCTGCGCGCGCACATCCCGCTCATCGCCTATGGCGCGATGGTCATCGCCTTCCTGCTCTACGAGCCGCTCGGTCTCGCCAAGATCTACGCGAACATCCGCAACTACCTGCTCGTCTGGCCGTTCCGCCACGCCCAGCGGTGACGGCCTGCCAAACCACACAAGGGCGGAGGAAACAGACCATGGCCATCAACCGTCGCATACTCCTGTCGGGCACGGCGGCAGCCGTCGCTGCTCCGGCCATCCTGCCCGCCGGCGTCCTCGGCCAGGAGCGGGTGATCCGCTTCTCGATGCCGCAGGACTTCACCCGCATCTACACCTTCGTCACCTCCGAATATTCGCAGGGACAGCGGGACTATTTCACCCTCATCAACGAGCGCGGCGGCATCAACGGCTACCGGATCGTCGCTGACATCTCCGACCACGCCAACGACATGCCGCGCGCCATCGAGGCCTATGAGCGGGCCAAGCGCGAGGGCGCCGTGCTCGTCGATCCCTTGTCCACGCCGGTCGCCCGTGCCCTCGTGCCGCGCGCGCTGGAGGACAAGATCAACCTCATCACCGCCTTCTCCGGGCGCAGCGATGCAGCCGACGGCACGGCCTTCCCCTATGTCCTGCCGCTGTCGATCAACTACTGGACGCAGGCCGGCCTCATCATCGAGCACTTCCGCACGATGGAGGGCGGCAACCTGCGCGGCAAGAAGATCGTCTTCGTCCATATCGACACGCCGTTCGGCAAGGAGCCGCTGCCGATCCTGCAGGTGCTGGCCCAGCGCCAGGGCTTCGAGCTGCAGACCTTCCCCTATACCCCGCCCGGCAATGACCAGGCGGCCATCTGGCCGCAGGTGCGCCGCGCCCGGCCGGACTTCGTGATCTTCTGGGGCGCGGCCGTCGGCCAGACCGTGGCGCTGACCGAGGCGATCCGCAACGGCCTGAGGATGGACCGCGTCTCGTCCAGCGTGTGGCTGTCGGAATCCGACATGGGCGTGGTCGGCAAGGATGCGGCCAAGGGCGTGATGAAGGTCGAGCCCTGCGCCAGCGGCCGCGACCCGAAGCCCATCCAGGACATCATCGCGGAGGTCGTCTCCAAGGGCAAGGGCGCAGGGCCCTCGTCGAAGGTCGGCACCAGCTACTACAACTACGGCGTGCAGATGGCGTCCCTCATGGTCGAGGGCTGCCGCATGGCCTTCCAGAAGGCTCCCAACGGGCCGATCACCGGCGCCTGGCTCAACGAGGGCCTGCGCTCGATCACCAACTTCACGGCTGACGGCATGCTGCCGCCGACCACGGTGACGAAGGAGGACCATCAGGGCGGTGGCCGCGGCCGGATCGCCCGCTGGGACGGCGAGAAGTTCGTGCCGGCGACCGACTGGTTCACCGCCAACCAGGACATCGTCTGGGGCGAGATCCGCAAATATTCGGAGGAGTTCCGCCGCACCGGCAAGTGATCCGCCGGTCCGGCCGAGCGCAGATGGAGGGCGGGGCCAGAGCGCCCCGCCCCGCGACCGCCACGGAGTGCCGCATGGCCCTGCTGACCCTCAACAACGTGGAAGTCGCCTATGACCGGGTGTTCCTGGCGGTCAAGGGCGTGTCCATCGAGGTGCCGGAACGCGGCCTCGTCGCCCTGCTGGGCGCCAACGGCGCCGGCAAGAGCACGATCCTGAAATCGATCAGCGGGCTGCTCAAGCCCGAGCGCGGCGAGGTCTCGCGCGGCGAGATCCGCTTTGCCGGCGCGGACATCCTGGCGCTCGACCCGCCCGACCGGGTGCGCCGCGGCATCGTCCACGTGCTGGAGGGGCGGCGGGTCTTCGGCCATCTGACGCCGCAGGAGAACCTCCTTGCGGCGGCCTCGATGCATGCCGACCGCGGCCATGTCGCGGCGCTGATCGACCGCATGTTCGAGACCTTCCCGCGCCTTGCCCAGCGGGCCAGGGCCAAGGCGGGCTACCTCTCCGGCGGCGAACAGCAGATGCTGGCCATCGCCCGCGCCCTGATGACCGAGCCGAAGCTGCTCATGCTCGACGAGCCGAGCCTTGGCCTGGCGCCCTTCCTGGTGGACGAGATCTTCGACATCGTCCGGCGCATCAACACCGAGAGCGGCGTTGCCGTGCTGCTCGTCGAGCAGAATGCCGTTGCCGCGCTGGAGATCGCCGAGACGGGCTACCTGATCGAGAACGGCCGCATCCTGATGAACGGGCCGGCGGCGGTGCTGAGCGCCAACCCCGACATTGCCGAGGCCTATCTCGGCGGCCATTCGCGGGTAGACTATCATGCGGTCAAGCACTACCGGCGGCGCAAGCGCTGGCTGGCCTGACCGCAGAGGCTTTTGCAGGCATGAGCACATGATCCCCTTTTCGGACGAAACGACGATCGGCGAGGCCTTCGACCGGGCCGCAGCCGCCTATCCGGACCGGGCCTTCCTGGCTGCGCCCGCGGGCCGGCACAAGCCCTGGCACCCGGACGGCTGGGAGATCGGCTTTGCCGCCGCCCACCGGGCGGTCACGGCCATGGCCGAGGCCTTGCGCACGGCCGGGTTCGGCCACGGCCACCGGCTTGCCCTGCTGCTCGACAACCGGCCGGAGCATTTCCTGGTCAAGCTGGCGCTGAACCGGATCGGCGCCACCTGCGTCCCGGTCAATCCGGACTACCGGGCCGGCGAGATCGCCTATCTCATCGACCATGCCGAGGTCGATCAGGTGCTGATCGCGCCGGAGCGGCAGGAGCAGATGGAGGCCGGCATGGCGCAGAGTGCCCACAAGGCCCCGATCACCCGTTTCGACGCGCTCGATGCCCTGGTTGCCCCGCGCCGGCCTGCGCGTTCCGATCCGGTGACCGCCGACAGCGAGGCGAGCATCCTCTACACCTCCGGCACCACCGGCCGGCCCAAGGGCTGCGTGCTCTCCCATGGCTACGAGCTTGCCTCCGGGGCCTGGTATGCCCGCTGCGGGCATCTGGCCGCCTTCCGGCCGGAGGGCGAGCGCATCTACAACCCGCTGCCGGTCTATCACGTCAATTCCTCGATCGTGTCGTTCTTTGCCGCCCTCCTGTCGGGCGGTTGCCAGATCCAGGCCGACCGCTTCCATCCCGAGCGCTGGTGGGGCGAGGTGCGCCAGACGCGCGCCTCCATCGTCCACTATCTCGGGGTCATCGTGCCCATGCTGCTCAACCAGCCGCGCCGGCCGGACGAGGGCGCGCCCGGCGTGCGCTTCGCCATCGGGGCCGGTGTCGAGCCGCAGCTGCACGCTGTCTTCGAGGAACGCTTCGGCTTCCCGCTCATCGAGGTCTGGGGCATGACCGAGATGGTCCGCATCCTCACCGACAACGTGCCGCCGCGCCGCGTCGGCACGCGCGCCTTCGGGCGGCCCGTGCCCGGCATCGAGGTGCGGGTGGTCGATCAGGACGACCGGGACGTGCCGCCCGGCACGCCCGGCGAGATGGTGATCCGCCACTCGGCCGAGACCCCGCGCAAGCACTTCTTCTCCGGCTATCTGAAGGACGAGAAGGCCACCGAGGAGGCCTGGCGCGGCGGCTGGTTCCATACCGGCGACACGGTCCGCCAGGATCCCGACGGCATGCTGCACTTCGTCGATCGCAAGAAGAACATCATCCGCCGCTCCGGCGAGAACATCGCCGCTGCCGAGGTGGAGGCGGTGTTGCAGGCCCACGACCTGGTCAAGGCGGTGGCCGTGCTGGCCGTGCCCGACGAGGTGCGCGAGGAGGAGGTCTGGGCGGCCGTGGTCCTGCACGATCCGGGCCTGGCCGGCCCGGCCACGGCGGAGCTGCTGTTCGAGACCTGCAACGCGGCCCTCGCCTATTTCAAGGCGCCGGGCTGGATCCATTTCGTCGACAGCCTGCCGACGACCGGCACGCAGAAGATCCAGAAGCATGTCATCTACCCGGCCGGCACCGATCCGCGCAGCCTGCCGGGGGTGATCGACCTCAGGGCGCGCAAGCGGCGCAATCCCGGCCGCTGACGGCCGGCGGCCGCCGCGCCCCGGCATGCGGCGACGGGCAGCAGCGCGGCAGGTGGCCGCCGGGGTGCCGGCCATGGCACACTGTCGCCGTCCTTCAGCCGGTCTTCCGTCATGCGCATCCTGGTCGCCACCGATTTCTCCACCCGCTCCGACCGGGCCCTGCGGCGCGCAACGCTGGTGGCGCGCCAGATCCGCGGCCGGATCGTGCTGGCCCATGCCGTCGATGACGACCAGCCGGCGCGCCTGCGCGAGACCGAGGAGCGGGAGGCGGAGGCCCTGCTCACCGAGCTCGCCACCACGGTGTTCACGGTGGACGGCATCGGCTGCACGGCAACCGTTCTGCGCGGCGATCCGTTCCTGGCCATCGCAGAGGCGGCCACACGGCTGCAGGCGAGCCTTGTCATCATGGGCGCGCATCGGCGGCAGACCCTGCGCGATGTCTTCGTGGGAACCACCGTGGAACGCACGATCCGGCGCAGCGAGACGCCGGTCATCATGGCCAATGGCGTTCCCGCCGGCCCCTATGACCGGGTGCTGGTGGCCACCGATTTCTCCGCGGATGCTGCCGAGGCCGGTGCCGCGGCCGCGCGCCTCGGCCTTCTGTCAGGGGCGAACCTTGCCGTTGCCCACGTCCTCGACGGCGCCGGGCCGGGCCCCCTGCTGCGCTCGGCCGCAACCAGCGCCGAGCTGGCGGCGGCCGAGGCCGCCCGCGAGGCCGAAGCCGCGGACCGGCTGGGACAGGCGATGGCCGCCTTCGCGCCGGGACCGGCGGTTCCGGTCCTGCTGCGCGCGGAGACCACCGTGGCAGCGGCACTCCTGAAGGCCGCGCGCCAGCATCGCGCCGATCTCGTCGTGGCCGGCACGCGCGGGGCCTCCGGGCGGTGGGAGCGCTTCATGCTGGGCAGCGTGGCGGAGGAGCTCTTGCGCCATGCCGACATGGACGTGCTGGTGGTGCCCTCCGCGGCAGGCGGGAGCGCCTGAGGCGGCAGGGCCATGACCGGCCGCCCGCCGCGAGGCTAGCGCATGATCGTCCGGCTCTGCTCGCGCATGAACTGCGGCAGATACCAGGGGCCCAGCCCGCCCTTGGAGCCGGTGCCCGATCCCTTCCAGCCGCAGAAGGTCTGGATGCCCGGCCAGGCGCCGGTGGTCGCCCCGCTCGCGCGGTTGGCATAGAGGACGCCGGCCTCGGCAGTCTCCAGGAACAGGTCGAGTTCGGCCTCGTCCTGCGTATAGATGCCGGCGGTCAGGCCGTAGCGCACCGCATTGCCGCGCCCGATCGCCTCGCCCAGGTCCGCGAAGGAGCGGACGGTGAGGAAGGGCAGGAACAGCTCCTCGCGATGCAGGGCATGATCGTCCGGCAGATCGGTGACGATGGTCGGCTGGCAATAGGCGCCGCCGTCGAACAGGCCGCCGGCGAGCACCGAACCGCCGGCGATCCGACCGCCGGCCGCGCGGGCATCGGCCACGGCGGCCTCGAAGCGCCGGCGGGCGGCCTCGCTGATGACCGGCCCCATGAACACGGCCCGATCGCAGGGATCGCCGATGACAAGGGCCTCGGCTGCCGCCCTCAGCCGGTCGAGGAAGGCGTCCCGCACCGCCTCGTGGACGAAGACGACCGACCCGGCCGAGCATTTCTGGCCCTGCAGGCCGAAGGCCGAGCGCACCATGCCGGCCACCGCCGTGTCGAGATCGGCCGATGCGGCGACATAGGTCGGGTTCTTGCCGCCCATTTCGGCCAGGACCGGCCGGGCATGGGCGCCGCCGACGCCGAAGCTGCGCATGATCTGCATGCCGACCGCGTGCGATCCGGTGAAGGCGATGCCGTCGAGGCCGGGATGGGCGACGAGGGCCGCGCCCGTCTCGGCGCCGCCGCAGATCAGGCTGAACACCCCCTCCGGCAGGCCGGCCTCGATCAGGCAGTCGGCGAGCAGGCGGCCGGTCAGCCCCGCCATCGGGCTCGGCTTGAACACCACCGCATTGCCGGCAATGAGCGCCGAGACGGCCATGCCCGCCGACAGCGCGACGGGGAAATTGAACGGGGCGATGACGCCGAAGACGCCGAAGGGGCGCAGAAGGTCGCGCGTCTCCTCGCGCGGATGGGCCCGCGCCAGCGGCCGGTCCCAGCCTGAATTGGCCTCCATCTCGCCGGCATAGAAGCGGATGATATCGATCGTCTCCTCCACCTCGCCGAGGGCCTCCATGCGTGACTTGCCGACCTCGATCAGGCAGGCGACGGCGATCTCGATCTTGCGCGCCTCGATGATCTCGGCCGCCCGGCGCGCCAGCGCCACGCGCGCGGGCCAGCCCATCCGCGACCAGGCCGGCTGCGCCTTCCGCGCGGCCTGAACCGCCAGGTCGACCGCCGCCGGCGAGGCGGCGAAGAAGGTGCCGAGCGTCAGGGCCCGATCGATCGGGGAGACCGCGACATAGGCCTCGCCATCGCGGCTCTCGCGGCCGGCGATGACATTCGCCCGCTCGTGCCCGAGCACCGTTGCCCTGACCTGCGGAATGACCCGGTCGAGATGGGCATGGACGCCGGAAAAGTCCTCGCCGATGTTCGAATAGGTGACGCGCGGCAGGGCGGCCGGGGCGGTTGTGGCGGCGGGCGGCTGGTCGGGCATGAATCTCCCCTGTCTGGTCTGCAAGGCCGGTTCAGGCGGCGGCGACGGCGGCGAGCGCCCGGTCGCAGGCCGCAACGATCTCGGCGACATCGTCATCGGTCATCGGCGTGGACAGGGCCATGAGCCCATAGCCGGCGGTCAGGACGCCCTCGTTGAGGAGGGCGAGGTGGAAGGCCGCCAGCCGCGCCGCCTCCTGCGGCGTCGGATAGGCGGACCGGTAGTCGCGCACCGGCCGGTCGGCGAAATGCACCTTCATGAGCGAGCCGAGACCGACCGGGCCGCCGGGCAGGCCATGGCGCCGGAAGGCGGCGGCAAGCCCCTCGCGCACCCGCTCGCCGATGGCATCGAGCCGGGCGAAGGCCGCCGGGTCGAGCAGCTCCATCGCGGCCTGGCCGGCGCGCATGGTCACCGGATTGGCCGAGAAGGTGCCGCCATGAGGCAGGGCGGGCTTGCCGGCGCTCGGATCAAACACCGCCATCACCTCGGCCCGGCCGGCCACGGCCCCGACCGGGAAGCCGCCGCCGATGATCTTGCCGAGCGTGGTCAGGTCGGGCGCGATGTCCCAGAGCCCCTGGGCACCGTGATAGCCGAGGCGGAAGGTGATGACCTCGTCGAGCACCAGGAGGGCGCCGACCTCGCGGGTGACCTCGCGCAGGGCGTGAAGATAGGCCCGGTCGGCGGGCGCGAGCCCGGCGCGGTTGGGCATGGGATCGACCAGCACGCAGGCGAGCTCCGCCCCGTGCTCGCGGATCAGGCTGACCGCGGCATCCGTGTCGTTGAAGGGAATGGCGATGGTATCGGCAAGCACCGCAGGTGGCGTGCCCTTGGCATAGGCGACGGATACCGGCGCATTGCCGCCCCAGTCCGCCGGCCCGGGATCGAGGCTCACCTCGGCATGGTCGTAGGAGCCGTGATAGGCCCCTTCGCACTTGGCGATCTTCGCCCGGCCGGTGAAGGCCCGCGCGGCCTTCAGCGCCATCATGACCGCCTCGGTGCCCGAATTGGTGAAGCGGATCTGTTCGGCGGCCGGCAGCCGGTCCACCAGGAGTTCGGCGAGGTCGATCTCCGATTCGGTCGGCAGGCCGAAGGCGGTGCCGAGCGCCACCTGCCGGCAGGCGGCCTGCGTCACCACCGGATGGGCATGGCCGTGGATGAGTGCGGTGAAGTTGTTGATGCAGTCGATGCGGGCCACGCCGTCGACATCGATCACCCGGCACCCCTCGCCGCGCGCCGCATAGATCGGCCAGGGCTTCATGAACACGGTGGTGCGGGTATTGCCGCCGGGCAGGCTGCGCCGCGCCCGCTGGTGCAGGGCGTGGGAGCGGGAGGCGGGATCGGGATGGGTCATCGTCGTCGTGCCGGTCGGGATGCCATGGGGGCGGCAGGATGGCGTCTCATGCCGCAGGCTGTCGAGATGCAGGAAGGGAGAACCGCCCTGCCCCGGAGCGCTGCGGATGCGACGGGTTTGGCCGGTCATGAGCCCTCGCCTGCCCCGCCGGAGCCTTGATCGGGATCAAGGAGCGCCGCTTCGGCCCCGGAAAGGGCGAAACAATGTCGCAGTCCGGCGCGTTCCTGCCGGGCATGCAGGTGCCGGGGGTTCTGCCGCAGGCCCCGGCCTGTATGTTCGAGGCCGTTCCGGAGATCAGGATGACCATGGACCTGTCGCATCGCCCCCGCCACCCGGGCCCTGCCCGCCGAATCCGGACAGGAGCATCGGCATGACGCGGCGCGCGCCCCCCGAAATGGCGGTGATCGGCAACAGCGCCATTGCCGCCCTGATCGACCGCGAGGGCCGCCATCAGTGGCTGTGCTGGCCGCGCATCGACGGCGATCCGGTCTTCTCGGCGCTGGTCGGGGGACGAGAGCCGAGCCAGGGCTTCATGGATGTGGAGCTGGAGGGCCTTTCCTCCAGCGCCCAGTCCTACGAGCGCAACACGGCGGTCCTCGTCACCGTCCTGACGGCCGCCGACGGGTCGGCGGTGCGGATCACCGATTTCGCCCCCCGGTTCAAGCAGTTCGGCCGCATCTACCGCCCGCCGATGGTGATGCGGCGGCTGGAGCCCATCGCCGGCAATCCGCTGGTGCGGGTGCGCGTGCGGCCCTCCATGGCCTATGGGCAGCAGCAGCCGGCCCGCATTCCCGGCTCCAACCATGTGCGCTATGTCGGCGAGACCCAGGCGGTCCGCGTGACCACCGACATGCCCGTGGCCTATCTGACCGAGGAGGCCCGCTTCGTCCTCACCCGCCCGATGACGCTCGTGCTCCATGCGGACGAGACCTTCCCCGCCAGCATCGAGGAGACCTGGACGCGCTTTCTCGCCGCCACCCGCGACTACTGGCTGGACTGGGTGCGCTATCTCTCGGTGCCCTACGAATGGCAGGAGGCGGTGATCCGCGCCGCCATCACGCTGAAGCTGTGCTCCTACGAGGAAACCGGCGCCATCGTCGCGGCGCTGACCACGTCGGTGCCGGAAGCGCCGGGCACGGGCCGCAACTGGGACTACCGGTTCTGCTGGCTGCGCGATGCCTATTTCACCGTCCACGCCCTCAACAAGCTGGGGGCGACGCTGACCATGGAGCGCTTCCTCGACTACATGCGCACGGTGATCGCGACCGAGAAGGGGCCGCTGCTGCGGCCGGTCTATGCCGTGGTGCCCGAACACTCGCTGCACGAATGGGAATCGCAGGCGCTGACCGGCTTCGACGGCGACGGGCCGGTGCGCTTCGGCAATGCCGCGGCCGACCAGGTCCAGCACGATGCCAATGGCAGCCTGATCCTCGCCGCCTCGCAGATGTTCTCCGACCACCGTCTGCCCAAGATGGGCGACCAGGCCCTGTTCCAGGAGCTGGAGGCGCTTGGCGAGGTTGCCGCCGCCAAGGCCTTCGAGCCCGATGCCGGCATCTGGGAATATCGCGGCCGGGCGGCGATCCACACCCATTCGGCGGCCATGTGCTTTGCCGGCTGCGACCGGCTGGCGCGCATCGCCGGACGGCTCGGCCTGCGTCTGCGCGAGGTCTATTGGCGCGACCATGCCGAGCGCATCCGCGCGGCCATTCTGGAGCGGTCATGGAACGAACGGGAGGGCTTTTTTGCCGCCACCTTTGATGGCGCCGGCGCCGATGCCAGTTCGCTGCTGCTGCACGAGCTCGGCGTGGTCGGAGCCGACGATCCGCGCTTCATCTCCACCGTCGCGGTGTTGCAGCGGCGCCTGACGCGCCAGGGCTTCCTCCTGCGCTACGACGAGATCGACGATTTCGGCCTGCCGGCCACCTCCTTCACCATCTGCACCTTCTGGCTGGCCGATGCGCTGGCGGCCATCGGCCGGGTCGAGGAGGCACGCGCGCTGTTCGAGCAGCTGCTGGCGCGGCGCAACCATGTCGGGCTCATGTCGGAGGACATCGACCCGGAGACCGGGGCGCTATGGGGCAACTTTCCCCAGACCTATTCAATGGTCGGCATCATCCTGACGGCCCGCCGGCTGTCGCGCGACTGGGACCACTGACCGCCGGCGCGCGCCTCCAGGTCAGGGCGGTCCGGCGGCGGCCCAGGCCGCCATGGCCGCCTCGGCCTCGCCGATGGCCTCGGGTGTGCCGACATGCAGCCACAGGCCCTGAAGCACCAGGCCGAACAGTCGCCCCTGCTCCAGGGAGGCGTTCCACAGCCGGTTCAGCGAGAAGACCTCGCCGGCCTGCCGGCCGGCGAAGTCGGCGGCCCGCATGATCGCCGCGCCGGCATAGGCATAGGGCGCGACCACCGCGGCGCCGCGGCGGGTCAGGCGCCCGTCGGCGGCCATGAAGAAGTCGCCCGGCCCGTCGAAGCCGACGCTGACATTGCCGGCGAGCGTGCCGGCTTCCGGCAGGGCGGCGAGCAGCAGCAGCGTGTCCATCGCCTCCGGGTCGAAGGCCGCAATCAGGCGACGGATGGTGGAGCCGGAACGGTCGATCCAGACCGAATCGGCGTTGCGGATCACGAAGGTCTCGCCGAGATGCGGCAGCGCCTTGACCACGCCGCCGCCGGAATCGAGCAGGCACTCGCGCTCGTCCGAGATGACCACCTGCGGCACCTGGCGGCCGGCGACCGCCGCCTCGATCTGCCCGGCCAGGTGATGGACATTGACCACGGCGCGCGTGATGCCCGCCTCGGCCAGCGGGTCCAGCACGCGGTCGAGCAGGGTCTTGCCGCCGAGCGTCACCAGCGGCTTGGGGATCCGGTCGGTGATCGGCCGCATGCGCGTGCCGAGCCCGGCGGCGAGCACCATGGCGGTGTCGATGGCCGGTTTGGCGCCGGCCGTCATGGCGGAGGAACCCGGTCCTCGATCCAGCGCCGGACCTGGGCGAGGGCCGGATGGGCGAGGCAGCGCTTCAGATAGGCGTGGATGCGCGGCAGGTGGGCGAGATAGTGCGGCTTGCCGTCGCGCTGGTCGAGGCGGGCGAAGATGCCGAGGATCTTGGTCGCCCGCTGGGCCCCCATGATGGCGTAGAGCCGCGCGAAGGCAGCCGTGTCGAAGCCGGGATCGGCCTCCCGCCGGGCCGAGGCATAGCGGGACAGCAGCTGGATCTCCAGGTCTTCCGGCACGGTGACGCGGGCATCCTGGAGCAGCGAGACCACGTCATAGGCGGCTGGTCCCAGCACCGCATCCTGGAAGTCGATCAGCCCGACCCGCTCGACGCCCTCTCGTCCGGCCAGCCAGATCAGGTTCGGCGAATGGAAGTCGCGCAGGACCCAGGTCTTCTCGGCCGCCTCGACCTCGGCGAACAGGGGCGCCCAGTGCTGCAGGAAGACATGCCGCTCGCTGGCCGGCATCCGCGGTCCCTTGCGCGGCAGATACCAGTCGACCAGCAGTTCGACCTCGATGGCGAGCGCCTCCCGGTCATAGGCCGGCAGGGCATAGGGGCCCCGCGGCGAGGCCAGGGTCGCCGGACGCGGGCGCGCATGGATCAGCGCCAGAACGTCGATGGCCGCCGCATAGCGCTCGGCAACCGGCGCGCCATCGACGACCACGCCTTCCGACCCGAGATCCTCGATGATGAGGAAGCCCTGGTCGAGATCGACGGCCTCGATCTCGGGCGCCGACAGACCGATGTCGCGCAGCGCCTCGGCCATGGCGACGAAGGGCACCATGTCCTCGGCGAGATGGGCGATGCGGCTGTAGGGCAGGCCGTTGCGGATGACCGGGCCATCGGGCTTGCGCGGCGCATTCATGAGCACGGCGCGGCGCTGGCCGTCGAGCAGGCGCTCGTAGCTGCGCGAGGAGGCATCGCCCTGCAGGTAGCGCCGGATCGAGCCGCCCCATCCGGCATTGTCGAGGAAGCGCCGCAGGGCCACCATGCGGGAAAGCCGCGCGGCCCAGGCGCCGTGCCCGGTGAGCACCGCCTGGCGGGCATTCGGGCCATGGGCGCGCGCCAGCGAAAGCTCGATCTCCAGCCGGTCGCCCGACAGCGCCCCGCCGAGCCGGTCCGGCCATTCGACCAGCAGCAGGGCGTTCTCGGCGGCCTCGTCCCAGCCGAGCTCGGCCAGTTCATCGGGCGAGCTGACCCGGTAGAGGTCCGCATGGACCACGGGAATGCGTCCCTGCGGATAGGGCTGGACCAGCGCGAAGGTGGGGCTCGGCACCTCCAGCCGCTCGTCTGCGGCAATGGCGCGGATCAGGGCCCGCGCCAGGGTGGACTTCCCGGCGCCGAGATCGCCGGCCAAGGTAATGACATCGTTCGCGGCCACCGCGACGGCGAGGTCCATCGCCAGGTCGCGCGTGGCCTGCTCGTTGACGAGCAGGACGACATGCCGGAACGGATCGACGGGGACTGCTTCGGCCGGCCGGCCAGTGCTGCGGTTCATTCGGCCGCCTTGGACAGATCATCGAGGTTGGCGGGGAAGGCGACGGTCACCTGGGTGCCCTTGCCCGGCGAGGTGTCAACATGGATGCGGCCCTTGTGCAGGTTGACGAAGGACTGGACAATGGACAGGCCCAATCCGGCGCCGCGATGGCGGGTTCCGGTCGTCCGGGTCTCGAAGCGCTCGAACATCCGGTCGACCATGTCGGGGGCCATGCCCCTGCCCTGGTCGCGGACCTTGAACACCACATCGTCCGGCGTGCGCGTGACATCGATCACGACCAGCCCGCCGGGCTCGGAGAAGCCGATGGCATTGGTCACCAGGTTGAACAGCACCTGGCGGACCCGCTGGCCGTCGGCGCGGAACGAGCCGATATCGGCGGCGATCCGTGTCTCCAGGCGGATGCGCTGCTCGGCCAGCCGGTCCTTCACCGCCTCGGCGACCGCCTGCACGGTGGCGCGGATGTCCACGTCCGAAAGCTCGAGCTCCATGACGCCGGCGTCGATGGTGGCCAGATCGAGCACGTCGTTGATGATCGACAGGAGCGAGGCCGACGAGGCGGCGATATAGCCGAGATATTCGCGCTGGCGCTCGTTGAGCGGCCCAACGGCCGGGTCATCGAGCACCTGCGAGAAGCCGATGATGGTCGTCAGCGGCGTCCTGAGCTGGTAGGAGACATGGTGGACGAAGTCGTTGCGGATGCGCGCGGCGGCCTCCAGCGCCTCGTTGCGCTCGGTCAGGGCCCGTTCCACCATCACCATGTCGGTGACGTTCCTGAAGGTGACGAGGGTGGCGCTGTCCGGCAGCGGGGCCGCGACGGTGTCGAGCACCGAGCCGTCCGTCCGCTCGATGCGGAAGGTCTGCTGGGGCCGCTGATAGTCGGGCATCGCGACCATCGAGCGGATGTCCGACCAGACGCCGCCATCGCGCACATAGGGCAGGCACAGCTGGGCGATCTGGTCGATGTGGGGCTGCCTCGCGAGCAGGGCGGAGTCGATGTCCCAGAGCGTGCCGAAGGCGCGGTTGGACAGGGACAGCCGGCCATTCGAGCGGAACACGGCCACGGCCTCCTCCAGATGGTCGATGGTCTCCCGCTGCACCCGGTTGAGGGCCTCGACCTGGGTTTCGAGCTTCAGACGCTGGGTGAGATCCTCGAAGACATAGGTCACCCCGCCGGCCGGGTCCGGGTTCTGGATGACACGCAGGAACCGCTTGCCCGGCAGATGCCATTCGTGAATGCGCGGCTCGGTGTCGACCGCCTCGTAAACCGCGTGGAACGAGCGCTTCCATTCGCGGTAGTTGGACTGCGCGGGTAGCTTGTCGCGCTCGCGCAGGCGGTCGAGGATGTCACCGTCGGTGGGCGACTGGTGCAGGAAGGCCGGGTCGAGATCCCAGAGCTGGCGATAGGCCTCGTTGTAGAAGACCAGCTGCCGATTGGCGTCGAAGATGGCGACGGCCGTCTGCAACTGGTCCAGCGTGCGCTTGTGGGTCTCCATCTCCACGGCCAGTTCCAGGCGGGCCTTGTCCAGCTCGGTGACGTCGACCGCCATGCCGGCAAAGCCGCTGCCGGCCGGCCGCTCGATGACGTCGAACACCCGCCGCTTGCCGGCTGCGACCGCCGCGGTGCGGCGCAGGAAGGGCTCGCCGGCCTGGCGGCGCCGGCCGGCCTCGATCCGGTCGGCCGGCTCGATCAGTTCGGCGCCGCGGGACACGGCCGTGGCAGCATCGCCGCTCTCGGTTGCGAGCGCATAGGCCTCGTTGGCCCAGGTCAGCCGGCCCTCGCGATCGCGCGTCCAGACCGGCATGGGCAGGCCGGTGAGGAACGAGCGGAACGTCTCGGTATCGCGCAGCGTCACCGCATGGGTCTCGCGCAGGCGGCCGAGCTCCTCGCGCACGCCCGCCACCGCCCGCAATCGCAGCACCGCCCGCCCGCCGATGGGGCGGCCCTCGGCCTCGATCGGCCGGCCATCGCTCGTCACGAGGTCGAGCCGGAACGCAGCCCCCTCGCCGCGCAGCCGGTCAACCGCCTGTTCGAGCTGCGCCGCAGGCGCGGGCGCCAGCCACGAGCCGAAGGCCAGAACCCGCCGCGGCGCCGGCAGGTCCGTGACCAGCGAGGCATCGCCGGTGATCTCCGGCTCGTCGCGCTCGCCGCCCCAGACGATGATGACATGGGGATCCAGCGTCAGAAGTTCCTGGGTGCGGTCAAGGGCCAGCCGCAGCTCGTTGATCTCGTCGCGGGCCGCGCGCGATGCCCTGGCCGCGCGCGCGCGCGTGCGCAGCAGGCCGATCGAGGTCACCACGGCGAAGATGACGACCCCGACATTCAGGCCGAGGATCGCCCATTCGTGTGGCCGGATCGCGCCGAGCACGCTCAGCGCATCGAGCTCCGTCTCGGTCGCGCGGGCGAGGGCGGTCGAGGCCATGAGCAGGCCAAGAATGCCGACGCCACGGGTCAGGAACCGTCGTTGCAAGCAGCCGAATGGCGATCTGATGCGATCTGATGCGGCAATGACCTGCCCGAGGTCCGGCATCGCCCGTCCCTTACCAACCGAGGATTGCACCACGCCGCCGGAGCGGGAGCGCCGCACCAGCCCCGGCGCAGCGAATCACTGTCACTCTACCCCTGGCCGGACTCGGGAAATAAGAGTCTAAAACGAGAACGGATCCGGCAAATTGTACCTGCGGCCGGCGACCGGTCAGAGGGCGGGCAGATCCCGCCGCATGACAACGGCATCCGCGGCGCCGGAGTCGGTGCGATAATAGGCCTTGCGCCGCCCGACGGGGCGGAAGTCATGGCTGGCATAGAGGCGCAGGGCCGGGGCATTGCCCGCCTCCACCTCCAGGAACAGCGTGCGGATGCCGGCGCGCACCAGGTCTGGAACATGGGCGGCCAGCAGGCGGCCGGCAAAGCCCCGCCCGCGCAGCGCCGGAGCCACCGCGACGGTGAGGATCTCCGCCTCGTCGCCGGCCGTGCGGCTGAGGATGAATCCGGCGACGTCGGCACCCTGGCGGCGGCGGACGACATGGCCGATGACCGAAGGCTCGGCGATCATGGCGGCCAGATCGGCCGCCTCCCAGCCGCGGTGGAACGAGCGCGCATGGATGGCGGCCATGTCATCGGCATCGCCGATGCGGGCGGGGCCAACCACCGGGTCGCTCGCCGTCCACCACCAGGGCCAGAGCCAGGGCAGGGGGATCATGGCGCGGGCCTGCCGCCGGGTGCGGGCGGCACCGAGGGTCTGGCATCCACGGCCTTGAGGTAGAGCGGGCGGCAGGGCGCGGTGCCGGGATCGGCGGCCGCCCCGAGCCTTGCCAGGACGGCAGGCGAGGGCCAGGGCGTGCCATCGACCAGGACGGGCGCCGAGGAGCCCTGCGGCCAGGCCCCGAGAACGGCATCCGCACCGGGCCCGACCAGCCGGCATGGGCCGGCGGCCGCGGCCGCAGCCGCCGCCTCGCCCGCCGCGAGATAGTCCGGGGGCGTGACCGGCGTTCCGTCGGCAGCCGTCAGGCTGGCATAGACATGGCCGTGGCGGGCATCGATGGCGGCGAGCACGCAGGCCTGCTCCGGCGCGCCGAGATGGGGCGCGGCGAGCGCCGCGAGCGTCGAGATGCCGACCGCATCCCCGCCGGTCGCAAGCGCAAGGCCGCGCGCCGCCGCGATCGCCACGCGAAGCCCGGTGAAACTGCCCGGCCCGGTGGCCGCGACGAAGCGGCGGCAGGCCGCCGGCGCGATGCCGGCCGTGCGGCAGGCCGCGGCAATGAGCGGCACCAGGCGCTCGGCATGGCCGCGCTCCATGGGCTCGCTCACCTCGGCGAGGATCCGGTCACGGTCGGTGTCGAGGACGGCGACGCTGGCCGCAGCCAGCGCCGTGTCGAGGGCGAGCACGAGCATGATGCGGTGCTACACGGCCCGGCGGCGTGCGTGAAGCGCGACCTTGGACGAGCCGCCCGGCCTCACAGGCCCATCTGCCGGCTGGCGAGATCCTTCATGATCTCCTCGGTGCCGCCGCCGATGGCATTGACCTTCACCTCCCGGTAGATGCGCTCGACCTTGGCCCCGCGCATGTAGCCGGCACCCCCGAAGATCTGCACGGCCTCCGAGGCGCAGAAGGCCAGGGTCTGGGTCGCCTGGTTCTTGAGCATGCAGATCTCGGCCACCGGATTCTCGCCCTGCTCCAGCCGCCAGGTCAGCATTTCCAGCCAGGCCTGGCTGACCGCCACCTTCTGCGCCATGTCGACCAGCTTGTGGCGGATCACCTGATGCTGGGTCAGCGGCCGGCCGAAGGTCTCGCGCTGCCTGGCATAGGCCGTCGCCTCGTCGAGGCACACGCCCGCGGCCGCGATGCAGCCGGCCGCCATGGTCAGCCGCTCGTGGTTGAAGTTCTGCATGATGATCTTGAAGCCCTGGCCCTCCGCGCCGATCAGATTGGCCACGGGCACCCGCACATCGTCGAAATGCAGCGTGGCCGTGTCGGAGGCCCACCAGCCCATCTTCTTCAGCGGCGTGCGGGCAAAGCCCTCGCGCTCGCGCTCGATCAGCAGCAGGCTGACGCCGCCGGGCCCCTCCCCGCCGGTGCGGACTGCCACCGTGTAGTAGTCGGCGCGCATGCCGGAGGTGATGAAGGTCTTCTCGCCCCTGACGACATAGTGCTCGCCGTCGCGCCGGGCGGTGGTCTTCAGGTTGGCCACGTCCGAGCCGCCGCCGGGCTCGGTGATGGCGAGGGCGGAGATCTTCTCGCCCGCCAGGATGGCGGGCAGGACGCGCGCCTTCAGCTCCGGCGAACCGGCCGCCACGATGGGGGGCGCACCGATGGCATGGCTGTTCAGGCTGGCATTGATGCCGCCGGCGCCGTGGCGGGCCAGCTCCTGGGTGGCGATGATCCACATGAACCGGTCGGCCGGGATGCCGCCATATTCGGCCGGGAAGCCGAGGCCGAGCAGGCCGATGGCGGCCGCCTTGCGGTAGAGCTCGCGGGGGAAGGCGCCGGCCTCGTCCCATTCATGGGCGAAGGGCTCGATCTCGCGGGCGACGAAACGCCGGACCTGCTCGCGGAAGGCCTCGTGCTCGGCCGTGTAGAAGGGATGGGCCATGATGCGTCCTGCCGGGTCATGTTGCAGCCATGCTGCGCAAAACAAGGACGCCGCCGGCAGGACGGCCGGCGGCGTCCGGCATCAGGTCAGGTCAGTGCGTGGCCGAGACCGTGCCCTGCACCCAGCCGCGGGTGACGACCCAGCGGCCGTCCTGCACCTGCGAGAGCCGGGCGGCGTTGTTGCACAGCCGCACCTGGGGCGTGATGTTGCAGGGCTGGGCCTCGAACAGCGTGCCGAGCGGCGGATTGGTCTCGACCGCCTGGATGAAGCTCTGCACGGTGAGGTCGCGCCCGGCCTTGAGGGCCGCCTGGGTGAAGGCATCGGCGATCTGCCAGCCATAGGCGGAGAAGACCGTCGGATCCTCGCCGAACTTGGCCTTGTAGCGGGCCGCCCATTCGCGGATCTGAGGGCTCGGATCATCCGGATAGGGATGGGCGGTGGTCATCATGGCGTAGAAGCCGTTGGCGACCGGCCCGCCGAGCGCGGGGATCAGATGCGTATAGGCCGCGCTGGAGCCGACAAAGGTCGCCTGCAGGCCGACCTTGCGGGCCTCCGCCAGCACGCCGACCGTCTCGCGGATGATGGTGCCCATCAGCACGAGGTCGCAATTGGCGGCCTTCATGCGGGCGACCTGCGAGGAGAACTCGGTCGCGCCCCGCTTGTAGGTGGTCCGCTCGGTGAAGGTGCGGTTCATGGTGGCCAGGGCCGCCTCGCCGCCACGCATCACCTCCAGGCCGAACTCGTCGTCCTGATAGATGGTGCAGACCCGCTGGGCGTTCTTCTCCTTGATCAGCTCCGGCAGCATGGTGCGGACCTGGTCGAAATAGGAGGCGGCGAAGGCCATCTTCAGCGGCGTCGGCGGCAGATACATCTCGCGCGCCGCGGTGACCGGCATGAAGTTCGGCACGTTGCGCTCGAACTGGACCGGCATGGCGGCCATGTTCTGGGCGGTGCCGATATGGCCGATCATCGCGAAGATGCGGTCGGAATTGACCAGCTTCTGGGCGGCCAGCAGCGCCTTGCGCGGGTCATAGGCATTGTCCTCGACGATCAGGCGCACCTGGCGGCCATGGATGCCGCCGCGGGCGTTCAGCTCGTCGAAATACATCTGCAGGCCGTTGCGGGTCTGCTTGCCATAGGCGGCGACCGGACCGGACAGGTCCTGGATCGAGCCGACGACGATCTGGTTGTCGGTGACGCCCTGGGTCTGGGCGAGGGCCGGTCCTGCGGCAAGTCCCGCCGCAAGGGCCAGACCCACAGTCAGTCTGATGGTCATGGGGTTCCTCCATCCGGTTGATCCGCGGTTCGTCCGCGGCTTCTTGTCGGTGGTCGACGGTGTCGACGGGTTGGGAATGCTAGTCCAATCCGCAGCTTGCTCCTAGCGGCATCAGGCCGCGGAACTGCGGTACATGCCGGCGATGAGATCGGCATATTTCTTCTGCACGAGGTTGCGCTTCAGCTTCATGGTCGGCGTCAGCTCCTCGTCCTCGGCGGTCAGCCGCTGGTCGATCAGGCGGAAGGCCTTGATCTGCTCGACGCGGGCGAACTTGCGGTTCACCCGCTCCACCTCGGCGGCGATCAGGTCGATCACCTCCCGCGCCCGGCACAGGCTGGCATAGTTGGAGAAGGGAATGTCGTTGTCCTGGGCGAACTTCTCCACGTTCTCCTGGTCGATCATGATCAGGCAGGTCAGATAGGGCAGCTTGTCGCCGATGATGACCGCATCGGTGATGTAGGGCGAGAACTTCAGCTCGTTCTCGATCTCCGAGGGGGTGATGTTCTTGCCGCCCGCCGTGATGATGATGTCCTTCATCCGGTCGGTGATCCGGAAGAAGCCCTCGTTGTCCACCGAGCCGACATCGCCGGTGTGCAGCCAGCCGTTGCGGATGGTCTCGGCAGTCTTGTCCGGCTGGTTGAGGTAGCCCTTGATGATGGTCGGGCCGCGGGCGAGGATCTCGCCATGCTCGCCGATGGCCATCTCGATGGCGCTGGTCGGCTTGCCGATCGTGCCGGGCTTGATGTGGTCGATCGGCACGACCGAGCCGGCGCCGGTCGTCTCGGTCATGCCCCAGACCTCGAGCATCGGCACGCCGAGGGCGAAGTACCAGCGGATCAGGTCGGGGGAGATGGGGGCAGCGCCGGTGACGAGGAACCGGCAGCGGTGGATGCCGATGGCCTTGCGCACATTGTTCAGCGCCAGCACGCGGCCGAGCCAGACCTTCAGCTTCAGCCCCGTCGGGATGGGCTTGCCGTCGATCAGGAGGTCGGCCGCCTGGCGGCCCTGGTCGATCGCCCAGCCATAGACGGCGCGCTGCAGGGGGGTGGCTTCCTTCAGGCGGATCATCACCGCCGAATAGAACTTCTCCCAGATGCGCGGCACGGCGAAGAAGATGGTCGGGGCGATCTCGCGGACATTGTCCGGCACCGTCTCCGGGTTCTCGACGAAGTTGAGCGTGGCGCCGGAATAGAGCGCGAGGAACTGGCCGCCCACCCGCTCGGCCACATGGCAGAGCGGCAGGAAGGCCATGCGCTGGTCATCCTCGTTCTGGCGGATCGATTCGTTGGCGATGATGCGGATGGCCGAGAGGATGTTGTTGTGGGTGATCATCGCCCCCTTCGGCTTGCCAGTGGTGCCGGAGGTATAGACGAGGATGGCGAGATCGTCGGGGCCGCGGGCGGCGCGCCGCCGGTCCCATTCGCCCGGATCGGCCGCGAAGGCCTCGCGGCCGAGCTGGCGCAGCGCGTCGAGCGTCATCACCTGCGGGTCGGAGAAGCGGGTCAGGCCCTCGGTCTCGATGACGATGATCTTCGACAGGAGCGGCGTGCGCGCGCGCACCTCCAGGATCTTGTCGAGCTGCTCCTCGTCCTCGACGAAGACGAAGCGCGAGCCGGAATCGGTCAGGAGATATTCGCACTGCACCGGCGCATCGGTCGGATAGATGCCGTTCGACACGCCGCCGGCGCAGATGATGCCGTAGTCGGCATAGGTCCATTCGCGGCGCGTGTTGGCGAGGATGGAGGCGACATCGCCGGGCTTGAGGCCGAGCGCGACGAGGCCCATGCCGATCTCGCGGACGATCTCGCCCATCGCGCCCCAACTCGTCTCGCGCCAGAGCCCGAGCTCCTTCTGCCGCACGGCGATACGGTCCTTGCGCATCCGCACCGCCGCATCGAACACCTCGGCGACCGTCTGCCCCTCGGGCATGACGGGCAGGCGGATATCCTGTTTCGGCCAGATGTCGAACATGGTCCGCTCCCCTAACGCCACATCTTCTTCTTCTTCCAGCGCCGCTGGCCGCGCACGCCGGCATCCTTCTGGCCGAGATAGAACTCCTTGACGTCCTCCTTCTCGGCGAGCACGGCCGCACGATCCTCCATGACGATGCGGCCGATCTCGAGGATGTAGCCATAGTCGGCGGTGGCGAGCGCCAGGGCCGCGTTCTGCTCGACGAGCAGGATGGTCACGCCCCGCTCGCGGTTGATCCGCTTGACGATGGCGAAGATCTCCTGGGTGAGCTTCGGCGACAGGCCGAGCGAGGGCTCGTCGAGCAGCAGCAGGTCGGGCCGGGCCATGAGGGCGCGGGAGATGGACAGCATCTGCTGCTGGCCGCCGGAGAGCAGGCCCGCCTCCTGGTCGGCCCGCTCCTTCAGGATCGGGAAATAGCTCTCCACCAGCTCGATGTCGCGGGCCACCTCGTCCTTGTCCGAGCGGGTATAGGCGCCCATCAGGAGGTTGTGGCGCACCGACAGCAGCGGAAAGACCTCGCGGCCCTCCGGGGCGTGGCTGAGACCACGGCGGACGATGTCGGCCGGATCCTTCCGCTCGATGGGCTCGCCCTTGAAGGTGATCGAGCCCTTCTGCGGGTCGAGAATGCCGGAAATGGTCTTCAGGATGGTGGTCTTGCCGGCACCGTTGGCGCCCAGCACCGTGACGATCGAGCCCTTCGGCACCGACAGCGACACGCCGCGGATGGCCTTCACCGCGCCATAGGCGGCCTCGACATTCTGCAGGGTCAGGATGGCTTCGCTCATGATGCCGCCCTCTCGCCCTCGGATGCCGCCAGATCCATCGGCGCGCCGATATAGGCCTCCACCACCGCCGGATGGCGCTGCACCTCGGCGGGCGTGCCCATGGCCAGCACCCGGCCCTGGTTCATCGCCATGACCCGGTCGGAGACACGCGAGACCAGCGTCATGTCGTGCTCGACCATGATGACGGTGATGCCGAGGTCCTTGGTAATGTCCTCGATCCAGAAGGCCATGTCCTCGGTCTCCTCGACATTGAGGCCGGAGGACGGTTCGTCGAGCAGCAGCAGCTTGGGGCGTGTGCACAGCGCGCGGCCGAGCTCGACCACCTTGCGGGCGCCATAGGGCAGGCCGGCCACCATGGACTCGCGGTGGACGGCCAGATCGAGCAGGTCGATCACCTCCTCCACCTGCTCGCGCAGCTTCACTTCCGCACGCTTGACCGAGGGCAGGAACAGCGCCTCGACCAGAGGGTTGGTGGTGCGGTGGACATGGGCGCCGATCAGCAGGTTCTGCAGCACGGTGGCATGCTCGAACAGCTCGATGTTCTGGAAGGTGCGGGCAATGCCGAGGCCGGCGATGCGGTGGGGCGCGACGCGGGTGATGTCTTGGCCCTCGAACCGCACCGTCCCGGCGGTCGGGTCATAGATGCGGCTGATGATGTTGAACACCGTGGTCTTGCCGGCGCCGTTCGGCCCGATGATGGTGAACACCTCGCCCCTGTTGACGGTGAAGCTCACGCCGTCCACCGCCTTCAGGCCGCCGAACTGGACCGAGATGCCTTCGGCTTCGAAGAAGGGCGCGCTCATTTCAGCCGGTCCGATTTCTGGAACGCCTTCTGCCGGCGGAACATGCCCTGCCGGTAGAAGGGGAAGAGGTCGAAATAGGCGCGTGTCTTCAGCCAGGCGCCGTAGATGCCGAGCGGCTCGAACAGCACCACCAGGATCAGCACCAGACCGAAGATGGTCGGCTGCAGGCCGGTCGCCTCGGACAGGAACAGCGGCAGGAACGGCTTGATGGCGTTGATCGCCTGCGGAAGCGCGATCAGGAAGATGGCGCCATAGACCGCCCCGTGGATGGAGCCGAGCCCGCCGATCACCACCATCATGATCATCTCGATGGACTGCACGACGGTGAACTGGTCCGGCGACAGGAAGCGGATGTTGTGCGCATAGAGCGCGCCGGCAACGCCCGCAAAGGCCGCCGAGATGGCGAAGGACAGCGTCTTGTACACCGCGAGGTTGACGCCCATCGACTGGGCCGAGATCTCCGAGTCGCGGATGGCGACGAAGGCCCGTCCGGTCGGTGAGCGCAGCAGGTTGATGAGGATCAGGCAGGCGCAGACGGCGAAGGCAAGGCACAGGTAGTAGAAGGCCGGCCCGTCGGCGAAGCGCCAGCCGAACAGCTGCACCGGCGGCACCATCAGGCCGGCATTGCCGCCGGTGATCGGCTCCGCCCGCGCGATGATCTCCTCGATGATGGTGCCGAAGGCGAGCGTGGCGATGCCGAGATAGAGCCCCTTCACCCGCAGCGCCGGCAGGCCGACAATGATGCCGACGGCCGCCGCGAACAGCCCGGCGGCGAGGATGCCGACGAAGAAGGGCACGCCGGCCGTCACCAGCACCGCCTGGGTATAGGCGCCGACCGCCACGAAGGCGGCGTGGCCGAGCGAGAGCTGGCCGGTGAAGCCGGCCAGCAGCATCAGGCCGAAGCCGATGATGGCATAGATGCAGATCTGGCTGAGCTGGGTGAGCACATAGGGCGAGACGAAGGCCGGGGCGACCAGCAGCACCACCGCGAGCAGGCCGTACCAGAACAGCTGGCCGCCATGCTGGACGAGGTTGATGTCCTGTTCGTAGCGCGTCTTGAAGATGAAGCGCATGGCGTCACACCTTCTTGCGCATGGTCTCGCCGAACAGGCCGTTCGGCTTGAGGATGAGCATGGCGAGCACCACGATGAAGGGCGCCGCGTCCTTGAAGCCCTCCATCAGGTAGAAGCCGGCGAGGGCCTCGACCACTCCGATGATCAGCCCGCCGACAATGGCGCCCGGCAGGGAGGTGAAGCCGCCGATGACCGCCGCCGGGAAGGCCTTGATGCCGATGAAGCCCATATTGGCGTGGATGAAGGTGAGCGGGGCCAGCAGGATGCCGGCCAGGGCCGCCACCGCCGCCGCGATCGCCCAGACCAGGCTGGACAGCCGCTTGACCGGAATGCCCATGTAGTAGGCCGCGAGCTGGTTCTGGCTCATGGCCTGCATGGCGATGCCGATCTTGGTGTAGCGGAACATGGCCGCCAGCAGGGCGCAGAGCACGATGGTGGTGGCGATGATGACGATGTGCTCGGCCGAGATGACCAGGCCGCCAATGGTGAAGACCTCGCCGCGGAAGGGCACCGGCAGGGTGTGGGTGTCGGTGCCCACCACCGGCAGCATGGTGACAAGCCCGCGCGACATGTAGCCGATGCCGATGGTGACCATGACGATGGAGACGGCGGACTGGCCCAGGATCGGGCGCAGCACGACGCGCTCCAGCCCGTATCCGACGATGGCGGTGGCGGCCATGGCCGAGAGCAGGGCGAGCCAGTAGGGAAGCCCGAGCAGGGTCGAGGCGAACAGGCCGGCGAAGGCTCCGATCATCAGGAGCTCGCCCTGGGCGAAGTTCACCGTCTCGGTGGCCTTGTAGATGAGCACGAAGCCCAGCGCGATCAGGCCGTAGATACACCCCTGCGCAAGCCCGCTGATCACGAGCTGGATGAACTGCAACAGCCTCTCTCCCTCATCGGCGTTTCCCCTTCACGTCTGTTTCGCGGCCGGTGTTCCGGCTCGTCATGCACTGTCTTGCCGGTTACCCGGCGGCCGGCCTCAGGCGAGGCCGAGGATGGCCCGCGCCTCGGCCGGGCTGGCCACCTGCCGTCCGCTGTCGCGGACCAGGGCGGCCATGGCCTCGATCAGCTGGCCGTTGGACGTCACCTTCTCGCCCGAGGCGAGATAGAACGTGTCTTCGAGGCCGGTGCGCAAGTGGCCACCGAGTTCAGCACAGCGCCGGTGCAGTGGCCAGATGTTTGCGCGGCCGATGGCCGTGACCTGCCAGTTGGCGCCCGGCACGATCAGCTTCAGGAGGATCGGCAGCAGGTCCGGATCGGCGGGCATGCCGGATTCCACGCCCATCACGAAATTGTATTGCGGGCGCCGCGACAGCATTCCGACGCGCCGGTACATGTCGACGCTGCGCACGATGCCGGTGTCGAAGCACTCGAACTCCGGCAGGCTGCCCGCCTCGGCCATGACGTCGAGATAGGCCTTCACCTTCTCCACCGGGTTGTCGAACAGGTGCGGCGGCCAGGCCCAGGTGCCGTCGGCCTTGACCTTCAGATAGTTCAGCGAGCCGGCATTGCAGGCCGCCACCTCCGGGCGGGTCTCGCGGATGCAGGCGAGCGCGCCCTGGTAACTGGGACCGACGACGCCCGAGGTATGGTTGATGATGATGCCGGGGCAGGCCTGGCGAATGGCGGCCTGGACCTCACGCGACAGATCGACGTCCCAGGACGGCAGGTGGCCGCGGCCCTCGCCCTGCTGGCGCAGGTGGATGTGCACCATGGCGGCGCCGGCGTCATAGGCGCGCCTGGCCTCCGCCGCCATCTCGGCCGGGGTCACCGGCACGGCATGCTGGCGCGGATCGGTCAGCACGCCATTGAGGGCACAGGTGATGATGGCCTTGTCGGACATGCGGCGGCGCACTCCCGGACTCGCTCGGTCGAACGAGCCGGCATGGTCACAGCCCGGCCCCGGCCGGTCTTGCGTCTAGCCGCTGCCCTCCGGATCGCCGGCCGGCTCGTGGGCCAGCCATTCGCGCACGCGCGTCTCGGGGTCCGGATGGCCGGCAATGTCGGTCACGACGGCGATGGAATCGGCGCCTGCGGCATAGACCTCCGGCGCGCGCTCCAGCGTGATGCCGCCGATGGCGACCAGCGGAATGGCACCGATGCGCCGCTTCCATTCGGTCAGCCGCGCCAGGCCCTGCGGCGCAAAGCGCATGGCCTTCACCGTGGTCGGGTAGATCGGCCCGAGGGCGATGTAGTCGGGGGCATGGGCCAGGGCGGTGTCCAGCTCGGCCTCGTCATGGGTGGACAGGCCGAGGGTGAGGCCGGCCGCGCGGATGGCCGCCACATCGGCCGCGGCCAGATCCTCCTGGCCGAGATGGACATGGGCGGCGCCGCCTTCGATGGCCGCCCGCCAGTGATCGTTGATGACGACGGCCGTCCGGCTGCCCGCGACGGTGTCGACAGCCTCCTTCACCAGGGCCACGGCCTGGGCATGGGCAATGTCCTTCACCCGCAGCTGCACGGTGCCGACGCCGAGCCGCGCCATCACCATGAGCGCGGAGAGGCTGTCGACGATCGGATAGAAGCGGGCGGGGTGGGTGGTGCCGCGATGGGTCATGCCGGGATGCCTTCCGGTTGGCCGGGGGCGTTCGACCATGACCCCGCCGGCATGGAAGTCAAGCCGGCCGGCTTCCTTCACCCGTCGGTCCAAATCGGCTAAGACCCCGCGACCGCCGCGCCCGAAGACGCGGCTGCCGGAGCCGCCCATGCCGAATCACGCCCCCCTCGATGCCCAGGACATCGGCCGCGTCCTCAATGAGGCGCTGCCCTACATGCAGAAATACGACGACGAGATCGTGGTGGTGAAATATGGCGGGCACGCCATGGGCGATGAGGCCGGCGCACGCTCCTTCGCCCGTGACATCGTCATGCTCGAGCAGTCCGGCATCAATCCGGTCGTGGTCCACGGCGGCGGCCCGCAGATCGGCCAGATGCTGGCCAAGCTGGGAATCAAGAGCGAGTTCATCGACGGCCTGCGCGTGACCGACAAGCAGACGGTGGAGATCGTCGAGATGATCCTCGCCGGCTCGATCAACAAGCAGATCGTCGGATTCATCAACGCCGCCGGCGGCAAGGCCATCGGCCTGTGCGGCAAGGACGGCGACATGGTCAAGGCGGCCAAGGTCAGCCGCACCACGCGCGATCCCGATTCCAATATCGAGAAGGCCGTCGATCTCGGCTTTGTCGGCGAGCCCGACACGGTGGACACCAAGGTGCTCGACACCGTGCTCGGCAAGGAACTGATCCCCGTGCTGGCGCCGGTCGCCACCTCGGTGGAGGGCGACACCTACAATGTCAATGCCGACACCTTCGCCGGGGCCATTGCCGGCGCGCTGAAGGCCAAGCGGCTGCTGCTCCTGACCGACGTGCCGGGCGTGCTCGACAAGAACAAGCAGCTCATCAAGTCGCTGTCGGTCGAGGACTGCCGGCGGCTGATCGCCGACGGCACCGCCACCGGCGGCATGATCCCGAAGATCGAGACCTGCATCTATGCCATCGAGCGCGGGGTCGAGGGCGTCGTCATCCTCGACGGCAAGACCCCGCATGCGGTTCTGGTGGAGCTCCTCACCGATGGCGGCGCCGGCACGCTCATCCACGCCTGAGGTGGTCGCTGGCTTCGCGGCCCTGGTGCTGCTGGCCTCGGCCGTGCCGGCCGCCGCAGAGACGCGGCTGTGCAACCGCACCAGCGTGATCGTGGAGGCCGCGGTGGGTGTGATCGCCGGGGAGGCGGCGGCCACGCGCGGCTGGTATCGCCTCGATCCCGGCCAGTGCCGGCCGATCCTGCAATCGGCCGAGGCGCCCGGCCGGCTGTTCGTGCATACCCGGCCCTATGACCGCAGCCGGCCGGTCTCGCCGGGCCAGCCCGAACAGACGGCCCTGTGCGTCAGCGAGAGCGACTTCCTCCTGTCCGGGGCGCAGACCTGCCGGCAGGCTAACGACCGGCTGGCGCCCTTCGCCGAGATCCGCCCGACGGTCGCGGAGGG
This sequence comes from Phreatobacter sp., assembly GCA_046295035.1. Classification (GTDB taxonomy): domain Bacteria; phylum Pseudomonadota; class Alphaproteobacteria; order Rhizobiales; family Phreatobacteraceae; genus Phreatobacter. Next base: position 181,038 of record JBKBOA010000001.1, read on the forward strand.
CGTGGCCATCGCCTTCCTCAGCGAGGAGGCGGACTATGATCTCGTCCAGGCGCGCAAGGCGGGCATCCAGCGGCTGCTCGCCGAGCTCGGCTACGATCCCGGTCCGGTGGACGGCCTCGACGGGCCGCGCACGGACGCTGCCTTCCGCGCTTTCGCCGCCGATGCCGGCCTCGACGGCGAGGCCATCGGCCAGTCCGACATCTTCGACCGGCTGATGGCAGCCCTGCGCGCCGGCGCGGGGCCGGGCTTTGCCTGGTGCAACGAGACCGGCCACCGGGTCATGGCGGCGCTCGGCATCGAGGAAGCCGGCCGGCTCGTCACCCGCGGCTGGTACCGGATCGAGGCGGGCACCTGCCTGAAGCCCGCCATCGAGGGAGCGCCGGCGCGGGTGCTGTCCTATGCCGAGGCGGTGGATGCCGATGGCCGGCCGGTGCGCGTGCGCGACCAGCCGGTGACCTTCGGCGGCGATGTGCCCGGCTGCATCCGGGCCAGCGAGTTCGAGATCGCCGGGGCCGAGGACTGCGCATCGCATGGCGCCACGCAGGCGCCCTTCCTGGCGGTCAGCTTCGACGGCCGCCGTCGCGCCTCCGTGCGCTTCCGCATGCCGTGACGGGGCGGCCAGTGACAGGGGAACCGACCGCTTCCATGACCCCAGCCGCCCATCCCTCGGCCCGCGCGGCGCTCGCCCATGTCGAGGCCTGGATCTTCGACCTCGACAACACGCTCTACCCGGCGCACCTGTCGCTCTGGCAGCAGATCGACGCGCGCATCAAGGCCTATGTCGCCCGTCTCCTGAAGGTCACCGAGGAGGAGGCCTTCGCCGTTCAGAAGGACTATTACCGCCGCTACGGCACCTCGCTTCGCGGGCTGATGATCGAGCACGGCATGAGCCCGGACGACTTCCTCGCCTATGTCCATGACATCGACCACTCGCCGCTGCAGGCCAATCCGGCGCTGGGAGCGGCGATCGCTGCCCTGCCGGGGCGCAAGTTCGTGTTCACCTCGGGCACGCGCTCGCATGTGGCGGCGGTGACGCGCCGGCTCGGCATCGAGAACCATTTCGACGGCGTCTTCGACATCGTCGATGCCGGCCTGCTGCCGAAGCCGCATCAGGAGACCTACGAAAGGTTCCTCGCCGCGCATGGCGTCGCGCCGACGCGGGCGGCCATGTTCGAGGATCTCGCCCGCAACCTGGAGGCCCCGCACCGGCTCGGCATGCGCACCGTGCTCGTGGTGCCCGAGCGCACCCGCGAAGTGTTCCGCGAGGCCTGGGAGTTCGAGGGCCGCGACGACGATCATGTGGATTTCGTCACCGACGACCTGGCGGGATTCCTGCGCGCGCTCACCGACTGAGCCGGCTCAGAACCGGCCGCCGGTCTCGAAGTCGCTGCCCGAGGATCCGCCGCCCGAGCCGCCCCAGCCGGTGCTGTCCGACACGCCGCCGCCCCACGAGCCGCCGGAATCGCCGCTGCTCGCGCCCCCGCCCCAGGTGCCCCCGCCCCAGGTTCCGCCGCCGCCCCAGTGGGCGCCGCCCCAGGAATCGGTGCGGCCGCCGCCATAGTCGCGGGCCTGGCGGCTCCAGCGCCGGCCCTGCTCCATGCGCGCCCAGTAGTCGGCGCCGGTGATGACGCCGGCGACCAGCCCGCGCAGCAGGTTGCCGACCACGTCATTGTCGAACATCGAGCCGTCGGCGTCATAGCGGCGCCGGCGGAAGCTGGTGGCCACCTGCGCGATCTCGCCGCGCCGGCGGGCAATGTCGGCCAGTTCCGCGCGGATGCGCTTGGCCTCGTCGGCAAGGCGCGTCTGGCGCTCGCGGGCATCGGTGATGCGCTGGACCAGGCGCTCGTCCTCCTCGGAGGGCGTGCGCAGCGCCTCCTGGTAGAGCCGGCGCACGTCCTCCCCGCGCAGGGCCTCGGCCATCAGTGCCGCGGCCTGGCGGAAGCGGGTGTCCTCGCCGCGGTCGAACGCCGCGATGCGGCTGTCGAGCGTGGTGTGGCGCTCCTCGGCGCGGGCGCGGGCCTGGTCGAGCTCGTCGAGCTTCTTGCGCTGGGCCTCCACCTCGGCGTCGGCCGAGGCGCCCCCGACGGACTGGAAGGCTGCCTTCTCCATGGCCTTGGCCTGCTCGACCAGGTCCACCGCCCGGGCCGCCGACCGGTTGGCATGTTCCCGCAGCCGCTTCGGGATCTCGTTCAGCCGGGCATAGTTCGGCCGCGCGTCCTGATAGCGGACCAGGCGCGCCACCCAGCCGTCGAGCAGGCGCGCGAGGTTGCCGGCCTGATAATCGGCGGTCGCGTAGCCCCGCTGCCACAGATACATGAACAGGGGATCGTTCTCGTAGGGCTGGCGCTTCTCCTCCAGCTCCGCCTCGGCGAGCCTTGCCTTCTTCTCCGATTCCTCGGCCACCTGGATGGCCTTGTCCGTCTCGGCCTTCAGGCGGGCATAGTCGGGGCGGGCGACCAGCGCGATCTGCGCCTCGTTCTCGACGGCGCGGCGCTTCTCCTCGCTCTCGGTCAGGCGCGCGGCAAAGTCCTGCCGCTCGGCGGCCAGCCGCGCGATCTCGGCCTCCACCTGCCGGAGCTCGGTCTCCAGTTCGGTGCGGTCGTTGAGCCTGAGGGCCAGGATGGCGCGCACCTCGTTGGCGGCAAGGCCGAGCCGGCCGCCGAGCCCGTCGGCCTGCCTGAGGCGGAAGGCGGCGAGGTCGCGGAAGGCATCGGTCTCATCGGCCTGCGCCTCCGCCTCGCGCCGGGTGGCCTGTTCCAGGCGGTTGCTGGCATCGTTCTCCAGCTGGCGGAGCTGGGCGAGCGCCTGCTCGATGCCGCCGAGCGCCGAATGACCGGGAATCACGGGGCGCCTCCTACCAGCTCGTGATCGCGCCGCCGGGCAGCGCCTGGCGCCAGACCGGCTCCAGCTGGCCGCGCACCTTGCGGCCGAGAATCGGGTTCTGGATGATGCCGTCCCGCCGCTTGTCGGCCTCCACCTCGCGATAGAGGCTTTCCGGCACCCGCACGCCCCACTTGCTGACCACCCGCGAACGGCCGTCCTCCTCCGAGGTGATGGTCCGGGAGACCGGCCGGCCGTCGCGGCCGATGGCCTCGACGATGAGATAGAAGTTCATCGCGGTGGGATTGCCGCGCGGCCGCCGCCAGACGCCGGTGGATTCGCCCGGTCGCGAGACGATCCTGACGTCATATTCGGCGCGCAGCTCGTCGCGCAGGCGCTCCAGGTCGGCCAGGGCCTGCCGCGCGGCATCGGCCTTGCCGTCGCGGGCCGCCGTCTGGCCGTCGATGACCAGGGCGGCCGCGCGGGTGCGCGCCTCCTCCACCGTCGCCTCGCGGCTGATGTCACCGGCCACCGTGGCAAGGGCTGCCGGAATGCGCTGCGACAGCTCCAGGCTCGCCGAATAGCTCTGATAGGCGAGCGTGCCGGCCCCGATGCCGAGGGCGGCGATGGCGCCCAGCGCCCATTTGCCCCAGCGGGCGCGGGTGACATAGAGCCGGGCCAGCCGGACCGACAGGCTCTCGCGCGGCGGCTTGTAGACGAAGCGCTCTTCGCGCAGGGCCCTGACGCCCTGCCGGAGGATCTCGTCGGGCACCTCGATGCCCTGATTGCGGTAGATCTCGCGCAGGCGCTCGATCAGGTCTTCCTCGCGGTCGGCGGCGGCCAGTTCCCGTTCGGTCATCTTCCGGTCGTGGCGCAGCGTATCGACGACGTCCATGGCGAGCATGACATCGTCGAGCTGGGCCGGCGGCCGTTCGGCCGCCGCCGGGGCGAGGGCGGTATCAGTCATGTCGCGGCCCTCCGATCAGGCCTGGCGAGGCCGGCATGGCCGGGTCTCCGGCCCTCACATGCCGAGCGCGGCGCCCTTCTCGGCCAGGGCGGCCAGGCGGCGCTTGCCATCCTCGACGGCGTCGCGGATCTCCTGGGAGTTCTGGGTCGAGAGCTTGCGCATCTCCTGGATGATCTCGCCGGACTTCTCCTGGAACGAGACCACCGATTCCACCAGCTTCTTGACGGCCTCGGCGCGGATGGTCGGCCCGTAGCCGGCGCGCAGGGCCGCCTCCTGCACCTTGTCGCCGATCTCGGACAGGGTCTCCAGCGACTTCGACATGCCCTCCTTCATCTCCTCCAGCGTGCGGGTCGATTCGTGCAGTCCCTGCAGGCCGGTGAACGAGGCCTTCAGGGCGGTCAGCACCGCATCATTGGTGGAGAAGAACGAGATGGCCTGGGCATAGACCCGCTCCTTGGCGTTGGTCGTCTGCATCAGGCGAGCCATGATGACCTCGGACGTGTTGTAGCCGATGGTCAGGTTGTCGGAGAGATCCTTGGCGATCTGGTAGCGCTTCTCCTCGTCCTGCATCTCGCGCAGCTTGGTGTCGCGGACGAGTTCGAGATTGGCGCGCTCGGCCGGCACGTCGCCGGCATAGGCAGCCACCGCCTCGGAGGCGGCCTTCAGCTCCGCCTGCTTGGCCTTCAGCTTCTCCTCGGCCTTCTGAAGCACCTCGAGCGCCAGCACCTCCGACTGCTTCAGCGCGCCGCGGAAGTCACGATAGGCATCGAGGATGGTCACCTCGCGCTGGATCTGGTCCTTGGTGGCCCTGGCGACATCGAGATAGATGACGCGGATCGCCTCGAAACGGGTGGCGATGTCCCCGCGCCGGATCTTGGTCCAGATGTTCTCGAGCCGCTCGAAGGTGGAAAGCTTGCCGTCGGACAGCTGCTCGACCATGCGCTTGGCATCGTCGCGGATGGAGTTGAAGCCCTGGGTGATCTGCTCGTAGCGCTCGCCGATCTCCATGCCGGCGATCTGGTTGCGCACCACCTCGTTGAACACGCCGACCTGGTTCAGCGTCCGGGCAATGACCGCCACGCGCTCCTGGTCGAGGTCGGAAATCTTCTGCAGCAGCGGGATGATCGGCTGCTCGTCGATCTTGGCCGGCATCAGCCCGAGCTCGCGCAGCACGCCCGTTGCCCGGTCGAGATATTGCATGGGCGAGGGAACGACGGTCCGGCTGGTGGAGGTGGGCGTCGGAGAGGTCATCACAGCGCTCATCGTCTGGCACCGGCCCGCCGCCGGCCGCTCCAATGTGAGGACGGCCTGCCGCAAAGGCAAGACAGCGGATGAAACTAGCGCCGCACGGTGCCGACGATGGTCCCGGCCACCTGCTGGGCCATGCAGTCATGGCCGGCCGAGGTCAGGTGCAGGCCGTCGAAGGCGATCAGGCCGTCGAAGGCGCTGCGATCGCTCTGGGCGAGGCGGAACATGGCGCTGTAGCGCTTGACCACGGGAACGCCGACGCGCGCCCCCTCTGCGGCGATGATCGCGGCGAATTCGGCGGTGCGCGGGCCGAGCTCGGCCCAGCGGGAATATTGCGGATCGACCAGCACGGCATCGGCCCCGGCCGCGCGGATGGTGGCCAGCCCCGCGACGACGGTGGCCCGGAAATCCTCGGCCGAGACGCCGAAATTGGCATCGTTGGTGCCCAGCTGCCAGATCACCAGCACGGGCCGGTAGAGCGGCAGCTCCTTGATGAGCCGGGCGGCCGCGCCGGCGGCCGTCTCACCGGAGACCCCGGACACGATCACCTCGATGCTGGCATCCGGCCAGCGCGCCTTGATGAGGGGGCCGATGCGGTTGGCAAAGCCGGACCCGCCACTGCCCACCCCGGCGGTGGTGGAGGAGCCGATGGCGAGGATGCGCACGGTCTGGCGCGCCTTCAGGGCCGCCGAGGTGCGCGGCAGCGAGCCGCCGACGGTCGCCGCGGCAGCGGCGGGGGAGGTGCAGCGGGCCTGGGACGGGGCGGACAGGGCGGGCAGGATGGCGGTGGCCAGAAGCGCCGGCAGGACGGCACGAAGAAGGCAAGAGCTCATGCGCAGGCCCTAAGGTCAATTGCGTAGATCGATAACGGAACACCCCGGCCTTCCGCAACGGGAATCGCATCAAACCGGTTTGCACTCTGTTACGACCTGTTGCGCGGCCCCAGGACCAGCCGCACCGTCAAGGGCAGCATCAGGGCGATGCCGAGGAAGCGGACGATGTGATGGGCCCCGACAAAGGCCGGATCCATGTCCAGCAGGAAGGCGAGGATGGCCATGGCCTCGATGCCGCCCGGGGCATAGGCGAGCACCACCTTGCCGACCTTCAGCCCGGTGATCCAGGCGACGATCAGGGCGCACAGGATGGAAATCACCGTCCCGATCACGAAGGCCGCCACCGAGGCGCGCAGCAATTGCCGGATCTCCACGAGCGAGGTGCCGGCGAAGCGCTCGGCGATCATCACGCCCATGACCGCGAAGCCGACGATCATCACCCCTTCCGGGATGGTCGCGGTGACGAGCCCGGTGCCATGCAGGATGGCGCTCGCCAGCATGGCGCCGACGGTCGCCCCGCCGGGCACGCGCAGCCGCTCCATGCCGAGCCCGCAACTCACCGACAGCACGAACAGCAGCGGGAAGTCGGACCAGTGGCCGGGGCTGGCGGCAGCGATCGCCCGGTTGCCGGCGGAGGCGAGACCGGCCACCGAGATGAGCCCCGGCAGCACGGCCATGAGCAGCACCAGGCGGAAGCTCTGGATCACCGCCACGACCCGCGCATCGGCCCGGGACGCGAGCGCCAGCGCCATCACATAGCTGAGCGCGCCCGGCACGGAGGCGTAGAAGGCCGTCTCGCGATCGAACCGCTCCACCCGCACCAGATAGACGGTGATGGCCGCCACGATGGCCGGGATGAGCACGGCCAGGCCGGCCATCGAGATGGGCCAGGTCACCATCAGCCTGAGCGTCTCCGGTGTCACCGCCGAGCCGAGCACGGTGCCGACGAGCAGGAACAGCGCCCGCCCGATCGGGCCGGGCACGCGGATGCGCAGCCCCGCCAGCGCGGCGATGGTGGCCGCCACCAGCGCCCCGGACATCCAGGCCGCCGGCATGCCGAGGCGGTGAAAGACATAGCCGCCGGCCAGCCCGACGAGGCAGGGCAGGACGAAGGACCCGGCGAGGGCCCGAATGGCGGCAAGGCTCGGCATGGTTGTCCGCTTCGCACGGAAAGGCCCGCGCGGGCAAAGCCGTCGGGCCATGCCTGCCGTGCGGCAGGATCAGGGCGCGGGCGGGCGGACCGCCAGCACGGTGAGGCTGTGGCGGTGGCCAGCCGGGCCCGTCCAGTCGAGCGATTGGCCCGGCGACAGGCCGATCAGGGCCGCGCCGACCGGCGTGAGGATCGACACGCGGCCGGCATTGATGTCGGCATCGGCCGGCATGACCAGCCGCACGGTGCGCGCCTGGCCGGTCTCGGAGACGTAATCCACCTCGGAGCCGAGGCCGACGGCATCGGCCGGGCGGCGCGCCTCGGGAACGATGCGGGCGCGATCCATCTCCTCGAGCAGGGTCTCGGCCACCTCCGGCAGGCGGTCGAGGGCGGAGCGGGCAAGGCCCGAGACGATGCGGTGGTCGCGCTCGGACACGGTGATGGCGGGGCGCGCGCGGCGCGCGGTTCGGGCAGCGGAGGTCATGAACGGATGGTCTTGAAGGAAAGCCGCGGCGGCGCCTGCGGGGCGCGGCGGGCGGACTGTGGGGTGGTCAGGGTGGGATCAGCGTGCGTGCCGCAGTCGAAGGCCAACGTCCCCGTGCCCGGGGCACGCGGGCCGGGCAGGGGTCAGACGCCGAAGATCAGCTTGGCGGTCGGAGAAAGGGTCGGGGCGACGCGGCTCATGCGCCGAATGTGGCCCTTCCCGCCGCCGTGTCAAGCCGCCGTCGCCTCGCCCATGCCCTCAGCGGGCCAGCAGCGCCTCCAGAACCGCGAGGCGGTCGGCCTCGCCGGGCGGTTTGTCCCAGCGGATGCGGGCGATGCGGGGAAAGCGCATGGCCAGCCCGGACTTGTGCCGCGTCGAGCGTTGCAGGCCCTCGAAGGCGACCTCCACGACCAGCCCCTCGCCGGCGGTGTGGACCACCTCGCGCACCGGACCGAAGCGGTTGACCGTGTGGGTGCGCACGAAGCGGTCGAGCTGGCCGAGCTCGGCGTCGGTGAAGCCGAAATAGGCCTTGCCGACCGGCACCAGCTCCTCCTCGCCCGGCGCCCCGCGCCAGACGCCAAAGGTGAAGTCGGAATAGAAGCTGGAGCGCTTGCCGTGGCCGCGCTGGGCATACATCAGCACGCAGTCGACCACCATCGGGTCGCGCTTCCACTTGAACCACAGCCCCTTGGGCCGGCCCGGCACATAGGGTGCGTCGCGGCGCTTGAGCATCAGCCCCTCGACCGCTGCGGCATCCTCCCCGGCGCCGGCCGCGGCGGGATCGAGCCGGGCGGCGGCAAGGCCGTCCCAGTCGCAGAAAGGCACCAGCGGCGAGAGGTCGAGCCGCGCGCTGCCGAGCCGGCTCACGAACCGCTCCAGCCGGGTGCGGCGGGCCGCAAAGGGCGCGGCGCGCAGATCGTCCGGCCCCTCGAACAGCAGGTCATAGGCGCGGATATGGGCGGGATAGGCGGCCAGCAGAGCGGCCGTCACCTGCTTGCGGTTGAGCCGCTGCTGCAGCGCGTTGAAGCTCTGCACCCGTCCCTCGCGCATCACCACCAGCTCGCCGTCGATGGCCCCGTCGAAGTCGAGCGCCGCGACCAGATCCGGGAAGGCAGCGGAAATGTCCTCGCCCGAGCGCGAATAGAGCCGCGCGACGCGCGCCCCCGAGGCCAGCCGCCCCGCGGCCGCCTGCACGCGGATACCGTCCCACTTCCATTCGGCGAGGAAATCGGCCGGGTTCAGACTCCCGAAGTCGCCGTCCTCCACCGGATGGGCCAGCATGGGCGGGCGGAACGGGGCGGGATCGAGCGCCTGGGGCCGTTCGCCGCGTCCCTCGACCCAGGCGAAGAGCGCGGCATAGGGGGGCGTCAGCCCCGGCCAGACCAGCTCGACCGCATCGGTCTCCACCGGGCCGAGGGCGGCGACCGCCGCCTTGGCGAGACGGGCCGAGACGCCGATGCGCAGCGCACCGGTGATCAGTTTCAGGAGCGCCCAGCGGCCGGTCTCGTCGAGCATGTCGAGCCAGCCGGCGACAAGGCCCGGCAGGGCGGTCCTGGAGGTGCTCTTAAGGGCGGTGACGACCTCGGCGAGGGAAGGCGGGGGAGGCCGGTTGTGGCCTGGGCCAGGACGGACGCCGCTCACCTCTCCCCGGCGGGGAGAGGTCGGCGCGCCAGTGCCGGGTGAGGGGGCAGCGTCCTGAACGGATGGTACTCTCCCCCTCACCCGCTCCCCGGCTTCGCCGTGGATCGACCTCTGCCCGCCGGGGAGAGGTGGGTGGGCAGCGCCCTCACGACAGGGGACAGGCTGCGACGCTGTCTCCCCGCCGCCGATGGTGTGGATCCCCCCGCCGCCCTCCCCCGGCCCCGGCCACATCAGCGCGACGGTCTCGGCGAGATCCCCGACATAGTCGTAGGACAGCGCGAACAGCACCGGATCGGTGCGCTCGGCAATCAGCGCGCGGATCAGCCCGGCCTTGGCATGGCGGAAGGACAGCGCCCCCGTCATCGCCGCCAGCGCCCAGCCGCGCTCCGGATCGGGCGTGGTCGCCAGATAGTCGGTGATCAGCGCCAGCTTGGCATTGCGCCGCGGCTCATAGGCGAGCCGGTCGAGCAGGGCGGCGAAGCGGTTCATGGCGCGCCCTCCGCCGGGGCGGGCTCTGCCTCGCCCTCCTCGCCATAGCCGACGAGGCGCAGCGGCCGCGCATCGAGCCCCTGCGTCGCGCACCAGTGGACCAGCGCATCCTCCTGACCGTGGGTGACCCAGACCTCGCCCGCCCCGGTGTCGCGGATGGTCTGCCGCAGCGCGTCCCAGTCGGCGTGGTCGGAGACGACCAGCGGCAGTTCGATGCCGCCCTGGCGGGCGCGCGCCCGGACCCGCATCCAGCCCGAGGCGAAGGCGGTGACCGGATCCGGGAAGCGGCGCGCCCAGACATCCCGCAGCGCGGAGGGCGGGCAGATGACGATGGCGCCGGCCAGTTCCGCCTTCGGAACGTCGCGCACCAGCCGGATGTCGCCGAGGGCGAGACCCTCGGTCTCGTAGAAGCGTGTCAGCTTCTCCATGGCCCCATGCATCAGGATCGGCCGGTCCCAGCCGGCGGCGCGCAACAGCGCCATCAGCCGCTGCGCCTTGCCGAGCGCATAGGCGCCGACCAGATGGGCCCGCTCCGGGAACAGCCGCACGGAGGCGAGCAGCCTGCCGACCTCGCCCGCCGCGTCGGGATGGCGGAACACCGGCAGGCCGAAGGTGGCTTCGGTGATGAAGACGTGGCAGGGCACGACCTCGAAGGGTTCGGCCGTCGGGTCGGCCGCGCGCTTGTAGTCGCCGGAGACGACCATGGTCAGGCCCCGGTGACGGACCGCGATCTGGGCCGCGCCGAGGATGTGCCCGGCCGGGTGGAAGGAGAACGAGACGCCATTGACGGTGACCGGCTCGCCCCAGGCGGCGGCCTGCGTGGTGCCGGCGAAGGCCGGACCATAGCGCAGGCCCATGATGGCGAGCGTCGCGGCGCTTGCCAGGACCGCTCCGTGGCCGGCGCGGGCATGGTCGGAATGGCCATGGGTGACCAGCGCCCGCTCGACCGGGCGGACCGGGTCGATGAACAGGTCGGCCGGCGGGCAATAGAGGCCCCTGGGGGTGGGATGCAGCAGCTCGTCGGGGCGCATGTCTGTCAGGTAGGGCCGGCCCTTGCTCACGAAAAGGGGAATGGCGCCCTGCACGGCGCTTTTGCATCCTGACGTCCCATCGACTAGATTTCCGTCATGAGCCTGAACGTCGCCTCCTCCGATCCGGATGCCGCGCGCCATGCGGTGCCGCGTCTTGCGCGCTGGGCGGTCGGCGGCGCGGTTGCTGCCCTGATGGCGACCGCGGCGCTGCTGTGGTGGAGCCAGGGGTCGAAGGTCTTCCTCGACACGCTGGCGGCTGGCCTGGCCTGGTGCTTCTGAGCCGATCATGACCGAGAACAGCCCGCAGACAGCCCGCAAGGGCGGCCGCTCTGCCGCCCTGATCCTGTCGCTCGCCCTGCTGGTCGCCGGGCTCGGCGCGCTGGCGAGCGTCGTCTATTTCACGCTGCCGCGCGGCGGCGCGCTGGCGCCCGGCCCCTCGGCGATCGGCGGCGCCTTCTCGCTCACCGACCAGCACGGCCAGCGCGTCACCGACAAGGATCTGCTCGGCAAGCCGAGCCTGATCTTCTTCGGCTTCACCCACTGCCCGGACATCTGCCCGACCAAGCTGTTCGAGATCACGCAGATCCTCGACCGGCTGGGCGCCGATGCCGGCAAGGTCAACACTGTGTTCATCACCGTGGATCCGGCCCGCGACGACCAGGCGCTGCTGGCGTCCTATCTCGGCAGCTTCCACGCCTCCATCCGCGGCCTGACCGGCACCGAGGAGGAGGTGGCGACCGCCATGCGCGCCTATCGCGCCTTCGCCCGCAAGGTGCCGCTGGAGGGCGGCTCCTACACCATGGATCACACGGTCTTCGTCTATCTGATGGACCGCAACGGCACCTTCGTCTCCACCTTCGAGGTGAACCGCGATCCGGCGGTCGCCGCGCGGGATCTGCGCCGCTTCATGTGAGGCGCGCATCGGGCGGCCCGCAGGCCGCCCGCCGCCGCGGAAGCGGACCTCGGCCGCTCAGGCCGCGCCGTAGCCGACCGTGCCCTTGATCTCGAGGAACTCCTCGAGGCCGAACTCGGCATATTCGCGGCCATTGCCCGACTGCTTGTAGCCGCCGAAGGGCGCGCCGCCGTCCCAGGCGGGATAGTTGATGTAGACATTGCCCGAGCGCATCTGCGCGGCCACCTTGCGGGCCTTCTCGAGCGAGCCCGACTGGACATAGGAGGCCAGGCCATAGGGCGTGTTGTTGGCGCGCTCGACCACCTCCTCCTCGCTCTCGTAGGGCAGGATCGACAGGACCGGCCCGAAGATCTCCTCCCTGGCGATGGTCATGTCGTCGGTGACGCCGGCGAACACGGTCGGGCGCACGTAATAGCCGCGGTTGAGGCCCTCGGGCCGGCCGGTGCCGCCGGTGACCAGTTCCGCGCCTTCCCTGATGCCGCTCTCGATCAGCTTCTGGATCTTGTTGAACTGCAGCTCCGAGACCACCGGACCCATCCAGCTGTCCTCGGCCGAGGCCGGGCCGACCTTCAGCCTGTCGGCCACCTCCCTGGCGACCTGCTTGGCCTCGTCATGGCGGTCGGCCGGCACGAACATGCGGGTCGGCGCGTTGCAGGACTGGCCCGAATTGCGCATGCAGCCCTCCACGCCGAGCTTCACCGCGCGGGCGAGGTCGGCATCGGGCAGGATGATGTTGGCGCTCTTGCCGCCGAGCTCCTGATGCACGCGCTTGACCGTGTCGGCAGCGGCCTTGGCCACCAGGATGCCGGCGCGGGTCGAGCCGGTGAAGGACACCATGTCCACGCCCGGATGACGGGCGATCGCCTCGCCCACCGTCGGGCCGTCGCCATTGACCAGGTTGAACACGCCCTTCGGCACGCCGGCCGCATCCATCACCTCGGCAAAGATGATGGCGTTGAGGGGGGCGATCTCGCTGGGTTTCAGCACCATGGTGCAGCCGGCGGCCAGCGCCGGGGCGACCTTGCACATGATCTGGTTGATCGGCCAGTTCCAGGGGGTGATCATGCCGACCACGCCGATCGGCTCGCGGGAGATCAGGGT
>JBKBOA010000002.1:0-171393 GCA_046295035.1 Phreatobacter sp.
CGGCCTATGGCTATTCCGCCGCCGGCCGGCTCGGCACGACCTCCTCCGACAAGGCCACGCTGATCGCCCGGATGAACGAGCGCACGCTGCTCGCCTGCACCCATGCCAAGGCGGCCGGCATCGTCATCTACACGGTGGCCTGGTTCATCAACGACCAGGCGACCCGGGCGCTGCTCGCCCAGTGCGCCTCGCGCCCCGACATGGCCATCGTGGCCGATTCGATGGAGGCGCTGGCCCATGCCTTCGACCACATTGCCGGCTCGATCAGCCGGCTGAGGCTGACCAACTGACCGGCAAGGCGGGCCCTGGCCGGGGCGGCCGCGGCGGACCGCCCCGCCGCCCCCCGGGCGCGTCAGTTGCTGATGCGGATGCCGGCGCGCTCGATCACCGGCTTCCAGCGGTCGCGCTCGCGGGCGACCATGGCGCGGACCTCGTCGAGGCTGGAGCCGACCTCCTCGAAGCCGGCGCCGCGCAGGCGCTCCAGCGCCGCCGGATCGCGCATGGCGGCGACGGCGGCGCGGTTCAGTTCGGCGACCAGCGGCGCGGGCGTTGCCGCCGGAACCATCAGCACGAACCAGGAGGCCATGGCGAGATCCGGCACGCCGGCCTCGGCCACCGTCGGCACGTCGGGCAGCATGGGCGAACGGCGACCGCCGGTCTGGACCAGCGCGCGGATGCCGCCGGAGCGCGCCTGCGCCGCGGCCAGCGGGATCGACAGGAAGGCGCCGGCCGTGCGCCCGCCGGCAATGTCGCCGATGCCGTCGGCGACCGCCCGGTAATGGACCGGCTGCATGCGGAAGCCGGCGCTCTGGCCGAACAGCTCGGCGGCGATGTGGCCGGGGCTGGTGACGCCGAACGTGCCGAGCAGCGTGCGCTCGGCCTGTTTCGCCTGGGCGACGAAGGCCGCCAGGCTGGCCGGCCCGCTGGCCGGCACCACGAAGGCGAAATGGGTGCGCGCGACCTCCGAGACATAGGTGAAGTCGCGGGCGGGATCGTAGGGGAGCGAGGTGAAGGCGAAGGGCGCGATGGCCACCGAGCCGACCTCGCCGAGCAGCAGCGTGGTGCCGTCGGCGGGCGCGCGCGCGGCGCGGCCGGAGGCGACCTGGCCGCCGGCGCCCGGCACGTTCTCCACCACGACGGAGACATGGGCCGTGCGCTGCAGGGCGTCCGCCAGGATGCGCGCCAGCGTGTCCGGCGCGGTGCCGCCGGCAAAGCCGACCATCAGCGTGATGGGCCGCTGCGGCAGGCCCTGGGCGGCCAGCGGCCCCGCGGCCACGCCAAGGCCCGCGGCGGCCAGCGCCGCCAGGATCATCCGTTTCGACAGGGTCATGGTTCTCGTGTCCTCCCGGCGGCATTGGTTGGCACCCGGGCTGCCGCAAGGCCCGCTCCCGTCGGCTCACCCCACCTCGAAGATGTCGAGCAGCACCCGGTCCGGCAGCCGCGTTCCGGCGCAGACGAAGATCGAGCGCATCAGCCAGGAAAGCTCCGGCGCGCCGGTCTCGAAGCGCGGCACGGTGCGGAAATAGATGAGGGCCGGGTCGACCGGCTCGCCGCGCTTCAGGCGGGCGATGAGGTCCGGCGGGCCACGCCGGATGCCGGTGTTCTCGACATAGACGCGCTGGCCCGCCTCCGTCTCGATGACATAGCGGGCGTGGATGTCGGCGAGGCCCTCGTCGCGGATCGACTGGTAGTCGACGCCGCCGGGCAGGATGGTGCCGGAAAGGCGCGGGCCGGTGACGCGCCCGCCAAGGATCGGAATGAGCCGCCGCTCGCCGGCCGGCGTCGGGCCGACCTCGAGGGCCGGGGCGACCTCGGCGGCAACCGAGAAGACGGGAACGAGGCTGGGCGCGGCCATGGGGAACCCCTCGAAGGCCGGGATGGTGACCCTGCATAATGGTTATTGTCAATAATCATCTTGGGCTCGGGGAGGCGAGGCCCCTGCTGCCAGCCGCCTGTCGGCAGCATGGGCTCCGGTGCGGCGTCCCACTGGCCCGATGCCCGGGCTGGCGCTAGTCTTGGCTCATGAGCCGTCACCTCGACGACCCTGCCGATGCCATCACGCCGGAGGTGCTGCTGCGCGCCTATGCCTGCGGCATCTTCCCGATGTCCGAAAGCGCGGACGATCCCGGCCTCTACTGGGTCGAGCCTCAGCGGCGCGGCATCATCCCGCTCGACGGGCTCAAGATCGCCTCGCGCCTGGCGCGCACCGTCCGGTCCGGCCGGTTCGAGATCCGCTTCGATCATGATTTCGAGGCGGTGATTGCCGCCTGTGCCGCGCCCGGCGAGGGCCGCGGCACAACCTGGATCAATGGCCGCATCCGCCGCCTCTACGGTGCCCTGTTCAGGATCGGCCATTGCCATACGGTGGAGGCCTGGGAAGGCGGGCAGCTTGCCGGCGGTCTCTATGGGGTCAGCCTCGGCGGGGCCTTCTTCGGCGAGAGCATGTTCCACCGGGCCCGGGACGCCTCGAAGGTGGCGCTGGTCCATCTGGTCGCCGCGCTGATCCAGGGCGGCTACCGGCTGCTCGACACCCAGTTCGTCACCGATCACCTGCGCTCGCTCGGCGCGGTCGAAGTGTCACGCGCCGAATACCGCCGCCTGCTCGACCGGGCCATGGGCGAGCCGGCCCGCTGGCCGTCTGCGCCGCTGCCGCCGCGCGAAGCGCTCGCCATCATCGATCGTGCCGCGGAGGCTCCCGCATGACCGCTCCCGATGGCCAGACCGCCGCCACCATCCGCCCGGCCCGCGACGACGACGGCCCGGCCCTCGCGGCGCTGATCGCCGGCTCCTTCGCCGACTATCCCGGCTGCCTGTTCATCGACGCGGAGTTTCCCGAACTGGCCGCGCCGGCCAGCCACTATGCCGCGCGGGGCGGGCGGCTGTTCGTTGCCGAGCGAAACGGCGCCGTCATCGGCTCGCTGGCCGCCACGCCGACGCCGGTTCCCGGCCTTGCCGAGCTGTTCAAGGTCTATGTCGATCGCGCCGCGCGCGGCTCGGGCCTTGCCCAGAGGCTCTATGCGCAGGGCGAGGCGCTGGCGCGCGCCCTCGGCGCAAGCGGCATCGTGCTGTGGACCGATACCCGCTTCGTGCGCGGCCACCGGTTCTACGAGAAGCTCGGCTTCGTCCGCCAGCCGGTGACGCGCTACCTGGCCGATGCCAGCGCCAGCTGGGAGTTCTGCTACCGCAAGGCGCTCGAGGCCTGACCCGGCCCGCGCCCGGCGCGCGCCGCCCCTGCGGCGGCGGCACTGGACGGAGACTTGTTCTCGCGGCAAGCCTTGACGATGCAACCTGACATGGTCCCTTCGCGCATTGTCTTCACGCTTGCCGGCACGATCGAGGGCGCGCGGATGAGCATCCCCATGCTGCCCGGCGTCCTGGTCTTTGCCGCCGCCGTGGGCGCCGCCTCCGCCGAGAAGGGACTGACGCTCGGCCAGGCCGTGCTGATGAGCGCCAGTGTCTATGCCGGGGCTTCGCAGCTGCTCGCGCTTCAGCTCTGGCCGCAACATTTCACGCCGGCCGTCATCGCCGCCATGGTGGTGGTGACCATGGCGGTGAACCTGCGCTTCGTGCTGATGGGCGCGGCGCTCCAGCCCTGGCTAGCGCGCGCGCCACGGGGGCCGGTCTGGCTCGGCCTTGCCACGCTGACCGATTCCAACTTCATCATCGCCTCCCGCCATCAGGCGGGCGGCGGCCATGATATCGGCGTCTTCGTCGGCGCCGGGGTGTTCCTCTGGATCATCTGGACGCTGGCAACCGTGCCCGGGCACCTCGTCGGCCACATGCTCACCGATCCGCGCCGCTTCGCCATCGACATGGTGGTGCCGATCGTGTTCACGGCCATGGCGGTGGGGGTTTTCCGCCTGAGGCGCGACCGCCTGGCCTGGCCGGTGGCGGCGGCGGTGGCGCTCGCCACGGCCCAGCTGGTCGAGGGTTACTGGTTCATTGTCACCGGCGCCCTCGCCGGCTCCATCGCCGCGGGGGTGATGCGTGAGCGCGGCTGAGACGGCACTGCCCTGGCTCGCCATCCTCGGCATGGTGGCAGCCACCTGGCTGGTGCGCATGGCCGGCTACTGGATCATGGAGCGGGTGCCCCTGACCCCCTTCGTGCGGGCCTGCCTCGATGCCCTGCCCGGCACCATCATCGTGGCGACCGTCGTGCCGCTGGCGGCACGGGGGGGCCTCAGCGCCTGGGTGGGCCTTGCCGTGGCGGCTGCGGGCATGGTCCTGCTGAAGCGGGACATCGCGGCCCTCGCCGTAGGGCTGGCAGCCGTGATGGCCGTGCGCGCCGCGGGACTGCCTTGACGCCGATCAACGCACCGCCCACCTCGTTTCTCTAGGCATCAGGGGTCAGAACAAGCCCCCCCAATGCGAAGGAAACGCCGGACATGACGACGCTCCCCCGTGGCTTTCACCGCATCCGCCTCAATCTCGCGCGCTCGAAGGAGCATCCGGAAGGCTCCTCGCGCCATGGCTACGAGTTCGTGGCCCCCCTGACGGCGGAGGGCTTCATCGACCAGGAGGCCTGGAAGGCGCATCGCGACCTGTGCAAGGTGCGCCGCTTCTGGGCCGGCGAACCGGACATGCACGGCCTGCTGGTGCGCAAGGCCGGCGGGCCGAAGGGGGCAACCTGGACCTTCGACTACGACCCCGAGGCCGAGGACGATGACGAGGCCGGCTTCCGCTTCGGCGAGCATGCCTTCCAGATCGGTGAATATGTCTCGATCCGCGACGATGACGGGGTGATGCAGACCTTCGTGGTCACCTCCACCGACGCGGTGTGAGGATCAGGCGAGCGCCGCCTCCAGCCGCTCGAACAGCGGGTTCGAGCGGGCGAACACATAGTCGAGCTCGCTGACCGCGACATTCTCCGCACCCTTCTCGCGCAGGAAGCGGGCGAGCGCGAAGACCTGTTTCGGCGGACAGTGCAGGGTCAGCATGCCCGACGAGGTTGGCCCTCCGAACGGCGCCTCGACGGCAAAACGCGCCCTTGCCTCGTCCAGCAGGGCGGCGTCCGCCGCGGCAAAGCGCGTGCGCACCTCCCGCACCTCGCGGGCGCGGGCCTGCGCGGCGATGCGGTCGAGCATGTCGCGCGCGCTCTCGCGCGCCCGCTCAGACCAGTTGGCCGTGCGCGAGGCAACCAGATGCGCCTCCGATTTCATGATGACGCCGTCTTCGAGCACCTTCAGGGCATTGGCGGCGAGCGTCGCTCCGGTCGTCGTGATGTCGACGATGAACTCGGCAGCACCGGCCGCCGGTGCGCCCTCGGTCGCGCCAGCCGACTCCACGATGCGGTAGTCGGCGATGCCGTGGCGGTCGAAGAAGGCGCGGGTGAGGTTCAGGTACTTGGTCGCCACCCGCATGCGCGTGCGATGGCGGGTGCGGAACTGGCTTGCCACATCGTCGAGATCAGCCATGGTCGAAACGTCGATCCAGGCCTGCGGCACGGCCACCACCACGTCGGCACGCGAGAAGCCGAGCGGGGCGAGGGACGCGAGGCGGTCCTCCGGCTCCGGGGTGGCCTCGTGCATGAGGTCGAGGCCGGTGAGCCCGAGATGGACCGAACCGGCGGCCAGTTCGCGGGCGATGTCGGAGGCCGACAGGAAGGCCACCTCGACATGGTCGAGGCCCGGGATCGTGCCGCGATAATCGCGCGCGCCGCGGCCCTGCACGGGCTTCAGCCCGGAGCGTTCCAGGAATCCTTGGGCCGATTCGAGGATTCGGCCCTTGGAGGGGATGGCGAAGACGAGGGTCATGCGCGGCCTCCCGCCTCGGCCAACCGCTCTACCCAGAAGGCGCAGCCGACCGCCGGCACCCTGCCTTCACGGCCAAGCTTGGCGGCCATCATCTCGGTGAGCCGGTCATAGCGTCCGCCCCCCGCCAGAGGCTTGCCAACATGCCCCGTGGCATCGTGGATCTCGAAGACGAGGCCCGTATAGTAGTCGACATCGCGCCCGAAACGGGTGGAAAAGCGGGCCTGGCTGAGGTCGATGCCGGCCGCCGCCATCAGGTCGTTGCGGCGCGCGAGCCTGTCGAGCGCCGCGCCCATGTCAAGGCCGGCAGCACCCGCAATGCCCCTGAGCTCGCGCTCGGCGCTGACCGGATCGGTGTCGACGGCCAGCACCTTCTGGACCACCGCCACCGTTTCGGAGGTCAGCGCTCCGCTTCCGAGAGCCGACTGTTCGAGGAACCGCTCGGCAATGTCGGCGGCCGAGCGTCCGCCCACCGTGGTGATGCCGGCGATCGACAGGAGATCGGCGACAAGGGCGCGCGCCGCCTTCGGATCGGAGCCCTCCAGCGCCGTGAGGAGGCCGCGATAGGTCGGCCCGCCATGGGCCGGTTCGGCAAGGCGCTTCAGGTCGTCCTCCAGCATGCCGGAGCGGCGGAAGTCCTTGGCGAGGCGCCGGCGCCAGGCGGCCGGCAGGTCGAGGGCGGTCACCAGCGCCATGAACAGGCCGACATCGCCCATGGCCAGCACAAGCGGGCCGGACGTGTAGAGCCGGGCGGCCTTCAGCGCGAGCGCCACCACCTCCGCCTCGGCGGCCTCGCGGTCGTCGCGGCCGAGCAGCTCGATGCCGGCTTGCTTGAACTCGCCGGCAAGGCCCGGCCGGTGGCGGAACACCGGGCCAAGATAGGAGAAGGCCGCGGCTTCGCCCGCGCATGCACTGTCCAGATAGGCCTTGACCACGGGGATCGTGTAGTCGGGCCTGAGGCACAGCTCGGTGCCATCGGCATCGGAGGTCAGATAGAGCCGGCGGGCGAGCGCCTCGCCGACCAGGTCGCGGACAAGGTCTGCTGCGATCAGCAGCGGCGGCTCGGTGCGCGCAAAACCGGCCCCGGCGAGCAGATCGGCGAGGGCGAGGTCGGTGGTGGTGAGGGCGCGCGCGGTCATGCAGCGGTTCCGGTGGGCCTGCCGGCGGGAGCCATGCCTCTAGCCTTCCCGCGCGCCGAGGTCGAGCCCCTCGTCCCAGTAGGGCACAGGCCCGTAGAGCGAGGCGAGCCAGTCCACGAAGACGCGGACCTTCTGCGGGAGGAAGCGGCGGGTCGGATAGACGGCATGGACCGCGACCCGCCGGGAGGCGCGCCAGGCGGGCAGCACCACCTCCAGCCGGCCGTCCTTCAGCTCCGGTCCGACATCCCAGGTGGAGCGCAGCGCAATCCCGATGCCGGCCAGCACCGCCTCGCGCACGACTTCCGAGGAATTGGTGCGCAGCGGCCCATGCAGGCGCACCGTCTGCAGGCCGCCGGGGCCCTCCAGCCGCCAGGTGTCGGTGTTGTGGGCGAGCAGGACATGCGCGCTGAGGTCGGCGAGCGTGGCGGGGCGGCCGCGCGCGGCGAGATAGCCGGGCGTCGCCACCAGCAGCCGGTGGTTGGGGGCGAGGCGACGGGCGACGAAGGAGCTGTCGTCGAGTTCGCCGATGCGCACCGCGAGGTCGTAGCCCTCGCCGACGATGTCGACGAAGGAATCCGACAGTTCCAGATGGACGATCAGGTCGGGGTTGCGATCGAGGAAGGCATTGAGATGCGGGGCGATGTGCAGCCGCCCGAAGGAGGTAGGCGCGGACACGCGCAGTGTGCCACGGGCAAGGTTCGAGCGGCGGGTGACGAAGGCCTCGGCCTCGTCGATGGAGGCGAGGATGGCAACGACCCGTTCGTAATAGCCCTGCCCCGCCTCGGTGAGCGACAGCTTGCGTGTGGTGCGCTGGAGGAGGCGCGTGCCGAGCCGCTCCTCCAACCGCTTGATGCGCTTGGAGATGACCGCCGGCGAGAGGCCCAGCTCACGTCCGGCCGCCGACATGGAGCCGGCGGTCACCACGCGCGCGAAAATGTCGAGATCGGCAAGAGGCGTCACGTATGCACCCCTATCTTTTCCTCATCGGAAACAATCCTGACGCCATCGCGGCCATTCCGCCAGAGGCGTTCGGCGCTATACTTCCACGACGTCAACTCCGGCGGGGACGGGGTGCATCCGCGCAAGACGTCCTTTGCGGCTCGTCATGGCATTGGGCGATGACGGGATGCGAGGGCCAATCCCCGACCCGACGGACAGAGGTCGCAACGTGCAGGCCCAGGGCTCGAGCGAGAAAACGCCATGACCATTGCCTTTCCCGAACCGCGGCGGGACGTGCTGGCCAAACGAGAAGCGGTGATCGCCGCACTCAGGGCCATTGTGCCCGGTGAGGGCGTCATCGCCGAGGAGAACGAGCGCCGCGCCTTCGAGACCGATGCGCTGACCTCCTACCGGCGCCTGCCCATGGTGGTGGTGCTGCCCGAAACGACCGAACAGGTCGCCGCCATCCTCGCCTTCTGCCATGCCGAAGGCGTGCCGGTGGTGGCGCGCGGGGCCGGCACCTCGCTGTGTGGCGGCGCGATCCCGCAGGAGGACGCCGTGGTGCTCGGCGTCTCCCGGATGAACCGGGTACTGGACGTGAACTTCGCCGACCGCACCATGCGGGTGGAGGCCGGCATCACGAACCTCGCCATATCCGGCGCAGTGGCGCACGAGGGCTTCTTCTACGCGCCGGACCCGTCCAGCCAGCTCGCCTGCACCATCGCCGGCAACGTGGCGATGAACTCCGGCGGCGCCCACTGCCTGAAATACGGCGTCACCGCCAACAACGTCCTCGGGCTGAAGCTGGTGACGGTGGAGGGAGAGATCGTCGAGATCGGTGGCGGCGCGCTGGACGCGCCCGGCTACGACCTGATCGGCCTGATGGTCGGCTCGGAGGGCCAGCTCGGCGTCGTCACCGAGGTGACGGTGCGCATCCTGCGGGCGGCCGAGGGGGCAAGGCCGGTGCTGTTCGGTTTCGCGGAGATCGCCGCGGCCGGCCGCACGGTGGCCGACATCATCGGCGCGGGCATCATCCCGGTCGCCATCGAGTACATGGACCGCGAGGCGATCCATATCTGCGAGGCCTTCGCGAAGGCCGGCTATCCGCTCGACGTGGAGGCCATGCTGATCATCGAGGTTGAGGGCTCCGAGGCCGAGATGGAGGCGATGCTGGCGCGCATCGTCGCCATTGCCCGGCGGCATGGCGTGGCGGTGGTGAAGGAATCGAAATCGGCCATGGAGACGGCGGCCATCTGGAAGGGCCGCAAGTCCGCCTTCGGCGCCACAGGCCGCGTCGCCGACTATATCTGCATGGACGGCACGATCCCGACCGGCCGCCTGCCCGAGGTGCTGCAGGGCATCGACCGGATCGTGAAGGGCTACGGGCTGCGGGTCGCCAACGTGTTCCATGCCGGCGACGGCAACCTGCACCCACTGGTCATGTTCAACGTCAACGATCCCGCCGAACAGGTGAAGGCCGAGCATGCCGGCGAGGACATCCTGCGCCTTTGCGTCCAGGTAGGCGGGTGCCTCACCGGCGAGCACGGAGTGGGCATCGAGAAGCGCGACCTGATGCGCGAGCAGTTCACCGAGGTGGACCTTCTTCAGCAGACGCGCATCAAGACCGCGCTCGACCCGAAATGGATCCTCAATCCGGCCAAGGTGTTCCCGCTCGACGCACCGCGCGATGCGGTGCGGGAGGCAGCATGACCCTTCACACCCCCTCCACACCCGGCGAACTCGCCGCGATCATCATGGAAGCGCGGGCGGCCGGAACGCCGCTGGCCGTGGCAGGCGGCAACACGCGCGCCGGCCTCGGCCGGCCGGTCCAGGCGGCCGCGACCATCTCCACGGCGAGGCTCTCCGGCATCACGCTCTACGAGCCGGCCGAACTGGTGATCGCCGCCCGGGCCGGCACGCCGCTCGCCGAGGTGACGGCAACGCTCGCCGCGCGCGGCCAGCGCCTGCCCTTCGAGCCGATGGACCATCGCCGGCTCTATGGAACGACCGGCGAGCCGACCGTCGGCGGTGTCGCGGCCGCCAATGTCTCCGGCCCGGCGCGGATCAATCTCGGCGCGGCGCGCGATTCCATGATCGGGCTCAAATTCGTCAACGGCCTGGCCGAGGACGTGAAATCCGGCGGCCGGGTGATGAAGAACGTCACCGGCCTGGACCTGGTCAAGGCGCTGGCCGGCTCGCACGGCACGCTCGCCGTGTTCCACGAGGTCTGCTTCAAGGTGCTGCCGGTGGCCGAGGGCGAGCGGACGCTGGCGCTCTCCGGCCTTGCCATTCCGCGCGCGGTGGAGGCGCTGTCGGCGGCGCTCGGCTCGCCCTTCGAGCCGACCGGAGCCGCCCATCAGCCGGCAAAGGACGAAGGCGACGCGCGCACGCTGATCCGCATCGAGGGTTTTGCCGCCTCGCTCGCCTATCGCACCGACCGGCTGGCCGGGCTGCTCAAGGGCTTCGGCGCGGTGGAGGTCGTCGAGGGCGAAGCCTCGCGGATGCTGTGGACCGACATCCGCGATGCGGCCCTGTTCGAAGGCACCGACGAGGCGGTCTGGCGCATCTCGGTGCCGCCCTCGGCCACCCCGGCGCTGGCCGACAGGCTGGCGCCGTTGGCGCCGCGCCTCCTCGCTGACTGGGGCGGCGGACTGGTCTGGGCAGGCGTTGCGGCTTCCGGCGATGCCGGCGCGGGCCTCGTCCACGCGGCGGCGAAGGCGGCCGGCGGCCATGCGACGCTAGCGCGCGCGCCGGACGCGGTGCGTCTTGCCGTCGATGTCTTCGCGCCGCTGCCGGCGCCAGTCATGGCCGTGCAGAGGAAGCTCAAGGCCAGCTTCGACCCGGGCGGGCTGCTCAATCCGGGCCGGATGTACGGGGGCATCTAGACCATGCAGACCAATTTCACCCTCGCCCAGCTTGCCGATCCGGCCATGGCGGCCTCGGAGAAGATCCTGCGCACCTGCGTGCATTGCGGCTTCTGCACTGCCACCTGCCCGACCTACCAGCTGCTCGGCGACGAGCTGGATAGCCCTCGCGGGCGCATCTACCTGATCAAGGACATGTTCGAGACCGGCAAGCCGGCGACTCCGGAAGTGGTCAAGCATGTCGATCGCTGCCTCTCCTGCCTGTCCTGCATGACCACCTGCCCGTCCGGCGTGCACTACATGCACCTCGTGGACCATGCCCGCGCCCATATCGAAAAGACCTATCGCCGGCCGCTGCCCGACCGGCTGATGCGGACGATGCTGGCCGCCATCCTGCCCTATCCGAACCGGTTCCGGCTGGCGCTGGCCGGCGGCTATCTCGCCAGGAAGGCGCTGCGCATCGGCTCGCTGTTGCGCTGGAAGGGCCGCGCGGCGCTGGCGGTGGCGCGCCACGGCGCCCCCCGCGTCTCGGAGCGGGTGGGCTTGCTGAAGCGCGCGCATGCCATGATTGAACTGGCTCCCGACCGGCTGCCCTCGCGGTCCCATCTCGACCGCGGCGGCACGCATCCGGCCGAGGGAACAAGGCGCGGCCGGGTGGCCATCCTCAGGGGCTGCGCGCAGTCGGTTCTCGCCCCGTCCATCAACGAGGCGGCGGTGCGGCTTCTGACCCGCCTCGGCGTCGAGGTGGTGTTTCCGAAAGGCGAGGGCTGCTGCGGCGCGCTGGTCCACCACATGGGCCGCGAGCATGACAGCCACGCCCAGGCGAAGCGCAACATCGACGCCTGGATCGCCGAAATGGATGGGCAGGGCCTCGATGCGGTGGTGATCACGGCGTCCGGCTGCGGCACGACCATCAAGGACTACGGCTTCATGTTCCGCGACGATCCCGCCTATGCGGCGAAGGCGGCGCGAGTCTCGGCGATCGCCAAGGACGTCACTGAATATCTCGCCGGCCTCGACCTGCCGCCGGCCCCGGAGGCGCGCGGGCTGACGGTTGCCTATCACTCCGCCTGTTCCATGCAGCACGGGCAGCAGATCAAGGACCTGCCGGTGAAGCTGCTGAAGGCCGCCGGCTTCACGGTGAAGGAGCCGCCGGAGGGGCACCTGTGCTGCGGCTCGGCCGGCGTCTACAACATCATGCAGCCGGAGATCGCCACGCGCCTGCGCGACCGCAAGATCGCCAATATCGACCGGACGCGGCCCGACCTGATCGCGGCCGGCAATATCGGCTGCATCACCCAGATCGCCGAGGGCTATGCGGCGCGCGAGAAGCCGGTGCCCATCGTCCACACGGTGGAACTGATCGACTGGGTCCATGGCGGGCCGATGCCGGGGGCTCTGGAACAGGCAGGTCTCGCGACAAGAGGCTGAGGCCGGTCCCGGCACGACGTGCCAACACCGCGGATCGGGATGACGATCCGAATGTCAGACGCCCGCCGCGCCGCCATCGGCGCGCGGGTCGTGTGCCCCGGACAGCGAGCCGTCCGGATGCCAGATGGCCGCGCCGGCATGGCCCATCGTGTCGGACCAGCCCTCCTCGATCATCTCGGCCTGGTGGCCCATCCGTCCAAGCTCCTTGACCAGCCGCTCGTCGAAGCGGCTTTCGAGGCGCAGCCCGGTGCGCGCCGACCCCCAGGTGCGGCCGAGCAGCCAGCGCGGCGCGTCGAGTGCCCGTTCCAGATCCTGGCCGTGGCGCAGATGCCGCTCGAAAAACTGCGCCTGGGTCTGCGGCTGGCCGTCGCCGCCCATGGTGCCATAGGCCATGACCCGCCTGTCGGCGGTAACGGCGAGCGCCGGGTTCAGCGTGTGGAAGGGCCGGCGCCCCGGCTCCAGCGGGTTCACCGCCTTCGGGTCGAGCACGAAGCTGGCGCCGCGGTTCTGCATGAGGAAGCCGGTGCGCGGGGATACCAGCCCGGAGCCGAACTCCCAGTAGATCGACTGGATGTAGGAGACGACGCGGCCTTCCGAATCGGCCGCGCCCATCCAGATCGTGTCGCCGCGCGCCGCCGGCTGCGGCCAGTCGAGGGCGCGCGCCATGTCGATGGCCATGGCCTCGCGGGTCAGCGCCTGTTCGGTCAGGAAGGTGGCGGGGTCCGACTCCAGCCTGTCGAAGTCGGTGATGACGCGGTCGCGCACCATGAAGGCGCGCTTGGTCGCCTCGACGATGCGGTGCACGAAGGCCGCCGTATCCGGCTTTACAGGGCCGTGCAGCGCCTCTAGCCGGTCGACGATGCCGAGGATCATCAGCGAGGCGAGGCCCTGGGTCGGCGGCGGCATGTTGAAGACGCGGCCGAGCGAGTGGTCGAGTGTCAGCGGCGTGCGCTCGACCGCGTAATAGGCCTGCAGGTCGGCGCGGGTGACGGGCGAGCCGAACTCCTCGAGGTCGGCGGCCAGCTCCCGCGCGATGTCGCCACGATAGCAGTCCTGAAAGCCGGAGCGGGCGAGGTGCTCCAGGGAATCGGCCAGCTTCGCCTGTTTCAGCACGGCGCCCTCGGCCGGCGGTTTGCCGTCGACCAGGAAGGTGTCGGCGAAGCCGGGGCAATCCTTCAGCTCGAACAGCTTGTCAACGGTCAGGCGCGCCTGCGAGCGGGTGACGGCATAGCCCTCGCGGGCGGCGCGGATGGCCGGCTCCAGCATGGCGGTCCGCGGCAGCCGGCCGCCGGCCGCCTTGGCCATGGCATTGGCCAGGCGCCAGCCGCCGATGGCGCCCGGCACGGTGAGGGCCGCCAGCGGCCCGCGCGTGGGAATCTCGTAGAGCCCCCTGTCGAGATAGGATCTCAGAGTGGCGCGCTCGCCGGCAAAGCCGCAGGCCTCGATGCCGTGGACGCGCCCGCCCGGCTGGTGGATCAGCCAGAAGCCGTCCCCGCCGACATGGGTCATGTGCGGATAGACGGCCGCGATGGTGGCGGCCGCGGCGATCATCGCCTCGATGGCATTGCCGCCCTCGGCCAGCATCAGCCGGCCGGCCTCGGCGGCGGCCCGGTGGGGTGCGGCCACCACCCCGCGCGAGAAGGCGCCTTCAGCCATGGATATCGGCCTCTCCGTCATTCACGCCGCCGATCCTAATGGAGGTCGGGCACGATCTGAACCTCTCAATCCGGATGAGGCGGTCTGCGGCTCTGGGGCGGCAACCCTCAGATCGCCATGGCGCTGTGGAGCTGCTCGCGGGTGAGCTCGCCCTTGCGGCCGGAGATGACCACGCGCCCGCGCTCCATGACATGGAAGCTGTCGCCGAGCTCCTCGGCGAAGTCGAGATATTGCTCTACCAGGACAATGGCGATGTCGCCCTTGCTGCGCAGATAGCTGATCGCCCGGCCGATATCCTTGATGATCGAGGGCTGGATGCCCTCGGTTGGCTCGTCGAGCACGATGAGACGCGGCCGCGTCACCAGCGCCCGGCCGATGGCGAGCTGCTGCTGCTGGCCGCCGGACAGGTCGCCGCCGCGCCGGCCCAGCATGTCCTTCAGCACCGGGAACAGCGAGAAGATGTCGTCGGGAATGGAGCGGTCGGCGCGCTTCAGCGGCGCGAAGCCGGTCTCGAGATTTTCCTTCACCGTCAGCAATGGGAAGATCTCGCGGCCCTGCGGCACATAGGCGATGCCGTGGCGCGCCCGCTCGAAGGGGGGCATGCCGGTGATGTCGCGGCCCTCCCACAGGATCTCGCCAGCGGAGACGGGCTGGTGGCCGATGATGGCGCGCATCAGCGAGGACTTGCCGACGCCGTTGCGGCCGAGCACGCAGGTCACCTCGCCGGGCATGGCGGCGAGCGAGACCTCGCGCAGGGCCTGGGCGGCGCCGTAGTGCAGGTCGATGGATTTCACCTCAAGCATGGATCAGCGCCCCAGATAGACCTCGATCACCCGCTCGTCGGCGCTGACCTGGTCGAGCGAGCCCTCGGCCAGCACGGAGCCCTCGTGCAGGCAAGTGACCTTCACGCCGAGGTCGCGGATGAAGCCCATGTCGTGCTCGACCACGATGACCGAATGGGTCCTGGCGATGTCCTTCAGAAGGTCGGCCGTGGCGGCGGTCTCCACGTCCGTCATGCCGGCGGCCGGCTCGTCGACCAGCAGCAGCTTGGGATCTTGGGCGAGCAGCATGCCGATTTCCAGCCACTGCTTCTGGCCGTGGGACAGTTCGGCGGCGAGGCGCGCGCGGTCGTCGCCGAGCCGGACGATGCCGAGGATCTCGTCGACACGCGCGACCACCTGCGGCGACTGGCCGGCGAACAGCGTGCCGAACACGCTGCGGTCGGCCTTCACCGCCATCATGACATTGTCCTCCACCGTGTGGCTCTCGAACACGGTCGGCTTCTGGAACTTGCGGCCGATGCCGAGATTGGCGATGGCGGTCTCGTCGAGCTGCGTCAGGTCCACCTGTCCGTCGAAGATGACGTCGCCGGTATCCGGTTTCGTCTTGCCGGTGATGATGTCCATCATGGTGGTCTTGCCGGCGCCGTTCGGGCCGATGATGGCGCGCATCTCGCCGGGCTCGATGACGAGTGACAGGTTGTTGATGGCCCGGAAGCCGTCGAAGCTCACCGAGACGCCGTCGAGATAGAGCAGCGACTGGGTGACGACATGCGGGCGCTCCAGCGCCTTGACCGGCTGGGCCGGCCCCTGGCTGGCGGCGAGCTGGGCCTCGATGGGGTCGATCAGCATGAACGGCTCATGGGCAGGACCTCACTCGGCGGGCTGGGCGGCGGCGCCGGCCGGCGGCTTCGGCGCGCGGCGGCGGGACGACCACCATTCGGTGGCGGTGCCGAGCATGCCCTTGGGCAGGAACAGCGTGACGAGCACGAACAGCGCGCCGAGGGCGAACAGCCAGCCCTGCGGGAAGGCCACCGTGAACCAGCTCTTCGCGAAGTTGACGAGGCCGGCGCCAAGCGCCGCGCCGACTAGCGTGCCACGCCCGCCGACCGCCACCCAGATGATGGTCTCGATGGAATTGGCAGGCGAGAACTCGCTCGGATTGATGATGCCGACCTGCGGCACGTAGAGCGCCCCGGCAATGCCGGCCATGACCGCCGAAACGGTCCAGACGAACAGCTTGTAGTGCTCCACCCGGTAGCCGAGGAAACGGGTGCGGGCCTCGGCATCGCGGATCGCCACAAGGATCTTGCCAGCCTTGGAGGTGACGATGGCGCGGGCCACCAGATAGCCGGCCATCAGGGCGAGCACCGAGAGCGAGAACAGAACCGCCCGGGTGGTCTGGCTCTGGATGTTGAAGCCGAGGATGTCCTTGAAGTCGGTCAGGCCGTTATTGCCGCCGAAGCCCATGTCGTTGCGGAAGAAGGCGAGCATCAGCGCGTAGGTCAGTGCCTGGGTGATGATCGACAGATAGACCCCCGTGACGCGCGAGCGGAAGGCAAACCAGCCGAACACGAAGGCCAGCAGGCCCGGCACCAGGCAGACCATCAGCATGGCATAGGGGAAGGAGGAAAAGCCCCACCAGGTCAGCGGCAGCTCCTTCCAGTTGAGGAACACCATGAAGTCCGGCAGCTCGGGGTGGGCATAGACGCCGCGCGGGCCGATCTGGCGCATCAGGTACATGCCCATCGCGTAGCCGCCGAGGGCGAAGAAGGCGCCGTGGCCGAGGGAGAGGATGCCGCAATAGCCCCAGACGAGATCCACCGCGATGGCGAGCAGGGCATAGGTCATGTACTTGCCCCACAGGCCCACCGTCGTGTTGGAGACGTGGAAGGGCGAGTCCGGCGGAACCGCGAGGTTCAGGAAGGGCACCAGCACCGAGGCCAGGGCGAGCAGGGCGAGGAACACCCAGCCGGACCGGTCGATACGTTCGAACAGGAAGCGGGTCAGCATCATTCCACCGCCCGGCCCTTGAGGGCGAACAGGCCCCTGGGTCGCTTCTGGATGAACAGGATGATGAGGACGAGCAGCAGGATCTTGCCGAGCACGGCGCCCGCATAGGGCTCGAGGAACTTGTTGGCGATGCCGAGGGTGAGTGCGCCGACCAGCGTGCCCCAGAGATTGCCGACTCCGCCGAACACGACGACCAGGAAGGAGTCGATGATGTAGCCCTGGCCGAGATTGGGCGAGACATTGTCGATCTGGCTGAGCGCCACGCCGGCAAGCCCCGCGATGCCCGAGCCGAGGCCGAAGGTGAAGGCATCGACCCAGTTGGTGCGGATGCCCATGGCACCGGCCATGCGCCGGTTCTGCGTCACCGCCCGCGTCTGCAGGCCGAAGGAGGTGCGCTTGAGCACCAGCAGCAGCGTGGCGAAGACGAGGCCCGCGAAGACGATGATGGCGAGGCGGTTGGCGGTGACCACGAAGGGGCCGAGTTCGACGGAACCGGACATCCAGGACGGCGTGCCGACCTCGCGGTTGGTGGCGCCGAACCAGGAGCGTACCGCCTGCTGCAGGATGAGGCTGACGCCCCAGGTGGCGAGCAGCGTCTCCAGCGGCCGGCCGTAGAGATGGCGGATGATGCCGCGCTCGATCAGGATGCCGATGAAGCCGGCGACCAGGAAGGCCAGCGGCAGGGCGATGAACAGCGAGGCGTCGAACAGGCCGGGCGCATGGGTGCGGATGACCTGCTGGACCACGAAGGTGGTGTAGGCGCCGATCATGACCATCTCGCCATGGGCCATGTTGATGACGCCCATGACCCCGAAGGTGATGGCCAGCCCGATGGCGGCGAGGAGCAGGACCGAGCCCAGCGAGATGCCGAACCAGACGTTCTGGCCGGCCTCGTACAGAGCGAGCGTGCGGCGGATGGCCGCCTGCGCGGTGTCGGCGGCCTCCCTGACCGCCGGCGGGGTATCGGCCGGCAGGGCACCGAGCATCCCCATCGCATCCTGATCACCGCGGCGCTGGATGACGGCGATGGCGGCGATCCGCTCGACCTCCGGCCTGGACCGGTCGGCCACGATGATGGCGGCCCGTGCCTCCTCCATCAGGCGGCGCACGCGCTGGTCGCGCTCCTGGCCGATGGCGGTGGTGAGCGTTGCCAGCGCCCCGGCATCGCGTGACTTGAACACGGCATCGGCGGCGGCGGCCCGGCGCGCCGGGTCCGGATGCATGAGGGTCAGCGGGCCCATGGCGGCCTCGATGGCGCGGCGGACATTGTTGTTCAGTCGGACGGGACGGGTTTGGCCGGCATCGGCCACCGGCGCACCGGTGGCAGCATCGACGAAGCGGCCTTCGGCCTCGCGGATGAACACGGCCCGGTCGGCCTGGCGGTAGACGAGGCGGTTGGAGCGCAGGGCCTCGATCACCGGCATGGCGCGCGGCGAACCGGAGGCGGCGAGTGCCGTCACGGCCTGCGCGATGTCGTTGAAGGCCTCGGTGGCAAAGCGACGGGTCAGCGCCGAATCGTCCTGCGCCGTCGCGGCATGGGGCGTGGACAGGCCGGCAAGCAGCAGCAGGGCGAATGCAAGCCGCGCAAGCATGGCCATGTCCCAGGGGAGTTCAGACGCGCGCTTCAAGCTCCGCCCTTTCGTCAGGCACTTGGGGAAGGAGGGGGCGCGCCGTGCGGGCGCGCCCCCGGTCATGCCGGGGCCGGGCGGCTAGCGCTGAGCGCCGCCGCAGCGCCCGGTGCGGACATTGAAGTTGCCGCAGCGCATGGGCGGGCGGTGGTCGGCAATCAGGTCGCGCGAGCCTTCCAGATGCGGCGACCATTCCTGCGCAACCACGGTACCGGGCGTCTGCCAGACGATGGAGAACTGGCCGTCCTCCTGGATCTC
Organism: Phreatobacter sp.; assembly: GCA_046295035.1. GTDB lineage: Bacteria > Pseudomonadota > Alphaproteobacteria > Rhizobiales > Phreatobacteraceae > Phreatobacter. The sequence continues at coordinate 18,458 of JBKBOA010000002.1, forward strand.
GCCGATGAGCACGGGCTTGGTGATGTGGTGGTTGGGCATCATGGTGGAGATGCCGCCGGTCAGGTTCGGCACGGCAATGCCGATCATGGCCTCGCGCACCTTGGTCGGATCGGTGGTGCCGGCCGCCTCGACCGCCTTCACCCACATGGCGAAGCCGATGACATGGGCCTCCATCGGGTCGTTGGTGACCGCGCGCTCGTTCTTCTTGAAGGCGCGCCAGCGGGCGATGAAGTCGCGGTTGGCCGGGTTGTCGACCGACTGGAAGTAGTTCCAGGCGGCGAGATGGCCGACCAGCGGCTTGGTGTCGAAGCCGGCGAGCTCCTCCTCACCCACGGAGAAGGCGATGACCGGGATGTCGGTCGCCTTGACGCCCTGGTTGCCCAGTTCCTTGTAGAAGGGCACGTTGGCGTCGCCGTTGATGGTGGAGATGACCGCCGTCTTCACGCCGGCCGAGCCGAAGCGCTTGATGGCCGCCACGCGGGTCTGCCAGTCGGAATGGCCGAAGGGCGTGTAGTTGATCGAGATGTCCTCCGGCTTGATGCCCTTGGAGAGCAGGTAGGCCTCGAGGATCTTGTTGGTGGTGCGCGGATAGACGTAGTCGGTGCCTTCCAGCACGAAGCGCTTGACGCCCTCGGCGAGCAGGTAGTCGACGGCCGGGATGGCCTGCTGGTTCGGCGCGGCGCCGGTGTAGAAGATGTTCGGGGAGGATTCCTCGCCCTCGTACTGCACGGGATAGAACAGGATCGAGTTCAGCTCCTCGAAGACCGGCAGGACCGACTTGCGGGACACCGAGGTCCAGCAGCCGAAGGTCACCGCCACGCGGTGCTGGGTGATGAGTTCGCGCGCCTTTTCGGCGAACAGCGGCCAGTTGGAGGCCGGGTCCACGACCACGGCCTCGAGCTTGCGACCAAGCAGGCCGCCGCGCTTGTTCTGCTCCTCGATGAGCATGAGCATGACGTCCTTCAGGGTGGATTCGGAGATCGCCATCGTGCCCGACAGCGAGTGCAGGATGCCGACCTTGATCGGTTCCTGCGCCCGGGCGGGCTGGGCGAAGACGCCGGACGCCGCGAGGGCGACACCGGCAGCCAGGCCGAGCACTTTCGACTTGAGGTTCAACATGGAGTGTTCCCGTTTCTGGAGACCGCCGCCGTGAGCGGTGGATCGATCTGCCCTCAGACAGCGCATGAAACTTCGCAACCGCCGTGCCAGCACTGCGGCCGGGCGCCAATTGCTTGACTCTGTTCTGGAATCGTCGTCCCTCCTGCCGAAAGGGAAGGCCGGGTTTCGACATGCGGCACGCTGCAGTGCACAGCATGTGCCTGTTTTTTAGCCAGCTGCGACTGCCTCATAATGCATCACGACCGGTGCGGACTCGTGCGGGCGTCCGTGCCCGGCCATCGCTGGACCGCCCTTCAGTCTTCGTTAACCCTGTCGGCGTCACCTGATCGGCGGCGCAATTTCCGGAGGCACCCATGGCGGGCGAGACCACGACGGCTCTGCCGTCGGCCCCAGCCGCTGCGGCCGAAAGGCCGGGCTGGCGGGAGGCCGCGGCGGTCTATCTGCGCCGCGACGTGCTCATCGTCCTGTTCCTCGGCTTCTCGGCCGGCCTGCCGCTGGCGCTATCCGGCTCGACCCTGCTGGTCTGGATGGCAGAGAGCTCGGTCAACCTGACCACGATCGGCCTGTTCGCCCTCGTCGGCACGCCCTACACGATCAAGTTCCTATGGGCGCCGGTGGTGGATGCGCTCGACATTCCGATCCTGTGCCGCCTGCTCGGCCGCCGGCGCGGCTGGCTGGTGTTCTCGCAACTCCTCCTGATGGCGGCGATCGTGTTCCTCGGGGTGCAGAATCCGGATGTCTCGCCGGTGATGATCGCGCTCGGCGCCGTGCTGGTGGCGACCGCCTCGGCCACCCAGGACATCGTCATTGACGCCTATCGCGTGGAGAAGCTCGACACCTCCGAGCAGGCCGCCGGCATGGGCTCCTATGTCGCCGCCTACCGGGTCGGGATGCTGGTCTCGACCGCCGGCGCGCTGTTCATCGTCTCGTTCTTCGAGAAGGTGCAGGGCTTCGACAAGGCGACGGCGTGGACGCTCAGCTACCTCGTCATGGCCGGCTTCGTGGCGGTCGGCATGGTGACGGCGCTTGTGGCGCGCGAGCCGGCGCGCTCGGCGGAGGTGACCGCCGCCAAGGCGCGGGAGAACCCGCTCGCCCGCGTCTGGAAGGCGGCCCTCGGCGCCTTCTCCGAGTTCCTGACCCGCGACATGGCGATGGCCATCCTCGCCTTCGTGATCCTGTTCAAGCTGTGCGATGCCTTTGTCGGCGCCATGACCGGACCCTTCGTCATCCGCGGCATGGGCTATTCGCGCGAGGAATATGCCGCGATCGTCAAGGGGCTGGGGCTTGTCGCGACGCTCACCGGCGGCATTGCCGGCGGCTTCGTGGCGCGCGGCCTCGACCTGCGCACCAGCCTGTGGTTGGCCGCCTTCCTGCAGATGGGCTCGAACCTGGTCTTTGCCCTGCAGGCGATAACGGCGCCGAGCTACGGCATGCTCGCCTTCGTCATCGTGGCGGAGAACTTCACCGGCGCCATTGGCACGGTGATCTTCGTGGCCTACCTGTCCTCGCTGTGTCAGTCGCCGCTGCATACGGCGACGCAATATGCGCTGCTCTCTGCCCTCTCGGCGGTCGGACGCACCTACATCTCGGCGCCGGCCGGCTGGGTCGCCGGCCAGACCGGCTGGTTCTGGTTCTTCGTGCTTTCCTGTCTCACCGCCATTCCCAGCATTCTGCTGCTCTGGTGGCTGCAGGCGCGCGGCCATTTCGCCACGCTGGAGCGACCGACGGGCAGGATCGCGGCCGAAGACTGAAGGCAGACGATCGTCACAGCAGCCTGGCGCCGAAATTGCGCGCGGGGTCCATGTCGGGGGCGAGCCTGCCGGTCGGCTCGGCGGCCCAGCCGCCGGCGCGCTTCAGCCAGCGGCCCGAGCCCGGCCGGCCCTTCAGGGTTCCGGCCTCGACCACCGCCTCGCCGCGCACCAGCACGGTCTCCGGCCAGCCAGTGACGGTGCGGCCGGCAAAGGGCGTGTAGCCGGTCAGGTCGTGCATCAGCGCATCGGTGATCGTCACCTGGCGCACCGGATCCCATATGGCGATGTCGGCGTCGAAGCCGGGCGCGATCTGGCCCTTGCCCGGCAGGTTGTAGATCGAGGCCGGACGGGTGGCGGTGAGGTCGACGAAGGCCTCCAGGCTCCGGCCGGCAAATTCCGGCCGGCCCTTCGACACCATGGCGTCGAACAGGAGCGGCAGGCGCACCTCGAGGCCGGGCAGGCCGTTGGCGATCTGCTTGAACGTCGGATTCGGCCCGGCCGAGAGCTTGCCGGTCGCGTCGAACCGGTAGGGCGCGTGGTCGGAAGTCACCGTCTGCAGGTCGCCGAGCGCCAGAGCCCGCCAGAGCGCGTCCTGGTCCTCCTTCTCGCGCGGCGGCGGCGAGCACATCCACTTGGCGCCCTCGATGCCCGGCCTGTCGAGATCGTGGCGGGTCATGAACAGATATTGCGGGCAGGTCTCGGCGAAGACCTTCAGCCCCTGCGCGCGCGCGTCGCGGATAACCTGCGCGCCCTCGGCTGTCGAGACGTGGAAGATCATGATCGGCTGGTCGATCAGCGCGGCGAGCGCGATCAGCCGCTGGAAGGCCTCGGCCTCCGAGCCGCGCGGATGGCTGACGGCGTGATACTTCGGCGCGACATAGCCCCGGTTCACCAGCCGCTTGCCCATCCAGGAGATCATGCCATGGTTCTCGGCATGGACGCAGACCAGAGCGCGGTTCTCACGCGCAGTCGCGAGCACGTCGAGCAGCGGCTCGTCGTCGACCTTGATGAGGTCGTAGGTCATGAAGATCTTGATCGAGGCGTGGCCCTCGCCGATCAGCTCGGGCAGGTCCTTCGCGATGGTCTTCTCGTCCGGGTTGGCCACGATCAGGTGGAAGGCATAGTCGATCAGCGCGCCGCGCGCGGCGAGGACGGCATAGTCGTCAACCACCTTGCGCAGATCCTTGCCGCGATGCTGGGCGGCGAACGAGATGACGGTGGTGTTGCCGCCGAAGGCCGCCGAGGTGGTGGCGCTCTCGAAGGTGTCGGCATTGAGCAGGCCGCCGGCCGACACCTGCTCGATATGGGTGTGGCTGTCGATGCCGCCGGGCAGGACCAGCTTACCGGTCGCGTTGATCTCGCGCGCGCCGGAGGCGAGGCCCTGCCCCACGGCCACCACCTTGCCGCCGGCAATGCCGACATCGGCGGCATAGCTGCCGGTGGCCGTTCCGACCGTCCCCCCGCGGATCACGAGGTCGAAGGGCGTGGCTGGCATGTCAGGCTCCGGCTGGACGGGTTCGGGATCGGCGCGGACAATAGACCTTCCTAGGCTCCCGGCGAAACACCATGGCACGCAGACCCCGTATCCTCGTCATCAACCCCAATTCCAACGAGGCCGTCACCGAGGGCCTGCGACAGGCGGTGAGGCCGCTCGCCTTCGCCGAGGGACCGGAAATCGTCTGCGAGACGCTGGCCGAGGGCCCGTTCGGCATCGAGACGCAGGAGCATGTGGAGAGCGTCGCCCTGCCGCTCAGGCGCCGGGTGGAGGCGGCCAACGATGCCGATGCCTTCGTCATCGCCTGCTATTCCGATCCCGGCCTGCATGTGGCCCGCGAGGGCACCAGCCGGCCGGTCTTCGGCATCGCCGAATCGGGCGTGCTCACCGCGCTCGCCCGCGCCGACCGGTTCGGGGTCATCGCCATCAAGTCGCGCTCGATCCCCCGCCATATCCGGTATCTGAGGCAGATGGGCCTGATGGACCGGCTCGCCGGCGAGCGGCCGCTGGAAATGTCGGTGGCCGAGACGGCCTCCGGGGACAGGACGCTCGAGCGCATGATCGAGGTCGGGCGCGAACTGAAGGATCGTGACGGCGCCGGCGCCATCGTCATGGGCTGCGCCGGCATGGCGCGGCACAGGAAGCCGCTGGAGGAGGCGCTCGGCATCCCGGTCATCGACCCGACACAGGCGGCGGTGACCATGGCGATCGGCACGATCCAGGTGGGGTGAGTCCGGCCGCCGGTCGCGCCTGCCGTCATTCCGCCGCGGCTCGCGCCTATTGACGGCCCTGCTCCGCGGCCCGAGTCTGGCGCCATGCTCACCTACATCATCCGCCGTGTCCTGCTGATGGTGCCGACGCTGATCGGCATCATGCTGGTCTCCTTCGTGGTGATCCAGTTCGCCCCCGGCGGGCCGGTGGAGCGGGTGATTGCCCAGCTCACCGGCAACGACGTATCGGCCACCCAGCGCATTTCGGGCGGCGGAGCGGATTCGGCGAGCGCCGCCGCCGCGGCCGGGGCCGCGGAGGCCGCCTCCTCGCGCTATCGCGGCGCGCAGGGCCTCGACCCCCAGTTCATCGCCCAGCTGGAGAAGCAGTTCGGCTTCGACAAGCCGGCCCACGAGCGCTTCCTGCTGATGCTGTGGAACTATGTCCGCTTCGATTTCGGCAAGAGCTATTTCCGCGACGTCTCGGTCATCCAGCTGATCGCCGAGAAGCTGCCGGTGTCGATCTCGCTCGGGCTCTGGCTGACCATCATCACCTATCTGATCTCCATCCCGCTCGGCATCCGCAAGGCCGTGGCGGATGGCTCACGGTTCGATGTGTGGACATCGGCCGTGATCATCGTTGGTTATGCGATTCCCGGCTTCCTGTTCGCCATCCTGCTCATCGTGCTGTTCGCCGGCGGCTCGTTTCTCGACTGGTTTCCCCTGCGCGGCCTGTGGTCCGACAACTGGGCCCAGCTGACTTGGTGGCAGAAAGTCGTCGACTATGTCTGGCACCTGACCCTGCCGCTTACCGCCATGGCGCTCGGGGCCTTCGCGACCATGACGCTGCTGACCAAGAACTCCTTCCTCGACGAGATCCGCAAGCAATATGTCATGACGGCCCGCGCCAAGGGGCTGGATGAAGGCCAGGTGCTTTACGGCCATGTCTTCCGCAATGCCATGCTGATCATCATTGCGGGCTTTCCCGGCGCCTTCGTCCATGCCTTCTTCACCGGCTCGCTGCTGATCGAGACCATCTTCTCGCTGGACGGGCTGGGCCTGCTCGGCTTCGAGAGCGTGCTGAACCGCGACTACCCGGTGGTCTTCGCCACCCTCTTCATCTTCTCGCTGGTGGGTCTGGTGGTGAACCTGATCTCCGACCTGCTCTACACCTGGGTCGATCCGCGCATCGACTTCGAGGCGCGGGAGGTCTGAGTCATGGATGCGAGGACCGATGCGAGGACTGAGGCCCGGACCGCCACGCGCGGGCCAGCCAAGGTGGTGACGCGCTCGTGGCTCACGCCGATCAACCAGAGACGTCTCGCCAATTTCCGCGCCAACAGGCGGGGCTTCTGGAGCTTCCGCATCTTCATGATGCTGTTCGTGGTCACCCTGTTCGCCGAGGTGATCGCCAATGACCGGCCGATCATGATCCGCATGGAGGGCCAGACGTTCTTCCCCATCCTGTTCAACTATTCCGAACAGGCTCTGGGGGGCGAGTTCGAGACACCCGCCGACTACAAGGACGCCTTCCTGCTTGACCATTTCGAGGAGAAGAAGGCCTTCCTGCTCTGGCCGCCGATCCGGCACAGTTTCGCTTCCACCGTGAAGGATCCACTGACCCCCTTCCCCAGTCCACCGACCTGGCGGCTGCGGGCCCAGCTTCCCGATTGCGCCACAGCCGAGGCCCAGCCCCGCAGCCAGAGGCCGCCCGGATCAAGCTATTGCGTGCTCGGCAACTGGAACTGGCTTGGCACCGACGACCAGGGCCGGGACGTGGTCGCGCGCGTCATCTACGGCTTCCGCATCTCCGTGCTGTTCGGCCTGACGCTGACCCTCATCTCTTCGGTGATCGGGGTCGCAGCCGGCGCCGTCCAGGGCTATTTCGGCGGATGGACCGATCTGCTGTTCCAGCGCTTCATCGAGATCTGGACGGCGATCCCCTCCCTCTACCTGCTGCTCATCATCTCTTCGGTGCTGGCACCGAGCTTTTTCGTGCTGCTCGGCATCCTGCTGCTGTTCTCCTGGGTGGCGCTGGTCGGTGTGGTGCGCGCCGAGTTCCTGCGCGCGCGCAACTTCGAATATGTCAACGCCGCCCGAGCGCTCGGCGTCTCCTCCGGCACGATCATGATCCGCCACCTGTTGCCGAACGCCATGGTGGCGACCATCACCTTCCTGCCCTTCATCCTCTCGGGCAGCGTCATGACCCTGACAGCGCTCGACTTCCTCGGTTTCGGCCTGCCGGTGGGCTCGCCCTCGCTCGGCGAACTGCTGCAGCAGGGCAAGTCCAACCTCCAGGCCCCGTGGCTGGGGCTGACCGCCTTCTGCACCATCGCCATCATGCTCTCGCTGCTGATCTTCATTGGCGAGGCGGTGCGCGATGCCTTTGATCCGCGTAAGACCTTCGCGTGAAATGATGGTAGGCTCGGGCCATGAACGAGATCGTCAAGCCGCACTATCCGGTCAGCCGGCTGCCCGAGGACCTGCGGCGCGAGCTCGGACCGGCCACGCATGTGACGCTGCGCATCGCAGCGGAGGCGCCCGGCCAGCGGCCAACGCTCGACGAGCTGCGCCGGCGTGTCGCGGCCCAGCCGGGTTTCCGGCCCTACGACACGGCCGCCGAGGCGGTGGAGGTCGTGCGCTGGGTGCGCGACGCGGAGGGCGCGCCGCCGCCGCGCTGGTCGCGCCGCTGATGGCCATGCGGTTCTACTGCGATGCCAACATCTTCATCATGGCCGTGGAGGGACGCGCGGGCCAGATCGGCCTTGCCGGCGATCTGGTCACGGCGGCCATGGACGAGCGCTGCACGGTGATCACCAGCCAGCTGACACTCGGCGAGGTGCTGGTCGTGCCGCTGCGCTTCAACGAGACGGAGACGCTGGAGGCCTATCGCAGCCTGCTCGGCGGCGCCTGTCCCGGCATCCTTGTCCGTCCGGTGGATGCCGAGGCGCTTGGCGAGGCGGCAGCCCTGCGCGCCCGCCATCCGAGGCTGAAGCTGCCCGATGCGGTCCACCTCGCGACCGCACGGCTGAACCGCATCGACTGGTTCGTCACCAACGATGCGCGCATGGCCGGCGACAGCGGCCTGAGGACCGCGACACCCTTCGATCAGGTCCTCGAGGCGGCGCTGGCCCGGCTCCCGGAGGCGCAATGACAGGCCCGGCCATGACCTCCCCCGACGCGCCGCTCCTCTCGGTTCAGGACCTCTCGGTCGCCTTTCGGCAGGCGGGCAAGGAAACACTCGCTGTCGACCGGATCTCCTTCGAGGTCGCGCGCGGCGAGACTGTCGCCCTGGTCGGCGAATCGGGTTCCGGCAAGTCCGTCTCGGCGCTGTCGGTGCTGAAGCTGTTGCCCTATCCGGCTGCCTCGCATCCGTCTGGCCGGATCCTGTTCAAGGGGCAGGATCTGATGGCGGCGGATGAAGCGGCCATGCGCGCCGTGCGCGGCAACGACATCACCATCGTGTTCCAGGAGCCGATGACATCGCTCAATCCGCTGCACACGGTCGGCCAGCAGGTGGCGGAAGTCCTGAAGCTCCACCGCGGCATGAGCGAGGCCGCGGCGCGCACCCGCACGATCGAACTTCTGACCAGGGTCGGCATTCCCGACCCGCAAGGCCGGCTGGACAGCTATCCGCACCAGCTCTCCGGCGGTCAACGCCAGCGCGTGATGATCGCCATGGCGCTCGCCAACGAGCCGGACCTGCTGATCGCCGACGAGCCGACCACGGCCCTGGACGTGACCGTTCAGGCCCAGATCCTCGCACTTCTGAAGACCCTGCAGCGCGAGGCGGGCATGGCCATCCTGTTCATCACCCACGACCTGGGCATTGTGCGCAAGCTGGCGGATCGGGTCTGCGTCATGCGCTCCGGCAAGATCGTCGAGCAGGGCTCCGTTCGCGACATCTTCGAGCGGCCGCAGCACCCCTATACCCGCGAACTGATGGCGGCCGAGCCATCGCCCGCCGAACGGCCGGACACGTCCGGCGCCCGTCTGGTGATGCAGGCGGACAACCTCAAGGTCTGGTTCCCGATCAGGCGCGGGCTTCTGCGCCGCACCGTCGGCCACGTGAAGGCTGTGGACGGCATCTCGCTGACGGTGCGGGAAGGCAGCACGCTCGGCATCGTCGGGGAGTCGGGCTCGGGCAAGACGACGCTCGGCCTCGCGCTGCTGCGCCTGATCTCCTCGGAAGGGCCCATCGTCTTCATGGGCCATGCCATCCAGGGCCTCGGCTTCAAGGCGATGCGGCCGAACCGCAGGCACATGCAGGTGGTCTTCCAGGATCCCTATGGCTCGCTGTCGCCGCGCATGTCGGTGGCCGAGATCGTTGCCGAGGGCCTGCTCGTCCACCACCCGCGGATGAGCGCGGAGGAGCGCGACCGGAAGGTCGTGGCGGCGCTCAGCGATGTCGGCATCGACCCGGAAACGCGCCACCGCTACCCGCACGAGTTTTCGGGCGGACAGCGCCAGCGCATCGCCATCGCCCGCGCCATGGTGCTGGAACCGGCGTTCGTGCTGCTTGACGAGCCGACCTCGGCGCTGGACCGCATCGTGCAGGCGCAGATCGTCGATCTGCTGCGCGACCTGCAGGCGCGGCGCAATCTGACCTACCTGTTCATTTCGCACGACCTGAAGGTGGTCGCCGCCCTCTCCGACGACATCATCGTGATGAAGGACGGCAAGGTGGTGGAGACGGGTGCGGCCGCGGAGGTTTTCAGGGCGCCGCGCAACGATTACACGAAGGCGCTGTTTGCCGCCGCCTTTGACCTTGAGACCACAGCCTACGGAAGCTCCGCATCGTGAACACCCTGCTGCTCGGCATCAGCGCCTGGGATCCGGAACCCTGGCGCGAACGTTTCCGCGCCGTCCTGCCCGACTGGGACATCGTGCTGCACACCGAGCCCTTCGACCGCCGCGCGGTGAGCTATGCCGCGGCCTGGAAACAGCCCGAGGGCACCTTTGCCGGCCTGCCGCATCTGGAGGCCATCTTCTCGCTGGGCGCCGGCGTCGATCACCTGTTCAGAGACACGCGACTGCCCGAGGGCGTGCCGATCGTCCGCGTGGTCGATCCCGACCTGACCACCCGCATGTCGGAATATGTTGTGATGCACTGCCTCATGGCCCTGCGGCGGGTGCGGGTCTATGACGGCTTCCAGCGCGAGCGCAAGTGGATCGACCTGCGCGACCAACCGCAGGCGAGCGACATCCGGGTCGGGCTGCTCGGCATGGGTGTTCTCGGGCAGGATGCCGCCGCCAAGCTGAGGACCATGGGTTTCCAGGTTGCCGGCTGGAGCCGCCGGCCGAAGGAGGTTGCCGGAGTGGCCATGCATCACGGGGCCGGCGGCCTCGAATCGATCGTCGCCTCTTCCGACATCCTCGTTGCCATGATGCCACTGACCCCGGATACGGCCGGCATTCTGAATGCGGCCCTGTTCGCCCGGATGCCGAAGGCGGAGTCCATCGGCGGCCCGGTGCTGATCAATGTCGGGCGCGGCGGCCTTCAGGTGGAGGCCGACATCCTGGCGGCGCTCGAGGCGGGCACGCTCGGGGCGGCGGTGCTCGACGTGTTCGAAACCGAGCCGCTGCCCGAGACGAGCCCGCTCTGGAGCCATCCGAACGTGACGGTGACGCCGCACAATTCCGCGATCTCCTCGCCGCCGGCCATTGCCGCCTATGTGGCGCGCCAGATCCGGGCCCACAGGGCGGGAAGGCCGCTCGAGAACATCGTCGACCCGCGCCACGGATACTGACGCCGCCTGACGCTGGGTCACCGCCATCGCGCCTGCAAGCCTCTGATGTTTCGAGGCATTCCTTCTCCGCGGCGCCCGCGATTAGCCGTTCCTTTACCAAAGATGGCGACCATGCTTTCGCATTTGCGAAAAGCTTGGGGGCTTCCGTGCTGAATCGTCTTTCCGTCCGCGGCCTGTCACAGGGCATCGTCGTCGTGCTGGCCCTGGCCCTGGTCGGATTGCTGTCGCTGGCCGGCTGGCAGTCCTGGCAACGCTACCAGACGTCGGTGCGCATCGCCGCGGTTGTGGATCTCAACATCCACATGTTCACCGCGCTACATAATCTGCGCGTCGACCGCTCCAACTCACGGCGCGCCCTGATGCTGGAGGCGGTGCATGCCAGCGTGCCTGCCACGATCGCCCCGCACCGGGCCGCCGAGATGCCGGCCCTGCGCGCGGCGCTGGCAGTGTTGCGAACCCTCGATTTCAAGGGTGCAGCGGAGGCGACTGCCGAGCTCGACCGCTCGATCACCGCCCTCGCTGCCCTTCAGGAGGAGACCGCACGCGCCATGGCCCAGCCGCTGGCCCAGCGCCGGCCCCGGATCGCCGACGACTATTTCGCGGCAACCGATGGCATGATCAACCTGCTCGCCCGCATCGGCTCGGAGACCACCCGCCTCATCAAGCTCGACGATGCCCTGGTCGGCCAGCTCATGGAGCTGAAGCAGAATGCTTGGATGACCCGTCAGGCCGCCGGCGATACCTCGGTCTTCATTTCCAACCCGCTCGCGGGGCTGCCTCTGCCTGCCAACCCGCTGGTCGACTATGCGACCCTCGTCTCGCGGATGGAAACCTCGTGGGCCACGGTCGAGCACCTCGCTGCGGGACTGCCGCTCCCCGCTTCCTTCGCTGCCGTCATGCAGAAGGCGCGCGAAGGATTCCTGGATCCGGAATTCGGCAAGGTGCGCATGGCCACGCTCATGCAGCTGATCAACAAGGAGCAGCCGCGCTTCACGGCTTCGGAATGGAGCCCCATGGCCGTGCAGAAGCTGGCCACCATTCTCGATGTCGCGGATGCGGCTCTGGCGGCTGCCCGTGATCACGCCAACGGCCTGATGGAGCTCAGCTTCCGGGGGCTGGCCTGGCAGCTCGTCGCTCTCGGACTGGCGGTTGTCTTCGCGGTTGCCGCCATCGTTCTGATGATGCGCCGCGTGGTCGGCCCGCTGACCGCCATGAAGGATGCCATGCTGCGCCTTGCAGAGGGCGACACGAGCGTCGAGACCCCCTACCGCGCACGGCGCGACGAGATCGGTGCCCTGGCCGGAGCCATGGAGACCTTCAAGACCAGCATGATCGAGACCGAGCGCCTGCGCGCCGAACGACAGGAGGCGGAGGCCCGGTCCGCGGCCGAACGACGGGCCGCGATGATTGCCTTCGCCGACCAGTTCCAGAAGACCATCGGCGGCGTGGTGGCCACCGTCTCCCGCGCCTCCAGCGAGTTGGAAGCGGCTGCCACCAGTCTGTCACGCACCGCCGAGAACACCCAGTCCCTGGCCGTGGTGGTGGCTGCCGCCTCCGAGGAGGCTTCTGCCAACGTGCAGTCGGTCGCCGGCGCCTCCGAGGAGATGGCCTCGTCCGTCTCCGAGATCGGCCGGCAGGTGGAGGAATCCACCCGCATGTCGCATGAGGCGGTGACTCAGGCACAGACCGCCAATACCCGCATCGGCGAGCTGTCGGTAGCGGCCGGCCGGATCGGCGATGTCGTCCGTCTGATCACCGCAATTGCCGAGCAGACCAATCTCCTCGCCCTCAACGCCACCATCGAGGCCGCCAGGGCCGGGGAGGCCGGCAAGGGCTTTGCGGTGGTCGCCTCCGAGGTCAAGCAGCTTGCCAACCAGACCGCCAAGGCAACAGGCGAGATCGGTTCGCAGATCGCCATGATGCAGACCGCGACCCAGGAGTCGGTGGCGGCGATCAAGGATGTCGGCGAGACGATTGACCGGCTAGCCGGCATCGCGGCGGCCATTGCCGCAGCGGTGGAGGAACAGGGCGCGGCCACGCAGGAGATCTCGCGCAATGTCACCGAGGCCGCACAGGGTACGGCGCAGGTCGCGCACAACATTGCCAGCGTCAATGCCGGCGCCGCGGAGACAGGGTCGGCCTCCGCACAAGTGCTCGCCTCGGCGAAGGCCCTGTCACACCAGAGCATTGTCCTGCAGCGCGAGGTCGAACAGTTCATCGAGACCGTGAAGGCGGCGTGAGCCGTCACGCAGCCGTGACTTGAAGCAGAGCTTGCGGTGGCGATGGTGCAGGCCATCGGAGCCCGAACATGCCCATCCGTCGCCGCGCCCTGCTTGCCGCCCCCCTGGTGGCCGTCGCCCCGCCCCTGCTCCTCCAGGGACCGGCCGCCCATGGACAGGGCGCCTGGTATCCGCTCAAGGACGGAACGGGCCGGGAGGTGCCAAACTTCCGGGTCGCCGTCGAGATCGAGACGGAGATCCAGGGACTTGCCAATGTGATCTCCGCCGGCTCCGCGCAGCCCGACGTCATCCTGACGGAAGTCTATGATTCCAACTGCGGCTTCTGCCGGCGAGCGGCGCACGACGTGAAGGCCATGCTGGCCGCCGACGGTGATCTGGCGCTGCGGCTCGTCAATGCCCCAAGTCTTGGCCTGCCCTCGTTCCAGGCCGCGCGGGTGGAGCATGCCGTCGGCTTGCTGGGCGGCAATGCCAAGGCCCTGGCCTTCCACGAGGCCTCCATGGCCGCACGCGGCGTGTTCGACGGCCTGAAGGCGCTGGAACTGGCCAAGGATCTGGGTCTCAACGACGAGGAGGTGGAGGATCTCGCCGACCGTCAGGAGACCGGTGCGGCGGTGGCGGCCGCGACCCGGATGGCCAATGCGGCGAACCTGTCGGCCACGCCGTCCTGGCTGCTGGCCGGCACGGCCATCATCGGCTGGCCCGGCCGGGCCGTGCTCGAACAGGCGATCGTCGCCGTCAGACGCTGCGACAGGCCAGTCTGCCCATAGATCAGACGAGTCGCTTCACCGCGGTGACGGTGCCATGGGATTTCGCCGCGATCCGTTCGACGGCCTCCATGAGCGGCTCGACCACGACGGCCATGTGGTGGCCGTTGGCGTGGAGCAGTGTGCCAGGACCGGCGACGATGCCGACATGGCCCTTCCAGAAGATGAGATCACCGCGACGGACGGCCATCAGATCGGGACCGGCTTCGATCCGCACGCCGAGGCTTGCCTCCTGCAGGTCGGAATCACGCGGCGCGGCCATCCCTGCCGCTTCCAGCGCCACCTGGACCAGGCCCGAACAGTCGATGCCGAGGCTGGTGCGTCCGCCCCACAGATAGGGCGTTCCGACATAGCGCTCGGCCACGGCGACGAAATCCGGCTCCGGTTCCGCCAGCGGGGCAAGGTGGCGGATAACCGCATGGAGCCCGGTATCGGTGACGGCGAACTCGCCGACCATGCGCTCGATGGTGAGCTGCGCATTCATGGGCACCGCCCAGGTCGGCGGCAGCTTGATGCTCGGACCCGGATAGAGATGGGTGCGCAGGGCGGCGACCCGGTGGGTCGCCGGCCGGCCCCGGTGGCCGAAAGCGGCGGCAACCGCATAGCCCACATAGCCGTCGCGTGCCGACTGCAAGAAGCAGTGACCACCGGCCTCGTCGTAGATCGTCACCTCCTCTCCGAAGACCAGTTCGGTATCCCTGGCCACATTGACCTGCGTCGAGGGCGTGAGCGGAACGACCGGCAGGACGACGCGGGCCGGCCGGCCCTCGACAAACCGGTCTGCCGTGACCTGCCCCCTCAGGAAGGCTGCTGCCAGGTCGGAGCGGGCGGGTGTGGTGCGGCGGTCGAGCATCGACATGAGCCTCTCCTAGCAGAAGTCGGTGAACGACGCATTGCCCGGGTCGGCGGCGCGAGGATCAAGGCGGCAGATCGCGGGCGCAGGCGATGACCAGATCCCCGATGCGCTCGACCGCCAGGGCACCCTTGACCGTGCGCTGGATCACCACGTCGCGCCTGTCGTTGTCGTCACGGCGCCGGGCGACGAGTTCCAGCTTGCCCATGGTGTCGAGCGCGCGCGTGATCACCGGCTTGGTGACGCCGAGCTTGCGGGCAAGATCGCGGACGTGGTGCGGCGGCGGTTCCAGATAGATGGTGAGGAGAATGGCCAGCTGGCGGGCGGATAGGTCGTACTCGCCGTCCTGCACGAGCGCGAGGGACAGGTCGTGCATCAGCCTGAGCGCCTGGGCGGGACGCATGACCACGGACATCTTGGCACCGGCAACGCAACTCGTTTCGGAGCCGTATTAAAAGATGCGGGACGGACCTGTGCAAGCGCCGCCCCGCGTGGCATGACACCGTCGTTAACGGGAGTGCCGCGTGGCTGCCGAACTGCTAGCGCTCGCGACCATGGCGGCGGCGGCCTTCACCGCCGCGACCCTGCTGCCGGGCGGGTCGGAGGTGGTGTTTCTCGGCCTGATGGCCGCCGAAGCCGCGCCGCCAGCTGCCCTGTTCGTTGTGGCCGCCTTGGCCAATACGGCCGGCGGCATGACCAGCTGGTGGATCGGCCGGCTCATGGTGAGCGGAGTCGAGAGCCCGCGGGGCCAGGCGCTGCTCGCCCGGTTTCGGCTCGATCCGGCCATGATGGGCCGGATCCAGCGTCTTTTCGGCCGCTTTGGCTGGATGACCCTGCTCCTGTGCTGGATGCCGGTGATCGGTGATCCGATCACGCTGGTCGCCGGCATGGCGCGCTATCCCCTGCTGGCGACGGCGCTGCTGACCGGGCTCGCCCGCACCTTGCGCTACGCGGTCGTGTGGGCTGCGGCCGCCGGCCTGGTCGCCTGGTGGAGCTGAGCGGAAAGCGGAATGGCGCGGGCTTGCCCAGGACCGTGCCGATTGACCCGGCCGGTTCGGGCGCTTAACTCAGGCCCATCCGGCTGCTGCCGCCCCTCTCGCCCGCCGCCCCTCCATGGCCCTTCGCGACATCATCGTCATTCCCGACCCGCGGCTGAAGCTGGTCTCCGAGCCGGTCGCCACCGTCGACCACGAGGTGCGCCGGCTTGCCGATGACATGCTGGAGACCATGTATGACGCACCCGGCATCGGGCTTGCGGCTATCCAGATCGCCGTGCCGAAGCGGATCATCACCGTCGACATCGCGCGCAAGGACGAACCCAAGCAGCCGGTTGTCCTCATCAATCCCGAGATCGTCTGGCGCTCGGAGGAGACCTCGACCTACGAGGAAGGATGCCTGTCGATCCCCGAATATTACGAGGAGATCGAGCGACCCGCGCGCTGCAGGGTGCGCTATCTGGACCTCGATGGCCAGCCGCAGGAGCTCGACTGCGAGGGGCTGATGGCGACCTGTGTCCAGCATGAGATCGACCATCTGAACGGTGTCCTGTTCATCGACTATCTGTCGCGCCTCAAGCGCGAGCGGGTCATGAAGAAGTTTGCCAAGCAGGCCCGCCGCGAGGCCACCGCGTGAGCCTGCGCGTGGTCTTCATGGGTACGCCGGATTTCGCCGTGCCGACACTGTCCGAGATCATCGGGCAGGGCCATGACGTGGTGGCGGTCTATACCCGCGCACCGAAGCCCGCCGGCCGCGGCATGACCGAACAGAAGACGCCCGTTCACCGGCTGGCGGAGCGGTTCGGCATTCCGGTCTTCACCCCGCGCACGTTGCGCGATGCCCCGGCGCAGGAGGTCTTCGCCTCGCTCGGCGCCGATGTCGCGGTGGTGGTCGCCTATGGCCTCATCCTGCCCAAGCCGGTGCTCGAGGCTCCCGCGCTCGGCTGCCTCAACCTGCATGGCTCGCTGTTGCCGCGCTGGCGTGGCGCCGCGCCGATCCAGCGGGCCATCATGGCCGGCGACGTGGAAACCGGTGTCATGGTCATGCAGATGGACGAGGGCCTGGACACGGGGCCCGTCGCCATGGCCGAGACCATCGCGATCGGCCCCGACATGACTGCGCAGGACCTGCATGACCGCATGGCGGTTCTGGGTGCCGACCTGATGGTGCGGGCGCTCGCCGCCCTGGAGCGCGGATCGCTGACCTTCTCGCCGCAGTTGGCAGAGGGCGTCACCTATGCAGCCAAGATCGACAAGGCCGAGGCTCGCATCGAGTGGTCGCGGCCCGCAGTCACGGTCCACAACCTGGTGCGAGGCCTTTCCCCCTTCCCCGGGGCCTGGTTCGAGGCCGATCTCGGCAAGGGGCCTGAGCGGATCAAAGTGCTGCGCACCACGCTCGCCACAGGTTCCGGCTTGCCCGGCACGCTGCTGGCCGACGACCTCACCGTGGCCTGTGGGGACGGCGCGGTGCGCCTCGTGGAGGTCCAACGGGCCGGCGCCAGACCCATGAAGGCAGCGGAGTTCCTCAACGGCGCGAAGCTTGCCGCCGGCGACCGCCTGGGCTGACCGCGCGGCCATGCCCCGCTATCGCCTCACCATCGAGTATGACGGCACGCCCTATATAGGCTGGCAGATCCAGGGGGCGAGCTTCGGCAAGTCTGTTCAGGGCGAGATCGCCCGCGCGGTGGCCGCATTCGCCGGCGAACCGGTCACGGTCAATGGTGCCGGACGCACCGACGCAGGCGTCCACGCCACTGGCCAGGTCGCCCATGTCGACCTCACCCGCGACTGGCCGAACCGCGTGGTGCGCGATGCCACCAACCGCTATCTCAAGGACGAGGCCATTGCCGTCCTGAAGGCCGA
This sequence comes from Phreatobacter sp., assembly GCA_046295035.1. GTDB lineage: Bacteria > Pseudomonadota > Alphaproteobacteria > Rhizobiales > Phreatobacteraceae > Phreatobacter. Next base: position 35,995 of record JBKBOA010000002.1, read on the forward strand.
GAAGATGCCGGACGACTTCGATGCCCGGTTCTCGGCGGTCCGGCGCCACTATCTCTACCGCATCATCGACCGGCGACCGCCGCTGACGCTGGAGCGTCAGCGAGCCTGGTGGTCACCGAAACCCCTGGACGTTGCGCGCATGCAGGCGGCTGCGGACGTGCTCATAGGCCGGCACGACTTCACCACCTTCCGCTCCACCGAATGCCAGGCGAAGTCGCCGGTGAAGAACCTCGACCGTTTCGACGTCAGGCGCACCGCGGATGGCATCGAGTGCCGGCTCGACGCGCGATCCTTCCTGCACAACCAGGTGCGCTCGATGGTTGGAACCGTGAAGCTGGTGGGCGAGGGGCTGTGGACCGTTGACGACCTGCGCGAGGCCCTCGCCGCCCGTGACCGCAAGGCCTGCGGCATGGTCGGTCCGGCGCACGCGCTCTATCTGACGCAGGTCGATTATCCCGAAACCTGGGTGCCGCTGCCGGACACGCCCGAGGACTGATCACCGGCTGCTGCCCATTCCGCGAGCACATCCGCATCCGTCTCGTCGGGCGGAGGGCCGGCTGCCAGCGCCTCCGGGTCCAGCTGCGCCAGCGCCCAGACCGCCGCTCCCCTGACCAGCGCATGCGGGTCGGCGAGCAGCGGGCGGACCGCATCGGCCAGCTTGCTGTCACCGCTGTTGCCGATGGCCACCAGCACGTTGCGGACGAAGCGGTCGCGGCCGATGCGCTTGATCGGGCTCTTGGCGAACAAGGCCCGGAAATCGGCGTCGTTGAGCCGGGCCAGCCGGGCAAGGGACGGTCGGCGCAGCTCCTCGCGCGCGGCGAGCTTCAGCTCCCGGCCCTCCCGGGCAAACTTGTTCCAAGGACAGGCGGCAAGACAGTCGTCGCAGCCATAGATGCGGTTGCCGATCGCCCCGCGGAACTCCCGCGGGATCGGCCCCTTGTTCTCGATGGTCAGATAGCTGATGCAGCGCCGAGCATCGAGGGCATAGGGGCGAGGAAAGGCGGCCGTCGGACAGATGTCGAGGCAGGCGCGGCAGGAGCCGCAATGATCGCCCTCCGGCGTGTCAGCCGCCAGTTCGAGCGTGGTCAGGATGGCCCCGAGAAACAGCCAGGAACCGAAGCGGCGCGAGACGAGGTTGGTGTGCTTGCCCTGCCAGCCCAACCCGGCGGCAGCGGCAAGCGGTTTCTCCATGAGCGGAGCGGTATCGACGAAAACCTTGATGCCGCAGCCGGTCGCCTCGGCGAGCCAGCGGCCGACCGCCTTCAGCCGTTTCTTGATGAGGTCGTGATAGTCTTCGCCCCGCGCATAGACCGAGATCAGGCCCGCGGAGCGGTCCTTCAGACCGTCGAGCGGATTCTCGTCAGGACCATAGTTCAGGCCCAGCATGATGACGGTTCGGGCTTCCGGCCAGAGCACGCGCGGATCACCGCGCCGTTCGGCGGTCTCGGCCATCCACGCCATCGAGCCGTGGAACCCGGCGGCGATGGCTGCAGCCAGTCGCGGCGCGGCATCAGGAACTGCATCCGGCCGGGTGAACCCGACGAGATCAAAACCCTCGGCGCGAGCCCTGTCGGCAATCAGACCGGCCAGAACCCCTGGATCGTTCAGAAGTCGAGATCGGCGTAGGTCGCGCTCGGCGGCATGCCGGCGACCCGGTCCGCCAGCAGCGCCCGGAACGAGGGGCGCGACTTGACCCGTGCGTACCATTCCCTCGCTGTCGCCTCGTCGGACCACGCAACCTCGCCCAGATAGTCCACCACCGACAGATGCGCCGCCGCGGCCAGATCCGCGTAGCTCATGTCCGGGCCGGCCAGCCAGTGATTGCGGGCCGCGAGCCAGCCGATATAGGCCAGATGATAGCGGATATTAACGCGTGCCGCCCGCAGGGCCGTGGTGTTGGGTCCGCCGCCGCCCTGCTCGGGCGGCTTGAACCGCTTGTCGATCTTCTCCTCGACCAGCAGCCCGGAGACCTCCTCGAAGAACTTGCCGTTGAACCAGCGCACGAGCCGGCGCACCTCCACCCGCTCCACGGGGCTCTCGGGAAGAAGCGGGCGCGAGGGCATCCCTGCCCCCGTCTCGTCGAGCCAGGCGCAGGCGATCTCGGCGCCCGGAACGGCGAAGGTGTCGGCGACCACCAGCACGGGCGTCACGCCTTCCGGATTGAGTCTGAGGAAATCGGGTCGCCGTTCCCAGGGCCTTTCCTCGATCAGCTCGACGTCAAGGCCACGCTCGGCGAGGACAAGGCGCAGAAACCGCGAATGTGGACAGAAGGAGCGATGGAGAAGCTGCATGCGTTGAATCCGGGCGCAATCCACCGTCGTGATGTGGTTTTTCCATGACGCGGCCGGAGCGGAGCCGCGAAGGCGCGGTCAATAGCGCCCCCCAGCCACCGAGACAACGGCACAGCCGCCCAGACAGCGGCGCCCGGGCGTCTCAACCGTTCAGCGTCTGTCCCGGCCAGCCCTCTGTCGCGATCTTCGAGGCCGCGATCACCGCCTGCGTGCGGCTGTCGACGCCAAGCTTTGTCAGGATCGCCGAGACATGGGCCTTGACCGTCGCCTCGGACACCGAGAGCTCATAGGCGATCTGCTTGTTGAGAAGGCCCTCGGACAGCATCATCAGCACCCGCACCTGCTGAGGCGTGAGACTGGCAAGACGGGCGGCAAGGCGCGCACTCTCGGTGTTTCCACCCCCCGACAGGTCGATATCCGGCGGCACATAGGTTCCGCCTTCCAGCACCTGCCGCACCGCCTCGCGCATGGCCTCGGTGCCCAGCGTCTTGGAAATGAAGCCGGAGGCACCGAACTCGAAACAGCGCCGGATCACTGCCGCATCCTCGGTGGCCGAAACAACCACAACCGGCACGCCGGGATATTGTGCTCTCAGGAACATCAGCCCGGAAAAGCCCTTGACCCCGGGCATGGCGAGATCGAGCAGGACCAGGTCGACGTCGGGATCGTGTCCGATCAGATCGGACATCTCGGTGAACGAACCCGCCTCGACAATCTGCAACTGCACCGGCAGGCCCGAGACGGCCTCGCGCAGCGCGCCGCGGAAGAGCGGATGGTCATCGGCGATGACGATCCTGTAGGTCGGCGTTTCCATGTGATGCCCGCAACCCCTTGCGGTTGTTCCCTGCTCTCTTGCGGAGCTTGTCTCCAGTTACCCTCGCGATGGCGCCGGGCACAAGTCCGAAAACCATCCGATGCCACTGATCTGTCGCGGTTCCGTCATGCCAACGGCATCGTGTCGCGCAGGATCATGGCCCAGCTGTCGCATTGACAGCTCGTCGCAGGGGGGCTGTTATCGACCCTTGGCAGCCGGCCCATCGGCTGGCGGGAAGAGACGAGGCGGATCGTGGCTCGACCCAGGAAAAAGGTGCTGGCGGGGCTGGCAGCCCTCGCGGCCGCGCTCGCGATGACGCTGCCCGCCGAGGCCGTCATGCGCGGCGAACCGGCGCGGGATCCCAATGGCACAAGACGCTCGACCGTTCTCATCGAGACGCCGGAGGGCATCTGCACCGGTGCGATCGTGGGGCCGGACCTGGTTCTGACGGCCGCCCATTGCGTCTCGGCCCGCGGGCGATATCGGGTGCGCTATCTTGACCGCGCCTTCCGCCGCCTGACGGTGCCCGTGGCGCGCACCATGCCTCATCCCAATTTCGACCCCTCCCACGGTTTCGCCTCCGACGACATCGGCCTGATTCAGGTAGCCCGACCCTTTGCCGGCGATGTCCGCGCGGCCGCACTGCCGGCCGGTGCGTGGGGAACCGGCTGGCTCTCCGCCGGGGTGTCCGGCGAGGAACTGCTAATCGCAGGATTTGGCTCGACCGAGCGGGCACGCGGGCGCGATGGAGTGCTGCGCGAGGCGCTGATGCGCTCGACCCAGCCGAGCGTTCCCGGTCGCGGCTTTGCCGGACTTTCGGGCGAGGAGCGCAGCCTGCGTCCAGGCATGTGCGTCGGCGATTCCGGCGGTCCGGTCTATCGCCGCGTCGGCGGGTCGTTCACCGTGGTCGGCGTGCTCAAAGGCGGCACCACCGATCCCGGCCGCGAATGCACGGCGACTCCGATCTATGTGCCGGTGCGCGATTACGTGCACTGGATCCGTTCGACCGCCGCCGGCTGGAATACCGCCGTCGGCGGCCGCGGTGTGCTGGAGATGCGGCAATAGCCGCGCGGCGCCCCAAAACGGCTTGCTAGGCGGCCTTCGCCAGACCACGCTTGACCAGCAGCGCCTGCGGGTCCGGCTCGCGGCCGCGGAACGCCACATAAGCCTCCATCGGGTCGCGGCTATTGCCGGCCGAATAGACATACATGCCTAGCCGCTGGGCCAGACGCGGGTCGAACGGATCGCCGGCCTCCTCGAAGGCCGCGAAACCGTCCGCATCGAGCACCTCCGACCACATGTAGCTGTAATAGCCGGCCGCGTAGCCGTCGCCGGAGAAGACATGGGCGAAATGCGGCGTGCGGTGCCGCATGGCCATGCCTTCGGGCATCCCGATACGGGTCAGCTCGTCGGCCTCGAAGGCGACCGGGTCGAGCTCCCCGACCGTCTCCAGCGAGTGGAAGGCCATGTCGACCAGCGCCGAGGAGACATATTCGACCGTCGCGAAGCCCTGATTGAAGGTGCGGGCCGCCAGAACCCGGTCGATCAGCTCCCTGGGCATGGGTTCACCCGTCTCGGCATGGACGGCAAATCGCTGCAGAACCTCCGGACGCTCCAGCCAGTGCTCGTAGAGCTGCGAGGGGAACTCGACGAAATCGCGTGGAACCGAGGTTCCCGCCACCAGCGGATAGGTCACGTCGGACAGGAGGCCGTGCAGCGCATGGCCGAATTCGTGGAACAGCGTGCGTGCATCCTCGAAGGACAGCAGTGCCGGCTGGCCCTCGGCAGGCTTCGCGAAGTTCATGACATTCACGATGATCGGCCGGATGTTACCGGACAGTTTCTCCTGGCTGCGGAAGGCGCTCATCCACGCGCCGGACCGCTTCGTGGGCCGCGCGAAATAATCGCCGAGGAACAGCCCGACATGCTCTCCGTCGCGGGTGACCTCCCAGGCACGGACGTCTGGGTGATAGACTGGAACGTCGTGGCGGCGGCGGAAGCTGATGCCGAACAGGCGAGAGGCGACGTCGAAGGCCGCCTCGACCATCCGGTCGAGCTGGAAATAGGGCTTCAGCGCCGCCTCGTCGATGGCATAGCGCCTCTGGCGCACCTTTTCCGCATAGTAGCGCCAGTCCCAGGGTTCGATGCGGCCATTCATGCCCTCCTCGCGGGCGATAGCCTCCAGTTCGGCACGTTCCTCCCTTGCCCGTTCCACCGCCTTGGGCCAGACGCGACCGAGCAGGGCGCGAACTTGGTCCGGCGTCCTGGCCATGGAATTGCCCAGCTTGAAGGCCGCAAAGGTCGGGTAGCCGAGCAGCTGCGCCCGCTCCGCCCGCAGCCTGACCGTTTCGACGACGATGGCCGTATTGTCGGTCTCTCCGCCCATCTCGCCGCGCTTCACCCAGGCGCGGAAGACCTTCTCGCGCAGGTCACGGCGCGGCGAGAGCGTCAGGAACGGTTCGACCATGGAACGTGCGAGGGTCATGACATGGCCCTGCAGGCCGCGGTCGCGCGCGGCCTGGGCCAGCGCCGAGACAAGGAAATCGGGCAAGCCGGCAAGATCGGCCGCCTGCAATTCCAGCGTCCACCCCGATTCATCCTTGAGGATGTTCTGACCGAAGGTCGTGCCGAGCGTGGCAAGGCGCTCCGTGATGGCGCGCATGCGGGCCTTGCCGCCCTCGTCGAGTTCCGCGCCCGCGCGCACGAAGCCCTTCCACGTGTAGTCGAGCACACGCTCCTGCTCGACGGTGAGGTTCAGCTTGGCGGCACGATCGTGCACTGCCTTGACGCGAGCATAGAGACGCGGGTCAAGGTTGATGGTATTGGCGTGCTGGGCAAGCACCGGTGCCATCTCGCGCTGGATCGCCTGGATGGCCTCGGTGGCATCGGAGGCGGCGAGGTTGAAGAACACGCCTGTCAAGCGGTCGAGCGCATGACCGGCGGCTTCCAGCGCCTCGATCGTGTTGGCGAAGGTCGGCGCATCCGGATTGGTGGCGATGGCCTCGATCTCGGCGCGATGCTCGGCCAGCGCCCGCTCGAAGGCCGGCCGATAGTCGTCGATGGTGATCTCGCTGAAGGGCGCGATGCCGAAGGGCGTGGTCCAGGGGCGGAAGAAGGGATTGGTGCGGTCGCTCATTGCAGCAATGTGGCGAGCCGGCCCATCGGCGACAAGCCCGGCAACGGTCATGGTTAACCGCTCGTGAAGTCCGGCCTGCTAGGACAGGCGAATCGCCAGAAAGCAGACAGGGGCCGGCATGGATATCGCCAATCTGGGCAAGGCGCTCTTCCTCGGAATCGTGGAAGGGGCGACGGAGTTCATCCCGGTCTCCTCCACCGGCCACCTGATCCTTGTTGGCCATTTCCTCGGCTTCCACTCCACTGGCAAGACCTTCGAGGTGCTGATCCAGCTCGGCGCGATTCTCGCCATCGTCTCGGTCTATTTCGTCCGTCTCCTGGGCGTGGTCCTGTGCCTGCCGACCGATCCGTGGGCGCGCCGCTTCGTCGCCTCGGTGCTCATTGCCTTCCTGCCGGCGGCCTTCCTCGGCGTTCTCCTGCATTCATCGATCAAGGCCATGTTCGAACGGCCGGATCTAGTCTGTATCGCGCTGATCATCGGCGGCTTCATCCTGCTCCTCGTCGACCGCATGAAGATCGAGACAGTGGAGGACAATGCCTTCCGCTTCTCGCCCTGGCTGGCACTGCGGATCGGCCTGTTCCAGTGCGCGTCGCTGTTTCCCGGTGTGTCCCGCTCGGGCGCGACCATCGTCGGCGCCATGCTGATGGGCACGAGCAAGCGCGCGGCTGCCGAGTTCTCGTTCTTCCTCGCCATGCCGACCATGGCCGGGGCCTTCGCCTACGACCTCTACAAGAACTACCGCGCGCTCGACTTTTCCGATGTCACCATCATCGGGGTCGGCTTCATCGCTGCCTTCATCTCCGGTCTGCTGGTCGTGCGCTTCCTGCTCGACTATGTCAGCCGGCACGGCTTCGCGCTGTTCGCAGTCTGGCGCATCGTGGTGGGCACGGCGGGTCTCGCCGGCCTATGGCTAATGCGTTGAGCCCCGCCCGGCCTCAGCGGTGCTGCTCGGCGAACTGGCCCTGCCGCCGGAAGCGCCACAGATAGGTTGGCACGATGGCTTCCACCGATTGCGGGCGGATGCCGAGTCCCTCCAGCGTCCGGCCTTCGGCCTTCGCCGCATCGCTCACCACGTTGTCGAGCTTCAGCAATTCGACCTGATCGGGCGTGAGGGGCGGATTCGGCAAATATTGCAGAAACTTCGCCTGAAGTCGGGCCAGTCCGAAGGACAGCGGCACCAGCAGCCGGTTGCGCCCTGTCGTGGCCAGCACGAACTCGAGCAGTTCACGGAAGCTCTTCACTGACGGACCGCCAAGTTCGTAGACGGTGCCTGGCCTGGCCTTGCCGTCGATGGCGGCCATCACGGCCTCGGCGACATCCGTGACGAAAACCGGCTGGAAGCGGGTCGTGCCACCCCCGACGAGCGGCAGCGCAGGGAACATCTGGGCCATGGCGGCGAAACGGTTGAAGAAGCCGTCCTCCGGGCCGAAGATGATCGACGGGCGCAAGATCACCGCATCGGGCACTTCGGCGAGAACCGCCGCCTCGCCCGCGGCCTTGGTGCGGGCATAGGCAGATGCACTGGCCGCATCGGCGCCGATGGCCGACAGGTGAATGAGCCGAGCACCTGCGGCCTTTGCCGCGCGCGCCACGGCGCCCGCGCCGCGCGCCTGCACCGCATCAAACTTCTGTCGCCCGGTCTCGTACAGGATGCCGACGCAGTTGATGACGATCTCGGCCCCCTCGCAGGCCTTCATCACCGAATCGGGATAGCGCAGGTTGGCCTGCACGGCATGGATCTGCCCGACGGCGCCGAGCGGCTGGAGATGGCCGGCCAGATCGGGCCGGCGCACGGCCACACGCACGCGGAAGCCGCGCCGGGCCAGCGCCCGAACGATATGACGGCCGACGAAGCCGGAGCCGCCGAACACCGTCACCAGCCGGTCGTAGGTCTGCATGTCTGGCCTCGCGGATCGGAACTTGCCGGGGGTGGGGGCTGATTAGTCCATTTCCAGGACGAGGTGAAGGGGCGCTTGGACAGGGCCGGAAAAGGTGACGGCCGGCCCTCTTTGCGAGGTGCCGGCCGTCGATCGCGAACCCGGTCTGGGGACGGGGAGGGGTGGGACGTGACCGAGGACGCGAAGCTCCGTGATGACAGACGGATGGATGCCCGTGGTTGCGCACGGCCCGATCCGGGCCCCGGCCTGGCCGGGCACGAAAACTACTGGCTGGCGACCGCGGCGGGTGCCGAGGCCGGGCCGATGGTTACCCAGCGGTTGGGGTCGGCTTCCGACTGCCGTTTCACGAAGCGGAAGCCAGTCTGGTTCCAGAGCCGGATGTCATCCGTCTCGTTGTCGAGGATGAAGTCGCCGCGATCGGTGCGCACGGTGAGCACGGCATGGCCGTCGCCGCGCCGGTCGCGCACCACCGTGATCAGCAGGGCACTGGCCGGAAAGCCGGCCGCAATCATCTGCTTCTTCTTCTCGAGGACATAGTCCTCGCAGTCGCCCCGTCCCGACACCGGATAGGTCCAGTGCTCCTCCACGCCATACTGTTCCATGTCCGTCACCGGCTCGATGGCAGCATTCACCCGGACATTGATCGCCGTCATCAGGCTCCAGCTGGCGCGATCGAGCCGCACGGCATCGATGCGCGCCGGACGGGCCGCGCAATCGGCCGGAAACTCGCGGCAGAACTGCACCCAGCCGATCGGCGGCGTGGTGGCTCCCATCTCGTTCAGATGGGCCAGTTGGCGGTCGGCGGAAGCGCCTGTCGCGGTGACGAGAAGCCATCCGGCCACGGCCAGAAAGCTGAACGCCCTCCCCCTCTTTCGGGCGGTCGCAAGACCCTGCATGACGTGTCCCTCCGTCGATGGCGGGACGTTGCCAGCCGGCCTTTGCGCGCCGCTGAAACCGATCGGTGAAAGGCGAACGATCCGGGAAAGGGTTCGTTGGGACTAATGGAGGGTGGATTAACCCGCGCACACGTTGCGGCAGCTTCGATTCGCCTCGTCACGCAAGATTCCGACCCGAATCCGGCCACGACCACCGCCGATAGGTGAGGTTGAGCGCAGATCTTGGTTTCCGTGGACCGTGGAAAAGGCGGGATTTGTCGGCAAGCCGTTTACCGGCGGTCAAGCACGCTTCCAACCGGACCCGTCGCGCGCTCCGGCAATCGACCGCTCAGAGCGGCGTCGCGCGCGGGACGTCCGCCTTCAAGTCGGCACCCAGCTCGGCGGCCAGCGCCAAAATGCCCTCGATCGGCTGCTGGTTGGAGAACTCAACCGCCACGCCGCGTTCCAGCCGACGCACCACCCGCGCCATGCAGCGGGAGATCTGGACGATGTCGCCCGGCTTCAGGTCGTCGGCGCCGCCGATCGCCGCGCCCGACAGGGAAATGTCGATCACCCGGACCGGCACCTTGTCGCCGAGCGGCGTGGTGATCGTGGTGAACGGGTTGCGCGGGATGACGCGCTCGTGGCGGCGATCTTCCGGCAGGCCGAGGATCTGGCGGTTGGCAAGCCAGGTCAGCTGGTCGGCCAGCTTGTCGCGCTTGCGGAGCGAAGCCTCGATGGTCATGGAGAAGCCGGTTTCCATGACGCGGACGATCATGCCCTCGATCCGGCCGATGTGATCGAGATAGGCGATGACCCGTTCGCCCAGCCTGCCGACAACCGGGGCAACGATGGCCGCCCCGCCCGGGGACATGTCGATGACCTGGCACGGATATTCCCGGCGGTCCGACAGCATGAAACGCCCGAGCACGTCCACGCGCACGCGCTGGAAGCGTCTGTTCTCCTCGGAAGAGGGAGCTGCGAGGACTTTGGCCAGGGCTGACATGATCGGCTGCGCTGGAGGGTCGGCAGCCGCAACTTAGGGTCGGGATCGTTAACGGGTGGTTGCAACGGGTCCTGCGAACGGGTGATCAGGCCGGCAATCCCCCCTGGATGAGCCGCAGCAGCGGTCGCGCCGATGCCGGCCTGTCCGGCGCCGCGCCCGTCAGGACGGCCACGGGGGCTCGGCCAGCGGCCATGGCGTGATCGGGCCTCGATCGACCGCCCTGCTGCCAGCTCGGCCAGAGCAGGCGCAGCTCGGTCAGGTCAAGACTGGCGATGCCATCCTGGCCGATCCACCAGGGCACTTCTGCCACCGTGAGGGTGCCGATGAGGCGCGCTCCGACCCTGCCCCGGTGGGCGAGCGGCAGGATCACCGCCTCCAGATCGACCTTGCGACTCTGCGCGCTGGTGCCGGCGAGGGCCAGCATCAGGCCGGCCTGCGCCGCCGTCGCGTCCACCAGGGCCTTCCGCACCCGGTCGCGGGCATGGGGCGTGAAACGATCAAGAAAGCCCGACCCCTTCAGTTCGCGCGCGAACAGGTTGCTGACCCGGGAACCGGCCAGCCGATAGGGCAGGGCACCGGTGCGATCGGCCTCCAGGATGAAGGTATCGCCGAGGATGGAGGCGATGGCGCGGGGATCGATCTCCGTGCGATCCGGCGCGGCGCGACCGGCACGCAGCCCGTCCCAGTAGGAGAAGAGATGGCGGCTTTCCTCGTGACGCATGGCGGGCTCTTCGACTTTCTGACCTGTGCCAGTCCGGGACAGATGGCCATCCCGACGCGCACTCTGTCGCCATCGGAGCAGTCGCCATGCCACGCTGGTGGCCGCGCTGCAGGGTTAACAAAGGGTTGACGCGTTAAGGTTGACCATTGGTTTCGGTTGCTGGCGGGCGAGCGAGCGGGCATGAAGGGGGCGTTCCACGAATTCGAACCCCGGCACCGACTCAGCCGACGGTTCGCGCACCTTCAGGCATTCTCCGGGGACAGTAGGAGAGGGAGACGTGACTTGTGGGACGGCGTGCCGCCCCTGACGCTCCAAGCCGGGGAGATCCGTCATGGATCTCCCCTTTTTTCATCCTGATGCCCCTGTGAGCGGCCCACCAGCCTCGACATGAGGGGGCTTGCATGCGAGGGAGACACGTCCACAAGCTCCGCCCGCCGCCAAGTCCGCAGCTTTGCCTTGTCCCAACGCGAACCCATCCTGAACCTGCCCGGCGTGGTTGCCCTGCTGGCCCTCGCTATGGTGGCCATCCATGCTGTCCGGCAGTTCCTGCTGTCGGAAGCGGCCGATCAGGAGGTTCTGCTCACCTTCGCCTTCATCCCGGCGCGCTACGAGCGTTCGCTGGCCAACTCATGGGGGTTCCCCGGCGGGGCCGCAGCCGATGTCTGGACCTTCGTCACCTATGCATTCCTGCATGTCGACTGGCTGCATCTGGCCGTGAACATGCTGTGGTTTCTCGTTTTCGGCTCCGCAGTGGCACGCCGCTTCGGCGCCTTTCGATCGCTCGTCTTCTTCGGGGTGACGGCCGCGGCCGGCGCCGCCACGCACCTCGCAGCGGTGGGCACGCAGTTCGTGCCAATGATCGGCGCATCGGCGGCCGTATCCGGCTTCACCGCGGCGGCCCTGCGGTTCGTGTTCCAGATGGGCGGACCGCTCGGCGCCATGCAGGCCGTCGACAACGAGGCCTGGCGCGTGCCGGCGCTCGGACTTCTCGACATGGCTCGCAATGGCACGATCATGGGACTGACAGCGGTCTGGATTGCGATGAACGTGCTGTTCGGAGCAGTCAGCCTGCCGATCCCCGGCGCAGAGGGACAGATCGCCTGGCAGGCCCATCTGGGCGGATTCGTGGCCGGGCTCCTGTTGTTCCGGCTGTTCGATCCCGTCCGCGTCTGAAAACCCCGAGCGCAACTCCAACGGGCTGTCGCCCGCCACCAGGGCTGGCCCGGCTTGAGCCGCTCTGGACTCAGGGGGCTCGGCGCATCACGGCTCGATGGGACAGCTCATGCTGCAGCGCACGATGACGGCCTTGCCTTCGCGGGCTTCAGACCGGATGCTTTGCGACCGGGTAACCGGAGTTGAGCTCTCGCGGGTGTGCCCGCCGGCGCGCCCCGACATGGGACCGGAGGCGTGCGCCATGAATGTGAAGAGCATTCTCGACATCAAGGGTCGCTCGGTGGCCACCATCGCCGCGGAAGCCAGCCTGGCCGACGCGGCCCACATGCTCGCCGACAAGCAGATCGGTGCCGTCGTCGTCACCGGGCCGGGCTACAGCGTGGCGGGCATCCTGTCGGAGCGCGACATCGTGAAGGCCGTGTCCAAGCACGGGGCGGCCGCGCTTGACCGCACCGTTGGAGCGACCATGACCACGAGGGTCGTCAGTTGCCGCGAGGCTGATCTGATCGGCCAGATCATGGAGAGCATGACCTCGGGCAAGTTCCGCCACATGCCGGTGGTCGAGAACGGCCGGCTGGTCGGCATCATCTCCATCGGCGACGTGGTGAAATGGCGGCTTGCCGAGATCGAGAGCGAGCACAATGCGCTCAAGGACTACATCATGAACTCCTGAGGCCAGCCGGCCTCAGGCCACCGCCTTCAGCGCCTCGGCAATGTCGGGCAGCATGCGCTCGGCCGCCTCCTCGCCGAGCGCAATGGCATCGGCCGCCCGATGGAACTCGAACAGGCCGAGACGGGACAGGCGCGGGCCGATCAGCACATTGGGCGGATCGCCAGCCAGGCGCGTGCGGGCGATCCGTTCCTGCGTGGCATTGAAGGCCTTGACGAGGACGGTGGGAATGCCCGGTGAGCGCCCCAGCGCGAGGCGCGGATCGAGGCCGGTGCGGTCGGGAGCGGTCGCTGCCCCGGCGCGGCCAAGGCCCAGCGGGCGAGTCAGAACCCGGCCAAGCCCGCGCCCAACGCCCTTGCCCAGATTGACCACGGCCCTGACACGGGGCCGCCGCTCTGCCAGGGGCTGCGCCTCGTCGAACGGATCAGTGCCATGGTCCTGGATGACCGTGGCCCGGCCCAGGGCATCGGCATTGAGGCTGACCGCGATCACCAGGCGGGCGCCGAGTGCACGGGTGACCGAGACCGGCACGGGGTTGGTAAGCGCGCCATCCATCAGCCAGCGCCCGCCCACCCGCACGGGCGGCAGCACGCCCGGCAGGGCGTAGGAGGCGCGCAGGGCCGGGATCAGCAGCCCGCGGGTCAGCCAGACCTCGTGGCCGGTGCCGATCTCGGTGGCCACAGCGGCAAAGACAGGATCAAGATGCTCGATCCTCACAGGCCCGACCTCCGCCTGCAGCAGCTGGGCAAGGCGGGAGCCCCCCATGAGGCCGCCTCCGCTGATCGCGATGTCGACGAGCCGGAGCATGTCACGCCGTTTCAGCGCCAGGGCCCAGTCGGCAAAGGCTTCCAGCTTGCCGCAGGCGTACAGGCCGCCGACAACGGCACCGATGGAGGTGCCGGCGATGACGTCCGGCGCATAGCCCTCGCGGGCCAGCACGCGCAGGACGCCGACATGGGCAAGACCGCGCGCCGCCCCGCCCCCAAGCGCCAGTCCGATGACCGGGCGGGACGGACGCGCCTGCGAACCTGACGGCGCCGAGGCGAGCTCACCTGCCTCCTCGCGCATTCGCCGGCGCTGCCTCAGTCCGAGCATGGTTCAGCCGAACGGCGGGCGCAGGCGCTCGGCGCTGCGCGGCTCGAGACAGACCGAGCCGGCCGGCCCACCGGTCGGGATCACCCGGTAGAAGCAGCTCTTGCGGCCGGTGTGACAGGAGCCGCCGTCGCCCCCTACCCGCACCTTGAGCCAGACCGCGTCCTGGTCGCAGTCGATGCGCATCTCGATCACCGTCTGGATCTGCCCGGATGTGTCGCCCTTGTGCCAGATCTGTCGGCGCGACCGCGACCAGTAATGGGCCTCGCCGGTCTCGATGGTGAGCCGCAGAGCCTCGGCATTCATGTGGGCAACCATCAGGAGCTCCCCGCTCTGCGCATCGCTGGTCACCGCCGTGATCAGACCATCCGGCCCGAAGCGCGGTGTCAGGGTGACGCCTTCCTCAAGGTCCTCCTTGCCGCCGGGCGGCGCAAAGACCGGGTCGCAATCGGCACACATGGCTCAGGTTCCGTGTTTGCTCGTGTCAAGTCTTGTAGCCTGACGGCGGACCGGTTCCAAAGCCTACCGCTCGGGCATCGGCTGTGGCCGGACACCACCGCATCAACCTTAACGAAACCTTCCACTCGTCCACATCGGCGGGCCGGGGATAAAGGAAGCCTGCATGCAACCGGAGGACAGGATGGGCGCGGAAAGGGACCTCTTTTCCATGGCCGCCGGCGCGGACAGGACGGAGCTCAAGGCCCACGCCGCCCTCTATGCGGCGCGCGAGGCCAGTACCGTTCAGCCCGCAGCCGCCGCAGCGGTGGAGGTGACGCCCCGCCCGCGGCCCGTTCCCCAGGGCGGCGCCGCCGTCGCACGCCGGATGCGCGAACAGCTGGTGGCCGAACGTGCGCAGCTTCTGGCGGTGTCGCGGAATGGCAGGGCCGTCACCGACCGCTCCATCCCGTCTGCTGCGATCCTGCGGTTCCGGCTGTCCGACCTGCCCAGGCTGACCAGGCCGACGCCCCGCCCGCGGCCCGAGGGCACTGATGGCGGTCCCAGCGGCCCGGGTGAGCCTCGCAGCTGAGACCTATTCTTCGTCCTCGTCCTCGCCGGCGGCCTCGGCTGCCTTGCGGCTTGCCTGCTGGCGCTGCCACATGGTGGCGTAGAGCCCGCCTGCCCGGACGAGTTCCGAATGTGTGCCGGTCTCGACGATATGGCCATGCTCGAGCACGATGATCCGGTCGGCCGTCACCACGGAGCCGAGCCGATGAGTGACCGACACGACGGTGCGCGTCTCGGCGATCCGGCGCAGCGTCTCGTTGAGCTTGGATTCTGTTGCCGCATCGAGGGCGCTTGTTGCCTCGTCCAGCACCAGCAGGGCCGGATTGCGGACAAGAGCGCGGGCAATGGCCACGCGCTGGCGCTGGCCGCCGGAGAGCTGGCCGCCGCGCTCGCCGACCATCGTGTCGTAGCCCTGCGGCAGCGACATGATGAAGTCATGCACCTCGGCCTGCCGCGCTGCCTCATGGATCTCCTCCAGGGTGGCGGTGGGATGCGCCATCCGGATGTTCTCCGCGATGGTTGTGTTGAACAGGAAGCTCTCCTGGAACACCACCGCCATCTGGCGGCGCAGCGACTCCTGCGTGACGGTCGCGATGTCGATGCCATCGATGGTGACGCGCCCCTCGTTCGGGTCATAGAAGCGCATGAGCAGGTTCAGGAAAGTGCTTTTGCCCGAGCCTGACGGGCCGACAATGCCGAGGAATGAGCCCTTGGGCACCGTGACGTTCAACCCCTCGGTGCGGAACGAGGATCCCGGATAGCTGAAGGCCACGTTCTCGAACCGGACCTCGCGCTCGAACGGCGCAAGATCCGGCGCGTTCGGCCGGTCGACCATTGTCGGGCGGATCGAGAGCAGGTCGTTCAGGTGGTGGATGGAACCGGCCGCCTGGGCGAGGGTCGGGATGTACTGGGTGACATTGGTCAGCGCATAGCCCATCGAGAGGAACACGCCCTCGAAGGCGATGATGGTGCCCACCGTGATGCGGTCGGTGAAGGCCCAGTATGCGCCGAGCGCGAACACCGCGATGTGGATGACGTAGAGCCCGGTCTGGGCCGTGCGCTCGACCAGGGCGGCCGCAAAGTTGGTCCTGCGGGCGATGCCGTACCAGACCAGGTTGAGGGCGGAAAAATCGATCCGGGCGCGTGGCACCAGCCCGAAGGCCTTGATGACCGGCTGGGCGGCGACGTTCTCCTGGACAGCGCTGATGAGCTTGCCCTCGGTCTGGCGCTTGTCATAGGCGTAGATGAACGCCTTGCGGGCGAACATGCGCGGCCAGAGCAGGATCAGCGGGAAAATCAGCGACGCGATCAGGCCCAGCCAGATGTCAAACATGAACATCAGGATGGTGGCGTAGATCACCTCCATGAACGGCATGACGAAGCCGGGGATCAGCATGATCAGCGCCGCTTCCAGGGCCACCAGGTCGCCGGAGAAGCGCGACAGGACGGTGCCGGTCGGTGTCGTGTGGAAGAACGGCATCGACATGGTCTGGACGTGATCGAACAGATACTGACGCATGTCGCGCGTCATCTCGGAGAACAGGCGCGTATAGACGTAGTCAGCGATCAGGGCGACCATGGAGACGGTCACCGCGGCGACGCCCATGAAGACGAGCGAGTTCACGAGGGCCCGCCATTCCTTTTTGATCAGGCCCTCGTCGATCAGGTACTGGGTGACCAGCGGGAACGAGAAGTTCAGGCCGGCCTCGATCAGGACCAGGGCGGCGAGAAGGATGAACGTGCCGCGATAGGGGCGGGCGAACGGCGACAGGAACCGGAACAGCGCCTTCAGATCGTCGGCACTGACGACCTCGGACTCCTCCTCGTCGTCCTCGTCCTCGGGCTCGAGAGTGGTTTTCTCGCTCGTCATGGAAACCCGGGCGGTCGACGGAACGTCACGGCTGTTGGCTCCTCATGCCCCATCGGACACGAAGTTGCATCTGAAATCGTTCGAATCGCCGCATTGCGTTGCCCCGCATGCCGACGGAGAAGGGCCGGGTCCGACCCGGCCCTTTGCGGCCCCCGCCGGGTTGGTGGATCAGCGCCGTCCCCCGGCCACCAGGCGCAGCTTGGAGGTCGGGCCCTGGTCACGACCGGCCATCAGCTTCTCCACCCACTTGGCCGCGTCAGGCTTGGCGTAGAAGCAGTAGCGCATGGTCTCCATGTCCGGATACCAGGGGAAGTCGCCCTCGTTGGCGTCGCACTCGATCTTCCAGGCCTTCTTCAGGATCTTCTGGTCGTGGACGGCCGGGCGCCAACCATGGCGCTGGAAGCGCTCGGACCATTGCCAGGTCGTCTCGAGGGTCAGCACGCCGTCGAAGACGTCGTGATACTCGATCACCTCGCGCGTCATGTCGGCGGTGATGCCCCCGAAGAAGATGCCGATGCGGGTGACGCGGTAGAGTTCCTGGATCGCCTTGTCGATCAGATCCTCCGGCACGTAGCACAGGCAGGTATCGTAGATGACATCGAAGGACTGGTCCTCGAAGGGCAGGTTGGTGACGTCACCGAGCAGGTTGCGGTGCAGCCATTCCTTGGGCGTGCGGGCATGGACGTGGCGGTTGTTCTCGATGCCCCAGGCGTCGATCCCGATATCGGCAAAGCATTTCAACGTCAGACCGGACGCCGAGCCGACATCAAGCAGCGTGTAGGGCGGCTTGATGCCGAAGATGCACTCGTAGAGATCGGCGTTGTACTGCTCGTCGAAATATTCGCGGAAGCTCTCCTCGTAGGAGAGGCCGATGGCATATTCGTCGTGATAATCGTCGGTCAGCGTCGACTCGACGAAGCCCTCCTGGATGACGCCCTTCTGCTTTTCCAGGTCTGCTTTCTTGCGGGCGCCCGAATAGGCCGCGCCGCGCAGCTTGCCCATCATCATGTCGACGACGAAATTGGCCGAGTCGTAGGCGCCATTGACGGTGGAATCGAACAGGTAGTCGCCAACCAGATACAGATTCGGCAGCACCTTGGCATCCGGCTGATGGCGCTCGCGCAGTTCGGGGGTCGGGTGCCCGCCGGGCAGGCCGGAGATGGTGCCGACCCACCGCTGCACCCTGGCATCCATGAACTGCTTCTGCGCCGGGCCGATGAGCTCCTGCGGCAGCGAATCGAGCGCCATGCGAACGAGATGGTCGTCCGGAAGGTTCGACAGGGCGAGCGCATGGGTCGCCGGGATCAGCCAGCCGAGCACCCCGTGCTTGGAGGGATGGCGCGCCGTCTCGTCATAGATGCAGCAGCCGCCGAAGGCGTCCGTCATGACGTAGTGGCCCTTGAAGTGTTCGGACCAGAACGGCTTCTTGAACTGGATGGTCACGCGCAGGTAGTGCGCGGGATGATCGTAGCGGGCCTGATGCTTCTGGATCGCCATGCGGGCGCCGCGGCCCTCGAAAGCGATCTGGCTCACCCAGTAGTTCGGCACGGCGACCACGACGTGGTCGAACTCGTGAACCTCGTCGCGGCCCTTGCGGCGCACGGTCAGGGAATAGGTGCCGCCCTCGTTGTGGGTGATCTTCGCCACACGGCTTTCCAGCATGATCTTGCCGGAGATCCGCTCGGCGAGCCCCTCGATCAGCTTCTCGTTGCCACCGACGATGGAATAGAGACGCAGGTATTTCGGATCGTCCATCAGGACGTTCTTCAGGCCGTTCAGCGCGTTGGTCAGCTGCGATTCGGTCGCCACGTCGGAGCGCGCGGCCACCTCGATGTAGCGGCGCGCGGTCTCGTCCGGGATCTCGTCGAGCACCTCGCGGAAGGTCTTGCCCGCCCAGGGATGCTTGTTGTCGTCGCCCGAATAGCCCTCGTAGTACTCGTCCGGCGAGCACAGTTCGCGGCACAGGGCATGGAAATCGTCCAGTGCCTTCAGCGTCGCCTCGCCGAAGTGCTTCCTGATGTCGCGGCGGGTATTGAGGATCTTGCCGTCGAGGATGACGCCCTTGCCGTCCATGGGCACCACCTCGAGCTCCATCACCTCGGTGATCAGCCGCTTCAACGGATCGGGCCCGAAATGGGAGTAGTCGTAATATTCGGCGACGCCCCGCTCGAACAGGGAGCCGCCCTTGTCGAAGCTGTCGGTCATGATCTTGCCGCCAAGACGGTTCGACGCCTCGAAGATGGTGGCGGTGAACAGGCCGTCGCAGAACTTGTCGAGGAGGTAGTTGGTGAACAGGCCGCCCGGGCCGCCACCGACGATCGCAACGCGCGTCATATTCCAGCTTTCGTCACTCGACCCCGGTCCGCTGCCGCGGGCACCAGGGCATGATCGGGAGGATTTCCGGTCCCGTGCTATATCGGGGACATTGCCGCAAAGAAAGGCGTCACCGCACAGTTTCCGGCGACACAGTTATCCGCTGCGCCATGATTCCCCTCGCACCGGACCGGTGCTGTCCCGTCATCTGGACGATGCCGGCTGAACGGGCGGTGAACCGGGCCTTCAGCGCATCAGGCTGGGCAGCCAGAGCGCGATGGACGGGAACACCATCATGATGAGCACCGCCAGGATATAGACCAGCATGAAGGGCAGCACGCCGGAAAAGACATCGGTGATCGGCCCGCCGTCCTTGCGCATGCCCTGCAGCACATAGAGCACGGTGCCATCGGGCGGCGAGATCAGGGCGATCTCCACCAGCATGACCACGATGACACCGAACCAGATCGGGTCGTAGCCGAGCGCCACGACGACGGGAAAGATGACCGGAATTGTCGTGATCATCATGGAGAAGCCCTCCATGAAGGTGCCCAGCGCCAGGTAGAAGCCGATGATCAGCAGCATGATCGCCCAGGGCGGCAAGGGCAGGTCGGCAACCGTGCGGGCAAGCGCCTGGGGCACGCCGAGGGCTGAGAACACGTAGTTCAGGACATAGGCACCAAACAGGATGAGGCCGATCATCGCCGTGTTGCGCGCCGTCGATTCGGCCGACTCGTTGAGCATCTTCCACGACAGCTTGCCGTCGAGGGCTGCCAGTCCGATGGCCGCGATCACCCCGAGCGCGGCCGATTCGGTGGCGGTGGCGAGCCCTCCATAGATGGTCCCGAGCACGATCAGGATGAGGAAGGCGGTGGGGATGAGGTCGACGAGGCTGCGCAGCTTCTCGCTCCAGCTGTAGCGCGGGCCTTCCGGGTCGCGGGGCGCCGCCTGGCGGGCGCGCAGGAGGATGACCAGCGTGAACAGCACGACCACCAGGAGGCTGGGGCCCAGCGCCGCGATGTAGAGCGTGCCGACCGAGGTTTCGGTGATCAGCGCATAGATGATGAAGGTGATGCTCGGCGGGATGAGCATGCCGAGCGCGCCTCCGGCGGCCAGCGAGCCCAAGACCATCTTCGGATCATAGGGTTTGCCCTTGAAGAAGGGCAGGGCCACCGAGCCCATGGTGGCGGCGGTGGCGACCGAGGAGCCCGAAATCGCTGAAAAGACCGAGGAAGCGGCGATATTGGTGTGCAGGAGGCCGCCCGGCATGCGGTTCAGCCAGATGTTGAGCGTTCGGTAGAGGCGATCGGACAGGCCCGCCCGCAACAGGATCTCGCCCATCAGCAGAAACAGCGGCACCGCCACCAGCACGAAGGAAGAGGACGGGTTCCAGATGGTCTGGCCGATGAACAGCCAGAACGGGCGGTCCGAGAAGGCGTAACCGACGATCAGGCCGAGCACGCCGAGCGCCGCACCGACATAGATGCCCATGCCGAAGAACAGCATGAAGAGACCGACCAGCAGGAGAATCTGGCCGGTCAACTCGCCGGAGGGCGCATGACCGGAGAAGCTCAGGCCAACCATTACGGCGGCAAGCGTGAGGAGGAAGACGACGGCGATCATGGCGCAGAGCTCCCGCCTGCGGTGGTGTCCGCCGCCGGCTTCTCGCCAACTGCCTCGAGGGTCTCGGCGACCTCTTCCTGATAGGACCGGGTGCTGAGCAGGGCCTCGGTCTCAGCGCCCCGTCCGGCGAGGGCGAGCAGCAGCCCCTCGGCGAACATGACGAGCACCAGCACGAGCAGCATGCCGATGCCGGCCGCCCACAGACCCTGGGGTATCGCCAGCGGCGTGCGGATCACGCTGATATCGGTGGCATTGAACAGCAGCGATTCCTGCACGAGCAGCACCGCTCCGTAGAACAGGTAGCCGACCAGGACGCCGAGAAAGGCCAGGCTGATCAGGTGCAGCCAGGTGCGCACGCGCGCAGGAAACATGTTGACGATGACATCAATGCGCACGTGTGCGCGCGCGGACAGCGTGTGCGCCAGCCCCCAGGCAATGCCAAAGGCCAGG
Organism: Phreatobacter sp.; assembly: GCA_046295035.1. Taxonomy (GTDB): domain Bacteria; phylum Pseudomonadota; class Alphaproteobacteria; order Rhizobiales; family Phreatobacteraceae; genus Phreatobacter. The sequence continues at coordinate 56,932 of JBKBOA010000002.1, forward strand.
ACATAGCCCGACAGCTCGGTGGTCGCCTGGGTGGAAATCCCGAGGAAGCGCCGGGACAGCACGTCGAAGGTGATCAGCCCGGCCACGCCGATGAAGCCCCAGCCGGCGACAAGACCCATGGCCCTTGCGAGCCGCTGGACCGAGCGGCGGCCGGTCGCGGCCACCTCGATGAGTGCGTGAAGCATCGCGTTGTCCCGGCTCCTCAGCGTGGTCAGTTGGGCTCGTAGCGCACTTCCGAGATGGGGGCGATCACGCGGTTGTAGATCTCCCCGCAGCGCGGGCCGCAACGGCGCACCCAGGCCGGCAGGATGGTCGAACGCAGGGTGGCGCGCAGCGTCTCCATGTCGGCCGGCACGGGGTCATAGGCGTTCATCGGCCGGCTATCGACCAGGCGGCCGATCTTGCAGTCGTCGCGACGGCCGGTGTTGCAGGCAATGCCATCCTCGGTGGCCTGGCGCCCGAGCGTCCACTGCGCTTCCTCGACCTCCTTCATGGTCGCCTCCAGATGGGTGCGCACCGCAGGGTCCAGCCGGTTCCACCAGTTGAGGTTCACCAGATAGGCCGAGATCGACCAGAACAACGGCAGGTTGTACATGCTCTGGCTGACCTCGTACCAGCGCGCGCCGTTGCCCGACAGCGTGCCGGTGATGGCACAGTCGACCACGCCGCGCTCGAGGGCACCATAGACCTCGGGGAAACCGACCGCGGTCGGTTGGCCTCCAATGGCATTGACGAAGTCATTGGACGAGCCGCCGCCGGTGCGAATGCGCTTGCCGCGCAGGTCGGCGAGGCTGCGGACCTGATCGCGGCAGAAGAACACCTGGGCGGGGAAGGGATAGACCGCGATGATCTTTACGCCGAACCGCTCCAGCTCGCGGTTCAGTTCCGGCACCATGGCGACCGCCACGCGCCGAGACTGGCGGAGCGTCGGATTGAGGCCGGCGAGATCCACGGCATCGGCGAGCGGGACGTCGCCCGAGGCGGTGTTCAGCGGCACGGCGCCGATATCGACCTGGCCGGAGCGCACGAGCCGCAGGATCTCTGGTCCGTTGAGGTTGCGCTCGGGCCAGCTGGCCAACGTCACCGTGATGCGGCCCCCGGAGGAGCGCGGCAGACCCTCGCGCAGCAGGGGTACGTCCACGCGGGTGAACTGCGGCAGGGCGGGCCCTGGCTGGGTCACCATCTGGATGGCGACGGGCGGACCCGGCGGCAGGGTCTGGGCGGCCAGCGGCAGGCTCCAGCCGAGCGTCAGGGCGGCCGCCGCGAGGACGGCAGGGATCGGTCGCGTCATAATGGTCTCTCCTTCGTCGATGCCGCTGGGCGGCAGGTTTCGGTCGGCGATGCTCTGGATGTTTGTTGTTGTGGAAGGCCGCCCGGCCCCCGACCGGACGGATCAGGAGTCTAGAGGGCGGCGATCCTGCTGTTGGTGAGGTCGGTGACGAGCATGGAGCCCGGCGCGTGGGTGATGGCGAAGGGCACCTTTGCTGCGGCGATGACGGACTGGGGCGTGACCCCGCAGGCCCAGAAGACCGGCAGTTCATCCGCCCTCACCTCCACCGGCTCACCATAGTCGGGTCGGGAGAGGTCGCGGATGCCGATCAGTTCGGGCAGGCCGATATGGACCGGCGCGCCATGGACCGCTGGAAAGCGCGAGGTGATCTGCACGGCCCGGATCGCATCGGCGGGCTTCATCGGGCGCATCGAGACCACCATCGGCCCGGCGAAGCGCCCGGCCGGAGCACAGGCGATCGAGGTCCGCCACATGGGCACCGTCGTGTTGCAGGCGATGTGGCGCATCGGAATGCCGTCCTGGATCAGCGCCTCCTCGAAGGAGAAGGAACAGCCGATGACGAAGGCCACGAGATCGTCCCGCCAGTGGGCGCGGATGTCCGTGGGCTCGTCCTGAAGCTCGCCATCCTTCCAGACCCGGTAGCGCGGCAGGTCGGTGCGGATGTCGAGGTCGGCGCCAAGGGACGGAATGACCGGCACACCCGGATCGGACAGGCCGATGATGGGACAGGGCTTGGGATTGAGCGTGCAGAAGCGCAGGAAGTCCGCCGCAAGATCCTTCGGCAGGATGGCCAGATTGCCCTGGACATGGCCGGGAGCCAGGCCCGCGGTGTGGCCGGTAATGTCACCGTTGCGGATGGCGCGCCGGACGGTAACCGGGCTGGAGACATCGCCAACGGTTGCGGAGCGGTGCTGAGCAATGGCCATGCCTGACTCCAAGGATGGGGTGTCCCTGGGTCTCCACTGCAGCATCACTTTCCCATTGCGTCCAATCGGAAATCTGGATCACGATCGATAAGCAGATGTGATCACGGCGCATGGTCGATTTCCGGTCTCTCGAAACACTGGTCTGGGTCGCGACGCTGCGGAGCTTCCGCCGCGCGGCCAACCGCCTGAACACAACCCAGCCGGCCGTCTCGCAGCGCATCGCGCAGCTGGAATCCGAGATCGGCCATCGTCTGCTGGTCCGCGAGAAGCGCACCGTGGTGCCGACCGATGCCGGGCGTCGCCTGATCGACTATGCGGAGCGGCTGCTGCGCCTGAGGGCGGAAATGCTGCATGCGGTGGCGGACCGTTCGGCGATTCGCGGAACCCTGAAGCTCGGCGTGGCCGAGACCATCGTTCACACCTGGCTGCCGCGCTTCGTCGAGCGCATGGCCAAGGCCTATCCGCGGCTGGAACTGGAAATCGAGGTGGACATCACGCCGAACCTGCGCGAGCGGCTGGTCGCGCAGGAGCAGGACCTCGTCTTCGTGCTCGGCGCGCTGGCGGCCCCGCAGCTCAAGAACCTGCCCCTGTCGACCTATCGTCTCGCCTTTCTGGCCGCTCCCGATTATCCGCTGCCGAAAGGTCCGATCGGCCTCGAGGTTCTGGCCGGCCATCCGATCATGACCTTTTCGCGCAACACCCGGCCCTATCTCGCCCTGCGGGAGCTATTCTCGGCACCGGGACTGCCGCCGGTGCGCATCCATGCCTCCTCGTCCATGGCGACCATCCTGCGCATGGCCGAGGACGGCCTCGGGATTGCCGCCGTGCCCTCGGCCATTGCCGGCACCGAGATCGCCGCCCGGCGCCTGCGCGTCCTGCGCACCACCGTCACCCTTCCCGAGCTCGACTTCTTCGCCGCCTGGCGCATGACGCCCGATGCCGGCACGATCGAGGCGGTGGCCATGATCGCGGCCGACGTGGCGCGCATCAGCAGTCGATCTGGTCGTGGCCGGGAACGCGCGAGGCCTGCCAGCCGGAACTGAGATCGTCCAGCGCCGCCTCGACACACTCCACCGTCAGGCGCAGCCCGGCGCCGCCGGCAAATACCAGCTCGATGGTGCCAGCCGGCTCCTCATCGGGATCGAACCGGATGGCCAGGAGCTCCAGCGGGGTGTCGCCGCCCTGGGGCACCCCGCGCGCCTTCACCGCGCTGACACGCTCGAAGCGCAGGCCGGTGCGCCGGCGCTGGCAGGCACCGGCATCCACCGCCGTCCAGTCGAAGCGGTTGCACACGAGCACGAAACGGCGCTCGCGCGCCAGAAAGGCCATGTCGGACGCCTTCAGGACGGCGTCCTGCAGGTGGGCGGAGACGATCGCGAGATCTTCCGAGTCAAAGGCAAGCAGTCTGAGCGGCATGTCGGTCATTGGATTTCTCCAATACGCGGCCTATAGGACGAAGGGTTCCTTCCGTCCAGATGCCTGAGCCATGACCATCCGCTCCCATGTCGGCGATCTGCCCGACCTCGACCGCTACCGCGTCGGCGTGGTCGCCATCGACACCGAGACGCTCGGACTCGTGCCGCACCGCGACCGCCTTTGCGTCGTTCAGCTGTCGCCCGGCGACGGCACAGCGGATGTCGTCCAGATCCGCAAGGGCCAGCCGACTCCTGCCAACCTCTGTGCGCTCCTGGCCGATCCGGGCATCGTCAAGCTGTTCCATTTCGCCCGCTTCGACATTGCGGTGATGAAGCTTGCCTTCGGGGTCACCACGGCGCCGGTCTATTGCACGAAGATCGCCTCGAAGCTGACCCGCACCTATACGGATCGCCACGGACTGAAGGATCTGACGCGCGAACTGCTCGGCATCGAGTTGTCCAAGGCCCAGCAAAGCTCGGACTGGGCCGCTGACGAGCTCTCGCCGGCACAGCTCGAATATGCCGCTTCGGACGTGCTTCACCTTCATGCGTTGAAGGACAGGCTCGACGCCATGCTGGCGCGAGAGGGCCGCACGGCGCTGGCCGCCGCCTGCTTCGACTTCTTGCCCACCCGCGCCGAACTCGATCTTGCCGGCTGGCCGGAGACCGACATCTTCGCGCATGCGTGAGAACCCGATCGGGCGGAGCGGCAATTGGGGCAGAGCGTCCCGTTGCGGCCATGCTCGGGTCAAAAAAATGCTAGCATGTGCCTGCCGGCGCAGGGCAGGGCCGAATGGACTTGCCATTGATTGCGCCTGGCGAGGAGTGTCCTGACGATGGCCGCACGGCCGATCCGCGACTGGCAGGGAGCCGAGGGAGGCGGCAGCCTCGACCCGGGGCGCGAGGCCGCGTTCGAGGCGGCCTTCCGTCATTCGCGGCGGGTCCGGCGGCTGCGCGTGGCAGTTCCACTGCTCTCCATCCTGTTGTTTTCCCTCGTCGTGTTCATCAGCTGGTGGAGCCCGCTGAAAATGCTGAATCTGCCCGTGTCCATCGGCAATATTGCGGTGTCGGGCTCGAAGGTGACGATGGAAGCGCCGCGGCTGACCGGCTACACCAACGACAACCGGTTCTATCGCGTGGCCGCCACCCGCGCCGAGCACGACATCGCGCAGGCCCATATCGTCACCCTGTCCGCGATCGACGCCGAGATGGAGATGGAAGGCGGCGGCACGGCGCGCATCCTGGCGCCGGGGGGCGTTCTCGACACCAAGACCGGACAGGTCGAGTTCAACGAGCGGGTGACCGTGACCACGTCCAACGGCCAGTCCGGCGAGGCGGGTCACGCCCTGATCGACACACGCGCCGGCGTCATCACCTCCAACGGCCCGGTCAAGCTGAGCTCGCCCCGCGGACAGCTGTCGGCCGAGCGCATGTCCATCCGTGACAATGGCAGGTCCATTGTGCTTGAGGGCGGAGTGCGTGGTAACTTCCTGCCCGAGCCCCCGGATCCGGCCGCAAGGTCGCAGCCGGTCGGCTCGTCACCCGTTGACGTGGAGATCCGCAGATGAACCCGGCCGAAGTGAGGGCGATGCGACCGGCACAGGTCCGGGCCGCCCGGGGGCTGGCAGCCCTTGTCGCCGCCGCCATGCTGGCAGCCGCGCCGGCAACAGCCCAGCAGGCCGGCAGTCCGTTCGTGGGGTTCAGCCAGAACCGCGACCAGCCGATCAATTTCGAGGCCGACCGCGCCGAGGTGCTCGACAACGAACGCAAGGCCATCCTGACCGGCAATGTGCGCATCCGGCAGGGCGAGTCCTCCCTGGCCGCGGCCCGCCTGGTGATCTTCTACGAGAACCCGGCCAATGGCGGCCGCCAGGCGACCACATCGGAACGGCAGCCGTCGTCGGTCGCGGCCTCGCCGACCCAGAACGTGCGGCGCTTCGAAATGGAGGGCGGCGTCGTCGTCACCTCGCGCAACCAGAGCGCGACGGCCGAGCGCGGCTCGTTCGACGCGCGCCGCAACGAGGCCATCATGGAAGGCAATGTGGTGCTGACCCAGTGCGGCAACGTGCTGCGCGGCAGCCGGCTGCAGGCGGACCTGACGGCCAACCGCGTGCGGCTCGACGGCGGCGCCTCGTCCGGCGGCCGCGTTTCGGGTGTGCTGTCGCCCGCCGGGCAGGGCGGCGGCAACGATCTGAGCAATCCCGACTGCCCCGGACAGCCGCGCCGGGCGGCGCCGCGCGGCTGAGGCGGCAGGCTCCCGTGTCCGTGATTGATCGCATGACCGGCCTGATCGGGCGCAAGCCGGCGCCGTCGGCGCAGGCCGAAGCGGGTGTCGATGCGGACTGGCTGGTCCGGCAGATGGCTGCCGAGGTGGCGCTTCTCGACGAGCCGGAGCGCGCGCCCGAGCCGAGGGACGCGCTCGAACCGCGCTCCGCCATGGGCATTCTGGGCGTCCACGGCGTCTGGAAAAGCTACAAGGGCCGGGCCGTGGTGCGCGGTGTCAGCCTCGACGTCCGGCGTGGCGAGGCGGTCGGCCTGCTCGGGCCGAACGGCGCCGGCAAGACCACGGTCTTCTACATGATCACCGGCCTCGTGGAGGCCGACAAGGGCCGCATCGAGCTTGACGGCCGCGACATCACCGCCCTGCCCATGTACCGGCGTGCGCGCCTCGGCATCGGCTATCTGCCGCAGGAGGCCTCGATCTTCCGCGGCCTCAATGTGGAGGACAATATCCGCGCCGTGCTGGAGGTGACCGAGCGCGACAAGGCCACGCGCGAGCGCGAGCTCGATGCCCTTCTTGACGAGTTCAACATCACGCGGCTGCGCAAGAGCCCGGCCATCGCCCTGTCCGGCGGCGAGCGGCGCCGCCTGGAGATCGCCCGCGCGCTCGCCACCAAACCGTCCTTCATGCTGCTCGACGAGCCCTTTGCCGGCATCGATCCGATCGCGGTCGGCGACATCCAGACCCTCGTCCGCCACCTGAAGGAGCGCGGCATCGGCGTGCTGATCACCGATCACAATGTCCGCGAGACCTTGGGTCTGATCGACCGGGCCTACATCATCCATTCCGGCCAGGTGCTGATGGAAGGCACCCCCGACGAGATCGTTGCCAATCCGGACGTGCGCCGGCTCTACCTCGGCGAGGAATTCCGTCTCTGAACCGCTGCTGCCAGGGTTCCTCCCGAAGGGCCCGGCCCCTTAACGCCATGGTCATTGGTCGCATGGCATGAACCTTGCTAATCCCCGCTCCGCGCCTATGATCGCGTTCCGGGATTCGGATCGAACCTGACCGGCAAGGAACCTGATGGCCCTGTCTGCACGTCTCGAGCTTCGCGTCGGCCAGTCGCTGGTCATGACGCCCCAGCTCATGCAGGCCATCAAGCTCCTGCAGCTCTCCAATCTCGACCTGATGGCCTATGTCGAGGCCGAACTGGAGAAGAACCCCCTTCTCGAGCGCGCCGAGCCGTCCGGCGAAACCGGGCCCGAAGCGGAGGCGCAGCCCGCCCCCTCGGCCGGCGACGGCGATGCCCAGGCCGGCGACTGGCTCGGCGAGGACATGGGCCCGAGCCGCACCGAGATCGAGGAACGGCTCGGCACGGAAATGGAGAACGTCTTTCCCGACGACAAGGGTCCGGAGGTGCGTCACGCCGATGCCGGCGCCGACCCGATGACCTCGTCCTGGGCCAGTGTCGGACCAGGCGGCTCGGACAGCGAGGACTACAATCTCGAGGCCTTCGTCTCGTCCGACCTGTCGCTGGCCGACCACCTCTCCAGCCAGCTGGCCCTGGCCGTCCAGGTTCCGGCCGACCGGCTGATCGGCCAGATGCTGATCGATTCCATCGATGATGCCGGCTACCTGACCGTCTCTGTGGAGGACGTGGCCGAACGGCTTGGCGCCGAGGTGGAGGACGTGCTGTCGGTGCTGGAGGTCATCCATACCTTCGAGCCCTCCGGGGTCGGCGCCCGCAATCTCGCCGAATGCCTGGCGATCCAGCTGCGGGAAAAGAACCGGTTCGATCCGGCCATGCAGGTGCTGGTGGCTCATCTGGAACTGCTGGGCAAGCGCGATTTTGCCACCTTGAGGAAGCTATGCGGCGTCGACGAGGAGGATCTCGCCGACATGGTCGCCGAGATCCGCCGGCTCAATCCCAAGCCCGGCCTCGCCTTCGGCTTTGCGCCCGTCCAGCCGCTGGTGCCGGATGTCATGGTGCGGGCCGGCCCGGACGGCGGCTGGATCGTCGAGCTCAATTCGGAAACGCTGCCCAAGGTGCTGGTCAACCAGAGCTATTATGCGCGGGTCGCCAAGACGGCGAAGAGCGAGAGCGAGAAGAGCTTCCTTGCCGAGGCGATGCAGACGGCGACCTGGCTGACGCGGGCGCTCGATCAACGGGCGCGCACCATCCTGAAGGTCGCCACCGAGATCGTCCGCCAGCAGGATGCCTTCTTCGCCCTCGGCGTCCAGTACCTGAGACCGCTGAACCTGAAGACCATCGCCGATGCCATCGGCATGCACGAATCGACCGTGTCGCGCGTGACATCCAACAAGTCGATCGCCACCAGCCGCGGCATTTTCGAGATGAAGTATTTCTTCACCTCTTCGATCGCCAGTTCGGAGGGCGGCGAGAGCCATTCGGCCGAGGCCGTGCGCTATCGCATCAAGCAGATGATCGATGCCGAAACGCCCGACGACGTGCTCTCGGACGATGCCATCATGGACCGCCTCAGGGAGGCGGGCATCGACATCGCCCGGCGCACGGTGGCGAAGTACCGCGAAGCCCTGCGCATCCCCTCGTCGGTGCAGCGGCGGCGCGAGAAGCAGGCCATGATGGCCTGAACGGGCCCGGCAGGTTCACCCGGTTTGGGGTTCGTCGGGAGGATGGGGGCCGGCGCAGGCTGGCCGCATTCGCGCGCTGCGCGGTCGCGCCCCTTGTCCCGCTCCGTGCCGATGCCGGATCCCCGCCCCGCCGCGCCGGTCGACAGACCCGGTCCCTTGCGCTAGCAAGCGCGCCTCACATCGTATCGGAACGCACCCATGTCCGAACCTGTCAGGAAGAAGCCCGGCGCGCTGGCCCGCCTGCCGCGCGGCTTTGTCGACCGCGACGCCGCCGAGATCGCCGGTGTCGATGCCATGCTGCGCACCATCCGCGAGGTGTACGAGCTCTATGGCTTCGACGCGGTGGAGACCCCGGCCATCGAGTTCACCGACGCGCTGGGCAAATTCCTGCCAGACCAGGACCGGCCGAACGAGGGTGTCTTCTCCTTCCAGGACGACGACGAGCAGTGGCTGTCACTCCGCTACGACCTGACTGCGCCACTCGCCCGCTATGTCGCCGAGCATTTCGACGCCCTGCCCAAGCCCTATCGCAGCTATCGGGCCGGCTGGGTGTTCCGCAACGAGAAGCCGGGGCCGGGCCGCTTCCGCCAGTTCATGCAGTTCGACGCCGACACGGTCGGTTCCGCCTCGCCGGCCGCGGATGCCGAAATCTGCATGATGGCCGCCGACACGATGGAACGGCTCGGCATCAAGCGCGGCGACTATGTGGTGAAGGTCAACAACCGCAAGGTGCTCGACGGCGTGTTGGAGGCCATCGGGCTGGGGGGCGCGGACAATGCCGGACGCCGGCTGACCGTGCTGCGCGCCATCGACAAGCTCGACAAGTTCGGGCCCGAGGGCGTGCGCCTGCTTCTCGGCGCGGGGCGCAGGGACGAGAGCGGGGATTTTACCAAGGGCGCGGGGCTGGATGAGGCAGCGATTGACAGGGTGCTGGCCTTCACCGGCGCCAGGGGCGTCAGCAACGCACAGACCAATGCCAATCTGAGCGGCGTGATCGGCAGTTCGGAGCGCGGCATGGCGGGTGTCGATGAACTCATCCAGATATGGGAGCAGTTCTCGCAGGCCGGCTACGACGACGGACGCATCGTTATCGATCCCTCCGTGGTCCGGGGCCTCGAATACTATACCGGCCCGGTTTACGAGGTGGAGCTGACCTTCCCCGTCACCAATGAGGATGGACAGGTCGTCCGCTTCGGCTCGGTGGCCGGCGGCGGGCGCTATGACGGGCTCGTTGCCCGTTTCCGCGGCGAGGAGGTGCCGGCAACCGGTTTCTCCATCGGCGTGTCGCGTCTTGCCGCCGCCCTGAAATCCCTCGGCAAGCTCGGCGCCGAGAAGCCCGTCGGCCCTGTCGTCGTGCTCGTCATGGATCGCGACCGCATCGCCGACTACCAGCAGATGGTCGCCGAACTGCGCAATGCCGGCATCCGTGCCGAGATGTATCTGGGCAGTGCCGGCATGAAGGCGCAGATGAAATATGCCGACCGGCGCAACGCCCCCGCCGTGGTCATCCAGGGTTCGAACGAGCGGGAGGCAGGCGAGGTGATGATCAAGGATCTCGTCGCCGGTGCGCAGGCTGCCAGGACCATCACCGACAATGCCGAATGGCGTGCCGCCCGCCCGGCCCAGTTCGCGGCGAAGCGGACGGAGCTGGTCGAGAGGATCCGTGCGCTGCTGGCTGGTCGCTGAGCGGATCAACCACTCAGCCTCTCCCCCGAAGGAAGAGGGGAACCGCCCCTTGCCGTCACCACCCGACGGCACAGATCCCATCGGCCTGGCTCTGCCGCTGCAAGGCTCGGCCTCTTCGCGCACGAACGTCTCGCCAACCCGCTCCTCGCCATGTCGCTGACTTCCCCGCTTGCCTCTTCCGGTGACCTGGTGGCCGACCGCCGCTATGCTTGGGGAGCAGCGGCACGGACTGAAGGCGACCTGGCCGCCGCCGCTGATCTGTTCGCCCAGGCCGCAGAAGCTGCGCCCGGCTGGCCGGCCGCCTGGTTTGCGCTCGGCGAGGTGAAGGCCGCCCAGGGCGAGCGCGAGGCCGCGCTGGCCGCCTTCCGCACCGCTCTGGCCGCCGATCCTGCCGATCGGCTGGGTGCCGGCCTGCACCTCGCCCGGCTCGGCGCGGCCGATCCCGCAACCGCCATGACGCCGGCCTATGTTGCCGCCTTGTTCGACGACTATGCGCCCCGCTTCGAGACGGCGCTCGTGCAGCGGCTGGACTATCGGGCTCCCGAACTGATCGCCGAAGCCGTGCACCGCGCCTGCATCAGCCTGGACCGGCCATTCCGGTTCCGCCACATGCTCGACCTCGGCTGCGGCACCGGTCTGGGTGCACTGCCCTTTGCCGATGCCGCCGGAACCATTGATGGCGTCGATCTTTCGGCGCGCATGGTGGCCGAAGCCCGGCGCAAGGGGCTCTATCGCGGGCTGGACGTGGCGGATCTCGGTCCCTGGCTCGCGGACAGGCCCGCGGCTTCGGCGGACCTGGCCATTGCCGCCGATGTTTTCGTCTATTGCGGCGACATAAGACCCGTGCTGGCAGCGCTCGCGCGCGTGCTGGAGCCGGGCGGACTGACGGCCTTCACCTGCGAGACCCATCAGGGCGACGGCACCGTGCTGCTGCCGGGCCTGCGCTATGCCCAGGCTCGATCCACGGTTCAGGAGGCCGTGACCCGCGCAGGGCTCACTCTTCAGGTCATCGACCCTGCCACGCTTCGGCTCGAGGCGGGCCGGCCAGTGACCGGCCTCGTCGTCGTCGCCTGCAAAACCGGCTAGGGCGCGGCGCTGCCGCGCGTCACGCCCGACATCGCGCCGAGCAGGCCAGCCCGATCAGCGGAGACGAGCGTGCGCCAGAGGCTGGCGCCGACCGTATTGACGTCGCCGTGGAAGCCGGACAGGGCCTTGTCGAGCACCTCGGGCCGTACCGCAGCAAGGGCCGGATGGCCTGCGGCATAGGCAAGAATGACGATGACGGCGATTCGCAGCATATCCGGTCCCGCGAGCGGCCCTGCCCGCTCCAATGCCTCGGCGTCGGCCCGATCGGTGGTGCGAGGCTTGGAATGGCCCCTGCGGATTCCGGCGACGGTTCCTTCTGGCACGCCCGGTCTGAAGGCGGCGTTCCGATTTTTCGCGGCATTTGAATCGATTGCCACGCCAGGCGGTTGACGCCGACGGGCCAGCCGCGCCAGACGGACGCATGAACTATCGCCACGCCTATCATGCGGGAAACCTCGCGGATGTGATCAAGCACGCCGTGCTGGCCTTCGTGATCGAGCACCTGAAGCGGAAGCCGACGCCCTTCCGCGTCATCGACAGCCATGCCGGCGCAGGGCTCTATGATCTGACCTCCGATGCCGCCGAGCGGACCGGCGAATGGGTGGAGGGCATCGGCCGCCTCTGGGGGCGTGAGCTGCCGTCGGATCTGGAGGCCTTTCTCGGCCCCTGGCTCGACCAGGTGGCGCGGGTCAATCCCGATGGCCGGCTGCGCTTCTATCCGGGCAGTCCGGAGATCGCCCGCGCCCTGATGCGGGAAGGCGATGGCCTTACCCTGTGCGAGCTACATCCGGAGGATGGCCAGGGCCTGGCCGAGCTCTACCGCCGCGACACCCGCGTGAAGGTCATCCGGCGCGATGGCTGGCTGGCGCCGAAGGCCTTCCTGCCACCGAGGGAGCGGCGCGGCCTGATCCTGGTCGATCCGCCCTTCGAACAGAAGGGCGACTTCGGCCGGCTGGTGGAGGCCCTGGCGGAGGGATATCGCCGCTGGGCGAGCGGCATGTTCCTCTTGTGGTACCCGGTCAAGGATCCGGCCGAGGTGATGCGCTTCCAACGGGCGATCGCTGCGCTGGCGATCCCGAAAGGCCTCACCATCGAGGCCATCTGGCGCCCCGTTGACGGCACACGCCTGGCCGGCGCCGGGCTCGTGACGGTCAATGCGCCCTATACGCTCGCGCCTGCAATCCGCGCGGCCTCCAGGTCGTTGTGGAACGTCCTCGGCGTCCCCGCGGGCCGGCTTCTTTTGACCGGCGACGCGTCCTGACGGGAGCCTTACGGATCGGTGCGCAGGTTCATCTGGCGGGCGGTGTCGATGACGAACACCGCCAGCGCGATGCCGACACCAAGGCCGATCAGCGTGATGGCGAGATCTGCGATTCCCGATGCGATCATGACAAACCCCTGAGGCTCGCGTGACGGTCGTCAACCGCGGCACCGGCCGTCGGGGTGTCAGTGGCGGCTCACGACAGACTCATGGTCCCGTCATTTGTGCGTCGCAGCAAATCATCTGCGGTTACGCTGCATTGCAAGATCATGGGACCTGCCTGCCTGCGACGCCGTCGCCCCCGGCGGCCAATGCCCGGAGCGCCACTGTGAAATTTGGATGCAAGAGGTTAAGAGAGAGTTCACCTTTCAGCCTTTTATTGCTGACCCTTTTGCACTCGGCATAGAAGCTGCGGCCCATCTCCGACAGGCCGCTCTCCTCGAACGGAACCTCCGGCGGCACCGGAAGGCCGAGCAGTTCGGCGGCATAGGCCACCACGTCCTGCGGCGGGGCGGGCTCGTCGTCGGCCACGTTGAGGATGCCGTCATAGCGGCGCTCGAAGCAGGCGTGGACCGCCTGAGCGATATCGTCGACATGGATGCGGTTGAACACCTGCCCCGGCTTGATGATGCGCCGGGCGGTGCCCTTCCTCAGATTGACCAGCGCGTTCTGGCCGGGCCCGTAGATACCGGCCAGCCTCAGCACCGCGACCGGCACGCCATGCGCCTGTCCGAAGGCCTGCCAGGCCCGTTCGGCCTCCAGCCGCTCGACGGAGCGCGGGCTGACCGGCCTTGGCTCGGTGTCCTCGTCCACCCAGGCCCCACCGTGATCGCCATAGACGCCGACCGTCGACAGATAGACCACCGCGCGGGGCGGGTGATCGGCCAGCTGCGCGGCGGCGGCGCGCAGCAGCGGATCGCCCGTCTCGCCGGGCGGTGCGGAGACCAGCAGGTCGCCGCCAGCGGCCAAGGCCGAGGCGAGGCGGTCTGGCACGCCGGACCCGTCGAAGGGCAGCACCGTCAGGGCTCGCCCTTCCGCGCCGTCGACTGTCAGGGCCGCCGCGCGGGCGGGATCCCGGACGGTCGCGACGATCGGTTCGTGCCGATCCCCATCGGCGCGCACGACAGCGCGGGAGGAATAGCCAAGGCCGATGATGAGAAGTTGGGTCATGACCGGCAGGTGGCATCAGCCAGCGCCGGTCGCAAGCCCCGCCCGCCAGACAGGCCTGGTTCCGTGATCGTCCCGGGCGCGGGCAGGCGGTGCCAAAGCACCGCGATACAATTCGGCTGGCCTTGCAGCAAGTCGGCCTGCCCGGCCGTTCCCATCACTGCTTTTCGATACCGGCCGCGCGGGCGGCTTCTTCCCACTTCACGGCTTCCGTGCGGACGCGTTCGGCCAGTTCCTGCGGCGAGGACGGCGCGATCTGCATGCCGAGACGGTCGGACAGGGTCGCCCGCACCTCCGGCGAGGCCGCGGCCTGGCGAACCGCCGCATTCAGCTTCTCCACCACCTCGGCCGGCACGCCGGCCGGCGTGAACAGGCCGAACCAGGCGATCAGCTCATAGCCCTTCGTGCCGGCCGCCTCGTCGACGGTAGGCAGGTCAGGCAGCTGCGGGCTGCGGGCCTGCGAGGTCACGGCGAGCGCGCGGACCGTGCCAGCGCGCACCTGCGGCAGCATCACGCCGAGATCGGCGGTGAACAGGCTGACGCGGCCGGCGATCAAGTCCTGCATGGCCTGCGGTCCCTGTCGGTAGAAGACATGGGTCATCTTCATGCCGGTCTGAGACATCAGCATCTCGGTCGAGATGCGCTGGGAGGATGAGGCCGAGGCGAAGGTCAGGTCAGAGCGGGTGCGGGCGAGGTCGATCAGCTCGCGGAGTGTGCGCGCGGGGACATTGTTGGCCACCGCCACCACCAGCGGCACCGAACACAGGAACGAGATCGGCTGAAAATCCCGGTGCATGTCGAACGGCACGTTGTTGTACAGCGCCGGGGCCGCCGCATTGGTCGAGTTGGTTCCAACCAGGATCGTGTAGCCATCAGGGGCGGCCTTGGCCACGGCATCGGCTGCCAGCATGCCATTGGCGCCGGGACGGTTCTCCACAACGATGGTCTGGCCGAGCGCCCGGCTCATCTGGTCGCCGAAGGTGCGGGCGACGAGGTCGGTGGCGCTGCCGGCGGCAAAGGGCACGATGGCGCGGATCGGACGGCTCGGATAGCCTTGAGCCGCAACCGGTGTCGTCAGGGCGGCAAGCCCCAGGCCAAGCGCCAGCGCCGCGGGCGCGGCGCGCTTCATCCAATGCCCGATCATCTGCGTCTCCCGTTGACGGCGACCCCATTCCTTCGGGGGCCTGCTGGTCGACCGCCATGTCTAGACGCTCTGGCTGGCGGGGCAAGACCTCACCGGCACGATCTCCGGAAGACTGGTCGCCCATCGGCAGGGCACGCTGTTGTGCGGCGGGCCAGCCACGGTTAGAGGGCCGTCATGCCCGCCGATACCCCAATGACACGCACCCTGACGAGCCGCCGGGCACTGCTCGCGCTGGCGACCGCCCTCATCGTGCCGGGGACGGCCGTCGCCGGAACCGAGCTCGTTGCGGTCGCCATCGACAGTCCGGAGGGCCGGCGCCTGGTGGAGCGGCTGAGAGACGGTGGGCTCGTGCTGTTCTTCCGCCATGCCGACACGGCGGGCGAGCCCTGCGATTCCACCTACCGGATCGGCGACCGCGCAGGTCAGCGCAACATCTCGCCCCGCGGCCGCGAGCAGTCGCGCCTCATCGGCAAGGCGCTGCAGCGCGAGCGCATTCCGCTCGGACAGATCCTCGCCGGCCCGGTGTTCCGCGCCGCCGACACGGCCATCGAGGCCTTTGGCGCCGGGGTCGTGACCATCACCGACAGCCTGCTGGCCGACGACTATGCCGGCGCCCGGCTCGACTGGGTTCTGGCCGAGCACCGCCGCCTCTTTGCCGAACCCGTGCCGGCGGGCACCAACCGCGTGCTGATCGGCCATCGCACGCCGGCCATGATGGTGCTGGGCGCGGCCGTCGGCGGGCGGGCCTTTCCGGAGGGTGCCGCCATCGTCATCCAGCCCGCCGAGGCGCCACGCATCCTCGGCATCCTGATGCCGGCACCTCTTCCCGGGAGCGGCTTCCACACGTGCTGACCCGAGACGCGATCACACCCCGACAGACTGCCGGACATTTTATTTCGAACCATCTGGAAATATCGATTGACAGAATGTGCCGTCCGGTGTTGCTGCCGCGTGCATCCGGGCGGGTCCGCCTGGACCGCGCAACCGGCGCACGCCTGACGCGCGCCGGGTGTCATTGACCGCCGGCAAGGCCCGGACCCACCATCGCGGCAGATCATGCTGACCTCCTTTCCGTTCATCATCACCGCGCTGGGCATCACCCAGATCGTCTCGTGGGGCACCATCTTCTACGGCATCTCGGTGCTGGCAAAGCCGATGGGCGACGAGCTCGGCTGGAGCCACACCTTCATCTTCGTCGGCTTCTCGGTATCGCTGCTGGTCGGCGGCATCATTTCCAAGGCGGTCGGCCGGTTCATCGAGCGGCGCGGCGGGCGCCTGACGCTCACCATGGGCTCGATGGTGGGTGCCTTCGGTCTCGCTTTGCTCGCCTTCGTCAGCGACCCGATTGTCTACATGGCCGCCTGGATCGTGCTCGGCATCGCCTCACGGCTGACGCTCTATGACGCCGCCTTCGCCACGCTGGTGGAGATCTACGGGCTGAAGGCGCGCCGGCCGATCTCGGTGCTCACCCTGTTCGGCGGCCTCGCCTCCACCGTGTTCTGGCCGATCTGCCACTATGTCAACGATGCCTTGGGCTGGCGTGGCGCCTGGCTCGTCTGCGCTCTGGCCGTCCTCGTCATCTGCACGCCGCTGCATCTCATGATGCCACGCCCCGGCACGCCCATCGGCAATGGCGAGGGCAATGGCCATGGCGAACCCGACCCCGAACCCATCGTGCCCATGGCGGCGCGGCCCTTCGCTATCGCCCTCATCGCCATCGCCATGGCGGGCAATTCCTTCATCACCACCGCCCTGTCGGTGCATCTCATCCCGCAGCTGGTGGCGATGGGGGTCGGCATGGCGGCAGCGGTGTGGATCTCGTCGATCCGCGGCCTGTTCCAGACCATCGGCCGGCTGATCGAGATCCTGTTCGGCAAGAACCTTGATCCCTTCCTGCTCGCCAACATCTCCACCGGCGCGATGGTCATCGCCTTCGCCCCGCTCGCCGCGGCCGGTGTCGCCAACCCGGCGCTGATTGCCTTCAACGTGCTGTTCGGCATCTCGGTGGGCCTTGCCACCATCGTGAAGGGGGCGGTGCCGCTGGTCCTGTTCGGTCGGCATGGCTATGCCGGCGTGCTCGCATCCATCGCCACCCCCGGTCTGATCGTGACCGCCGCCGCGCCCTCGGCCTATGCGGCGGTGCTCGACAGTTTCGGCCCGATCGCCGGCTTCTGGCTGGTGTTCGCCGTGGCGGTCCTGTCTTTCGGCGCGACGCTGGCCCTTGCCTGGCGCTTCCGCAGGCGCTCTACCTGACGGAAGGTCAGGGGGTCTTCGATGATTCTGGAGTTCTGGCAGGGTGGCGGCGACATGGTGCGGGGGACCAGTGTCCTCGTCCGAGCCCTGGCCGATCTCTGCCTCATCGGGTCGGCCGGAGCGGTGCTTTACCTGGTCTTCATGAGCGCCGAGCTGACCGAGCAGGAAGCGCGCGCCGCCCGGCGCTGGCTGACCGTCTTCGTGGTGTTCGGGCTGCTTGCGCTCGCCGCCCGCTGGCCGTTCCGGGCGGCGGAGCTCGCCGGCATCCGCGACGGCGCCTGGCGCGGGCCGCTCTACCGCGAGATCGTCCATTCCTCCTTCGGTGAGGCTGCGCTCCTGCAGACCGCCGGTCTGGTTCTTGCCCTGTTCGCGCACATCCGCACCACCTGGGGCGCGGCACTGGCCGCCATAGGCGCCGCCGCGATCGCCGCCGGCTTTGCCCTCCACGGCCATGCGGCATCAGCATCTTCCCGGCTGGAGCCCTTGGCACTCGCCACACTGCACGTCTTCGCCGTTGCCTTCTGGTTCGGATCGCTGATGCCGCTGCGCGCGGTGGCGCTGAGGCGCGACCCGCGCTCCGCTGCCGCGAGCATCCTCGTCTGGTCGCGGCCAGCGCTGGTCTTCACCGCACTGGCGCTGGCCAGCGGCGGGGGCCTCGCCCTGATGCTCGTCGGCGCGCCTCGGGCGCTGCTCGCACCCGGCTATGGCTGGGCGGCGCTGGCCAAGACAGCGCTGGTCGCCACCATGCTGCTCGGCGCGCTGGCCGCCCGCTTCCGGCACGCCAGGCTGATGGCGCGCGGCGACGTGCTCGCCGCCGACGGCTTCCGCCGGTCGGTGCTCAGACAGGCGCTGATCGCCGTGCTGGTGATCTATGTCTCGGCCGAACTGGCGGCCGGCGACCTGCCGGCGCTCTGATCTGGCCCCGCCGGCCTTTGACGCAACCGCGAAACGTGCGACGACGACGCCTGCCCGGACCCCAATCTCAGGCGAGACCATGCGCCACGGTGGCGACCTTTCGGATGCGGCGGCGCTCGCCCCGGATATCGACGACTGGATCGATCTTTCGACCGGCATCAATCCGCATGCCTGGCCTGTCACCGGCATTGCGCGCCGGGCCTGGACCGCCCTGCCCGGCCGCGCCGACCTTGCCCGCTTCCTCGACGCGGCCCGCGCCGCCTATCGTGCCCCGGCGGGCGCTGGCCTGGTCGCCGCGCCCGGCACGGAAATGCTCATCGGGCTGCTGCCTCTCCTCGCCGGCGGCGGACCGGTCGCCATTGCCGGGCCGACCTACGGCTCCCACGAGCGGCTGTGGCGAGAGGCCGGCTCGGCGGTTAACCGGCTTGATCCGGCTCGGACGGAAACCATCGCGCGCCATGCGGTGATCGTGCGGCCGAACAATCCGGACGGGGCCGTGATGCCGGCGCAAGCGGTCCGGAGCATCGCGGAGCGCTGCGCGGCGCGCGGCGGCCTGCTGGTCATCGACGAGGCCTTCATCGACTGCACGCCGCAGGACACTCTTGCCACCCTCGCCGCCACGCATCCGGTTGTCGTATTGCGATCCTTCGGGAAATTCTTCGGCCTGGCCGGCCTCAGGCTCGGCATCGCCACAGGCCCAACGGCGATCACCGACCGGCTGGCCGCCCGTCTGGGTGACTGGGCAGTGTCCGGTCCGGCGCTGGCGATCGGCACGGCAGCCCTTTCCGATGAAGGCTGGGCCCAAGCCATGCGGCGTCGGCTGAGCCGGGAAGCCGCACGGCTCGACCGCCTTCTGACAGGGGCCGGCTTTACCATGGCCGGCGGCACGCCGCTGTTCCGCCTCGCCCGCCATGCGCGGGCCCAAGACTGGCACCGGGCGCTCGCCCGTTCGGGCCTCTGGACGCGGCGCTTCGACCATGATCAGGAGGTGCTGCGCTTCGGCCTGCCCGGCCGGCGCGCCGATTGGCAGAGGCTTGCCGCCGCATTGGCTGCCGGACCCGGACCTGCAGGGAGCACAGGATGACCGCCGCCGACGAGGCCCTGAACGCCCGCCACGCCGAGAAGATGAGGAAGCACAAGGCGGCGAAGGACGCCATGCTGGCCGGCAAGACCGACGAGAAAGGCCTCCTCATCGTCCATACCGGCGCAGGCAAGGGCAAGACCTCGGCGGGCCTCGGCATGGTGTTCCGCCACATCGCCCACGGCCTGCCGACGGCCGTCGTGCAGTTCACCAAGGCGCCCGACTGGGTGACGGGCGAGGCGCTGCTGCTCAAGCGCTTTCCCGAGCTCTGCACGCTGGAGATCATGGGCGAGGGCTTCACCTGGGAGACGCAGGATCTGGAGCGCGACCGGGCGGCGGCCCGCCGGGCCTGGGAGCGCGCCAAGGAGCTGATCCGCGACGACCGGCACAGGCTGGTCATGCTCGACGAGCTCAACATCGTGCTGCGCTACGACTCCCTGCCGCTCGACGAGGTGGTCGCCTTCCTGCGCGACGAGAAACCGGCGAACAAGCACGTGATCGTCACTGGCCGCAACGCCAAGCCGGAGCTCATCGCGATGGCCGACCTCGTCACCGAGATGACGCTCATCAAGCATCCGTTCCGGGCCGGCGTGAAGGCGCAGAAGGGCATCGAATATTGACCACCCCCGCTGTCATGGTGATGGGCACGGGCTCCAATGTCGGCAAGTCGACACTGGTGGCGGGGCTTGCCCGCGCCTGCAGGCGGCGCGGCATCCGCGTATTGCCCTTCAAGCCCCAGAACATGTCGAACAACGCGGCGGTGACGGTGGATGGCGGCGAGATCGGCCGCGCGCAGGCGGTCCAGGCCCGCGCGGCCGGCGTGGCGCCGACTGTCCACATGAACCCGGTGCTGCTGAAACCCGAGACCGATACCGGCGCGCAGGTCATCGTGCAGGGTAGGCGCATGGGCACGCTGCGCGCGCTGGACTACGGCACGCGCAAGGATACGTTACTAGCCCCTGTGCTCGACAGCTTCGCCCGGCTGGAGGCGGCGGCCGATCTCGTTCTGGTGGAAGGCGCCGGCAGCCCGGCCGAGATCAACCTGCGCGCCGGCGACATCGCCAACATGGGCTTCGCCGTTGCCGCCGGCGTGCCGGTGGTGCTCGCCGGCGACATTGACCGGGGCGGTGTGATCGCCAGCCTCGTCGGCACCCATGCGGTGCTGCCGCCGGAGGAGCGCGCACTGATCCGCGCCTTCCTCGTCAACAGGTTTCGCGGCGAGATCAGGCTGTTCGACGGCGGGATCCACGCGATCGAACAACGGACCGGCTGGCCCTCGCTCGGCGTGGTGCCCTGGTGCGCGGCGGCGCGCGACTTGCCGGCAGAGGACGCGCTCGACCTCGACCGGGGCGGCGGCACGGCGGCAGGACTGACCATCGCCGTGCCGGTCCTGTCGCGGATCGCCAATTTCGACGATCTCGACCCACTGGGGATGGAGCCCGGGGTGCGGCTGGTCTTCGTCGGACCGGGCGAGCCGATTCCGGTCTGCGACGTGGTGATCCTGCCCGGCTCGAAATCGACCATCGGGGATCTCGCCTTCCTGCGCGCTCAGGGCTGGGACATCGACCTTGCCGCCCATGTCCGGCGCGGCGGCCATGTCATCGGCCTGTGCGGCGGCTACCAGATGCTCGGCCGCGCTGTGCGCGATCCGGACGGCGTCGAGGGCCCGCCCGGCGCGGTGGCCGGTCTTGGCCTCCTCGACATCGAGACCGTGCTGACGGCCGACAAGATCACCGCGCCGGCCCACGGCAGGCATGTGGCGACCGGTGCCGCCATCGGCGGCTACGAGATCCATCTCGGCCGCACGACCGGTCCCGGCTGCGCACGGCCGATGGTCGATCTCGGCGGACGTCCGGACGGCGCGGTCTCGGCCGACGGGCGGATCGCCGGCTGCTACGTCCATGGGCTGTTCGGCGCGGACGGATTCCGCAAGGCCTGGCTCGCCGGCTTCGGCGTCGCCTCGCAGATGGCCTACGAAGCTCGGGTCGAGGCAGCGCTCGATGCGCTCGCCGACCATGTCGAGGCCCATCTCGACATCGGCCGACTGCTGGCCATCGCTCAGGCGAGGCCGAAGGCAAGGGCCGCGACGACAAGCCCCTGAACGAGGCAGGCGCCGGCGATCAGGCGAATGGCGCGCTGGATGTCGGCGGGGCCTGCCCCGCGCCGGCCTGCTGCATTCAGGAATGGATCCTCGACCAGCCGCCCACCGTAACGCCGGGGCCCGGCGAGCGCGAGGCCGAGCGCGCCGGCCGCCGCCGCCTCCGGCCAGCCGGCATTGGGCGAGCGGTGCAGGCGGGCATCGGCGAGCGCCGTCCTGAGCGAGACCCGCGGTGAGCCGCCGACGAGTGGTGCGGCAAGCGCCACGAAGAGGGCAGCGAGCCGTGCTGGCACGAGATTCATCAGATCATCGAGGCGTGCCGATGCCCAGCCGAAGGCCTCGTGGCGCGGCGTCCGGTGGCCGATCATGGAATCGGCCGTGTTGACCAGCTTGTAGATCATCAGCCCGGGCAACCCACCGACGAGGAACCAGAAGGCCGGCGCCACCACGCCGTCGGAAAAGTTCTCGGCCGCCGATTCGATGGCCGCACGGGCGACGCCGGCCTCGTCGAGGCTTTCGGGGTCGCGGCCAACGATCATCGCCACCGCGCGGCGGCCCTCCTGCAAGCCTTCCGACAGCCCGTCGCGCACACGGGCGACATGGCGGACGAGGCTGTTCTGCGCCACGAGCACGCTCGCCGCCGCACCGAGCCAGAGCCAGCTGCCCGGCAGTCGCAGCAGCACGATTTGCAGCGCCAGCGCCGCCAGTCCCCAGCCCACCAGCAGGAGCGCCAACGCGCCCGCCCCCGCGAAGCGGCGCCGCGCGGCGGGGTCGTCGTCGCGGTTCATGTGACGGTCCAGCGCAGCGATCGTTGCGCCCATCCAGGCGACCGGATGCGGGAGGCGCCGCCACAGGAGGTCCGGATCGCCGATGACCGCGTCACAGGCGAGCGCGATGAGCAGGACAATGGCGAGATCAGCGAGCGGCGGCACGGGACCTGCCCAGGCGTTCGAACTCGTTCGCCAGCAGGTCGAGCGCCTCGATCAGCATGGGCCCGCCGCAGGTGGTCAGGCGTTCGGGCACCACGACGCGACGGGCGCGCGAAGCGATGCGCTCGAGCGCCGGGTGGAGCAGCAGCGCGCGGCCCTGGTCCTCGGCGGCATCGTCGTCGCGCGTGACCATCAGGATGTCCGGACGTGCGGCGACGATCACCTCGAGCGGTACGAAGCGGCCGCTTCTCAGGCCGATCTCGGCGGCGACATTGACCACGCCGACGGTCGCCAACAGCTCGCTGGTCAGCGTGGCGCTGCCGGTCACCCAGCCGCGGCGCTGGACGGGCAGCACCCGAACCGGGACGGCTTGCGCGCGCGTCCGCGCCCGCTCCACCGCTGCATCGAGATCGGCCACCAGCCGGTCCGCGATCGCCTCGCGGCGGATCAGCCGACCCATGCGGCGAATCTGGTCGCGCGCCTCGGCAATGGTCCTGACCGCATCGAACTCCTCGATCCGCAGGCCCTGCGCCCGCAGCATCTCGCCGGCGGCGCGGCGGGTGAACCGGCCGGACACCACGATATCCGGCTTCAGAGCAAGAATGTCCTCGGCATGGCCGGAGAGGATGCGGTGGCCTTTCGCCCGGTCGGCGGCCCAGGCGCGCTGGGCATCGCGGGCAAAGGGGCTGAGACCGAGGATCTGAGAGGGCTCGGCCAGCGCCAGCAGGATCTGGTCGGTACACAGATTGTTGGAAGCGACCGTCGGCAGGGGCTCGCCCGCACGCGCCGGCGGGCCGGCCAGAACCAGGGCCGACAGTGCCAGCTTGGCAAGCATCTTCAGACCGCCTGCCATGGCACCAGCACCGTCTGGCCGTCGCGCGCGACCGTCAGCACATCGATGGCAAAGACCGCGCGCATCAGGGCCGGCGTGAGGGTTTCGTCCGGAGGACCGAAGGCGGCGATCCGGCCGCCCGCCAGCACCAGGACCCGATCGGCATGGCGTGCGGCCAGAGTGAGGTCATGGGTGACAGCGACAACCAGCCGGCCGCGATCGGCCTCGGCGCGAAGCAGGGCCATCATGTCGAGCTGATAGTGCGGGTCGAGCGAGGCTGTTGGCTCGTCGGCGAGGATCACCGGCGGCTGGCCGGCGATGACCCGGGCGAGCGCCACGCGTGCGCGCTCGCCGCCCGAAAGTTCCGTGACTGGACGCTCCGCGAAGGCGCCCGTGCCAGTCAGGCGCATGGCTTCATCGACGGCAGACGCCTGTTCGGCGGTCAGACGGGCGGGATCGCGCGCACCGCGCGCGTAGAGGCCGAGCGCGACAATGTCCCGCGCCGGCAGCGGCCAGTGGGCGATGTGGCCTTGCGGAAGATAACCGATCCTGCGCGCCCGTTCGCGCGCGGACAGGACGGCAAGCTCCGTTCCGTCGAGGCTGATCCGACCGCTGTGGGGAACGAGGCCCGCAACGGCGCGCACGAACGAGGTCTTGCCCGCCCCGTTCGGGCCGACGATGGCGACCAGCGATCCGGCTGCAAGGCGGGCATGGATGCCGCTGACCACCTCGCGGCTGCCGAGCCGGACCGTGACATCCTCGAACAGCAGCGCGCTCATGCCACGCCCCCGCCAAGTGCCCGTCGTTCGCGCAGGATCAGATAGAGGAAGAAGGGCACGCCGATCAGCGCGGTCAGAACCCCGACCTTGATGTCGGTGGTGGAGGGAATGATGCGCACGGCGACATCGGCGGCCAGCAGCAGCGCGGCACCGGTCAGCGCCGCCGGCAGGAGCAAGCGGGCCGGATCGTGGCCGACCAGCGGGCGCATCAGGTGCGGCGCCACCAGCCCGATGAAACCGATGGTGCCGGCGACCGCCACCGAGGCTCCGACGCCGATCGCCACGCCGACGATGACGACGAGCCTCAGACGGGCGACGGCCACGCCGAGGCTCTGGGCGACCTCCTCGCCAAGCGTCAAGGCGCGGAAGGCGGGCGCCTGCCAGAAGAGCAGGCCAGCCGCCATCAGCATGAAGGGGGCGGCCAGCGTCAGGTGGCGGAATGAACGGTCTTCCAGCGAGCCGAGCAGCCAGAAGGCGATTTCCAGCGCCGCGAAGGGATTGGGGGCAAGGTTGAGGGCCAGCGCCGTGCCGGCGCCCGCCAGGGCCGAGATGGCAAGCCCGGCGAGGATGAGGATAAGCAGGCCGGCATTGCGGCCGGCCACTGCGATCAGCAGGAAGACCGAGGCGAAGGCGCCAGCAATGGCCGCCGCCGGCAGGGCCCAGGACAGGGCATCGCCGAGACCGAGCGAGATGCAGGCCACCGCCCCGAAGGCCGCCGATTGGGGCGCGCCGAACAGCGAGGGCGCCGCCAGCGGATTGCGCAAGAGGCCCTGCATCGCCGCGCCCGACAGGCCGAGCGTGGCGCCGATCAGAAGGGCGAGGAGCGCGCGCGGCAGACGGATCTCGGTGACGATGACGGCAAGCGGCCCATCGAGCCGACCGGCCAGCGCACGCACCACCTCAGCCGGCGTGATCGGTACCGGCCCGACACCGAGCGAGACCACGAAGAGCAGCGCCACCACCCCGGCCAGCACCGGCACGACGGCGCCACCGCGACGGATGGCGCCTGCGGGGGCTGCCGGGGCGGCAGGCGTCGTCACCAGGTTCCCCTGATACCGGCATAGAGGCTGCGGCCGGCCGTGCCGTAGTTGAAGATGTCCTCGTAGCGCACATTGGTCAGGTTCTCCGCCCGCGCGAACAGGGTGACGTTCTGCGTCAGCCGGTAGTCGGCGCGGATGTCGAAGCGCGCATAGGGGGCAAGACGGCTTGTCTGATTGTTGCCGCTGAACCGCTCAGAGACCATGAACAGCATCGGCTCGACACGCCACTTGTCGTCGGGCGTCCAGATCAGCGACAGCCGGGCCGCATGGGGGGGCCGGCGGGCCAACAGCAACCCGGTGGTGGCATTTCGGGCGTCGAGATGGGTGTAGGTTGCCTGGAACGACAGGAGGCGGGGCAGGAGATTCACCATCGCTGCCAGTTCCACACCGTGGATGCGCGCCCGCGAAACGTTGAGATAGCCCCCCGGCGCCGGCGTGAACACGAAGTCGATCAGGTTGCGGATACGATTGTTGAAATAGGTGACCGAGACGGTGCCCAGATTGCCGGGGATACGCTGGTCGATGCCGGCGTCCCAGCCGAAAGAGGTCTCGGGCTGCAGGTTGGCATTGCCGTAGGTCGGATCGAAACGCTGGAACAGGGTGGGCGCCTTGCCGCCCGTCCCGGCGCTGGCGCGCAGCGTCGTCCCCGTCTCCGGGATCTGGTAGGCGGCGGCGCTGCGCCAGGTGGCGAATTGCGGTCCGTCGACGATGCGATCGATGCGGCCGCCCAGGGAGACGGTCAGGCGCTCGCCGAGCGGCAGGGTCCACAGGCCGAAGACCGAATTGGTGGTCTGCGAGGCGTTCTGTCCCGGCACCACTGGCAGCAGCACGGGCAATTGCACCTGGCTGGAGGTGAGGATGCTCTCGCGCTCGTGGCGCGCGCCGAACACCACCGTGCCGAAGGCGTCCAGCCGTGCCGTACCCTGATATTCCGCACCGATGCGGCGACCGAAGTAGTCGCTGACCAGCTGGTTGGTGTTGGCTGGCGTGAAGGGCGAGGCCGCATAGCTCACGTCGATGAAGCGACGATCGGTATCGTTGATGAAGACCGTCAGCGAATGGGAGAATCGCCGGTCCACCGTCTCGTAGGCGGCCTTGGTCCAGCCGTTGAGAAGCGCCTGCCGGCCGCGCGAGGGGGTATCCGGGAAGGCTCCGAAGGCGGCGTCGTAGTCGAACCGGGTATTGGTGTAGAACAGCGCGGAATCGAAGGTCAGGCCCCAGCCCGTGTCATAGCCGATGCGCGCCGAGCCGCCGATGCGCTCGTAGCCATCAGCCTCGAGGTTCGGCCGCACCGCTGTGATGCGGGGAATGCGGTAGCCGTAGCGCGAGAAGCCGTCGGACCGCGTCCCGAAGGTGGAGAAGGCATAGGACCAGCCGTCGCGGCTGCCGGAAACGGTGCTGCCCGTGGAAGCCGTGCCATAGCTGCCTGCCTGGACCTCCGCCGTGACGCGGGTCGGACCGGAGCCCTTGCGGGTGATGATGTTGATGACGCCGCCAATGGCATCGGAGCCGTAGAGCGCCGATTGCGGGCCGCGCAGCACCTCGATTCGCTCAATCAGACCCGGCGCCAGCAGCGAGAAGTTGAACTCGCCCGACGCGGAGCTCGGATCGTTGACGCGCTGGCCGTCAATCAGCACCAGCGTCTGGCCGGCATTGGAACCACGAAGGCGTACCGCCGTGGAGCTGCCCGGCCCCCCATTTTCGGTGATGTCGAGGCCCGGAACGGCGCGCAGGGCATCAACGAGGGATCCCGGATTGGACCGCTGAATCTCCTCGCCCCTGATCACCGTGATGGCCGTGCCGGTCCGCGAGACCTCCTCCTCGGTGCGGCTTGAGGTCACGACGACCTCCGGCAGGGCCACCGGCTGGCTCTGGGCGAGAGCCGGGGTCTGGGCGAGACACAGGACAAGGGTTGCCGCGCTTGCGCGGCTACAGAGGGAAGTCATGAATGTGCTCCTTCCGGCCCACCGCCGGACGAGGGTTGAGGTCATGCTTCCGGCCGGTCTCCTGGCTCGCGGCGCTCGCCCGGCCCGCCTTCCCGGAGCCGCTCCGGCTCCAGTGGCATGATGGACAGGGCATCAACCGCTTACAGTTGCGGGGGCAGCCGTGGCCTTGAGGCATTGCCTCGCACCACGTTCCCGTTTCACCGCCACCCGCGAAGGTGGCGGCACCAAAAGCGCCTCATAGCCATCACAGATTTGATCGCAGGGCAAGATGGGCCGGATGGCCTTTGCTGCATGGGCGTCAGGCAGCAGTGTCCTTGAGTACCAGCGGCAGGCCGGCCGCGACGAAAACCACCCGATCCGCGAGCGCCGCAACCGCCTGGTTGAGCCTGCCCTGGGCATCACGGAAGGCCCGGCCGAGCGGCGTCTCGGGCACGAGACCGAGGCCGACCTCGTTGGCGACGAGCACCACCGGACCCGCCGCCGCGTGCAGGGCTGCCAGGAGCCGCTGCTGCTCGGCCGGCACATCCCGGCCAGCAAGCATCAGGTTGGACAACCACAGGGTCAGGCATTCGACCAGCACGGCCCGATCAGGACGCGCTTCCATGGCGAGCATACCGGCCAGGTCGAGCTCCTCCTCGACGGTGCGCCAGCCGTCCGCAGAACGGTCGGTGCGGTGACGAGCGATCCGCTCCGCCATCTCGGCATCGTGGGCCGCGGCGGTGGCCAGGTAGATGCGCGCCAGTCCGGTGGCGCGCACCAGCGCCTCGGCATGGGATGACTTGCCCGAACGCGCCCCGCCGAGGACCAGCGTGACCGGCCCGCTCACGGCGTGCCTCCGTCCTCCGGCGACCAGCCAGCCGGCGGCACGCGCGCGACGATGGCGCCCCGCAGCACCTCGGGCCGGTCGCGCCAAGGCACGAAGCCGTAAGGCGCCTCGACATAGCGGCGGGCGAACGCGGCGAGCCCGAGCGCCGCCTCCTGGCCCTGCAGATCGCCGAACAGGAACGTGTAGCCCTCGGGGTGGGAAACCGCGACCGTGCATGGCCGCTTGCAGACCGACAGGCATTCGCTCGGCCGGACGGTGCAGGCGGCAAGTCCGGCGAGCTCCTGGCGGACAAGATCATGAAAGACGCGGCCCGGCGCTTCGTGCCTTGAGACGCCTTCCGGCCGACAGGCGGTGCAGACGGTGACAATGGCCCGGTCCGGTCGCGGGGCTGGTGCGGCGGTGTCGGGCAGGGCCCGTTCAGCGGGGGAGGCAGTGCTGGGCATGGCGCGTCTCGTTTGGCGACCGGGCGTGCCATGACCCGGCCAGCCCCGACGACAAGCCGCATGGCCTGTGGCCGCGCGACGGACACACCCCGGTCCGGCGCGCCCGTCGGGGCGGTGCGAGCAGCCGGTCTCCTGGCTCGCGGGTCGCTGCGGACCGCTACCCTTCCCGGGTCGGATCCGAAGGACCATCCCAGTGGATCGCAGCGGCCGCTCGCCGCCTACAGTTGCGGGGGCAGCCGGGGCTTCGGTCAGGCCTTGCCCCGTTCCCGTTTAACCCGCCGTGGCGGGCACTGCTCGAAGGCGCTTGGTGCCATGAGGGGCCGGGCGAGGCAAGCCGACCGAAAGCAGCAGGCCGGGTCAGTGCAATACGCGACCGTCGCGCGCATGCATCTCGGCGACAAGGGCGGCGACCCCCTCCAGATGCGGATTGATGGCGAGCGCGGCTTCGAAGGCGATCAGCGCCTCCGTCGTCCGTCCATGTCTGAGGCAGATCTGGGCAAATCCGGAAATTGCCCCGAAATGGCGCGGCTCGCGCCGCAGCGCTTCCATCACGTCGGCGACCGCATAGGCGTCATCGCCGCGGATGAAGTGCAGTGTGGCACGCTTGTTCCAGGGCTCGGACCATTCCGGCCGGGCATCGATCAGGGCATCGAGAATGAGCTGCGCCACATCGTAGTCCTTGGCCGCAAGCGCATTGATCGCCTGTTCCATGGCCTCATCGGCATAATCATCCTCGTGGTTGGTCCAGATGGCCCAGATCAGGTCCTGCAACTCGTAGGCTGGCCGGTGCGGCCGGAAACGGGAGAGATCACGGAAAAGGGCATCGAGACGCCGCGGCTGGGCGGGCCCGGGCTTCATGGCGTCCAGGCGCAGAATGAGCTGCAGGCACTCGTCAAAGGGAATCGGTTCGGGCACGGCTCACCTTTCGGGTCGCGGGGACCGGATCGGATATCCCGCAGCCTAGCGGGGACTGTGGCGGCATCAAGCCATGCTTTCGAGACGGTCGAACGCAGCGGCGAATGGCCGCGCGGTGCTCAGGCCGCATTTGACGCGGGACTGGCCGCCAGCAGCAGCTTCAGGCTTGCCTCGTCCCGGGCCGCGCGCAGCTTCTGCACATTGGCCGGATCCCGGGTCAGCCGGGCAATGCGCGAAAGCGCCTTGAGATGATCGGCCCCCGCACCCTCGGGCGCCAGCAGGGCAAAGACGATGTCGACCGGCTGGCCATCGATCGAGTCGAAGTCGATTGCCCGATCGAGTCTGGCGAACAGACCAACGACCCTGTCGAGCCGCGGCAGCTTGCCGTGCGGAATGGCGATGCCATTGCCGGCACCGGTGGAGCCGAGGCGCTCGCGCTCGGACAGGGTGCGGAAGATCTCGCTGGGGTCCCGACCCGTGATCCTGGCTGCCCGGGCGGCGAGTTCCTGAAGAAGTTGCTTCTTCGAGTCCACGCTCAGGGCCGGGATGATCCCGCCTTCGGCGATGATGTCTGGAAGCGGCATTGTCTGCCTTCTCGGAAGGATGCGGGAGACGCGGAACTGTCACTAGATCGCATGCAATGACGGTGCCATGACGAGCAGCAGGCCCGAAACGGCGCATCCGGCCTCAGCCCGGCCCGCCCTGCCCCTGGGTCGGCGGGTCGACCCATCCGACATGCCCATCCGGTCGCCTGTACACGACGTTGACGCGCCCGTGCACCGCGTGATGGAAGACCAGCGCCGAGGCGCCGGTTACATCCAGTTCCATCACGGCGTCAGCCACCGTCATGCTGCGAAGGTTCGTGGTCTGCTCGGCGATGATCACCGGCTCGAAGGCGCCATCGACCTCGTCCTGGTCATCGTCGCGATCTGCCGGCGCCTCGATGATGTAGGCGCGGGCGTCGATGCCGGGATGCGGGCTGTGATGACCGGTCTTGTCCTTGAGCCGGCGCGCATAGCGCCTCAAGCGCTTCTCGATGCGCTGCGCCGCAAGGTCGCAGGCCGGATAGGCATCGGAGGCGAAGGCCTCGGCCTGCAGGGTGGCACCGGTGGGAAGATGGAGGGCGGCGACGGTGCGGAAGCCATGGGCCTCCTTCTCCACCGTCACATGACCCGTCACGCGGCCATCCAGATGACGGCCGGCTGCCTCACCGACACGTTCTGCGATTCGCTCGCGCAGGGCCTCGCCGATGTCGAGGTTCTTGCCGGAAATGCGCAGAGCCATGTGGGCTCCTCCGATTCTGCGTGCGGTCCCGGGCCGGATACTGCCCCGTTCGCACGGTCTCATTATAGACCCGACGGTTAGGCGTGGAACGGGGCCAAGTCAATGCGACCTCCGCAGCCCACTCACGGCCGGGCCTATCCGAGAGGTGGGGAAGGCTGATGCGGCAGACAAGAGGATGCGCCGCCATCAGCTGAGCATCTGCACGTCGGCGCAGACCGAGATGGCCTGTCCGGTGATGGTGCGCCCGCGCTCGGAGGCGATGAACACGATCTGGTCGGCAATCTGCTGCGGCGTCACATAGGACTTCATGGAGGTGAACTGGAGCGCCGAGCGCTCCATCTCCTCAAAGGCGATGCCGCGCTGCTGGGCTTTGGCCTCGAAGACCCGGCGGATGCGGTCGCCGGCAACGATCCCCGGCAGGATAGCGTTGCAGCGGATGCCATCGGGCCCGAGCTCGATGGCGAGCGACTTGGTGAAGCCGATGACGCCCCATTTGGCGGCCGCATAGGGGCTGCGCAGGGCAAAGCCGAGCCGGCCAGCCACCGAGGACAGGTTGACGATGGAGGCGTTCCGACTCCGGCGCAGATGCGGGATGGCAAGGCGCGCGCAGTTGAACTGCGCGGTGAGACAGACCTCGATGCAGCGGTCCCAGTCCTCCGGATTGATCTCCTCGGCGCGTCCCGTCGGACCGGCAATGCCGGCATTGTTGACAAGCACGTCGAGGCCGCCGAGCCGGTCGAGAGCCGTTTCGAACAGCTCCGCCACCTGCCGGCGGTCAGCGACGTCGCAGCGGCTGGCGCCGAGGGCCGGATCGCTCGCGGCCAGGGCGGCGAGGGCAGCTTCGTCGATGTCGCAGACATGCACCCGCGCTCCCTCGCGCGCGAAGGCCCGCGCCGTCTCCAGCCCGATCCCGGCCGCCCCCGCCGTCACCAGCACGCGCGCGCCGGCAAGTCCCATGTCCATGGTCCATCTCTCCCGTCTTTCGCGTCCGGCCCGTCGGGCGGCCCGGCAAGGTGTCAATCTGCCGACAGACGGGCAGAAGCGGCAATGCCCCCAATGGCCGCGCGGCCGCAGCGCTGCTCTGCCGGATGGGGCGGTGGTGCGGACTTCCCGTGCAGTTCACCATGAGCGGCGCTCCAATGCCCGGCCGAGGCGAGGGGAGCCGGCGGGCCGATCCCGCGCCCGCGATACGTGGAGGGCCAGATGACATCCATCGCCATTGTCGGCACTGGCCTGATCGGTCGCGCCTGGGCGACGGTCTTCGCCAGTCACGGCTTCGACGTGGCCATGCACGATGCCGTGCCGGGCGTGGCGAAGGCGGCCCGTGCCCACATCGACCGGAACCTGAAGGAACTGGCCGGCTTCGGGCTCGTCGAGGATCCGGCCGCGGCGCTGAAGCGCATCCGCCTCGCCCGCGACCTTGCCGACTGCCTGACGGGCGTTGCCCTCGTCCAGGAGAGCGGGCCGGAGACGGTGGAGGCGAAGAAGGCCCTATTCGCGGAGATGGATGCGCTGGCGCCGGCCTCGGCGGTGCTGTCCTCGTCCACCTCCTTCATCGTCGCCTCGGTGTTTTCCGAAGGGCTGAAGGGCCGCGGCCGCTGCCTCGTCGGCCATCCGGTCAATCCGCCGCATCTGGTGCCGATCGTCGAGATCGCGCCCGCGCCCTGGACCGACCCGAAGGCGGTAGCGAAGGCGCGCCGTCTCTACGAGAAGGCCGGGCAGGTGCCGATCGTGCTCAGGAAGGAAAGCCCAGGCTTCGTGCTGAATCGCCTGCAGGCGGTGCTGCTGGCGGAGGCCTTCCGGATCGTCGGTGACGGCATCTGCTCGCCGAAGGACCTCGACAAGACCATCCGTGACGGCCTCGGCCTGCGCTGGGCCTTCATGGGCCCATTCGAGACCATCGAGCTCAATGCCCCCGGTGGGATTGCGGACTATGCGACGCGCTATGCCGCCTCGCTCGACAGGATGGTGAAGCAGAGCGAGGGCCAACCGGCCTTCACGCCGGCAACGCTCGCGGCAATCATGGCCCAATGGCCAGAGCCGCAGGAAGCCGGCCGCATCCGCAGGCTCAGCGCCTGGCGGGACAGTCGCCTGGCCGCCCTGAAGGCCCACAAGCGCCGGGCCGCGCGCAAACCGAAATGAACCGCACGACGGGAATGGAACGACGATGAGCACGAATCGCAAGGTCATGATCACCTGCGCCGTCACCGGCGCGATCCACACGCCCTCCATGTCCCCCTATCTGCCGGTGACGCCCAGCGAGATCGCCGATGCGGCCGTGGAGGCAGCGGAAGCCGGTGCGGCGCTTGTCCATGTCCATGCGCGCAATCCCGTGACCGGCCAGCCGGACCAGTCGCCGGAGGCCTTCGAGCCGTTCCTGAAGGTGATCAAGCAGCGCACCAGGGCGGTCATCAACATCACCACTGGCGGCGCACCGACCATGTCGGTGGAGGAGCGCCTGAAACCCTGCGCGATGTTCAAGCCGGAGGTCGCTTCCCTCAACATGGGATCGATGAATTTCGGCCTCTATCCCATGCTGAACCGCTACAAGGAGTTCAAGCACGACTGGGAGCGTCCCTATCTGGCGGGCTCCGATGACCGCATCTTCAAGAACACGTTCAGGGACATCGAGAACATCCTGACCGCCTGCGCGGAGAACGGCACGCGCTTCGAGATCGAGTGCTACGATATCGGCCACCTCTACACGCTCGCCCATTTCGCCGACCGGGGGCTGGTGAAGCCGCCCTTCTTCGTCCAGTCGGTGTTCGGCATCCTCGGCGGCATCGGCGCGCATCCGGAGGATGTTTCGCACATGAAGCGCACGGCTGACCGGCTGTTCGGTGACGACTACCGCTGGTCGGTGCTGGGCGCCGGGCGGAACCAGCTGGCGATCGCCGCGCAGGCAGTGTCGATGGGCGGCAACCTGCGCGTGGGTCTTGAGGATTCACTGTGGATCCGGCCGGGCGAACTGGCAAAGTCGAATGCCGAACAGGTGCGCGCCGCCCGCCAGATCGTCGAGGCCATGGGCCTGGAGATCGCGACGCCCGACGAGGCGCGCACCATCCTGCAGCTGAAGGGCGGCGACAAGGTCAACTTCTGACCCCGTCTGGTCCCGAGACATGACAGCCGCTGCGGCGCAGCCGCCGTCAGCAGGCAGCATCGACCCGGCGGCAGCGCTCTCAAGCCGCCGGGCCAAGCGTGACCGGCGTGTAATCCTGGAACCAGTTGCGGGCCTGGACGAAGCCCTTGACCCGCGGAGACAGGCCGCGCGGATTGAGATCGTGAACCACGAACAGGGCTGCCGCATCATCGACCAGCAGCTGATGCAGCTTGCCCATGGCAGCGTTCTGCGCCGCCGGCTCGAAGGCCTCGCGCATGGCCGCAATCTGGGCGTCGATTGCCGGGTTGTTGTACCAACCCCAGTTGACCCCGCGCGGCGCTGTCAGGTCCGAATGATAGATGACCCAGCCCGTGGTCGGGTCGATCGACGGAATTGCGATGTTGAGCGCATGGAACCCCTTCTGCTGGTCGGAGCGCGTGCCGCCCCGCAGCATGTTGATGATGGTGGTGAAGTCCACGACCTCGAACTTCACGTCGATCCAGATGTCCTTGAGGTTCTCCTGCACCATCTCGTTCATGGGCAAGGGCACCATCTGGCCACCGCCACCAGAGGCGATCACCGCCACGACCTCGAGGCGCTTGCCGGGTCCGTATCCGGCTTCGATCATCAGTTTCCTGGCCGCCTCGACGTCGTACCGGATCTTGAAGGTGGGGTGGCCGAACCAGGGATCGCCGGGCAGAACCTTGCCCTTGGCCGGGAGCGCCGTTCCCGAGAGCAGTTGCACCATGCCCTCCCGATCGATGGCAAGATTGGCCGCACGCCGCACGCGGACATCAGCGAAGGGCGTGGCCGGATTGACGTTCAGACGCCAGGCCCAGACATGCGGATAGGAGTTCTGCACCACCTGGAAGCCCGCTGCCTTCAGCGAGGGGATGGCGTCGGGCGGCAGGGTCTCGGCGATATCAATGGTTCCGGCCCTCAGCGCCGCAATGCGGGCATTGCTGTCCGGGATCGGCAGCAGCACGGTGCGGGGCGTTTTTGGCACGCGGTTGGCATCCCAGTAGGCCGCGTTGGCTTCCAGTTCGACACGCTCGCGCGGCGTGACCGAGACCACCCTGTAAGGGCCGGTACCCGACGGACGCTGGGTGAACTTCTGCCAATCACCGCCGAGCTCGGCAAGGCGGGAGGGGCTCGCGAACCAGAGATAGGAGAGCTGATAGGGGAACATGCCGTCGACGACGTTGGTCGTCACGGCAATGGTTCTGGCGTCGATCTTCGCATAGCCGGCAACCGATGACAGGCGCGAGCGGACCAGCCCAACCCGCGGCTGATGGAACTGCGGCGCATCAGCCTTGAAGATGGAATCAAAGTTCCAGATGGCCGCATCGGCATCGAAGGGCGTGCCGTCATGGAAGGTCACACCCTCGCGCAGGGTGATGATCCACCGCTTGCGGTCAGCCGGATCCACCTCCCATTTCGTGGCCAGGCCAGGCGTCAGGCCGGAAGGCTGGTCGGCCTTCGACATGTCCCAGTTCACCAGCGCGTCGAAGACCATGTAGCCGCCGAAACGGATGCCCTCGAAACCGCCTTCCGGCCCGCCCCACAAGCGCGGCACGTCGGACAGGGAGATGCCGATGCGCAGCGGCCCGTTGGCCTGGGCGAAGGCCCCTGCGGGGATGGCGCCGCTGGCCGCGGCCAGGGCCGTGCCCTGCAGCAGGGCACGACGGGAAAAGGCACTGCGGGACGGATGGCTGCGCGCCATGGCGGACCTCCAGGGTGAATGCCTGGAAGGTCTGCATACAATTCACATGCCAGCGCGATCGTCAGGCCATGTTATTGACATATCGAGCGAACAGATTCTTTCGTGGCAGGCTGGACTGGATTCGTTTGCATCACATCGCCCCTGCAACAGGCAGCCCGTCAACTGCCTGCGCTGAAGGCAATCACCGGCCGAGCGGCTCACCGACCCCCACGCGCTCGGTGATCAGGCCATAGTGCTCGGGCCGCCGGTGACGCTTGAAGTCAAAGATCGTCTGCTTGCCGAAGGCCGTCTCGTCCAGGTCACAGGCATGGACCAGCAGGCCGTCGGCCTCGTGGTCGAGCTCGCCGACGATCTTGCCGTTGGGATCGACGATCAGCGTGCCGCCCATGCAGTGATGGCCGTCCTCGGTGCCGGCCTTGGCCACCGCCACCACCCAGGTGGCGTTCTGATAGGCGCCCGCCTGGCAGGACAGGCGGTGGTGGAACAGGCGGTCCTCGATGCCCTCGCCGGCGCGCTGTGAATTGACCGAGGGCGTGTTGAAACCGAGCACCACCATCTCCACGCCCTGCAGGCCCATGACGCGGTAGGTTTCCGGCCAGCGGCGGTCGTTGCAGATGGCCATGCCGACCAGGCCGCCCTCGAACCGCCAGACCGGAAAGCCGAGATCGCCCGGCTCGAAATAGCGCTTCTCCAGATGCTGGTGGCTGCGCTCGGGATCGAACTCGACATGGCCCGGCAGGTGGACCTTGCGGTACTTGCCGACAATGTACCCCGTCCGATCGACCAGGATCGAGGTGTTGAAGTGGTGCCCGTCGGGGGTCAGTTCGGCATAGCCGAAGCTCATCGCCATGCCGAGCGCCACCGCCCGGTCGAACAGCGGCTGCGTCGCCGGTCCAGGCATTTCGGTCTCGAACCAGACATCGGCCTCGGCGCGATCCTCGTGGTACCAGCGCGGGAAGAAGGTGGTCAGTGCCAGCTCCGGATAGACGATGAAATCCGCGCCCCTCGCCTTCGCCTCCTCCATGAGCCGGATCATGCGAGCAACCACGGACTGCCGGCCCTCGGCCTTCTGGATGGGGCCGAGCTGGGCGGCGGCGACGGTGATAATGCGGGCCATGGACTTCCCCTCAAGGTGGCCGAAGCTAGGCCGGTAGCGCCGCTGCCGACAAGCCTCTGCAAACTCGAAGACCGGCCGCGGGCAGGCCTGCCTTGCGACGCCCGCCTTTGACCGGCACCCGTCTTCCGTGCCATCGGCAGCGTCCGGACCTTGCGAGCCAGGAGACAGCCATGAAGGCGAACGGCATCGATCTTTCCACCGCCAGCGGCGTTTACGTGATCGCTGCAACGCCCTTCCATGACGATGGCCGCATCGATGAGAAGTCCACCGATTCCATGGTCGATTTCTACCGCGCCTGCGGCTGTGACGGCATGACCATCCTGGGCGTCATGGGCGAGGCGCCGAAGCTGGCGGCCGAGGAATCCATCGCCATCTCGAAGCAGATCATCCGGCGGGCAGGCCCGTCCATGCCGGTCATCGTCGGCGTCTCGGCGCCGGGCTTTGCCGCCATGCGCACGCTCGCCCGCACGGTGATGGATGCGGGCGCTGCCGGCGTCATGATCGCCCCGCCCAACACGCTGCGGACGGACGACCAGATCGTGACCTATTACAAGCAGGCCGTGGATGCGATCGGTGACGACGTGCCGTTCTGCATCCAGGACTTCCCGCTGACCTTCTCGGTCGTGATGAGTCCGAAGGTGATCCGCTCCATCGTGCAGGAACTGCCCTGCTGCGTCATGCTGAAGCACGAGGACTGGCCGGGCCTCGAGAAGATCTCGACCCTGCGCGGCTTCGAGGCCGACGGCTCGATGCGCCATGTCTCGATCCTGTGCGGCAATGGCGGGCTGTTCCTCGACTTTGAATGCGAACGCGGCGCCGACGGAGCCATGACCGGCTATGCCTTCCCGGACATGCTGGTGGACGTGGTGCGCCTGCAGAAGGCCGGCAAGCGCGATGCCGCCCACGACCTGTTCGACGCCCACCTGCCGCTGATCCGCTACGAGCAGCAGCCGGGCGCAGGCCTCGCCGTGCGCAAGTATCTCCTCAAGAAGCGCGGTGTCATCGCCTCGGAGGCCCAGCGCAAGCCGGGCGCGCCCCTGTCCGCAACCGCGCGCGCGGAGGTCGACTACCTGTTCGATCGCCTGTCGCGGCTCGACGCCCGCGCCAAGGCGGCGTGAGCCCGATCGGTTGACGGGGCTGCTGGCTCTGCCGGCGGCCCCCTCACGGCCCTTGCGCCTGCAGGGCTCGCCAGGGCCTCGCCATGCGGCAGCCGTGTGGGCGATCAGATGATCTGCCCGGGTGGCAGGGCCGCGCACCGATGCGCTCCGCGGACCATGGAGCCCGGACGGCGACACCGGTCATGCGGCCGACGACGAGGGAAGTTGGACCGGGGGCGACCGGGCGCCCGGGTCATTCTGCCGCCAGCACCAGGTCGTCCCGATGGATCATCTCGGAGCGGCCACGATAGCCGAGCACGGCCTCGATGGCCTTCGAGTTCTTGCCGATGATCTGGACCGCCGCGACCGCGTCATAGGCAACGAGCCCGCGACCGATCTCGGCGCCATCGGGCCCGCGCACCACCACACAGTCGCCGCGGCCGAATGTGCCCTCCACCTTGCGGATGCCGGCCGGCAGCAGGCTGCGGCCCTGGCGCAGCGCGCCCACCGCGCCCTCGTCAAGCCAGAGCACGCCGCGCGGCTCCAGCGAGCCGGCAATCCATTTCTTGCGACTGGTGACGGGATGGGTGGGGGTGAGAAACCAGGTACAGGGCCCGCCGGCCTCGATCCGCCCGAGCGGGGCATCAGGCTTGCCGGAAGCGATGACCATGGCGGTGCCGGCGGTGGTGGCGATCTTGCCGGCCTCGATCTTGGTCGTCATGCCGCCACGCGAGAGCTCCGAGGCAGCCCCGCCCGCCATCGCCTCGATCTCGGGCGTGATGCGCGGCACCACGGGAATGAGCGCCGCCGCCGGATCCTTCTGCGGCGGGGCCGTGTAGAGCCCGTCGATGTCGGAGAGCAGCACCAGCAGGTCGGCACCGATCATGGTGGCGACGCGGGCGGCGAGGCGGTCATTGTCGCCATAGCGGATCTCGTCGGTCGCCACGGTGTCGTTCTCGTTGACGACCGGCACGGCGCGGACCGCGAACAGGGTCTGAAGCGTGTTGCGGGCGTTGAGGTAGCGGCGACGCTCCTCGGTGTCGTTGAGCGTGACCAGGATCTGCCCGGCGACGATCCCGTGCCGGCCGAGCACCTCGGACCAGGCGCGGGCGAGCGCGATCTGGCCGACCGAAGCGGCCGCCTGGCTCTGTTCGAGTTCCAGCGGTCCCTTCGGCAGCTTCAGGATGGTGCGCCCGAGCGCGATGGCGCCGGACGAAACCACGAGCACGTCGGCGCCGCGCGCCGCCTGGCGGGCGATGTCGTCGGCCAGCGTTGCCAGCCAGGCCTGGCGGATGGACCCCTTCGTCCCGTCGACCAGCAGCGAGGAGCCGACCTTCACCACGATGCGGCGAAAGGTGGAGAGCACGGGGATGTCGGCAGCAATGGACGTCATGGAACCGGAAACGCAAGGCCCGCCGCAGGGCGCGGCGGGAAAAGCCTCTTAGACGACCCGGTCGGACCGAGGCAATGCGGGCGGGCGCGGTGACCAAGCCCGGCCGGCTCCCGGCCCATCGCCCGGCCTGTGGACAACCTTCCCCCCGCCGGCAGAGGTCGATGCGCCGTATCGTCGAGGGTTTCCGGCCCGTGAGCTCGCGCCTCAGTTGCCGCTTGGCACCCGGTCGTCGATGCCGCGGACGTAGAAGTTCATGCCGAGAATCTGCGGGTCGGACAGAACACCATTGCCCTCGCAGGGCACGGTCTGGCCGTCCTGACGCACCACCGGGCAGCGGAACGGGTGCAGCGTGCCGGCCTTGATGGCGGCTTCCGTGGCCTCGGCAAGAGCCTTCACGTCGGCCGGCATGTTCGTGTAGGGCGCCATGTGGACAAGGCCGGTGTTCAATCCACCCCAGGTGTCGCCAGACGTCCACTGGCCATCGAGCATGAGCTGGACCCGGCGGATGTAATAGGGTGCCCAGTCATTGACGATCGAGGTCAGCTGCGCCTTCGGCCCGAAGCGGATCATGTCGGAGTCCTGCCCGAAAGCGAGGATGCCGCGCTGCTCGGCCACCTGCATGGCGGCGGGCGAGTCGGTGTGCTGGGCGAGGATGTCGGCGCCCTGGTCGGCAAGCGCCTTGGCGGCGTCGGCCTCCTTGCCCGGATCGTACCAGGAATTCACCCAGACGATCTTGATCTTGAGGTCCGGGCGCACCGACTGAGCCCCCAGCATGAAGGCGTTGATGCCGGAAATGACCTCGGGAATGGCATAGGAGCCGATATATCCGACCGTGCCGGTCTTCGACATGCGCGCGGCGATCTGGCCGAGGATGTAGCGGCCCTCGTAGAAGCGGCCGGCATAGGTGGCAAGGTTCGGCGCGCGCTTGTAACCGGTGGCGTGCTCGAAGCGCACATTGGGATGGCGGCGGGCGACGCGCTCGGTCGGGTCCATGAAGCCGAACGAGGTGGTGAAGATCAGCCGGTGGCCGGTGCGGGCCAGCTGCTCGATGACGCGCTCGGCATCCGGACCTTCAGAGACCTTCTCCACGAAGGTGGTCTCGACCCGATTGCCGAACTGGCGCTCGACGGCCTGCCGGCCGAGATCATGCTGATAGGTCCAGCCGTGGTCGCCCACGGGGCCGACATAGACGAAACCGATCTTCAATTTCTCCTGGGCCACGGCATAGCCCATGCCGAAGGTGGCGCCGACGGCAGCCACTGCGGCGACGAGAAGGGTCTTCAGTTTCATGGATGACGCTCCCGTGGAAGCCGGCCGCCGGCGGGCCGTGACGGAGGAATGGTGGCCTCTCCGCAGCCGGCAATCAAGCCTTCGCAGGTGCGGCAGGACGATCGGGCCATGGGGCTGCTGCCTCGGCACGGCGCGCCGCATGCCGCATGAACCTCGCGCTGCGCCGCAGCGACACAGCAGCATGATCGACGAGCCGCCTGCCGCCCCCTCAGCCCCCGTCCGCTGCCTGCGCTGGCTGACCGCCGTGGTCGCCATGCTCGCGGCCCTGATGACCGGCGCCATGGTGCTCCTGAGCCGCTTTGGCACCGATGCCTGGATGATCCCGCTGGTGATCGCCTGGAACTGGGTGCCGATTGCCGGCGTGTGGCTGGTTCTTGACCGGACGCTGAGCAGCCGGCCGGCCTGGGCAACGGGGCTTTCGGCCTTTGGCGCCATGGCCGTCGCTGCGGGATGGTTCCTGCTGATGACCGCCCAGCAGTTCCTCATCCAGGCCCATGGCTGGCGGATCGAGGGTGTGCGGGCCGAAAGTCTCTACGGACTGGTCTCGCTGATCGTGCCCTTCTATGTCGGTGGCGTCGGGCTCATCGGCCTCGCGGCTGCCATCACGGTGGAGCTGGTGGGGCGCGGGCGGCGCGCCGCCGGAGACCGGCCGGCCTGAGCGATCAGCGCGGGCCCGACACGCCCTGGCTCGCAGCCGTGGCGATCGAGGTCATGGCCGGTTGCTGCAGGCCAGCGCGGACGTGAGCCCAGCCCCTCGCCTCACTCCTTCACGACGCTCATGTCGGGCGCATATGGGTTCTTCATGCCGACCACGTGGTAGCCAGCATCGACGTGATGAATCTCGCCGGTCACGCCGCGCGACAGGTCGGAGAGGAAATACATGCCGGAATCGCCGACCTCCTCGATGGTGACCGTGCGGCGCAGCGGCGAATTGTATTCGTTCCACTTCAGGATGTAGCGGAAATCGCCGATGCCGGAGGCGGCCAGCGTCTTGATCGGGCCGGCCGAGATGGCGTTGACGCGGATGTTCTTCTCGCCGAGATCAGCGGCGAGGTAGCGCACACTTGCCTCGAGCGCCGCCTTGGCGACGCCCATGACATTGTAGTGCGGCATCCACTTCTCGGCGCCGTAATAGGTGAGGGTCAGCAGCGAGCCGCCGCGCGTCATCAGCTTCTCGGCGCGCTGGGCGATCGCCGTGAAGGAGTAGCAGGAGATCAGCAGCGACCTGGTGAAATTGCCCTCGGTCGTGTCGACATAGCGGCCGGTCAGCTCATCCTTGTCGGAAAAGGCGATGGCATGCAGCAGGAAGTCCAGCGTGCCGCCGAACAGCTTCTCCGTTTCGGCAAAGACGGCGTCGAGCGAGGCCGTGTCGGTCACGTCGCAATGGCCGACGACATGGCCGCCCAGTTCAGCGGCCAGCGGCCGCACGCGCTTCTCGAGGGCCTCGCCCTGGTAGGTGAAGGCGAGCTCGGCGCCCTGCTGGGCACAGGCCTTGGCGATGCCCCAGGCGATCGAGCGGTTGTTCGCCACCCCCATGATGAGGCCGCGCTTGCCCTTCATGATGCCCGTCATGTCGTCCTCGCCCGGCACTGCGCCCGCAAATCAGCCGGTCCCTATGCCATTGCCGGCCGGGCGGTGCAAGGCGACGGACGGCCCGTCCGTCACGGAATCAGGCTCGGCGGCATCGGATTGCCGGCCCCTTACAGTCCGTCCCGCGGGTTGACCTTGCGACGCTCCTTCAGCACGCGCGCGAAGCCCTCAAGATCGGCGCTCGGCTCGGGCAGCACGATCCGGACGGTGACATAGAGGTCGCCAGGACCGGCATCCGAGGGCAGGCCCTTGCCGCGCAGGCGGAAGGTCTTGCCCGAGGAGGTCATGGCGGGCAGCGTCAGTTCCACCTCGCCGTCGAGGGTCGGCGCGCGCACCTTGCCGCCGAGGATCGCCTCGTCGAGGGCAATCGGCAGGTCGAGACGCAGATCCTTGCCATCAGCGCGGAAGGCCGGATGTGGCTCAACCGACACCACCACATAGGCATCGCCCGGCATGCGCCCAAAGGGCCCAGGCCGGCCCTTGCCACGCAGGCGCAGCCGGTGGCCATCGCGGGTACCCGGTGGAACGCGCACGTCCACCGCCTCGCCGGTCGGCAGCACGACACGCTGGGTCGAGCCGCGGGCCGCATCCAGGAACGGCACCTTGATGGTCAGCGTGATGTCCTCGCCGCCGCCACGCGGCCCCGGTCCCGGCTCGAAGGCGTCAGGACCGCGCGTGCCCGGACCGCCGCCGGCCATGCGCGAGAAGATGTCGAAGAAGTCATCGCCCGGCGGCATGCCGCCCGCTCGGCCCGAGGACCGCCGCACACCCTCGGGACCGAAGGTGAAGCTCTCGAAGATGGTCTCGCCGAACGGGCTGCCATGCGGTCCAGCGCCTGGCCGTCCACCACCGAAACCCTCGAACCCGGTGAAGCGCGGCTTGCCTTCGGCGTCGATCTCGCCGCGATCGAAAGCCTTGCGCTTGGCCTCGTCGGACAGGAGTTCGTAGGCGTTGTTCAGTTCGGCGAAACGGTCCTGCGCCTTCGGATCGGCCTTGTTGGCATCCGGGTGCAGCTGCTTGGCCTTCTTGCGGAAGGCGCGCTTGATCTCGTCGGCGCTCGCCGCGCGCGCGACGCCAATGACGTCATAGGGATCGCGGGCCATGGTTGTCCTTGAAAAGGGCACGACCGGCCGGCCGCACCCTGCAGAGCGTTGAGTTGCCCTCCATGTGGGAACGGACGGCCGTCTTCACAAGTTCGGGAGCAGCGGCCTCAGCTGCGCCGCCAGGGGCGCAGCTCCGTGACAGCCCATGGACCGGACGACCGGCAGGCCCGACCGTCGAACCAGGTCTCGCGCCCGTCCTTGATCGCGCTGCCGAGGAAGTCACGGCAGGTCACGCCGTTCGGGCCGGCCGATCGCCGCATGGCGGTAACGGTCCCGCCCATGCCGCTCGCCGGGTTGGTCCAGGGCAGGCTCGGCGTGTCCCCGGCGTCGGCCAGCGCCTGCATCAGCACGGCCTTGGCCGCGTCCCAGTCCGCCTGCGGGATCGGCAGGGTGCCGGCGCCGGTGGTGGCGACGGCAGGCGCGGCCCGGCTGACTGAACCGGTGGTGCGCGGCTCGCCGGCCGGCTGCGCCATCTGGGCGGTGAGGGGCGGCGCGGTCCCGGTACGCTCCCAGAGCGAGGGCAGGGCCACGGTGCAGCCGCCAAGGATCAGGGCGGCAAGCGCCAGCGGCGCCAGCCGCGTCGCAGAGCGGCCCGTCTGCATCCCATGCACCGGGGGGCATGGGCGCGCCCCCATCCGTTCGCTATAGAGACGGCGAACCCGAAGGGTCCGGCCGCTCCCGATCGTTCCGCCCATACGCAGGTACTCCGGAGCCGACAGCGCTCTCTTCGGCCGACTCAAGCACGGAGCTGGTTAATGTCCGGTTCGGATACAGAGGATTTTACCGAATCCACGGAGCCCTTCGCGCTGTTCGAGACCTGGCTTGCCGAAGCGAGCGCGTCGGAGCTGAACGATCCGACGGCCATGGCGCTGGCCACGGTCGATCCCGAAGGCCTGCCGAATGTCCGCATGGTGCTGCTCAAGGGCCTCGATGCGCGGGGCTTCGTCTTCTACACCAATACGGAAAGCGCCAAGGGCCGGGAACTGATCGGCCAGGGCAAGGCAGCCGGCCTGTTCCACTGGAAGTCGCTCAGGCGCCAGGTACGCCTGCGCGGGCCGGTCGAGATGGTGACGCCGGCCGAGGCCGATGCCTATTTCGCCTCGCGGCCCCGCGGCAGCCGCATCGGGGCCTGGGCGAGCCAGCAGTCACGGCCGCTGGAAAGCCGCTTCGCGCTGGAAAAGGCCGTTGCCTATTACACGGCCAAGTATCCGGTCGGCGATGTGCCGCGCCCGCCGCACTGGACCGGCTTCCGCATCCTGCCGGTCGCCATGGAGTTCTGGAAGGATGGCGCCTTCCGTCTGCACGACCGGGTGCAATTCCTCCGGGACGATCCCGAAGGCCCCTGGACGGGCAGGCAGAGGCTTTATCCCTGACGCGAAGTCGCGCCCTTCCGCCTCGGGGGGGGGTGAGCGTGGGTCGTGCATCCCGGTCGGGAGCGATTGACCCGTCGCGAATCGAACCCTGGCAGCAGCATGGCGAGCGTGTCCGGGAGGTGAAGGCCCCCGCGCGGCCTTCCGGCCCGCGCGCAGACCTGGCGCGCGGGGCCGTTTCCGGATGACGACCGCACCAGCGATCCGGGAGCAGATCTTGCCCAGGCACAAGTGGTCAAAAGACCAAATAATGCCTGCTCCATCGGCCTTATCTCTCGCGTCGAACTGTCTGGCGGATTGTCTTTTGACGCGCCAATCCAGCGTTCCTGCGCTGCAAGACTGTGTGTTGCCGTTACGACACATGGCATGCAGGAAGCAGCGCGCTGTCCTTGAACTTGATCGACTCCGATGCCTCTGCGCCCTAACGCTACGTCGGTAC
Organism: Phreatobacter sp.; assembly: GCA_046295035.1. GTDB lineage: Bacteria > Pseudomonadota > Alphaproteobacteria > Rhizobiales > Phreatobacteraceae > Phreatobacter. The sequence continues at coordinate 101,305 of JBKBOA010000002.1, forward strand.
TGTCCTGCAACGACGAGTTTGACATGAAAAAGCTGTTGATGACCGGCGCGGCCCTGGCGGCCTTGTCCTCAGGCGCCCTGGCGGCCGATCTCGGCTCACCGCGGATGCCCGTGGCGGCGGAGGCTGTCGCCCCCGGCTTCACCTGGACCGGGATCTATGGCGGCCTGCACGCCGGCTACGGCTTTGCCAACACATCCATCGCGCTTGCGGGCCTGTTCGGCTTCTCCGGCATTGGCTCCAACGGCTGGCTGATCGGTGGCCGGATCGGTGCGGATTACCAGCTCGCCCAGCGCTGGGTTGCCGGTGTCGTCATCGAAGGCAACCTGCAGGCGATCGACACGGTGATCGGCTTTGGCGGTGGCAGCATCAAGATTTCGGGTGACCAGAGCTGGGCGGTGCGCGGGCGGCTGGGCTATCTGCTGACGCCGGAAACCCTGCTCTACGTGACCGGCGGCTTCACGCAGGGTCGTGCGCGCCTGTCGGCCGGCGGCGTGGCTGCGAGCTTCACGGCCAATGGCTGGCAGGTGGGTGGCGGCATCGAGACCCGCCTTGCCGGCAACTGGTTCCTGTTCGGCGAATATGTCCACACCTTCTCGAACAGCTTCGGGCAATTTGCCCCGCTGTCGGTCCGCACGACCTCCGCAACCGCGCGGATCGGCGTCAACTACCGCTTCGGCATGGGACCGCAGCACGCGGCCTTTGCCGGCCCGGTGCGCCGCAACTGGAGTGGCTTCTTCGCCGGTGTTCAGGGCGGCTACGGCTTCGGCAACACCACGCTGTCAGTGCCCGCCCTGTTCAGCTTCCGCGGCCTTGGCTCGCAGGGCCTGTTCGGCGGCGTCCTTGCCGGCTACGACCACCAGTTCGCGGGCACGAACGTGGTCGCGGGGCTCGAAGCCGATGCCAGCCTGTCCGACATCCGCACCACGATCAGCTTCGGCGGCGCCTCGGCCTCCATCGGTTCGGACTGGAATGTCGGCCTGCGGGCCCGCCTTGGCTACGTGATGGCCGGCTCGATCATGCCCTATGTCTCGGCCGGCTATGGCTGGACCCATGTCCGTTCCGGCGGGCTTGCGGCCGGAGCCTTCAGCCAGACACTGTCCGGCTTCCAGCTCGGTGCGGGCCTGGAGACCATGCTGACCGCCAACGTGGCGCTGCGCGCGGAGTACATCCACACGTTCAACGGCTCGCGCGACCTGATCCCCGGCGTGCTGCGCACGCGCACCGACAGCGGCCGGGCCCGCATCGGCATCACCTACAAGTTCGGCGGCGAGGACGGCGCGGTGGTCGCGCGCTACTGAGCCGAAGGCTTCACGGCCACCACAGGAAGGCCGCCTGCGGGCGGCCTTCTTGCATCCCGAAGCAGCAGGGTTGGGGGGCTGGAGCGGGTGAAGGGAATCGAACCCTCGTCGTGAGCTTGGGAAGCTCCTGCTCTACCATTGAGCTACACCCGCCCGAGGCCCGGGACCATAGCCGCAGGCGCGCAGGTTCGGCAAGAGGTCCGGCGGCAGGCGCTGAGACCTCGCGTCGGCCCGCGTGCCTCGCCGAGGCCGGGGATCATCGTGCGTCGCGCTTGGCCTGCGCCACCTTCGCCGCCTGCCGGAGCCGGCCGCGCTCCATCGGCCTGACCAGGTTCTGCGCGCGCGTGCTGGCGATCTCCCGCATGCCGTTGCGGGCATGGCGGCTGTTGAAGGCCTGTTCGCCGCCGGCGGCCTGCTTCATCTCCAGCGCCTTGCGGACGCCGGCGGCGGTCGAGGCGGCGGCAGCAAGCTGCCGGCGGCGCTCGACCTCGCCGTTGAGGCGACGCATCGCCATGGCGAGCACGGCGAGCTTGGTTTTCGAGCCGGCCTCGCCGGTGGAGGGTGTCGCGCCCTTCGGCGCCCCCTTGCCACGGATTTCCCGCCGGCGCCGGCTGACCTCCGTCTGCGCCCTGTCGCGGCGCTCGCGCATCAGCCGGACCAGATCGCGCAGGTCGCTGTCCGAGAGCTGCTGGAGGGCCGGATGGTGCGACTTCTCCACCAGCGCATGCTCGTCGGCGTTGAGTGCGCGGGCTTCTTCCTTGCGGGTGATGGCCATGGCTCCGGCTCCGGGTTGACAAATGTCCGGTCAGGAAACGCACGGGAGGCCGATCCGTCTACCCGCCGGCCTGCGGCGTTCTGTCCCTGCCAGAGCCGGCCTATTTGATGCCGGCGCGCATGAAGCTCTGGACGAACTGGCGCTGGAACAGGAGGAAGCCGACCAGCAGCGGCGCCGAGGTCATCAGCGTCGCCGCGCAGATGATCGACCAGTCAATGCCCTGGTCGGTGGAGGAAAAGACCTGCAGCCCGACGGTGAGCGGGCGTGCCTCCACCGAATTGGTGACGATCAGCGGCCACAGGAAGTTGTTCCAGTGATAGCTGACAGAGACCAGGCCATAGGCGACATAGACCGGACGACCGAGCGGCACATAGACGCGCCAGAGCACCTGCATGGGGCTTGCCCCTTCCACACGGGCCGCATCGTCCAGCTCCTTGGGCACGGTCTTGAAGGTCTGGCGAAGAAGAAAGATGCCGAAGGCCGAGGCGACATAGGGCAGGCCGATGGCGGGGATCGAATCGAGGATCCCGAGGCGGCTCATGGTCTTGTAGTTCTCGACGATGAGCACGTCGGGCATGATCATGAGCTGGGCCAGCACGAGGGCGAAAACCAGCGTCTGGCCGGGAAAGGTGTAGCGCGCGAAGGCAAAGGCGGCGAGCGTGCACAACACCAGCTGGCAGGCGAGGATGCCGGTCACCAGAACGAAGGTGTTGAGGAAATAGCGGGCGAAGGGCGCCGCTTCCCAGGCGCGCGCGAAGTTTTGCAGGGTCAGCGGCGCAAGGAGGTCGAATCGGGTCGAATATTCCGGCGGATGGAACGCGGTCCATGCCGCATAGGCAAGCGGCGCGATCCAGATCAGAGCAAGCAGCCAGGCGCCGGCCGTCTCCACCAGCTTGCCCGTACCGCGCGAGGCGTAGACGTCGCTCATCATAGCCCCCTCACCGGTAATGGATCCGGCGCTCGAGGATGCCGTACTGGACGAGCGCGATGAGGGCCAGGATCGTGAGAAGGACCACGGTCAGGGCCGCGGCATAGCTTGTGTCCCAGAACGAGAAGCCGACCTGGTAGATGTAGAAGAGCAGGAGCGCGGTGGCGTTGTCCGGTCCGCCGCGGGTCATGACGAAGATGTGGTCGATGGTGCGGAAGGCGCCGATCACCGCATTGACCAGCACGAACAGCGTGGTGGGCATCAGCAGCGGGAACTGGATGCGCCGGAAATAGGTCCAGCGCGAGGCCCCCTCCAGCGCCGCGGCCTCGGCAAGGCTCGGCGAGATGGTCTGCAGGGCCGCCAGGTAGAAGATCATGAAGAAGCCCGCCTCCTTCCAGACCGCCACCACGGTGACGGCGAACAGGGCGGTCTCGTTGGAGCCGAGCCAGTTCGGCCCGTCGATGCCGAAGGCGCCGAGGATCTGGGCGAGCAGGCCATATTGCGGGGTGTAGAAGAACAGCCAGATGTTGGCGACCGCGATCATCGGCAGCACGGTCGGGGTGAAATAGGCCATGCGCACCAGCGTGCGTCCGGCGATGCGGTCATTGACCCAGACCGCCATCAGCAGTGCCAGCGCGATGGAGGTCGGGATGGTGCCGATGGCGAACCACAGATTGTTCCACATGGCCTGCCAAAAGATCGGGTCGGCCAGCATCTGCTCGAAATTGGCTGGCCCGACGAAGCGCGCCGGGCGGCGGGCCCGGGGCGTCGAATAGAGGCTGTCGATGAGGGTTCCAATCGCCGGCCAGTGGGTGAACAGGGCCAGCAGCGCCAGCGAGGGCGCCAGCAAGAGCCAGGCGTGGATCCAGGATCGGGTGCGCAGGAGTGTCATCGGCAGGAAGGCGGGCGGCCGCCGTCAGGCGACCGCCCTGATCGGCAGGCGTCAGCGATAGGCACGCAGGATGCGCTCGGCCTCGGCCTGCGCATCCTTCATGGCGGCCTCAGGCGTCTTGGTGCCGTTGAGCGCCGCCTGCAGGCCGTCGTTCAGTGCCTTGGTGACGCGCTGGTTCTCGTGGGTGGACAGCTCGGCGACCGCATAGCGCAGCTGGTCACGGGCCACCGCCGCGGCCGGGAAGCCGGCGACATAGTCCTTCATCGCCGGCGTGTCGAAGGCATCGCCGCGCACCGCGACATAGCCGGTGTCGATGCCCCACCTGGCGGCCCGCTCCGGCGTGGTGATCCACTGGATGAACCGGAAGGCGGCTTCCTGCTCGGCGCGGGAGGACTTCTTCGACAGGTAGAAATTGCCGCCGCCGGTCGGGCTGCCGCGCCTCTTGCCGGCCGGCAGCATGCCGACGCCGAAGGGGAACTTCGCATTGGTGCGGACATTGGTGAGGTTGCCGGTGGTGGTCCACATCATGGCGCACTTGCGCTCGAAGAAGTCGCGCGGCGTGGTGCCCCATTCCACGATGCCGGGCGGATGGACCCGGTGCTTGCGCGACAGGTCCACCCAGTACTGCAGCGCCTCGATGACGCCGGGGGCGTCGAAGGCGGTGCGGTTGCCCTCGCGGTTCATCAGGATCGCGTCGGCCTGCACGGCCAGCGCCTGGAACAGCCAGTAGGGGAAGCCGGAGGACGGGATCTGCAGGCCCCACTGGCTGGTGGTGGCGCCATCCCGCTTGGTCAGCTTCTCGGCGAAGGCTACCTGCTCGGCCCAGGTCTGCGGCGGCGTCTCGGGGTCGAGCCCGGCCTCGCGGAACAGCTCCTTGTTCCAGTACAGCACGATGGTCGAGCGCTGGAACGGAATGCCCCAGGTCTTTCCCCCGGTCTGGCTGTTCTCCATGAACGACGGGAAGAAGCTGGAGAGCCAGGCCTTGTCGGCATCGGTCCTGATGAAGTCGTCGAATGGAACGATGGCGTCCTCGTCGATGAGCGTGAACATGTCGGTGGACAGCAGCACCGATGTCACCGGCGGCGTGCCGCTCTTGTGGGCGGTCAGCGCCTTGACGATGGTCTCCTGGTAGGTGCCGGCATAGATCGGCTTCACCGAGATGGACGGATTCTCCTTCTCGAAATCGGCGGCATAGGCGTCGATCAGGCGGGTGATCGGGCCGCCGACAGCCACCGGGTAGAAAAACGACACCTCGACCTTGCCCTGGGCAATGGCCGGAGCGGACAGGCTGCCGGCCAGAGGCGCGGCCAGGAGCGCGGCCCCGCCCCTCAGAACCGTGCGACGACTGGTCTGCGTCATGATCGGATCCTCCCCAGGATGCTGATTGTCTGCCGGCTCATCATATCCGCCGGCCGGATTCCGTGTCGAAGAAATGTGCATGGCTGCCGTCCCATTCGAGGCTGATGGACTGGCCTTCGCCGAGATCGGTCTTGCCCGGTATGCGCAAGATGAAGGAATGGCCGCCCAGGCGGGCGTCGACGAGGCTGTCGGCGCCGAGGTATTCGACCGATGTGACAGTCGCGTGAAATCCACCCCCGGCGAGGCGGACATGTTCGGGCCGGACGCCGATGGAGACGCCGGCAGGGTCGCGGCCATCCGGGACGAGCCGGCCCGCGGCGTCGCCGAACGCGGTCAGCGGCAGGACATTCATGGGCGGCGTGCCGACGAAGCGGGCTGTGAAGATGGTGGCGGGCCGGTTGTAGAGGTCCTCGGGCGTGCCGTGCTGTTCCAGGTGCCCGGCGCGCATCAGCACGATGCGGTCCGCCATGGTCATGGCCTCCACCTGATCGTGGGTGACATAGATCATGGTCACGCCGAGCCGCCTCTGCAGGCCGCGGATCTCGCGGCGCATGTCGAGGCGCAGCTGGGCATCGAGGTTCGACAGGGGCTCGTCCATCAGGCAGACGGGCGTTTCGGCGACGATGGCGCGGCCGAGCGCGACACGCTGCTGCTGGCCGCCGGAGAGCTGAGAGGGCTTGCGGTCGAGCAGGGCCTGGAGGCCCAGGATGCCGGCGGCCCGTTCCAGCCGGCGCGCCCGCTCCGCCCTGGGCACCTTGCGCACCTCAAGGCCGAAGACGATGTTCTGCGCCACCGTCAGATGCGGGAACAGGGCATAGTTCTGGAACACCATGGAGACGCCGCGCTCGGAAGGGGCTGCATGCGTCACGTCCCTGTCAGCAATGCGGATGGAGCCGCCGGTTGCCGGCTCCAGACCCGCAATCAGTCGCAGCGTGGTCGACTTGCCGCAGCCTGACGGTCCAAGCAGGGCGACCAGCTGGCCTGGCTCCACCGTGAACGAGACATCGGCCACCGCCCTCTGCGTTCCGAAGGCCTTGCTGACCTGAGCCAGTTCGACTGCCGCCACGATCTGCTCCCATCCTGCAACCGGCCGACCGGGCCGCGCCCGCGGGCTACCGGAGCCTTAGCGGATCGGGCGGCCGCCCGGAAGGCCTTCTGCCGGTCGCGTGAGAGAGTTCGATGAAGCCCGCCCGCTTCGGGGCGCATCGCCCGACCCCCTCCCGTTCGGACGCTTGATCGGTGCGGTTGGCACGGACAGCCTAGGCGCCATCGCCCGTCATCTGAGAAGGATATCGCCACATGGATGCCGCCGCCCGCCCTGTCGCCCTCGAGGATGGTGACGCCGAAGCCTTCGACCGCATCCTGAGTGCCCGTCACTCCTGTCGTGCGTTTCGACCCGACCCGGTGCCGCGGGCAACCATCGAGGCGATCCTGACAACCGCGCAGAAGACCGCGTCCTGGAACAACACCCAGCCCTGGCAGGTGACGATCGCCTCGGGGGCCGCGCGCGACCGGTTCCGGGCGGCCATGGTGGAGCGGGCCGCGTCAGGGGCAGCTCATGCCAGCGATCTGCCGTTTCCTAGTGAATACCGGGGGGTCTATCTCGAGCGGCGACGAGCCTGCGGCTTCCAGCTCTATGGAGCTGTCGGCATCGAGCGCGGTGACAAGGAGGCTTACCGGCGCCAGACCCTGCGCAATTTCGAGCTGTTCGATGCGCCGCACATTGCCATGGTGACCACGGACGCGGCGATCGGCGTCTATGGCGCGGTGGATTGCGGAGCCTATGTCTCCAACTTCATGGCAGCCGCCCAGTCCCGCGGTGTTGCGACCATCGCCCAGGCGGCGCTTGCCGTCCATTCCGACCTCGTACGGGAACTCCTGGGCATTCCGGAGGGCCGCCTTGTCGTCTGCGGCATCTCGTTCGGCTATGCCGACACCTCCGCACCGGTGAACAGTTATCGGACGCCCCGGGCAAGCCTCGACGAGGTGGTGACCTTCATCGATTCCTGAACCGGGCAGGAACGGACGGCCGGGCCTAGAGAAGACCGAGCAGACGGATCAGTTCGGCCTTTTCCGATTCCGTCATCCGGGCGGTGATCCGCGCCTCGTGCTCGAGCACGGTGGCCCTGGCGCGGGCGAGCAGCGCCCGCCCCTCCGCGGTCAGTTCCAGCGCATGGCTGCGCCGGTCGGTCTCAGAGCGGCGCCGGCGAGCGAGGCCCCGCTGCTCGAAGCCATCCATCATGGCCACGAAATTGGGCCGCTGGATGCCGAGCGCAGCAGCGATCTCGCGCTGCGAGCGGCCGGGATTGGCCTCGATCAGCACGAGTGCACTGAACTGGGCAGGCCTCAACCCATGCCCGTCGCAGGAGCGGATGAAGTCGTCGAACACGGCAAGCTGGGCGCGGCGCAGCACATAGCCGACCAGGTCGGGCAGGAGCCCGTGATCGAGCCCGCCTCCGGCCTCGGATGCCCGCCCGTCGAGCGACGATGGATCCGTCTGCTGGTGCTTCCGGACGCCAGCCGCAGCCTTGCCCATCGGCCTTGCCTCCCCCGGTCTTGCCCATTGCGCGCCAAGCGAAATTAGTTATAGGCTATATCTAATTTGCAGGAAAGCCGCCCCAAGAGCGGCCCTGAGGGAGGATCAGACGTGCTCGACCCCCGCGGCACCGCGACAGGCTGCACCGGACAGCCCCCGTGCGTCCATATCTCCCCGCCGGGGAGATAGCGGATGGACAGCACCATCCTCCTCTTCCTGCTGCAGGATGGCCTGACCAATGGCGCCATCTATGCCCTTCTCGGGCTGGCACTGGTGCTGGTTTTCGCCGTCACCCGGGTCATCTTCGTCCCACAGGGCGAGTTCGTCGCCTATGGCGGCCTGACCTTCGCCCTGCTGGAGGCCGGCCGCGTGCCCGGCACGGCCTACATGGTCGTGGCCTTCGGCCTCGTCGCCTTCGCGGCGGAACTGATCGCCCGCCGCCGCGCCCTGCACATGCCGCAGATCGGCCGGGAGGCGCTCGCCAAGATCGCCCTGCCGCTGGCGGTCCTTGCCATCACCCAGATCGCGGTGGCGGCCAAGGCTGGCTCGTTCGTCAATCTCCTGCTGACGGTCGCCATCGTCGCGCCCATCGGCCCCTATCTCTATCGCATCGCCTTCCAGCCCATGGCCGATGCCTCGGTGCTGGTGCTGCTGATCACGGCGGTCGGCGTTCACCTGGCCATGACCGGTGTCGGTCTGGTCTTCTTCGGGCCGGAGGGCCTGCGGGCGCCGCCGCTGTCGGAAGCCGCCATTCCCGTCGGGCCGATCATCGCCACCGGCCAGAGCCTTGCCATCTACGCCATCACGGCCGGGCTGATCGTCGCCCTCGCCCTGTTCTTCGGCCGCACGCTGACCGGCAAGGCGCTGCGCGCAACGGCCATCAACCGCATCGGCGCCCGGCTCGTCGGCATCCGCCTGGCGCTGTCGGGCCGCATCGCCTTCGGCCTGGCGGCGGTGATCGGGGCGGTCTCGGGCGTGCTGATCGTGCCGATGACCACGCTTTACTACGACACCGGCTTTCTGGTCGGGCTGAAGGGCTTCGTCGCCGCCATCATCGGCGGGCTCGTCAGCTATCCGCTGACCGCGGCGGCCGCCCTGATGGTCGGCATCATCGAGGCCTTCGCCTCCTTCCACGCCAGCGACTGGAAGGAGGTCATCGTCTTCACGCTGCTCCTGCCCGTGCTGCTGATCCGGTCCTGGACCGACCCGCACCACGACGAGGAGGAGTGACGATGCACCGCTTCGCCCTTCCCCTCTTCGCGGCGGTCATGGCGGTCATACCGCTCATTCCCGGCCTGTCGGTGTTCTGGATCACCCTGCTCGACAATATCGGGCTGGCGACGCTGGTGGTGATGGGACTGGTCCTGCTGACCGGCGTCGGCGGCATGACCTCCTTCGGCCAGGCCGCCTTCTGCGGCTTTGCCGCCTACACATCCGCACTGATGACCGCCAAGTTCGGCTACAGCCCGTGGCTGAGCCTGCCGGTGGCGCTTCTGGTCACGGGCATGGCCGCGGTGCTGCTGGGCCTCGTCACCGTGCGCCTGTCCGGCCATTTCCTTCCCCTGGGAACCATCGCCTGGGGCATCGCGCTCTACTATGCCTTCGGCAAGCTGGAGATCCTCGGCCGCCACGACGGCATTTCCGGCATTCCGCCGCTGTCGCTGTTCGGCGCCTCGCTGATCGACCCGCGGGCGATCTACTATGTGATCTGGGGTTTCGTCTTCGCCGCGGCCATCGTCACCACCAACCTGCTCGACTCGCGCACCGGAAGGGCCATCCGCGCGTTGCGCGGCGGGCGGATGGCGGCCGAGGCCTTCGGCATCGAGCCGGCGCGCATGAAGCTCGCCGTCTTCGTCTATGCCGCGCTGCTCGCCGGCCTGTCCGGCTGGCTCTATGCCCATGTCCAGCGCGCGGTGAACCCGACACCCTTCGGCGTGCATCCGGGCATCGAATACCTGTTCATGGCGGTCACGGGCGGCGCCGGGCAGGTCTGGGGCGCGGTGGTCGGCGCGACGCTCGTCACCTTCCTCAAGGACATCCTCCAGCGCGTGGTGCCAGTCATCTTCGGCACCACGGCGCTCTACGAGACGATCGTCTTCGGCACCCTGCTGGTTGCCATCCTGATCGTCGCCCGCGAGGGTCTGTGGCCGCGCATCACGGCACTCCTGCCGCCGCCTCCTCCGCCGCCGATCGACATGGCGGCCGAGCCGCTGCCGCATCGCCCGCACGCCGAGGCGGAGACGCTGCTGGAACTTACCGCCGCACGGAAGGCCTTTGGCGGGCTGGTGGCGGTCAATGATGTGTCGTTCCGGGTCCGGCGCGGCGAGATCGTCGCGCTCATCGGTCCGAACGGCGCCGGCAAGAGCACCACGTTCAACCTGATCACCGGCGTGCTGCCGCCGACGGGCGGGGCGGTGGCCTTCGCCGGCAAGGCGATCACCCGCAGCCGGCCGCAGGCGGTGGCCGGCCTCGGCATCGCCCGCTCGTTCCAGCACGTGAAGCTGCTGCCGGAGATGAGCGTGCTCGACAACGTGGCGCTCGGCGCGCACCTGCGCGGACGGGCCGGCTTCATCCAGGGCTTGCTGCGCCTCGACCGGGCCGAGGAGCGCCGCATCAAGGCCGAGGCCGCGCGGCAGATCGCGCGCGTCGGCCTCGCCGAGCACATGCACAAGCCGGCCGGCTCGCTGGCGCTCGGCCAGCAGCGCATCGTCGAGATCGCCCGCGCGCTGTGCCTCGACCCCGACCTGCTGCTGCTCGACGAGCCGGCGGCCGGCCTCAGGCACTTCGAGAAGGCCGCGCTCGCCGACCTGCTGCGCCAGCTGCGCTCTGAGGGCGTCTCGGTGCTGCTGGTCGAGCACGACATGGGTTTCGTCATGAACCTGACCGACCATGTGGTCGTGCTCGATTTCGGCACCAAGATCGCCGAGGGCCCGCCGGCCGAGATCAAGTCCAATCCGGCCGTGCTTGCAGCCTATCTGGGGACCGACGCATGAGCGTGCTCATCGCCATCGAGGCCCTGTCGGTCGCCTATGGGCGGGTGGAAGCTGTCACCGACGTCTCGCTGACGGTCGCCCCCGGCGAAATCGTCACCGTGATCGGCGCCAATGGCGCCGGCAAGTCGACGCTGCTGAATGCCGCCATGGGGCTCCTGCCCGCCCGCGGGCGGGTGACCTTCGACGGCCGCGACCTCGCCACCATCGAGGCCGAGGATCGGGTCGGACTCGGACTGTGCCTCGTTGCCGAGAAGCGCGAGCTGTTCGGCGCCATGACGGTCGAGGACAATCTGCGCCTGGGCGCCTTCCGGGTCACGCGCGAGGCCGCGACGGAAACGCTGACTCAGGTGTTCCAGCGCTTCCCGCGTCTTGAGGAGCGCCGCGGCCAGCTGGCCGGCACGCTGTCGGGCGGCGAGCGGCAGATGCTGGCCATGGGTCGCGCCCTGATGGCGCGTCCGCGCCTGCTCATGCTCGACGAGCCGAGCCTTGGCCTGGCGCCGAAGATCGTCGCCGACATCTTCCGCATCATCACCGACCTGCGGAGCGCCGGGGTCGCCATCCTGCTGGTCGAGCAGAATGCCCGCGCGGCCCTGAACGCCGCCGACCGCGCCTATGTCATGGAGCTCGGCCGGATCAGCCTGGAGGGCCCGGCCGCGGAGCTCGCCCGCGATCCGCGCATCGTCGAGAGCTATCTCGGCCTCGGGCGCGCGGAGGCAGGCTGATCGCCGCGTCAGGCCGCCTCGGCCTGGCTGGCGGCGACCGAACCAACCACCCGGACGCGCACCCGCAGGGAATTGCCCGGCAGGTAGGCGATCGGCATGTCCTCGGTCTCGATGGTGGCGATGGTCGCCCGGTCGGCCCCCGCCGCCACCGCTCGGTCCGCGGCGATGCGCTGGGCCGCAGCGATGGCGTCGCCGCGGGTCATCTCGCGGAAGATCTGGTCGCATTCCCCAGACACCTGCGCGATCGCCGCGCCCACCGCATTGGCGCAGTCGCCATTCGGCACACGGATCACGCGTGAGGCCCCCTCGATCCGGTCCGGAATGAGGAAGGCGCCACCGCCGACCGCGATCAGCGGCACATCGCCAGCCTCGGTCTTCATCCGGTCGAGGGCTTCCTCGACCATCCGCCTGGCCTCGGCGAAGACCCGCGCACGGGTCGCAGTGTCGAGATGGGCGACCCTAGACCGGTCGCCGATGGCCAGCATGCCCTCTGCCACGGCCACGTCGGTGGTGGTGAGCTGGGTACCGCCGAAGGCAAGACCATCGCGCATCAGCCGATAGCCCACCGAGAGCGGGCCGATGGCGAGCGGGTCAAGGCAGACGTGGCTGCCGCCGCCAAGGCCGAAGGAGAGCAGGTCGGGCATGCGGAACAGCGTGCGCACGCCGCCGACCTGCACCACGGAATTGGCCTCGCGCGGGAAGCCGTTGCGCAGCTGACCGATATCGGTGGTGGTGCCGCCGACATCGGCCACCATGGCGTCGTCGAGGCCGGACAGATAGGCCGCCCCGCGCATGGAATTGGTCGCACCCGATGCGAAGGAATAGACCGGCAGGCGCATGGCCTGATGAGCCTCGGCCACCGTTCCGTCGTTCTGGGTGATGAACAGCGGCGCGGCAATGCGACTGTCGGCGATGGCCTTCTCGAAGGCGGCGATGGTGTCGCGGGCAAGATCCGTCAGCGCGGCATTGAGCAGGCCGGCATTCTCGCGCTCCAGCAGGCCGATGCGCCCGAGGTCGGACGAGCAGGTGATGACCGCGCCCGGATTCTCGCGCGCCACGATCTCCGCCGCCTCCTTCTCGTGCGAGGGATCGAGCGGCGAGAACACCGAGGAAATGGCGACCGCCGCCAGCCCCTTCGCCCTCATCTCGCGTGCGGCCCTTGCCACCGCCTCGCGGTCCAGCGGCATGAACGGCCGGCCGTCATATTCATGACCGCCCTCGACCATGAAGACCGCGCCGCGCACGAGCTCCGCGAGATCCTTCGGCCAGTCGCAGAAGGGCGGCAGCGAGGCGCCGGAGGGCAGGCCCAGCCGCAGCGCCGCCACCTTCGACAGGTGCCGGCGCTGGACCACCGCATTGATGAAATGGGTCGTGCCGATCATCACCGCGTCGATGCGCTTTCCCGCCAGCACGCCGGTGGCACCGAGCTTCTGCAAGGCCTCCAGGATGCCGCCGGTGACATCCTGCGATGTCGGGGCCTTGACCGCGCCCGCCACCTTGCCGTCCTCGATCAGGACGGCATCCGTGTTGGTGCCGCCGACGTCGATGCCGATCCGTCTCATGATCCGAACACGCTCTTGAAGTCGATGTCGTAGTTGAAGGCCCGGGGACCGACATGCTGCAGGCCCTTGGGGGTGAGGAAGACCTCGGCCGTCGGCAAGGCGATGACCGTGACGCGCTGGCCGTAGCGGATGGTCTCCGTACCGATCGCCTCGCCGGTCACTGTGTCGAGCACGCAGATGAGATCCGGCGACATGGCGATGGGCTCGCCGTCCTGCCAGGCGACGATCCATTCGTTCTGGAAGGCCACCTCCAGCGTCGTGCCCTTCCAGTCATCGACACCGTCGAAGCGCGTGCGGCCGCGCAGGAAGCCCTCGGTGGCGCGCCGCTCCACGTCCACGACCTTGCCGCGATAGAGGATCTTGCCCGGCTCCACCGACAGGATGGCGTCGATCGGATCCTCGTGGCGGCGCTGGGCCTCGCGGACGGCGGCGCCGATGGCGATGGCCTTGGTGGTGGTGTGGGGAATGCACCAGCGCTTCACCTCGGCGCCGGTGCGCGGCGCCTTGCAGGTGGAGGCGATGGAGCCGTACTCGACGCAGATCTTGCGGCTGACCCGCTCCATCCATTTCCAGGTCGGCACGGTCTGCACCACGGCCTCGAGGCCGCGGCAATCCACGGTGGACAGCGGATAGGGCTTCAGGTCGCCGACCGCCACCGAGGTCATCTGCGCCTCGGGATAGGCACGGCCCATCATGTCGGCGTCGATGACCGGCCGGCCGAGATGGGCCGCTGCCATGAGCGGCTGGATGGCGTTTCCGCCGCCGATCTCCAGCGCCATGATGCCGCGGAAGCGATAGCCGGTATGGTCCTCCATGAGCGACACGGCGCGGGCGATGGTACGGCTGTCGGTCAGCCGCTCCTGGCCGACCAGCGGCGCGCCCATGTTGGACACGGCGGCCACCCAGTCGTCGTCGGCCAGGTCCTCCGGCTGCATGAGCTGCACGCGAAAGCCCTCGGCATAGAGCTGGCGCATGTTGAGAAGGCCCAGATAGGGACTGCCGCCCCCGCCGGTGCCGAGAATCCAGGCGCCGACCGCCAGGGATTCGATGTCGTCGAGGGTGATGTCGCGAAGGTCTGTCATCGTCCGGATCATTCGGGAATGGGGTGCGCTGGCGGGCCGTCAGCTGAGCATCTCGTTCATCACGCGCGCCGTGGCGGTGATGCCGAGGATGGTCGGCACGCCGAGCACCGGCTTGACGGCGGCTTTCAGCGCCGGGCCGTAGCTCATGCAGTCCATGGCCACGAGATCCGGCGCGCGCGCCTTCAGCCGCCCGGCGGCCGCTATCGCCTCATCCGCGGAGGCGCTCGGGCGCAGCGGCTCGCCGATCACTTCCAGGCCCTCCCGCCGCCACTTGGCGGTAAGCTTGCCGACCTGTTCGGGCAGCGGCAGCAGGATGCCAAGCCGGCCCTCGGGCAACAGCGCGCTGGCAAGCCCGTTCAGCACGCGCGAGGGGAACAGCACGCCGGCATCGCCCTCCATGGGCGGGAAGTCGCCGGTGCAGGCAAAGACGATGGCATCGCAGCCATCCTCCTCGCGCAGCTGCCGAAGCACGGCGGGCGCGCGCTCGATGACATGCTTCTTGGAGATCCGGGTGTCGGCATCCCCGCGCAGGCGCGTGTAGAGCGTGTCGTCGCCGCTCTCCGGCGGCCGCGCGGCGATCTGCGCATCGGTCAGACCGTCGAGGCAACCGCGCAGCACCACCCTCGTTCCGGACGGAGCATGGGCGGCGAACAGGGCGGCGATGTCGTCGCGCGGCGACTGGCCGATGGTGACGATGCCGAGGGTGCGAGACATGTCAGGCCTCCAGTTCGACGGCATCGGCGGGCGACCAGGACAGGCCCACCGCATCGCCGGCGGCGCGGACGGGCCGCTCGCCGGCATTGGTTTCCTTGACCAGCATCTGCCGACCGTCGGGAAGCGCGACGCGATAGAGAGTCTGGCCGCCGAGGAAGCTCAGGCTGGCGATGGTGCCGTCCAGCATGGCGCCGGGGGCGCCGAGGGCAATCTTCTCCGGGCGGAGGGCGAGCGTGCGGGCTCCGGGCCGGTCGATCAGGTTGATCTCTCCGATGAAGTCGGCGACGAAGCGCGTGCGCGGCCGGTCGTAGATGTCCTCCGGCGTGCCGATCTGCTCGATGCGGCCGGCATTCATCACCGCGATCCGGTCGCTCATGGCGAGCGCCTCCTCCTGGTCGTGCGTGACGAAGACCAGGGTCACGCCGAGGTCCTTCTGCAACTGCTTCAGCTCGAACTGCATCTGCTGGCGCAGCTTGCGGTCGAGCGCGCCGAGCGGCTCGTCGCAGAGCAGAACCGGCGGGCGGATGACGATGGCGCGGGCGAGCGCCACGCGCTGCTGCTGGCCGCCGGAGAGCTGGCCGGGCCGGCGGTCCTCCAGGCCCGTGAGCGCCACCATGGCGAGCGCGGCGCGCACCCGCTCCTCGAGCTCCGCCTTCGGCACCTTGCGCATGCGCAGGCCGAAGGCGACGTTCTCGGCGACCGTGCGGTGGGGGAACAGGGCATAGGACTGGAACACCATGCCCATGTCGCGCCGGTGAACCGGGACGTCGGTGACGTCCCGGTCGCCGACCAGGATGCGGCCGGTATCGACCGTCTCGAAGCCGGCGATCATGCGCAGCGTCGTGGTCTTGCCGCAGCCCGAGGGGCCGAGCAGCGAGAAGAACTCGCCGGGCCTGACGTCCAGCGAGACCTGGTCCACCGCGCGCACCCGGCCGTCATAGCTCTTGGAAATACCGTCGAGCCTGATGGCGGCTGGAGAGGAGGCTTGCGTGCTCATCAGCCCCTCAGGATGCGCGCCACGCGCATGTCGATGTCGTCCTTGCGGGCATTGTACCACTTCCAGTCGGGCTGGATGAGCTGGGCGACCTTCTCCGGCGTGGTGAACAGCTTGGCGTTGTAGCGGGCGTCGAGCTGGACCTTGGTGTTGGACGGCGAATACCAGACCGCCTCGGCGAGCTTCTTCTGCACGTCAGGCCGCAGCATGTAGTCGATATAGGCATAGGCGAGCTGCTTGACCCGCGAGCCCGGCGTGACGTTCAGCACCTGCTCGAGGGCCATGACGCCCTCGGAGGGGATGGCGAAATCGACCGGCTCGGGCGTGCCATCGTAGCGGTAGATGCCGCTGTCGTGGATGACGCCCATGGTGACCTCGGCGGAGAGCAGCGCCTTCTCCATCTGCCCGGTGAAGTCGAACAGCTTGATGGGCTTGAGGGCCTCCAGCGCCTTGTAGGCGGCATCCAGATCCTGCATGCCGGAACCATAGATCTTGCCGAGCATCATCAGATGCGCCTGGCCGAGCGAGTTGACCGGGATGAGGTAGCCACCGCGCTGGCCAGCCAGCGCGGGCGCCGCCAGATCCTTCCACGAGGTCGGCTTGGCCAGGCCCTTATCGGTCCGGTAGCCGAGGCCGATGGCCGAGGTGAAGATCGACACGCCGACGATCTTGTCGCTGATGGCATAGGGATAGACGTCCTTGAGGTTCGGCACGTCCTTGATGTCGAGCTTGGCCTCGACGATGCCGAGCTCGAGCGCCTTCCACTGCTCATTGGAATTGGTGTGCAGCACGTCATAGACGGGGTTGTTGCGCGGGCTCGCCTGCAGCTTGGGGAGGAAGGGGAAGGCCTGGTCGGCCTGCACGGTGCAGCGGAACTCGCGTTCGAAGGCCGGCAGCACATCGCCCTTCATCACCTCGCCCCACTTGCCGCCCCAGGTGGTGATCTTCAGCACCGGGGTCTGGGCGCTGGCGACGTGCGGCGCGGCAAGCGCCAGCGCGGCGGTGCCGGCGGCTGTCTTCAGGAGGCTGCGTCGGTTCATGGTCATGGCTCCACCTCTGGTTCTGGCCGCCGTTGCCGGCGGGTTGCTTCACAGCTTCACATAGGCCTTCAGCCCGATGACCTTCTCCAGGATCACCACCACGGTGACGGCCATCAGGATCGACACCATCGAGGCGGCGGCGATCGCCCCGTCGAGGTCGAACTTCATGTAGTTGAACAGCACCACCGGCAGCGTCTCGCTTCCGGGCATGACGAGAAACAGCGAGATCGGGAACTGGTCGAAGGAGACGATGAAGGCGAAGATGCCGCCGGCGAACACGCCCGGCCGGATCAGCGGCAGCGTCACCTCGAAGAACACCCGCGCTGGGCTCGCGCCGTGGACGGCCGCCGCCTCCTCGATGCGCCGGTCGAAATTGTGCAGCACCGCCAGCGTGGTCCGGAGCACATAGGGCACGGCCACCAGCGTGTGGCCCATGACAAGGCCCCAGACCGGCCGGCCGATGTCCAGCAAAAGGTAGAGCTGGAACAGGGCGAGGCCTGTGAGGATCGCCGGCAGCATCAGCGGCGACATGAAGAAGGCGGTCAGCAGGCGCGCGCCGGGGATGTTGCCGCGCGCGAGCGCGAGCGCGCAGGCACCGCCGATCAGCATGGACAGCACCAGCACGATCAGTGCCACGCGCAGGCTGAGCCAGAGCGAATTCATGAACTCGGGCGTGGAAAAGAACTTCTCGAACCAGCGCGTCGTCAGCCCGACCGGCGGGAAGGAGATGTAGGGCGTCGGATTGAGCGCGAAGACCGCGATGATGGCGATGGGTGCCAAGAGGAACGTCAGGATCGCGCCGTTGACGGTCAGGTAAGCCAGTCGGCCGGCATCGAGACGGCGGGCGCTCATGCCATCTTCTCCCCGCCGGCAAAACGGCCGAGCACATGGTTGTAGGCGATCACCACGACCAGCGAGACGGCGAGCAGCACGACGCCCAGCGCGCCCGCAAAGCCCAGATTGAAGCTCGCGCCGACCTGCTGATAGATCAGCATGGGCAGGGTCAGGACGTCGGTGCCGCCCATCAGGAACGGCGTCACATAGGCGCTGATCGAGAGGGCGAAGACCAGGAGCGAGCCCGCCAGGATCCCCGGCAGGGACAATGGCAGCGTCACCTCCAGGAAGGCGCGTGTGCGGCTCGCCCCGAGACTGCGGGCCGCCTGTTCGAGGCGCTCGTCGATGCGGCCGATGACGCCGGTCAGGGTGAGCACCATGAACGGCACATAGATGTGCACGAGCGCGACGATGGTGCCGAACTCGTTGTACATCAGCTTCAGCGGCGCCGAGGTGAGGCCCCAGGCGATCAGGGTGGAGTTGATCACCCCGCGGTCCTGCAGCAGCGTCATCCAGGCGAAGGTCCGCACCACGATGCCGGTCAGCATGGGCGCGATCACCGCCATCAGCAGCAGGGCGTGACCAATGCGCGAACGGGTGCGCGCCATCAGATGCGCCAGCGGATAGCCTATGACGAGGGCGGCGAGCGTGGTGATGGCGCCGATGCGAAGGGTGGCTACCAGCGCCTCGAAATAGAGCGAGTCGGAGAAGAAGCGCTCGTAGTGGCGGGTGGTGAAGGTGACATTCGGCTGGACGGCCGGATTGCCGGTGAGCACCGACAGCAGCGCCATCACGCCGAAGGGCAGCAGGAAGAAGACGACGAACAGCAGCACCGCCGGCCCGATGGCCCAGGCAATGGGAGACAGGGACCGTCGGCGCGGCGAGGAGGAGGCCGTCGTGGACCGCAGAGCGGGGGCCGTGCGGGCACCATCAGCCATGGGCCTGCCTCCGCGGAGCCGGGGCGCGGCCGAAGCGTTCGTCGAGCCTGACGGCCAGCCCCTTCAGCAGGGCGACGAGCTCCGCGCGCTCCTTCGGCTCCACCTGCGAGGCCGAGTAGGCGATGTAGGGCGCAAAGGCGCTCTTGCCATCGTGGTCCTGGATGGCCACCGACAGGCCGGCGAGACCGGGCAGGGATTCGTCGTCCGATTCGTCGTAGCCGCGCGCGCGGGCGCGGTTGACGCGCGCCATGAGCTCATCCAGCGATCCGGGCGCATTCGGTCGCGGCTTCGGCGGGAAGGTCGCGAAGCGCCGGGCAATCTCGGCATCGGGCAGCAGGGTCATCAGCACCCGGCCGGTGGAATTGGCCCAAGCCGGCCCGCGCGTGCCGGGCGGCGTGACCACGCGCAGCGGATGGGTGCCCGGGCGCGAGCGCAGCACCACGATGTCGATGCCGTCGAGGATCGAGATCCCGGTCGAATAGCCGGTGCGGCGGGTGATCTCCTGAAGTTCGGCATCGGCCGCCTCCAGCACCGGGTCGCTGGCCGCATAGGCCCGGCCGAGTTCCAGCATCAAAAGACCTGGCCGGTAGCGTCGGCTGGTCTCGTCACGCTCCAGCAGACCGAGCCTGGCCATGTCCTTGAGGATGCGGGAGGCCGTGCTCTTCGGCCAGCCCATGGCGGTCGCCAGCTCCACCACCGCCACGTCGGGGTGTCCGCGTTTCAGCCAGTGGAGCACGGCGGCGGCGTTGGCGAGGCTCATCCGGAAGTTCCATTATTTGGAACATGGTATCAATATGTTGAACAGTAGGACGCAGGCGACGGCCCGAGTCAATGGACCGCGACGGGCGAACCGTCGCGGTCCCTGCGGGCCTGCCATGCGGTTTTCGAAAGACGGGGAGGGCGTGCCGAACCGGGCGGCAGAAGTCTGAAACCAGGCGGCGCGGAACCGGGCAGATGCCTCTGTTGCGGGCACCGGGCCGTCCCGGCACCGCCATCAGCATGCGCAGCCGCGCGCCTTGAGCGTCGCATCGACCCAGGAGCGATCGAGCGTTCCATCGGCGATGGCTGCCAGCATCGCCTCCTCCTTCGCCACGGTGGCGCGCGCAGCCTGAAGGATCGCAGGTGCCTCGGCCGCCCGCACGGCCAGCACACCATCGGCGTCGCCCAGCATGAGGTCGCCGGGATGCACCACCATGCCACCGACCTGGATCACCGCATTGATCTCGCCGGGGCCATCCTTGTAGGGGCCGCGATGGGTGATGCCGCGGGCATAGACCGGCAACTTCTGCGCGGCGATGGCCTCCGAGTCGCGGATGGCGCCGTCGATGACGAAGCCGGCCACCCCGCGGCGGGTCGCCAGCGTCAGCATGATCTCGCCCATCAGCGCATTGGTCAGGTCGCCGCCGCCATCGACCACGATGACGTCACCGGGGCGCGCCATGTCGATGGCCTTGTGCAGCATGAGATTGTCGCCCGGCCGGGTCAGCACGGTCAGCGCCGTGCCGGCCAGCGCGCCGCCGGCATGGCGCGGACGGATGCCGGCCGCGCTCGCCGTCATGCGTGACATGCAGTCGCTCACGATGGAGGCCGGAATGGCGCGGAAGGCCTCGACCAGCGCCGGATCAACGGGCGGAGCGGACGGCGCGATGCGGAAGCCGACGGTCATGGGCGGGCCTTTCGGGATTGCAGCAGGATGTCGGCAGCCATAGCCGCCTGGCGGCGCGATGCGAAGATCCGCCGCGCGGCCGCCCGTTGCGCTGGGCGCAGGCCGCAGCCCCCGGCAGACCTGTGAGCCGGGATGATCCGGACCGCCCCCCGCCGCGTATGGCCCGTATCGGCACCACCACGACCACACGGAGACAGCCCATGGCCAGGGCCCTTGCCTTCGCGATCGTCGTCTCGGCGATGACCGCCCCGCTTCCCGCTCTCGCCAGCCAGATGACCGGCGAGGACATCCGGCGCGACATTGCCGGTCGCAACATCTATCTTGCCACGCCCTTCGGCGGCGAGTTCCCTCTCAACTACCGGCCCGGTGGCCGCGTGGACGGCGATGGCGAGGCGCTCGGCCTCGGTCGCTGGCTGGCACCGCGCGACACGGGACGCTGGTGGATCGACGGGGACCGGCTGTGCCAGCGGTTCCAGCGCTGGTACGACGGAGCCACGTCCTGTTTCCGGCTGACGCGCATCGGACCCAACGCGTTGCGCTGGGTGCGCGACAATGGCCAGACCGGCACCGCCAGGATCGGCGGGCCGGTCCGGGATTGAGTCAGCAGGCGTTCAGAGCGGGATCGGCACGCAATAGCCGAGGCAGCGGCCGAACACGCACTTTCCCAGACAGGTCTCGCCGCCGGGGCAGCAGGACGGATGCACGCCGTCGACCGACGGAGCGGAGCTGGCGGAGCGGCTGACGGGCCGGGCCTGATGGGGCAGTCTCATGGCGTTCTCCCTTGCGGGTCGGGCCGGCCCGGGACGCCGGCCTGGCGGTGATGGCGATTGCCGCTCCCGCGGCGGCGGGCTCGGGGGAGGGTCACAGGCAGTCGATGCACGAACTCATGCCGAGCGAGGCGAAGCAGGTGATGCAGGCCTGCGGGCCTGCGGCACAGGTGGCAACGCAGGCCGTGACCGCCGCGGCGCACCTGATCTTCTTGAAGAGGTTGCAGCCCGAGGCCCCGACATCGGCACTGAGGGCCGCAGGGCTCGGATGCCTGAGGACGGCGGGAGATTGGCGGGGCAGGCGCATGGCTTCTCTCCTTTGGATGGCAAGGTCCGCCTGCGCGGACCGACGGGATCAGGCAAACCGGGCGGTGAGCCGCCGGCATTCGGCCAGGCAGATGGCGTGGGACACCCCCCTGAGCGGCGCGCAGACCTGTTCGCAGGGCAGGCCCGCAGCGCTGACCTGGTGGTCGGTGAGGCGGTGCGTCGAGGGGCCGCGCGACGGGCGGCGCCAGCCTTGGCATGCGGGCCGTCGCTTCGCGCGACCGGCTCGGGCGCGGCGACCGGGTTCGGCTGGACCGGGCCATGGCTCAGATCCTCCGTGTCCAGCTGCGCACCGTGCCGATGGTCACCGGGATGACGTCGCTGACATCGACGGTGAAGCGGTAGATGCGGCTGGCCCGGTTGGTGTTTTCCGGATCGAAGAACGACAGCTCGACGTCGTAGCAGTCGGAGTCCGGTCGGCAGACCGGGCTCTTGCGCACCGACAGGCCGTCCAGGTCGAGATTGGCGCGGCTCGCCCCGGCGATCACCTCGGAGATCTGGAAGGCATTGGTGGCCGCATAGTTCATCGCCCGCTCCTCGGCGGTGATGCCGAGGTTGCGCATGTCGTAATAGACGCGGTTGAGGAAATCGAGGACGCCGGCCGACTGCTTCTCGTAGGCCGCCTGCGCCTCGGCGCCCTTGGGCACCGCGCCGAGAGCCAGTTCCACCAGCGGCTTCGACTTCCAGCAATAGAGCCCGCGAATGGCCGGGGCCACCACAGGGACGGTCTGGCCCGACATCAGCCGCACGGAGCCGGTCAGCACACCGGGGATGGAAACCAGCTCGGCGGCCTCCTCGCCGACCTGCGCCATCAGGAACTCGCGCAATCGCTCGTAGCCGATGGCTGCGAAAGGCCCATCCGGCTGGACGGCGTAGATCGGTGTTGCGTCCAGATTGAGGGTCCAGATGAGACCGCTGGCCTCATAGGGCGCGTCGCTCAGATGGCCAAGCAGGGCGCGCGTGTCCTCGGGCATCCCGGTGCCCATGGCCTGGGCATAGGAGTCCCGGCGGGCCTCCGTGCCGAAATCGATGCCGAGCCGACCGAGGGCATAGACCAGCTGGGGCGGCCTCCCCTTGCCGCAGGAGCAGCCTCCGGGCTTGCCGCCACAGCCGCAGGAACAGCCGGCCGGCCTGGCATCGCCATGGTCATGGTCGTCGTTGCTCGCCTTTCCACCGCAAGCACAGCCCTGCGCCAGGACGGCTGCCGTGGAGTCCGGGGGAGACGAGGTTGCCGCCAACGAGGGTATCGGCTCGGACGGGAGGTTGGCGGGAAAACCACCGGGAAGGCTGGGCCCGGCCAGTCCGGCCGGATGAAGGGCTGCATCGGTCACTGTTCGTCCTCCCGTGAGCAGAGCGAGAGCCGGCTCGATGGCGATGCGACCGGCCAGGCATCGGCCGGCGGCGATGTCCGGTCCGCAGGGTTCGGCAGCCTGCAGCAGTGCGGCGCGAATGCGGGCAAGGTCGGGAACGCGCCCCGCCGTCCATTCCGTACTGGCCAGCAGGGCGGCAACACCGGAGACGAAAGGGGCGGCGAAGCTGGTCCCGGTCCGGCTGACGACCCCGCCGCCGGCCAGCGCCCCCGGAATGTCCTGGCCAGGCGCCAGCAGCCCGGCATGGCGATAGCGTGCGCCCCAGTTGCTGGCCTGCAGCGGCCGGCCCGCGGAATCGAGCGCGCCGACGGCCAGCACGCCCTCGATGGCGGCCGGAACGTGCAGACAGTCACAGCCATCATTGCCGGCCGCTGCGACGACCAGAACGCCCCGCCGGGAACAGGTTTCGATGGCGCTGGCGAGGATGGGTTCCGGCTCGCCCGACCGGCTCAGCTGGCCACCGCTGACATTGATGATGTGGGCGCCATGCTCGACCGCAAGGAGAATGGCACGAGCGAGGTCGAGCTGGGAGCAGGCGAGTCCTGTGGCGCTCTCCCGAAAGACCGGCACGACCAGCCCCGTGCACCCTGGCGCCACGCCTTCGACCGGAGTTCCGGGCCGGCCAAAGATGATGCTGGTGACGTGGGTGCCGTGCAGCCGCGCTCCCATGGCTGCGGATACGCCCAGACGTGTCAGCGGCGCGCCGGCGAGGCTTGGATGATCGAGATCCACCTCGCCATCGAGCACAGCCACGACGGTCCGCGGGTCGCCCCAGCCGAGCTTCTCACGATCGATGCGCGCATAGGTTGTGTTCATGGCGACAGGAAAGCGACGATCACTGGAATCGCCTTCTCGAGGGGTTTCCCAAAACACGTTACACGTGTCTTGAAAAAGGTCAATGCACCTCATGCGTGCATATCGAACACGGCCCATCCCATGCCGCTGGCCGGGATCCTGGCCGCGCGGCAACCGAGGGCCTGTCAGCCCTTGCGCTCGGAGAGCTTCCTGACGGCCCCGCTGGCGACCACCTCGCGTCGCTCGGCATAGGCCTCGTGGTTGTCCTCGATCCGGGCGAGGTCGTAGAGATAGTTGACCATGACGCCATGGGACTGGCGGAGCCCCGCTTCGGACAGGTCGGCGCCCGGATTGATCCGCTCCAGCCGGGCGCCATTGCCGAGATGGAAGCGGGCCACGGGATCGAGGGGGCGGTTGCCCGTGGTCTTCGCAGTCAGCAGATAACGCGCGGCCGCGCGCGCGAGCACCTTGTCGACCCGCTGCGTCCGGCCCGGATCGGCCCGCCAGTCCGGCTCGTCGAGGGCGGCAAGGAGGGATCGCTCGTCGTCGAGCAGGAATCCGGTCTCCGTCCGGCGCTCGGTCTTCAGCCAGGCCGCAAAGCCCGGGACTGGCGACAGGGTGACGAAGGTGGTCAGCCGCGGCAGATCGCGCTTCAGCTCGGCCACCACCTGCTTGATGAGGAACGAACCGAAGGAAATGCCCGACAGACCCTTCTGGCAATTGGAGATGGAATAGAACACCGCCACCCGCGCCTCGTCGGCCGGCATGGCCGGGCCGCCCTCGGCGATCAGCGGTGCGATGGCCGCGGGGATGTCGGCGGTCAGCGCCACCTCGACGAAGATCAGTGGTTCGTCGTCGAGCTGGGGATGGAAGAAGGCGTAGCAGCGCCGGTCCTCGGGCTCAAGGCGGCGGCGCAGCTCGTCCCAGTCGCGGATGGCGTGAACCGCCTCGTAGCGGATGATCTTCTCCAAGATGTTGGCCGGCGTCGACCAGTCGATGCGCTTCACGACGAGGAACCCCCGGTTGAACCACGACGAGAACAGATGGACGAGATCGGCATCGAGCAGTTTCAGCCCGGCATGGGCGCCGAGGCGGTCGAGGACATCCTCGCGCAGGCGAACGAGATCCTGGGTGCCGTTCGGCGCCAGGTTGAGCCGGCGGATCAGTTCCTGCCGACGCGGTTCGGCGGCAAGATGGAGCCCGGCAGCCGTGGCGGGCCCCGGATCGGCCTGATAGGCGGCGATGGCGGCATCCAGCCTGGCCTGATCGGCACCGAAGGCTTCAGCGAATTCGACAAGGACCGCCGTGCGGCCCTCGGCATCGAGCGCCCGGAAGCCGTCGAGAATCTCGCGTGCCAGCGCCACGCCGGACGCCTCGCCCCGCTGGGACAGCAGGGTGCGGGCGAGGGCGACAATCTCGCCGGGCCGGCGAGGGCGAGGGGATGCCGGCTGCCAGCCGATCAATTCGCGGCTGCGGCGCGACACAGTGGCCAGCAGATCGGCGACGAAGGTCATGGGGCTGCCTCCCTCGTAGCAGGTGCGGTGCGGACCGCTTGCAATGCGCAGGAGGATGCTGCCACGGATGCTGCGCTGCGGCGAGCCCCGCAGGGGCGGGCCGGGCACCGCCCCGGATCAGCCCACGGGCTGCCAGTCGACCTTCAGATCCTCGCGCGAGGCAAAGCGCTTCAGGTGCTCGGTCACCACGTCCTCCAGCGTCGGCAGCCGGTCGGCGGGCGCGTCGAGGGTCAGGCTGAGCACGTCGCCATTCACCTTCAGGGTCAGCGCGGCCGTCTCGCTGAACGGGACACGGCCGTGATGGGCATCGAACTCGACGGGAAACTTGTGACTCCAGTGCTTGCAGAGCTGCTCCAGGTAGCGGCCGGCATGAGCGGTTGCGACATCGGCGAGCGAAACGGTCATCGAAGCCATCTCCGAAGTCGGGGGATCGACAGCCACCATGGGGACGCAGAACGACTGCCGGAGCATCCCCCCGACCCGCAAGGCACCTGCGCGCCGTCCGAATGCCCGGCAGCCATGCGCCAGGACCGCTTGCTCTCAGCGATTGACGAAGTTCGGCGGCCGCTTCTCGGCAAAGGCGGCCATGCCTTCCTTCTGGTCCGCCATGGCGAACATGGCGTGGAACACGCGCCGCTCGAAGCGCACGCCCTCGGCGAGGGTCGTCTCGTAGGCGCGGTTGACCGACTCCTTGGTCATCATGACCGCCGGCATGGACAGGTCGGCGATCTGGGAGGCAACCTTCACCGCCTCCTCGATCAGCTCGGCCGCCGGCACCACGCGCGAGACGAGGCCGACACGCTCGGCCTCGGCCGCATCCATCATGCGGCCGGTCAGGCACATTTCCATGGCCTTGGACTTTCCGACGAAACGGGTGAGGCGCTGCGTGCCGCCCGAGCCCGGCATGACGCCGAGCTTGATCTCGGGCTGGCCGAAGCGGGCCGTATCCGCGGCCAGGATGAAGTCGCACATCATGGCCAGCTCGCAGCCGCCGCCGAGCGCGTAGCCGGCCACCGCCGCGATGATCGGCTTGCGCCGCTGGGCAACGCGGTCCCAGGTGGTGATGAAGTCCTCCAGATAGCTTTCCGGATAGGTCTTGTCCTTCATCTCCTTGATATCGGCGCCGGCGGCGAAGGCCTTGTCCGAGCCGGTGACCACCATGCAGCCGATGCCCGGATCCTTCTCGAAGGCGTCCATGGCGTGGTTGAGTTCGCCGATCAGCTCGCTGTTGAGCGCATTCAGCGCCTTGGGCCGGTTGAGCGTGATCAGCCCGACCTTGCCGCGGGTCTCCACGAGGATCGTCTGGTAGGCGGCGTCAGGCATGGCGTTTCCCCCTGCAGGGCTCGGTCAGCATCTGGGGAGGACAGCTAGCCGAGGCGCGCGGCGCTGTCATCCCGTCCGAAGGAGCAGGGAGCCCCGCACAGCGCCGTCTATTCGGCCAGCACGCGGGTCGGCGGGAACACCACCTCGACCAGCGTGCCCTGGTTGGGCGTGGACGAGATGCCAAAGGAGGCGCGGTTGGCCTCCACCAATGCCTTGGTCAGCGGCAGGCCGAGACCGGTGCCCTTGGCGGCGCGGGATGAGGTGATGGACACCTGGCGGAAAGGCTCCATGGCGGCCTTGAGCTCGGCCTCGGTCATGCCGATGCCGGTATCGCGCACGCGCAGCACCGCCTCGCCGGCATCCGACAGGGCCGTGGAAATGATGATCTGGCCGCCGGCCGGGGTGAACTTCACGGAATTGGACAGGAGATTCAGCACGATCTGGCGCAGCGACCGGGCATCGGCCACGACGTTCGGCAGCCGCTGGTGCAGCGACGACCGAATGATGACCCGTTCGCGGTTCGCCTGGGGCTGCATGATCGCCACGGTCGACTGGACGATGTCGTTGAGATCGACGCTGGTGAAGGAGAGCTCGAGCCGCCCGGCCTCGATCTTCGACAGGTCGAGAAGATCGTTGATCAGCGACAGGACATGCCCTCCGGAAGCGTGAATGTCCTTCAGGTAGTCGCGATAGCGCTCGTTGCCGATCGGCCCGAACCGCTCCTCCATCATCACCTCGGAGAATCCGATGATGGCATTGAGCGGCGTGCGGATCTCGTGGCTGATCCGGGCCAGGAAATCGGATTTCTGCGAGGAAGCCTGCTCCGCCTGGCGCTTGGCGGCGATCAGATCCTCCTCCGCCTTCTTCCACTGGCTCATGTCGCGGAACACGGCGGCGAGCTTCGGCCGGCCTGCCGGCCCGGTGCGCCCCATGGTCATGTAGAGGGGGATCAGCCCGCCCTGGCGCACGCGGCCGATCACCTGGCGCCCGTCGTTGAGCACGCTGGCAACCCCGTTCGACAGGAGACCATCGCAATAGTCGAGGACGGAGCGGTGGCTCTCGGGCGCAAAGAGCGTCGTGAGGCTGCGGCCCTTCATCTCGCCCGACTCGTAACCGAACAGCGCCTCGGCGGAACGGTTCATGCTCTCGATGGCGCCGTCGGCCGTGACCAGAACGATCCCGTCGGTGGCGGTGTCGAGGATCTGCTCGACCTCGTCGAGCCGCCCGCGCAGCTCGGCGAGCGTTTCGGTCTCCCCGGCCGGCTCGTCGGCAAGACGGGTGACGGCAAAGAGGAAGGCCGGCTCGCCGCCCCAGACGATGCGCGACAGGCGGGCTTCCACCGGAATGTTCTGGCCGCCGGCGCCACGCAGGCGGACCGGAGCCGCGCTGTCGCCGCCGGCCTCCTGGCTGTCGCCTGCGAACAGACCCGCCGTGCCGCCGGCTGCCTCAAGGGCCGCGGCATCGCCGAGCCCGATCCAGTCGAGCAGCGTGCGGTTGGCGAACAGGATGGCATTGCCGCGATGGACGACGAGGCCGGTCGGCAGACGGTCGAGCAGGGCCAGCACGTCCGGCGCGGCGGCCGGTGCGGGAGCGGCTCCGGCGGGCCCTCCGAAGGCACTCGGCAGCGGACCGAAGGGCGTGCCGGAATCCACGAACGCGCGAACCGCCGGCGCCTTGCCGGCCGCCGTCAGGGCCTCCTCCGGTTCGGCCAAGGCCCTGCCATCCGCCGCTGGCCCGGTCGACGCCGGTTCAGGGACCACCGACGCGACGGGCTCGACAACCGGCTCCGCATTGGCGCTGTCGGCCTGGCTCATCGGCATGAGGGGTTCACCATCCACACCGCGGGCGGTGGCCTCCGCGAGCGGCTGCGGCAGATCGGACGGTGCCTCCTGCGGCGGGGCATCGCCCGTCGCCCCGGACATTGGGGCGCCGGCATCGTCATCCTCGGTGCGGGCCCCGAGCGCGCGGGCGATCTCTCGGAACGCATTGCGCTCCCCGGGCGACAGGGAGGTGCGGCGACTGTCCAGCCCGGCCGATGACCGCAGCGCCACCACATTGGCCGGCTTGGTGAGAACCGTCAGCTGAGGACGCCCCTCCCCCTCCTGCGCTCGAACGGCGTCGCCGCCGGCCGTCCCGGTGAGGTCGATGACAGGACCCGACGAACCCTGCCCCCGCGGGGCTCGGCCCTCATCCAAAAGGCCGGCGGGCTGAGACGGGTCCGTGTCGGACCCGTCGACCGGGGCCCCGGAGCTGGCCTCCGGCGCAGCCGCGCCGCCCGGTGCAGGCCCGACACCTTCGACCGCGAATTCGCTTGTCACAGCGTTCCCCGGCCGGGGCGATGGCGGCACCGCCTCATCGGCACGCATGGCGGGCGGAAGAGCCTCGGGTGCAGGCTCCATGGTTCCGGTCGGCTGGGCAAGGTGAGGTTCGTGGTCAGAGGAGCCGGCGGAAGCCACCTGAGCGCCCTCCTCGTCCCCGACCGAGTCAGCCGCATTGATTGTCCTGACCGACTCGGCATCGACCGGCTGGGCGTCAACAGGCTCAGGGACAGCGGCAGCCTCGGCCGTTGCCTCGGCGTGAGACGCGGCCACGTCCGAAGCGGGCGGTTCGGCAGCCGCGGGCACCTCGGCAAGCGCGCCAGAGCCGCCGCTGCGGGCCGCCGCAAGCTCCTCTACCACCAGGCCAAAGCCGGCATAGCTCGGCGCCACCCCGTCGCGCAGCGAGGGGAAGGCTGCCAGGGTGACGGCGAGGCGGCGGGTCTGACCAAGGGGCCAGATGGCCGGAACGCCGCTGAACGGGCGGGCCGCAGCAATGGCGCGGGCGAGAGCTCCTTGCGGGTCCATGCCGAAACGCTGCGAGGCCTCGGCAAATGTCAGTCCGTCGGGAGCGGTGAGCTCCGCCTGATCGATCGCATGGAACCGGCTCTCGCTGCTCAGCCGCCAGGCAAAGCGCTGGGGCACTGCAAGATCCGCATCGGAATCGGAAACCGGACTTGCGGCGAGGGCTTCGGTGGCACCTGCCGGGACCGCAGCCTGATCCGCCTCCGTCGGACCGAGGCTGCCGGCTGGCCCATCGGCATCGGCTGCCGGAGCTTTTCCGCCCGCGAGCGGCGCCGCGTCGTCAGCGCGAGCCGCATCGCCGTGGGGCGCCCCGCCGATGGATGAACTGCCCGACGATGCCCCGAGGGGTGGCGTCGCCGTGGACGGCAGCGCCAGCACGAGATCCGTTCCGGACAGGGCGACGCGAACCGGCAGCGCCTCGCCCCCCGGTGTCGCCTCCGGAGCATGCCACAGGACATCCCCCGCCGGACCGAGCAGGGCAGCGGGAAGGCCGAGGGCCGTCAGCGCCGCGATGACATGGCTGCGCGGATCGCCAACCTGCTCGCGGGCCAGCCGGACGATCGCGAGTCCGTCGGGGCTGCCGCCGGACCGTTCGGCCTCGGCCACGGCATTTTCCGACCCGAAGCGCCCGAAGACGCGCAGGCGCCCGCGACGCACCTCGCCCGGAACGGCCGCACCGGCAAGGAGCTGCCGGATCTGGCCCGCGAAGGGATGGACGGCGGGATAGGTCCTGCCGATGGCCCTGGCCACATCGGAAAGTCCCATGGCGCGGGCTCCGCCCGCATTGGTCGCGATCAGCCGGGCCCCATCCGCCGTCCAGATCCACCAGGGCGCGGACAGCGGCAGCACGGCCGCAACGGCCGGATCGGCGAGCGCGGACGCGATCACGATCGCCTCGGGGCTCATGGTCGGTCCTTGCAGGTCCACGGAGGTCATGCGTCCGATCCGATGCGGCAGGGCGGCAGCGCGCCGGCCGTGCCAGTATGATGAACGATATGTTGAGTGATTGTGTCGGAACCGCGCCGTTGCGTCCACGCCGCGGCCGCCCGCGACCCCGTCAACCCGCCATTAGGGTTAATGCGGAGCATGCTTCCCCCGGCCGGTCCCGGTCCGTCTGTGGAAGGCTTGGTTCGGACCATGCTACGGCGATACGCTGCCAATCGCCAGCCCGAAACCGCCCATGATCACCGCCCTGCGCAAGCTCATCGAAGCGCCGCTGTTCGAACGCGCCATCATCGCCCTGATCGTTGTCAACGCCGTCATTCTCGGCCTCGAAACCAGCCCCAGCATCACCGCTGCCTATGGCGATCTGCTCACGGCCATCGACCGGGCCATCCTCACGGTCTTCGTGGTCGAGCTCGCGGTGCGGCTGGTGGTGCGAGGCTGGCGGTTCTTCCGCGACCCCTGGAGCCTGTTCGACCTGTTCGTCGTGGCGATCGCCCTGGTGCCGGCGACCGGGTCGCTTTCGGTGCTGCGCGCCCTGCGCGTCCTGCGCGTCCTGCGCCTGATCACGGCGGTGCCCTCGCTCAGGCGCGTGGTCGGCGGCCTGTTCGCCGCCATGCCCGGGATGGCGTCCATCGGACTTCTGCTCTTTCTCATCTACTATGTCTTCGCGGTGATCGTCACGAAGCTCTACGGCGAGGCATTGCCGGAGCGGTTCGGCACGCTGGGCACGTCCGCCTTCACCCTGTTCCAGGCCATGACCTTCGACGACTGGACGGGCGGTATCGTGAAGCCGCTGACCGAGGCCGGCTTCAGCTGGGGCTGGCTGGTCATCACCATCTTCACCGTGTTGTCCGGACTTGTTGCCCTCAATCTGTTCATCGGCGTGGTGGTGACGGCGCTAGATACCGTCAGCCAGGACGAAGGCAGGCCAAGGACCGGCAAGCCCGGCAAGCCGCCTGACATGGAGCCACGTGGCGCAGGCGAGGATGCGGTGCTGGCCCGCCTCGATGCCATGGCCGAGGAGATCCGGGCCCTGCGCAGCGAGGTGGCGCGACTCGGCGGAGCGCGCGCCTGAGGACAGCCGGCATCCGGACAGGCGGTCCGGACGTATCGTCAGGGAGCTTTGCAGCGGGGCGCCGATCGGCGAAGCTCGATGAGGCCCTGGGGCGAGCCGGGTGATTCCCCGCCGTCCCGGCCGCAGCGCGGGAGGCTGGCATGGCAGGCAACGGGCCCGGTCCCTATGACATCCCGATCGAGATGCGGGAGTTTGCCGACCGCAGCGTCGAACAGGCGCGCAGGGCCTTCGAGGGCTTTGTCGGCGCAGCCCAGCGCACGGTCGAGGCCATGGGGACTTCGACAGAGGCGGTCCAGGTCGGCGCGCGCGAGGCCGGCCTGAAGGCGATCGAGATCGCCGAGGCCAATGTTGCCGCCTCCCTGGCCTTTGCGCAGCGGCTGGTGCGGGCCACCGACATGGCGGAGATGATGCAGATCCAGGCGGAGTTTCTCGCAAGCCAGATGCAGGCCATGCAGGCTCAGGCGCGGGAACTTTCAGGCGCTTCGGCAGAGCCAGGGTCCAAGGGGAAACCCGGCCGCACCCGCTGAATCGGCCGGTGAGCCCAACAATCGCCGTCTTTCATTTCCGGTTTCGGCTGCTTTTTGCGGCGCACACAGAAATTGAGCCGGATATAGCTCAGTTTTCCGGGATTCTGGCGGCCTGAAGGGCGTTTGTTGTTGCATTGCAATATCGCAGATGCTATATGAAACCCAACGGTAGCCCTGCGGTATTCCCCGACCGCGCTGTGCCCGCTCCGTGCGATCCGTCAGGGGCAGACGCATCCGCACACCGGCTGAATGCCCCTGAGAGGAACCGAGGATGAACCAGACCGCCAAAGCTCCGAAGACCGAGAAGACCGAGGCCGCCAAGGTGTTCCCGTTCCCGGCTTTCGACCTGTCGAAGTTCGAGATGCCCAAGTTCGAGATGCCCAAGTTCGACGCCGCCGGTTTCGACATGTCCAAGTTCGAGATCCCGGCCGCCCTCCGGGAGCAGACCGACAAGATCGTCGGCCAGATGAAGGACGGCTATGCCAAGCTGAAGGCTGCGGCCGAGGAAACGACCGACCTGGTCGAGGACACCTATGCGACCGCGTCGAACGGCGTCAAGGACTTCAACCTGAAGGCGCTCGAGCAGGCTCGCGCCAACATGAACGCCAGCTTCGACCATGCCCGCGACCTGATGGGCGTGAAGACGCTCGCCGAGGTTGTGGAGCTGCAGACGGCTTTCCTGCGCAAGCAGTTCGAGGCCATGCAGGCGCAGGTCAAGGAGCTGTCCTCGATCGCCCAGAAGACCGCCACCGACACGTTCGAGCCGGTCAAGGGCAAGGTCGAGAAGGTGTTCGCCAACGCCGGCAAGTGATCGCACGGCTTCCTGCCGGCGCTGCGTCTGACGCGATGCGTGTGCAGCCTGGCAGGACCAGCCGATGCCACATGTCTCCCGAGACCCGGCCCTTCGCCGTGGTCAGACCTCGAGCCCGGGCTTCCGCCCGGGCTTTTTTCTGCCCGCTGCGACCGGGGTGACAGCGGTTGCGTCTGTTGATCTTGCATTGGCCGGACCTTGCGACTAGGTTCGCGCCGCTCGGACGGTCCCGCACGATCGTCGAGCATCGTGCAGCCGTAGCTCAGTTGGTTAGAGCGCCAGATTGTGGCTCTGGAGGTCCCCCGTTCGAGCCGGGGCGGCTGTACCACCCTCCCCCTCCCGGAAATCGACGCGAAGGGACTGCCCATCAGGGGCAGGCCCGGTCTAGCCTTGACGCTCCCCGGCCCCGCGCGGAGAGACCCATGACAGCGCCCCGCCCGTCGAAGACCCATATCGGCAACCATGCCCTGCATCCCGAGACGCTGATGCTGAGCTACGGCTTCGATCCGCTGCTCTCCGAGGGCGCCGTCAAGCCGCCGGTGTTCCTGACCTCCACCTTCGTGTTCCCCACTGCCGAGGAGGGGCGCGACTTCTTCGACTTCGTCTCCGGCCGGCGCGAGCCGCCAAGCGGAACCGGCGCGGGCCTCGTCTATTCCCGCTTCAACCATCCCAACAGCGAGATCGTCGAGGACAGGCTCGCCGTCTACGAGCGCACCGAGGCCTGCATCCTGTTCTCCTCGGGCATGTCGGCCATCGCCACCACGCTGCTGGCCTTCGCCCGGCCCGGCGACGCCATCCTGCATTCACAGCCGCTCTATGGCGGCACCGAGACCTTGCTGACGCGCACCTTCGCTGATCTGAACATCGCGGCGGAGGGCTTCTCCGACGGCGTGGACGAGACGGCGATACGCGCCGCCTCCCGCGCGGCGATGGACAGGGCGAAGGCCGGCGGCGGACGCGTCTCGGTCATCCTGATCGAGACGCCGTCCAATCCGATCAACACGCTCATCGACATCGCCCTGACCCGGCGCATCGCCGGAGAGATCGAAGCCGCGCAGGGCCACCGGCCGATGATCGTCTGCGACAACACCCTGCTTGGCCCGGTGTTCCAGCGCCCCATCGAGCATGGCGCCGATGTCTCGGTCTATTCGCTGACCAAGTATGTCGGCGGCCATTCCGACCTGATCGCCGGCGCCGCGCTCGGCAGCCGCACGACGACGAAGCCGATCAAGGCGCTGCGTGGCGCCATCGGAACGCAGCTCGATCCGCATTCCTGCTGGATGCTCGGCCGCTCGCTGGAGACGCTGTCGCTCAGGATGCAGCGGGCGAACACCAACGCGGCGACGGTGGCCGCCTTCCTGCGCGACCACCCGAAGGTGGCGAAGGTGCACTACCTGCCCTTCCTGCCGGCCGGCTCGCGGGAGGCAGAGGTCTTTGCCCGCCAGTGCGAGGGCGCCGGCTCCACCTTCTCCTTCGACATCCGCGGCGGCCAGGCGGCGGCTTTCGCCTTCCTGAATGCCCTGCAGATCTTCAAGCTGGCGGTCAGCCTCGGCGGCACTGAATCGCTGGCGAGCCACCCGGCGGCCATGACCCATTCGGGCGTTCCGCCGGCGGTACGCCAGCGCATCGGCGTCCTGGAGACCACCATCCGCCTTTCGATCGGGGTAGAGCATCCCGACGACCTGATCGCTGACCTGACGCAGGCCCTCGCGCTGGCCTGAGGGCTCAGCGGCCGGGCCAGACCGGCTTGCGCTTCTCCTGGAAGGCGGCGATGCCTTCCTTCGCGTCCTCGGTGGCGGCGGTGAGCGCGATCTGGCCCTCGGTGAAGGCGATGGCCTCGTCAAAGCTCATGGCGTGGATGGCGCGCATGGCATATTTGCCACGCCGGATGGCGGCAGGCGACTTGTCGGCAATGCGCCCGGCCAGCCAGGCGACCTTCGCATCGAGCTCCTCCGCCGGGACGACGTGATTGACGAGACCGGCCGCCCGCGCCTCGTCCGCCGTGAAGGGCTCGCCGGTCAGGCACCATTCGGCGACGAGGCGGCGCGGCACGGTGCGCTGCAGGAGGCTCAGCACCTGCATAGGAAAGACGCCGACCTTCACCTCCGGCAGACCGAACTGGGCCTCGGCGGCGGCCACGGCCATGTCGGTCATGCACAGGAGGCCCATGCCGCCGGCCATGCAGGTGCCGTTAACCCGGGCGATCGAGGGTTTCGTGCTGTTCTGGGTGAGGCGCAGCAGGTCGGCATAGTCGGTGGTGGGCTTCGAGAAGTCCTGGAAGGCGCCCTGCCCGCGGCCGAGATCGGCGCCGGCACAGAAGGCCCTGTCGCCAGCGCCGGTCAGCACGATCACACGGATATCAGGATCGGCTTCCGCTGCCCGCCAGCCTGCGGCGATGCCGGCGATCACCTCGGTATTGATGGCATTGCGCTTGTCAGGCCGGTTGATGGTGATGGTCAGGACATGGCCGGCGGTGGAGGTCAGCACGGCATCGGACATGGG
Organism: Phreatobacter sp.; assembly: GCA_046295035.1. Taxonomy (GTDB): domain Bacteria; phylum Pseudomonadota; class Alphaproteobacteria; order Rhizobiales; family Phreatobacteraceae; genus Phreatobacter. Next base: position 136,431 of record JBKBOA010000002.1, read on the forward strand.
TGATCTCCGGGATTGGGCAGGAGGGGCTGCAAGCGCGTCCGCGGGCCCGTTCAGCCCGCGCCATCCGCCGTGATCGCGGCCAGGAGCCGGCCGGTGGTCACCTGCTCGCCTGGCGTGACCGCGACCTCGGCCACCGTGCCGGCCAGGGCGGCGGCGTGGACATGCTCCATCTTCATTGCCTCCAGCGTGACCAGGGCCTGCCCGGCCTCCACCCGCTCGCCGGCCGCCACATGGACGGCCACGACGCGCCCGTTCATCGCCGCCGTGACCCGGCCGTCGCCACCATCCGACCCGGCGCGCCGGGCGACGGCGCGTGTGAGATCGCGGACATGGACCTGGTCGGCGCCGCGCTGCAGGAACAGGTCGGGACCGCGCCTCAGATAGGGGATGACAAGGCCCGAAGCACCATGGCGCAGGCGCACGAGGCCCGGCTCGACCGCGTCGATCGACACGGTCAGGCGCGCCTCGCCGGCCGTGATTCCATAGGCTCCGTCGCGCTCGCGATGGACAGCGACCTCATGGCGCGCCCCGCCGATCTCCAGAACCATCGGCACGGGCAGTGGCGGTCCGACATGACGGGGCCGCACCCGGAAGCGGGGGGCGGTGTCGTCCAGGAACAGCACGAGCGCGGCCAGAACCGCATCGGAGAGGCCGGCCGGTTCCGGCCGCCGCAGAGCCTCGCCGTGGCTGGCGATGAAGCCGGTGGTGGCCGCGCCGGCGGCGAAGGCCGGATGGTCAATGACGCGCCTGAGGAAGCCCTGGTTGGTGGCGATGCCGAGCGCCACGGCGCGCTCGAGCCCGCTCGACAGAGCCGCACAGGCAGCGGCGCGGTCGGCGCCCTGGGCGATGATCTTGGCGACCATGGAGTCGTAGTAGGGCGGCACGGCCGCGCCCGGCGCCATGGCGGTCTCGACGCGCAGGCCCTCGGGCATGGACCAGGCACCGAAGGTGCCGGCCTGCGGCATGAAATCGTGATCGGGATCCTCCGCGCAGAGCCGCACCTCGATGGCATGACCCGAAAAGCGGATCTCGTGCTGGGCGAGCGGCAGCGGCTCGCCCATAGCGACGCGGATCTGCCATTCGACGAGGTCGAGGCCCGTGATCGCCTCGGTCACAGGGTGTTCCACCTGCAGGCGGGTGTTCATCTCCATGAAATAGAAGGCGCCGGAGGCATCGAGCAGGAATTCCAGCGTGCCGGCGCCCTCGTAGCGCAGCGCCTGGACGGCCTTGACGGCCACGTCGCCCATGCGCGCGCGCAGCTCAGGGGAGACCGCCGGCGAGGGCGCCTCCTCCACCAGCTTCTGGTGGCGGCGCTGCACCGAGCAGTCGCGCTCGCCGAGATGGACGGCATTGCCGTGGCGGTCGCCGAACACCTGGATCTCGATATGGCGCGGCTCGACCACTGCCCGTTCCAGCAGCACGGTCGGATCACCGAAGGCATTGGCGGCTTCCGAGCGGGCACTGCGCAGGGCCTCCGCGAAGCGCGACGGCTCGGCGACCAGCCGCATGCCCCGGCCGCCGCCGCCGGCCACCGCCTTGATCATGACCGGGAAGCCGATGCGAGCGGCTTCTGCCGCCAGGCGCTCGTCGCTCTGGTCGTCGCCCTGCCAGCCAGGCACGGTCGGCACGCCGGCCGCCTGCATGATCTGCTTGGCGCCGGCCTTGTGGCCCATGGCCTCGATGGATTCGGCCGATGGGCCGACGAAGACGAGGCCGGCCTCCCGGCAGGCGCGGGCGAAGGCGGCATTCTCGGCGAGGAAGCCGTAGCCGGGATGCACGGCATCCGCGCCGGCGCGCTTCGCCGCCGCGATGATCGCCGCAATGTTCAGGTAGGACTCGGCCGGCAGCGGGCCGCCGATCAGCTCCGCACGGTCGGCGAAGCGGACATGGGCGGCCCCCGCATCGGCGGTGGAATGGACGGCCACCGTGCCGAGGCCCATGCGGCGGGCGGTGCGCATGATCCGCAGCGCGATCTCGCCGCGATTGGCCACCAGCAGGGTGCGGAAGGGCGTGGAGGTCATGGTCAGGGCCTTGCCACCGAGAACTGCACAGGCCGGGGCCTGCGGCGCTCCGCCTCGCGGCAGATGGCCAGCGTCTCGGCCAGCACGGCGCGGGTGTCGCGCGGGTCGATGACGCCGTCGTCGAGCAGGCGGGCGGAGGTGGTGAAGACGTCCATCTGGCTTTCGAACAGCTCGGTGATCTGCGCCTTCATGGCGGCGATCTGCGTCTCGTCCGCCTCACGGCCGCGCCGCGCCGCGCCGGCCCGCGCCACGATCGCCATGGTCTCGGCGGCCTGCTCGGCCCCCATCACGGCGGTGCGGGCATTGGGCCAGGAGAAGCAGAAGCGCGGATGGAAGCCGCGCCCGCACATGCCGTAATTGCCGGCGCCATAGGAGGCGCCGCAATAGAGGGTGATCTGCGGCACGGTGGCATTGGTCACGGCCTGGATCATCTTGGAGCCGTGCTTGATCATGCCGGCCTCCTCGTAGGCGCGGCCGACCATGTAGCCGGTGGTGTTGTTGAGATAGATGAGCGGCGTGCCCGACTGACAGCAGGCCTGGATGAAATGCGTCGCCTTGTTGGCGCCGTCCGGGTCGAGCGGGCCGTTGTTGGTGATAAGGCCGACGGCACGGCCCTCGATGGCCGCATGGCCGCAGACAGTGGCCGGCCCGTAGGCCTCCGCGAAGGGTCGGAAATCCGAGCCGTCGACGATGCGGGCAATGACCTCGCGCATGTCGACGGGGCGCTTCAGGTCGGCGGGCATGATGCCGAGGAGGTCCTCCGGGTCGTAGAGGGGCTCGGCCCAGTCGCGCGGCAGTTCGGGTGGCAGATCGCGGTTCCAGTCGAGCGAGGCGACGATCTCGCGGGCGATACGCAGGGCATCGCGGTCATCCTCGGCCATGTAGTCGCCGAGGCCGGAAATGGTGGTGTGCATCTCGGCGCCGCCGAGCTCCTCCTCGGTCGCGATCTCGCCGGTGGCGGCCTTCAGGAGCGGCGGCCCGGCGAGGAAGGCGCGAGTGCGCCCGCGCACCATCACGATGTAGTCGGACAGGCCCGTCTGGTAGGCGCCGCCCGCGGTGGACGAGCCATGAGTGACGGTGATGACCGGCAGGCCGGCGGCCGACAGGCGGGCCAGGTTGCGGAAGGTCGAGCCGCCGTGGATGAAGTGCTCCACCCGGTAGCGCAGCAGGTTGGCGCCGGCACTCTCCACCAGCTGGACATAGGGGAGCTTGTTCTCCAGCGCGATCTCCTGGCCGCGCAGCTTCTTCTCCAGCCCCATGGGCTGCAGCGCGCCGGCATCGATGCCGGCATCGGAGGCCGAGACGAAGCAGCGCACGCCGGAAACGAAGCCGATGCCCGAGATGACGCCCGAGCCCGGCACGCTCTTGTCCGGATCGGGCACGTCCATGCGGTAGCCGGACAGGGTGCAGAGCTCGATGAACGGCGCGCCTGGGTCGAGGACAAGGGCGATGCGCTCGCGCGGCAGGAGCTGGCCGCGCTCGTGGAAGCGCGGACCGGCGGCGGCCGAGGCCTTGCGGGCGCGGGCCTCCAGCTCCCGCATGCGGTCGATCAGGCCGAGCATGTGCGCCCGGTTCGCCTGGAAGGCCTCGCCCGAGGACGAGATGCGGGTTTCGATCACGGCCATGAAGGCGGACATCCTCGCAGTGCTGCTGTCGCGACACTGGCGGGCAGGCGGCGGATCGTCTTGTGTCGAGTGGCTGATCCGGCAGACCGATCGCCAGGGGGCGATCCGGGCGGAGCGTGCCGCTGCCCGTCGCCTCGAGACGTTCCCGAGGCCCCACGCAATCCCGGTCGCAACCTGTTCATCGGCGCGCCGCCCCTGTGCCCAGGCTGTCGGGACGGACCCTGCGCTCCACTGGCGCCGATTCCTTGCCACCGGGATGGGGCCCGCCCCCGAACGGGTCCATCGGGCCTCGGTCGTGAAGAACCGCTGTTCGAGCCGCGCAGCGCCATGGACGTGAAGGGACCGGCTCAGCGGCGACCTGTTTGCTCATGGCCGAACCGAGGCGGGTCAGCCCGAATCCGCAGCCTGGTTGATCGCCTCGGCCTTCTCGATGCAATAGTAGCCGGCCAGCCGCGAGAGCTCGCCACGCCGCAGCCAGTCATTCAGGATGCGGCTGGCCACCTCGCGCGAGACGCCGGCCATGGCGGCAATGTCGCCCTGGCTCAGCTTCACCTTGATGAGCGTGCGGCCTGGACCAACGGTCTGGCCGAAGCTCTCCGCCAGCGCCACCATCGCCACGGCGAGGCGGCCCTTCACCGGCATGACGTTGGATCTGGCCAGCGCCAGGTTGGTGTCGCGCAGGCGGGTGGCCAGCATGGCCGCCACCCTCTTCATCGTGGTGAGGTCACCGGCCACGAGATCCTCGAACACGACCCGCGACACGAAACGCAGCTTCGAGGGACGCAGTGCGGAGACAGAGGCCGAGCGCGGCCGCCCGTCGATGAGGGAAAGCTCGCCGACCACGGCGCCAGGCCGCAGCAGGGCAAGAATGCGGTTGACGCCCGCCTCGGATGCAAGCTCCACCTTCAGGAGCCCCTCGTCGATGATGTAGCAGCCGTCGCCCGGATCGCCGGCAACGAACAGCGTCTGGCTGGCGCCGATCCTCATCGGACTGGCCCGCTCCAGCAGCCGCCCGGTCACCTCCGGCGGCAGGGCGGCAAAGAAATCCGTCCGGCGCGGCTCGTCCTGGGCCATCGTTCAAGGCTACACGGCCCGCAACGCCAGACAAGCGGCGAACGGGGACGGCACGAAGCGCCACCGATCTGGACCCGATGCTTTCACCGGACCTGGATCTGTCAGCGGTCCGGCACGAAGGGCGTGCCGAGCGAAGCGGGCGCCCGGCTGTCACCGCGCCGGCCAAGGCTGATCAGAACGAGCACGGCGATGGTGGCAAGATAGGGCAGCGCCGACATGGCCTGGCTCGGAATGCCCCAGCCGCGCGCCTGGGCATGGAGCTGGAGAACGGTGACGCCGCCGAACAGATAGGCGCCGATGACCGCGCGCAGCGGCAGCCAGCTGGCGAAGACCACGATGGCGAGTGCGATCCAGCCGCGCCCGGCGGTCATGCCCGGCGACCAGAACGGCGTATAGGCGAGCGACAGATAGGCGCCGGCAAGACCCGCGCAGCCGCCCCCGAACAACACGGCGAGGAAGCGGATCCGCAGCACGGAATAGCCGAGCGCATGGGCCGAGCCGTGGCTCTCGCCGACCGCCCTGAGCACGAGCCCGGCCCGGGTCTTCCAGAGGAACCACCAGACGCCGACGGCGAGCACTGCCGACACATAGACGATCGGATCCTGGGCGAACAGGACTTTGCCGACCACCGGCAGGTCGGACAGCCAGGGCACCACGATCTTCGCCATGGGGTCGCGGCGGGCGCCGACGAAATCGCGGCCGATCAGGCCGGCCAGACCGACGCCGAGGATGGTGAGGGCAAGCCCGGTGGCCACCTGGTTGGCGGCAAGGCCGAGCGCCAGCGCGGCGAACACGGCGGCCAGCAGCATGCCGGCGAGGATGCCGGCCAGCACGCCGACCAGCGTCGAGCCGGTCAGCACGGCGGCCGCGAAACCGGTGGCCGCGCCGATGATCATCATGCCCTCGACGCCCAGGTTGAGCACGCCCGAGCGCTCGACGACCAGTTCTCCGAGGGCGGCGATCAGCAGCGGCGTGGCGGCCGTCATGACGGTGAGCAGGATGGCCTCAGTCATGCCCATCAGGCGGCCCTCGCGCCGGTGAGGAGCCTGAGACGGTAGATCAGGAAGGTGTCGCAGCCGAGCACGAAGAACAGCAGCAGGCCCTGGAACACCCGGGTCACGTCGAGCGGGATGCGCATGGCGATCTGGGCGTTCTCGCCGCCGATGAAGGTGAGCGCCAGGAACAGCGCGGCGATCAGCGCGCCGATCGGGTTCAGCCGGCCGAGGAAGGCGACGATGATCGCGGTGAAGCCATAGCCCGGCGAGATGGAGGGCTGGAGCTGGCCCACCGGACCGGCCACCTCGATGATGCCGGCAAGGCCGGCCAGCGCCCCCGACATGGCGAAGACGAACAGGGTCGTGCGACGGTCATCGAAGCCGGCGAAACGGGCGGCGCGCGGCGCCTCGCCGACGAGGCGGATCTCGAAGCCCTTCAAGGTGCGCGAGACCACGAGCGCGGCGACCAGCGCCACCGCCACAGCGATCAAGAAGCCGACATGCATCCGGCCCGAGTCGAACAGGAGCGGCATGGTTGCCTCGGGCTCGAAGTTGACCGATTGCGGGAAGTTGAACCCTTGCGGATTGCGCCAGGGCCCGCGCACCAGCCAGTCGAGCGCCAGCTCGGCGACATAGACCAGCATGAGGCTGGACAGAATCTCGTTCACGCCGAGACGGGCCTTCAGGATGGCGGGGATCAGGGCCCAGGCCATGCCGCCGATCATGCCGAGAACCAGCATGGCCGGCAGCACCCAGGGTCCGTTGGCAACGCCATGGGTTGCGAGCGCCAGCCAGGAGCCCGCGAGCGCGCCCATGACCAGCTGGCCCTCGGCACCGATGTTCCAGGCGTTGGCGCTGTAGCACAGGGTGAGGCCGACCGAGATGAGAATGAGCGGGGTTGCCTTGACGGCCAGTTCCTGAAGAGCCCAGCCGTCGCTCAGGGGATCGAGGAAGAAGACCTTCAGGGCGGCCGTCGGGCTGCGGCCCATCAGCGCAAACAGGATGGCGCCGGCGATCAGCGTCAGCGCCACCGCGAGCAGCGGGGAGGCGAGCGTGAGCCAGGCAGGACGGTCGTCGCGGCGCTCGAGGATCAGGCGCATGGCACGAGACCTGCCCGAGGAGCCCGACGCGGCGGGAAAGGCGATCCCCTCATGCGGCCACCCCGTGGATGCCGCCCATCATCAGACCCACCGATTCGCGGGTGAGCGCGTTGGTTGGTGTGGGGGCGCTGAGACGCCCCTCCGAGATGACCGCGATGCGATCGGCGAGGCCGAACAGCTCGTCCAGATCCTGGCTGATGACCAGGACGGCGGCGCCCCGGCCGGCAAGGTCCACCAGCGCCTGCCGGATGGTGGCGGCCGCCGCCGCATCGACACCCCAAGTGGGCTGGGCCACCACCAGCAGCGAGGGTTCGCGCAGGATCTCGCGGCCGACAACGAATTTCTGGAGGTTGCCGCCCGACAGGGTGCGCGCTTCCGGATCCGGCCCGCCCGTCCGGACATCGAAAGCGGCAATGACCTTCGCCACGAAGGCGCCGAGGCGGGCGCGATCGATGAGGCCCTGGCGGGTGAACCCCTGCGTGGCATGGGCGGAGATCAGCGCATTCTCGGTCAATGACAGCCGGGGGGCAGCCGCATGGCCGAGCCGTTCCTCCGGCACGAAGGCGGCGCCGAGACGCCGGCGGACGGTGATGCCCTGAAGTCCGACCGGCCGGCCGTCGATCACGACCGCAGCATCGCGGCTCAGCCGTTCGCCCGAGAGCGCCGCGAAGAGCTCGTCCTGTCCATTGCCGGCAATGCCGGCAATGCCGAGGATCTCCCCGGCGTGCACTTCCAGCGCAATGTCCTTCAGCGTCACGCCATGGGTGTCGGCGGCGGGGAGAGAAAGGCCGGTCACGGCCAGCCGCACGGCACCAGCCGCATGCCGCCCAGCCCGCACCTCGGTCACATCCGCGCCGACCATCATGCGTGCGAGACTGGCGGCGGTCTCGGCGCGCGGGTCGCAGGCCGCCACCACCTTGCCCATGCGCAGGATGGTTGCCCGGTCGCACAGCCGACGCACCTCCTCCAGCTTGTGCGAGATGTAGAGCACGCTGCGCCCCTCGGCCTTGAGCGTGGCAAGCGTGGCGAACAGCTGGTCGGCCTCCTGCGGGGTGAGCACGGAAGTCGGCTCATCGAGGATCAGCAGCTTCGGGTTCTGCAGCAGGGCGCGGACGATCTCCACACGCTGGCGCTCGCCGACCGACAGGCGCCAGACCTCGCGCCGGGGCTCCAGGGGCAGGCCATAGGCCCGCGAGAGCCTCGCCACCTCCGCCTCGATGGTTGCCATGGCCGTTCCGGGCGGCAGGGACAGGGCGACATTCTCGGCCACGGTCATCGCCTCGAACAGCGAGAAGTGCTGGAACACCATGCCGATGCCGAGGCGGCGGGCCTCGGCGGGACTTGCAATGGCAAGCGCGCGGCCCTCCCAGATGATCTCGCCCGCGCCGGGCTGGACGAGGCCATAGAGAATCTTGACGAGGGTCGACTTGCCGGCGCCGTTCTCCCCGAGCAGGGCATGGATCTCGGCAGGAGCGACCGACAGATCGACATGGTCGTTGGCAAGCAGCGTCCCGTAGCGCTTGACGATCCCGCGGGCTTGGAGGAGGGGCGGGGCGAGGTCCGGCATCAATAGGCGACCTTGTCGGGCTTGGCCGCCCAGGCCGCGAAAACCGCCCGCGCCTCGGCAAGGGGGCGATGGTCCATGCGGGCGAGCGTCGTGGCCGGCGCCTTGCGCACCTCCTCGTAGAAGGGGGCGTCGTCGAAGCCGATGGCGGCGGCATCCTCACGGGTATTGGCATAGACGATGCGGGGTATGCGGGCCCAGAGCGCGGCAGAAAGGCACATCGGGCAGGGCTCGCAGCTCGTGTAGAGCGTCGCCTCCCGCAGGTCGAAGCGCCCGAGGGCCGAGCATGCGCGGCGGATGGCCACCACCTCGGCATGGGCGGTCGGGTCATTGGCGGTGGTGACCTGGTTCCAGCCCTCCGCGACGATCCGCCCGTCCATGGCCAGCACCGCGCCGAAGGGGCCGCCGTGACCGGCCTCCATGTGCGCGCGGGAGAGCGCGACGGCGCGCGTGAGGAACAGGCTGTCGAGATCGGGGCTCATGGTCCGATCACAGGCGGGACGGAGGGGGAAGTCAATTCGTGAGGCCTCGACCATCGCGGTTGCCCACGGCCTTCATCGCCTGAAACCCGCCTGCCGGCATTGCGACACACAGCCGAAACAGTTGGCCCTCAGTCACCCGCCCTTTCGGCGGCACTGCCGCCATCACGTTCCGCAGGCCACCATGTCGCGACTTCTGCTTGTGCACGCCCCGCGCACCATTCTGGGCTTCCTGTTCGTCCTCAGCGCCGTCGACGGCTTCTGGGCCATGGCCACCGGCAACCACCTGATCCATCCGCCGGTTTCGCCCCAGGGGCTGGCCTTCGAGCGCGGGCTTCAGGCCTCCGGCTTCTTCTGGCCGTTCCTGAAGGTGGTCAACCTGGTGGGCGGGCTGAGCCTGCTCCTGAACATCGCTCCGGCCTTCGGTCTGGCGCTGATCGCTCCGGTCATGGCGACGATCGTGCTGTTCCACCTGTTTCTCAATCCCCAGGGCCTGCCGATCGCCGCCATTCTCGTCGTCACCGGGCTGATGCTGATCTGGGCCTACCGGGATCGCTACGCCGCGCTGTTCCGGCCTGCCTGAGCATCAGGCGGGGCTTGCGCCATCCGCGATGCCGTCCATGCGCACGGGCAGGCCGGCCGCCTTCATGTGACGCTTCACCTGCGGAATCGTGAAGGTACCGAAGTGGAAGACGGAGGCGGCCAGCACGCCGGTCGCCCCGCCCTCCGCCACGCCCTCGACGAAATGGTCGAGCGCTCCGACCCCGCCCGAGGCGATGACCGGCACCGGAACCGCATCCGCGATCGCACGGGTCAGCTTCAGGTCGAAACCGGCCCGGGTGCCGTCGCGGTCCATCGAGGTCAGCAGGATCTCGCCGGCCCCCAGCGCCACCACCTCGCGGGCATAGGCGACCGCGTCGATGCCGGTCGGCTTGCGGCCGCCATGGGTGAAGATCTCCCAGCGGTCGGCCTCGCCCTCGGCCGACACGCGCTTGGCGTCGATGGCGACCACGATGCATTGGTCGCCGAACTTGTCGGCGGCGCGGCCGACGAAGGCGCGGTCGTTCACCGCCGCCGTGTTGATCGACACCTTGTCGGCGCCGGACTGCAGCAGGGCGCGGATGTCATCCACCGTGCGAACGCCGCCGCCCACCGTGAGCGGCATGAAGCAGGCCTCCGCCGTGCGGGTGACCACCTCGAACATGGTGCGCCGGTCGTCCGAGGAGGCCGTGATGTCGAGGAAGGTGAGTTCATCGGCACCGGCCGCGTCATAGGCCTTGGCGGCCTCCACGGGATCGCCGGCATCGATCAGGTCGACGAACTGCACGCCCTTGACGACACGCCCGTCCTTCACGTCGAGGCAGGGAATGATGCGGATCTTGAAGGTCATGACGGGAACGGAGCGTCCGGGATGCCGGCGAAAATGTCGGCCATGGGCAGGCTGAGGCCGAGCGAGGGGACGTCGACCGATGCCGTGCGGCCCTCGATCATGGTCGGATGCGGGCGGAAGGCACCTCCCTCGCGCCGGAACAGCCAGGCACGCGGCTCGTCCTGCGCGCAGACCAGATAGGCCTGAAGACTGTCGATGGCGAGATATTCGTCGCGCTTCTCGACCATGTCGATGGCAAGGGAGGAGGGGGAGAGCACCTCGGCGACCAGCAGCGGGGCCGTGGTCGCCAGATCGTGCGGTTTGCCCGGCCGGGCGACGAGGATATCCGGATAGCGGATTCCCTGTGCCGTCCGGACGCCGAAATCGGCCGTCGTGACCAGCCAGGGGCCGTCCCCCAGCCGGCTGCGGATTGCAAAGGACAGGTTGCTGCAGACCAGCGCATGGGACTGCGACACGCGGACCATCATCATCGAGACCTCCCCCCTCGCCAGTTCCACGTGAACGCCTTCCAGCGCGGGCGTGTTCGCTGCCCAGGCCAGGAAGCCGTCGGGGTCGCGGGGGGCGCCTTCGGCAAGGCGCAGGACGCGGGGCGGCGGGAGGTTCATGACGTCATGATAGCCGAAACCGGCCGGCATCGTCACGCGCTGCGCCCCCGCCGGACGAGCGCGATGGCCTCCGCCGGATCGAGCCGGCCGTCATAGAGCGCCTTGCCGGTGATGGCGCCTTCCAGCCGGGCGGCGCGCGGCTTCATCAGTTCGCGCACATCGTCGAGGGAGGCGAGGCCCCCCGAGGCGATCACCGGGATGGTCACCGCTTCCGCGAGCGCAATGGTGCCGTCCCAGTCAATGCCGGTCAGCATGCCGTCGCGGGCGATGTTGGTATAGACGATGGCGGCAACGCCCGCGTCCTCGAAGCGGCGGGCCAGATCCTGGGCGGCGAGGCTGGAGGTCTCGGCCCAGCCCTCCACGGCGACCCGGCCATCGCGGGCGTCGATGCCGACCGCGACCTGGCCGGGAAAGGCGCGCGCCGCCTGCTTCACGAAATCCGGGTCGCGGACCGCCGCCGTGCCGATGATCACGCGGGTGACGCCCTTGCCGAGCCAGCCCTCGACGGTCGCCATGTCGCGGATGCCGCCGCCGAGCTGGACGGGGAAGGAGGTCGCCGCGCGGATCGCCTCGACGGCGCCCGCATTCACCGGCTTGCCGGCAAAGGCACCGTCAAGGTCGACCACATGCAGGTAGTCGAAGCCCTGATCCTCGAAGGCCTTCGCCTGGGCGGCGGGATCGTCCGCATAGACCGTGGCCTGGGCCATGTCACCCTGGCGCAGGCGCACGCAGCGGCCACCCTTGAGGTCGATGGCGGGGAAGATCCTCACGGCCGCCATTCCAGGAAATTGCCGATGAGGGCCAGGCCGAGCGTCTGGCTCTTCTCGGGATGGAACTGGGTGCCGACCATGGTGTCGCGGGCGATCATGGCGGTGACCTTCGTGCCGTAGTCGGCATCGGCGAGGATGACGTCGCCGGCGGTGGCGGTCAGATGGTAGGAATGGACGAAATAGGCGTGCAGGCCGTCCGGTCCGGTGGGGATGCCGGCGAGCACGGGATGGTCGCGCGTCGTGTTCAGCGTGTTCCAGCCCATGTGCGGGATCTTCAGGGCGGCATCGGCCGGCCGGATCAGGTCGATGTCGCCGGGCACCCAGCCGAGGCCGGCTGTCTCGGTCTTCTCAAGGCCGCGGCCGGCCATCAGCTGCATGCCGACGCAGATGCCGAGGAACGGGCGGCCGCGACCGCGCACGGCTTCCGTCAGCGCCTCGATCATTCCGGGGACGCCGGCCAGGCCCGCCTTGCAGTCGGCGAAGGCGCCGACGCCCGGCAGCACGATGCGCTCGGCCCTGCGCACGACCTCGGGATCGGCGGTGACGGTGACCGGCACGTTGAGGCCGCGCTCGCGCGCCATCCGCTCGAAGGCCTTCTGGGCGGAATGCAGGTTGCCCGACCCGTAATCGACGATGGCGACGCTCATCGCCCGCCCCTGGCGGATGGATCGGCGTCGGGGAACAGGCCGATGATGCCGGTGGAGGCGGCAGGCGCGGCGGGCGTTGCGGCCGCGACGAACCGTTCAGGCGGAGCGGGGCGCGACGGCGTGACCGCCGTCTGCTCGGTGAACCAGCGCCGCTCGGCCTCCTCCCGGTTGCGGGCAACCACGACGCCGGCCTGCTGATAGCCAAGCCAGCGCAGCTTGCGGCGACGCAGGTTGGTTGCCTCGAGGCCGACCAGAAGATTGAAGGCGGTTCCGATGACCATGCCGGCCGTGGACGACAGGCCGGCGAGCGCCGCCACCGACATCAGCGCGACCAGAAGGACCAGATAGGCGGCCGTGGCCAGCCACATGCGGTGCCAGAGGAACCAAAGCCAGGGCACGAGGAAGGCCACCCACGAAAAGGTATCGGCGACAAACTCGGTCGCCACGTCCGCGTCCCGGCTCGCCCCGGCCGGCGGCACGTGGACGGTGAAGCTGGTCAGCCGCGCCATCTAGAGCACGCCCTTGGTGGAGGGGATCTCGTCGGCCCGTCGCGGGTCGATGGCCACGGCCGCGCGCAGCGCGCGGGCAAGGCCCTTGAAGCAGCTTTCGGCGATGTGATGGGCATTGTCCCCGTAGAGCGTCTCGACATGCAGCGTGATGCCGGCATTCATGGCGAAGGCCTGGAAGAACTCGCGCACGAGCTCGGTGTCGAAGGTGCCGATCTTCGGGCGGGCGAACGCGGTCCGGAAGACGAGGAACGGCCGGCCGGAGACATCGACCGCCACGCGCGTCAGCGCCTCGTCCATGGGCAGGTGGACATCGGCATAGCGGGTGATGCCCTTCATGTCGCCGAGCGCCTGGCGCACCGCCTGGCCGAGCGCGATGCCGACATCCTCCACCGTGTGGTGATCGTCGATGTGCAGGTCGCCCTTCGCCGTCACGACGAGGTCGATCATGCCGTGCCGGGCGATCTGGTCGAGCATGTGATCGAAGAAGCCGACGCCGGTGGCGATCTCGGCCCGGCCCTTGCCGTCGAGATCGACGGCAACGGAAATGTCCGTCTCCCGGGTGGTGCGGGTGATCTGACCCTTGCGCATGGCCCTCTCCGATGATGCGGCGTCTTCTACCAGCCCGGCCATCCGTTTGGAAAGGCGAAGCCGGCGGGCTGGTTGACGGGGCGCCTCCTGCCATCCGAAAGCCTGCCCCGTGGTATGACAGGCACCGGTTGCGACGGAGGCCGCCATGACCCGCGACGAGGCGCTTGCCCTTGCCCTTGCCCTGCCGGAGGCGGCCGCCCATCCCCATTTCGACCGCACGGCGGTCCGGGCCGGCAAGGGCCGCATCTTCGCGACCTTCGGGGCGGCCGGCGACGTGAACGTGAAGCTGGCAGCCGACGATCAGGCGCTGTTCGTGGAAAGCGGCGGCGGCGCCGTCGCGCCGGTCGCGGGCGGCTGGGGCCGGCAGGGCTGGACGCGGGTGGAGCTTGCCGCCGCCGACCGGCCGCTGGTTGCCTCCATCCTCAACGCGGCCTGGCGCGGCGCGGCACCGGCGAAGCTGCGGGCGCTCCACGCGCCCTGAACAGGCGCTTGCGTCCGCCCCAGAACGGCCTACATGACGGTCTTTCCGGAGGTTTCATGTCCGCTCAGAACGACGCTTTTCCCGGCTGGCATGCCACCACCATCTGCACCGTCCGCAAGGGCGGCAAGGTGGTGATCGGCGGCGACGGCCAGGTGTCCCTCGGCCAGACTGTCATCAAGGCCAATGCCCGCAAGGTGCGCCGCCTCGCGAAGGGCGACGTGATCGGCGGCTTCGCCGGCGCCACGGCGGATGCCTTCACCCTGTTCGAGCGGCTGGAGGCCAAGCTCGAGCAGTTTCCCGGCCAGCTCACCCGCGCAGCCGTCGAGCTTGCCAAGGACTGGCGCACCGACCGCTATCTGCGGCGTCTCGAGGCCATGATGATCGTGGCCGACCGGGACGTGTCGCTGATCCTGACCGGCACCGGCGACGTGCTGGAGCCGGAGAACGGCATCGCCGCCATCGGCTCCGGCGGCAACTACGCCCTGGCCGCCGCCCGCGCGCTCGCCGACAGCGAGCACGATGCCGAGGAGATCGTCCGCCGCGCCATGCGCATCGCCGCCGATATCTGTGTCTACACGAATGGCAACCTGGTGATCGAGAGCATCGGCTGAAGCCGGGCACTGCCCGGATCGATCTCCCCGCGCCTTCGTGCCAGCGGCGGCTCGCGCCGGCGTCCCACGTGATCCAGCCCCCACCGGACAGGCGTTGAGGGATCGGGAGACCATGGATGGGGCGCTGTGGCCAGCGTCCGCCGGACTTGCGCCAGAGGAAGGCTGCGATGAGCATGGGCGCCGTCCAACCGATCCAATGACTTGAACCGCGGCGGCCAATCGCCATCTTCGCCCTTTCCGCCTTTCCCGCTTTCCGGACCCCGATGACCGACTTTTCCCCCCGTGAGATCGTCTCCGAGCTTGATCGCCATATCATCGGCCAGAAGGACGCCAAGCGCGCGGTGGCGATTGCCCTGCGCAACCGCTGGCGTCGCCTCCAGCTCGACGAGTCGCTGCGCGAGGAGGTGATGCCGAAGAACATCCTGATGATCGGCCCGACCGGCGTCGGCAAGACCGAGATCTCGCGTCGGCTGGCGAAACTGGCCAATGCGCCGTTCATCAAGGTGGAGGCGACCAAGTTCACCGAAGTCGGCTATGTCGGCCGCGATGTCGAGCAGATCGTGCGCGATCTGGTCGAGGTCGGCATCGGCCTCGTGCGCGACACCAAGCGCCGCGAGGTTCAGGCCCGGGCTCATCTGGCGGCGGAGGAGCGCGTGCTCGATGCTCTGGTCGGAAAGACCGCCTCGCCGGCCACCCGCGAGAGCTTCCGCAAGAAGTTGCGCGACGGCGAGCTGGACGACAAGGAGATCGACATCGAGGTGACTGCCGGCGCGCCCGCCGGCCTGCCGATGATGGACATTCCCGGTGTGCCGGGCGGCCAGATCGGCATCGCCAACCTCAACGACATGCTCGGCAAGATGATGGGGGGGCGCACCAAGCAGCGCCGGACGACGGTGAAGGAGGCCTACGAGCCGCTGGTCCAGGAGGAGGCCGACAAGCTCGTTGACCAGGACAATCTGGTGCAGGAGGCGATCCGCAGCGTCGAGAACAACGGCATCGTCTTCCTCGACGAGATCGACAAGATCTGCGCGCGCGAGGGCCTGCGCGGCGGCGAGGTCTCGCGCGAGGGCGTGCAGCGCGACCTCCTGCCGCTGATCGAGGGCACGACGGTTGCCACCAAATACGGGCCGGTGAAATCCGACCATATCCTGTTCATCGCCTCGGGCGCCTTCCACGTCGCCAAGCCCTCGGACCTGCTGCCCGAACTGCAGGGCCGCCTGCCGATCCGCGTCGAACTGAAGCCGCTGACCCGCGAGGATTTCCGCTCGATCCTGACGGAGACAGAGGCAAGCCTCATCCGCCAATCGGTGGCCATGATGAAGACGGAGGGGGTCGAGCTCGTCTTCACCGACGATGCCATCGACGCCATTGCCGATCTGGCGGTCGAGGTGAATGCCTCGGTGGAGAATATCGGCGCGCGGCGCTTGCAGACCATCATGGAGCGCGTCCTCGACGAGATCTCCTTCTCCGCACCCGACCGCTCGGGGGAGACCGTCACCATCGACGGGGCCTACGTGAAGGCGACCGTGGGCGACCTCGCCCGGAACGCCGACCTCAGCCGCTTCATCCTGTAACGGCCCAGAGCGCCGCGATCAGCGGCGGCCGATGACGCCGATGCGCGGTTCGCGCCGGCGGCCAAGGGCCATGAGGAGAGCGCCGACCCCCAGGGCCACCGCCGCAGTCGGCAGGGCGAGCGCCACGCGCATGACCGGATCCCACAGCCAGTCGAGGCCGCGTGTCGCGATGGCCTGCTCCAGAAGGAGGAGGCTTGCGCCGTGCAGCGCACGCCAGCTTTCCGCGACGGAGGTGAAGAGCAGGCCCTGGCCGGCGATCGAACGCGTCCCGTCGATCACCAGCAGGACGAAGCCGCCGGCCACGATGAGCAGGCCGACAAGACGCAGGGCAAAGCGGATCATGGCCACGGAGCTCCGGACGTGACCTGCGAGATAACCGTCGTGGTCCATCGCTTCAAGGCAGGCGCGCGCCGATCATCCTGCGACGCGGGTCGCGCCGTCGGCCCCGTCGCGACCGACGGATTGCGGCGGGCCGGCCGATCCGCTAAAGACGGGGCGTCGTCGCCTGTGCGTCGGCCTCGCACCCGTAGCTCAGCCGGATAGAGCGTTGCCCTCCGAAGGCAAAGGTCACACGTTCGAATCGTGTCGGGTGCGCCACTCTGCTTCCTGGCCCTGAAAGCGAACCGCCTGCCCCCTGTCCGCGCCGCTCACGGCGCCTGACGCCCGTCACGTCATGGATGGCGGCGCGGCGGTCGCACCCTTGCGACCGCCCGCCTGTCGTCCGCGGCCGTCTCAGCGTTCGATGTTCCAGATCACCGGGAAGCCGAAGTCGATGACGCCCTTCAGCTCGGAGCGCCAGACGGCAGGGCTGCGGAACTGCCCGGCAATCGGGAAGGTGGCCTCCTCGGTGGCGATTTGCTGGAGTTCGGCCGCCAGCGCCTTGCGCCGCTGCGGATCGCTCTCGGCCTCGAAGCGTTCCAGCACCGGTTTCATCCGGTCGACGCAGTAGCCCCAGGGCTGGTTGCCGGTGCAGTTGAAGCCGATGCCGAGGTTCGACAGCGGGTCGGACATGTCGAAGCCGGTATAGACCACCGGGATCACGCTCCAGCCACCCTGGTCGAGCGGGTTGCGCTGGACCCAGCGCTGGGCGATGGCCGACCATTCCAGGCCCTGGACATCGACATTGAAGCCGGCGCGCTTCATCCGGTCGATGAGCACGCTGCCATAGGGGTTGAGCAGCGGACTGTCGAGGGGATGGAGCAGGACGATCTTCTCGTTCTTGTAGCCGGCTTCGGCCAGCAGGGCCTTGGCCTTGTCGATGCTCGGATTGGCGATGATGTCGCGCCCCGCCGTGCTCTCGAAGGGGGCACCGCACATCAGCATGGAGGTGCAGTCGGGATTGCCGAGGTCGCCGCCGAAGCCGGCGCCGGCCAGCACCTCGGCGCGGTCGAGGCACTGCTGAAGCGCGCGGCGGACGAGGACATTGTCCATCGGCGCCTGGAAATGGTTGATCGAGACGGCATAGATCAGCTCGGCCCGGCCGCCGGCCTTCGCAAAGGTCAGGTTGCGGTCGCGCCGCATGCGCGGGATCAGGTCGACGGGCGCATATTCGAGATAGTCGACCTCGCCGCGGGTCAGTGCCGCATAGCGTACAGCCACATCGGGCAGGGTCAGCATCTCGACCCGGTTGAGCTTGGCGATCTTCCCGCCGGCAAGGCCGTCGGCCGGCTCGCTGCGCGGCACATATTTCTCGTTGCGGGTGAAATGGGCACGATCACCCGGCACCCATTCGGCACGGTTGAAAATGAAGGGACCGGATCCGACGATCTCAGCGACCTGCTGGGTCGGCGGGGTCGCAGACGCGATGCGCGCCGGCATGATCATCGGCACGTGCACCGAGGGCTTTCCGAGCGCCTCGATCACGCCGCCGAAGGGCCGCGACAGGGTCAGGCGGAAGCCCTTCGGGCCATCTGCCACCAGTTCGGCGGTCGCGGCCATCAGGCGCCGTCCGATCGAGTCGCGCGCGCCCCAGCGCCTCAGCGAGGCGATGACATCCTCCGGCGTGACCGGATTGCCGTCGTGGAAGGCCAGGCCATCGCGCAGGCGGAACCGCCAGGTCAGCCGGTCGGGGCTGACATCCCAGCCTTCCAGCATCTGCGGCCTGTAATTGCCCGCCCCGTCCAGCGAGACCAGCGTATCGAACACCAGATAGGCGAAGTTGCGCGTCACGAAGGAGGGGCTGGAGATCGGGTCGAGGTTCTGAAGGCCGACATTGACGACGAAGCGGAACGGCCTGTCCTGCGCCTGGGCGCGGGTCAGATGCGGTGAGGCGACCAGGGCGGCAGCCGCGGCAAGGGTCTGTCGACGGGAAAGCATCATGGCTGGCTCCTCCAGGGGCGCGTGACAGGGGGCATGCGGGAAGCGGAACCGGCGTTCGTCGCCCTGCCGGTGGCGAGGCAAGCGCGGATCACGCCGGAAAGGTTCTGGACAGGCGGACAAGACCTGCGCGCTGGCCGCCACCCGGGCGGCCCATGCTCGACGAGGCTTGCCGCCACGCGCATCATGTCGTATTTCCTGTCAATACGAGCGTTTTGATTATGCTAGAGGTGCCCTTGTTCGGCCGCAAGGCGAAGGCCCTGCTTGCCGGGCAGTCCGCCCCTGCAGAAACGTCAGAGGCAGACGGCCGCACCCCCTGCCCTCGGCCCCTGCGGGAGCGCGCCGAGATGGGCTCCCGTTCTTCGCAGCGACCTGGGGGCGGCCCCGCGCATCGCAGCAAGAGGCAGACGTATCGGCATTGCAACAGACCCGGGCGAGCCTCATCTCGCTTCGCCGGGGCGCGCAAAGGCGAGAGGAGACACCATGGGGACCACAGGCATGCCGGCCGATGTCGACGAGCGGCTGTTCCTTCAGTCGGTCGCACGTGCTCTCGACGTGCTGGAATCCTTCGCTGCCGGGCCTCGGCCGCGCTCGCTGGGCGAGATCGCCAAGGCGGCCGGCATCAACAAGAGCGCCGCGCAGCGGATCGGCCAGACCCTGCTCAGCCGCGGCTATCTGGAGCGGGCCGACAATGGCCGTCTCACGCTCGGGCGGCGCCTGCTTGACCGCTCCTTCGACTACCTGCGCTCCAATCCGCTGATCGAGCGGGCAACGCCGGTGCTGATCGACCTGCGCAAGCGTGCCGACGAGCGTGTCGATCTCAGCCTCTTCGACGACACCACAACCATCTACGCCATCCGCCTTCAGAGCAAGCGCGAGACCTTCTACGCGACCCTGCCGGGCCGCCGGATCCCGACCTTCGTCTCGTCGGGCGGCCGGGCCTGCCTCGCCCACCTGCCGGACAGCGAGGTGGACGACATCCTCGCACGCTCGAACCGGCGACCGCTGACCCCGAAGAGCATGACCGAGATCCCACGGATCTGGGAGCGCATCCGCGAGGCCCGCCAGGACGGTTACAGCCATGCCGCGGAGGAGGCCCTGCTCGGCGAGGTGGTGCTCGCGGCGGCTGTGCTGCAGCAGGGCCGGCCGGTCGGCGCGGTGCATATTGCCGGCTCGCTCAGCGAATGGTCCGTGGCGGACTTCCGCCGGCGGTTCGCACCGCTCGCCATCGAGGCTGCCCGCGCCCTCGGGTCGTGACGGCGAGGCCCGCTCCCCGCAATCCGGCGGACGGCCATGCGCACCCGCGGTTTGACACCCGGCGACCGCCAGCCTCACCATGATGATATGGCCGTATTGCAAAACGATACGGATCGGGAGGACGGCGGGAGGGCGCTGGCATGCAGCCGAGGTTCGAGGGACGCGTTGCTGCCGTGACAGGCGCCGCGGGTGCTCTCGGCAGGGCCACCGCGCAGGCCCTGGCGGCCGAGGGCGCGCGTCTGTTCCTGTTCGACTGCGATGCGGCGGGGCTGGAGGCGACCGCTGCCCTGTGTCCGGGGGCGGTGACCTTTGTCGGCGACACGACGCGTGCGGACGACATGGAGCGCGCGGCGAGCCGGGCGCGCAGGGCGTTCGGCCCGGTCGAGCTGCTGGCGGCGGCAGCCGGCATTGTCGGTCCCTCGAAGATCGCCATCGAGGTGGACGAGGCCGAGTTCGATCGCGTCTTCGCCATCAACGTCAAGGGCTCCTGGCTGGCCGCCCGGCACTTCATCCCGCACATGCGCGAGATCGGCCGGGGCTCGGTGGCGCTGTTCTCCTCGACCTCGGGCCTGCAGGGCTCGCCTGTCCTCTCGGTCTATTCGGCCTCCAAGGGCGCGGTGACGCTGCTGACCAGGAGCCTCGCCCTCAACCATGCCGCCGAAAACATTCGCGTCAATTGCGTGTGTCCCGGAACCATCGATTCGCCGATGAACGATCGCGCCATTGCCGCATCGGGCGATGCCGCCGCCCAGGCCGCCCGCGCGGCCTTCCAGAAGTCGCGCCATCCGATGAACCGGTTCGGCACGCCGCAGGAGGTGGCCGACGCAGTGCTCTACCTGCTGAGCGACCAGGCGAGCTTCACCACCGGGGTTGCCCTGCCCGTCGATGGAGGGCGCCTTGCCTGATCCGGGGCGCTTTCACGGCCAGGCCGTCATCGTCACCGGCGCCGCGCGCGGCATCGGCGAGGCCATTGCCGCCCGTTTCGCCGCCGAGGGCGCGCGCGTGCTGCTGGTCGACCTTCTGGCGGAGGTCGAGACGACGGCGGCCCGGATCGGGCAGGCTGCGCTCGTGGCCGACGTGACCGATCGCGGAGCGGGCCAAGCCATGGCCGAGGCGGCGCTTGCCGCCTTCGGACGCATCGACATCCTTGTCAACAATGCGGGCATCGGCGGCTCGAAGCGCCTCGCCGACTCCGACGATGCGCTGATCGACCGGTTCATCGACACCAACCGCGCCGCCGTGCTGCGCGTGACCCGGGCCGTGCTGCCACACCTGCCGCGGCCGGGCGGGCGGATCATCAACATCGCCTCGATCTTCGGGATCACCGGCTATCCCGGCACCACGGCCTATGCCGTGGCCAAGGCCGGCGTCGCCCAGTTCACGCGCCAGCTCGCCGGCGAACTCGCTCCCGAGGGCATCCGCGTGAATGCGGTCGCCCCCGGCCTGATCGCCACGCCGATGACCGCCGGCCACATGGAGAAGGCGCTCTATCGCCGGCTGATGGTGGAGGGAACACCGATGGAGCGAGCGGGCACGCCCGCCGACATCGCCGGCCCGGTCGCCTTCCTCGCCTGCGACGATGCCGCCTTCGTCACCGGCGCGGTTCTGCCGGTGGACGGGGGCTTCCTCGCCGCGCGCCATGGCCGGGCCTGAACACCTCGAAAGGGAGACGACCGATGCACGACATGAGCGTTCGCTGGCCGAACGGGGCGCGCTGCGCCGTGATGCTGACCTTCGATTTCGACGCGGAGACCCTGTGGACCTCGCGCGATCCGGAGAACGCCAACCGGCCAGGCATTCTCAGCCAGGGGCGCTACGGCGCGAAGGTCGGCGTGCCGAAGATCCTCGACACGCTGCGCGATGCCGGGGTGAAGTCGACCTTCTTCGTGCCGGGCTGGACGGTGGAGAACCACACGGACCGGGTCGAGATGATCCTGAAGGACGGTCACGAGGTCGCCCATCACTCCTATTCGCACAAGTGGGTGAGCGACGATCCGCAGGCCGAGGTGGAGGAGATGGAGCGGGGCCTCGAGGCGCTGAAGCGCGTCGTCGGCGTGGTGCCGAAGGGCTACCGCTCGCCGGCCGGCGAGGTTTCGTCAGGTCTGCTCAAGCTGCTGCAGAAGCACAATTTCCTCTACGATTCGTCGCTGATGGACGACATCAACCCCTATCGTCACGTGTTGCCTGACGGCAGCAAGGGGCCGGTGGAGCTGCCCTGGCACTGGAGCCTCGACGACGCCCCCTTCACGCTGTTCTCCGTCAAGACGCCGCGGCCGATCTTCACCAACGAGCACATGCTGTCGATCTACAAGGAGGAGTTCCGCGAGATCTATCGCTGGGGCGGCCTGTTCGACATGATCTTCCATCCCCAGTTCGGCGGGCGACCGAGCCGCATCGCGCTGATCCGCGAGCTGATCGCCTTCATCCGCACCTTCCCGGACGTCTGGTTTGCCACCGGCACCGAAATCGCCGAGCACTGGGTGAAGGAATACGAGGGCGCCTGAGCCGCACGGGCCCCCAGCCCGGCCGGCGGGTGCGGGCCACCCGCCACCACAGGCCCGGTCGCCGACACCCGCAAGGACGGCGGCTGCTGCTATTTGCGGAAGTTCGGCTTGCGCTTCTCGCGGAAGGCGCGGCCACCCTCCTTGGATTCCTCGGTGTCGTAGTAGAGCGAGAGCGCCTGCATGCCGAGCGAACCGATGCCGCGGATGTTGTCGCTGTCGGCATTGAAGGAGCGCTTGGCGATGGACAGGGCCGTCGGGCTCTTCTCCATCAGCTCGGCGCACCAGCGGTCGATCTCGGCGTCGAGCTGGTCGTGGGGCACGACGCAGTTGACGAGGCCCATGCGCTCGGCCTCCGCAGCGCTGTAGCGGCGGCACAGGTACCAGATCTCGCGGGCCTTCTTCTCGCCGACCACGCGCGCCAGATAGGCCGTGCCGAAGCCCGGATCGACCGAACCGACCTTGGGGCCAACCTGGCCGAACTGCGCACGCTCGGAGGCGATCGTCAGGTCGCAGAGCGTGGCGAGCACGTTGCCGCCGCCGATGGCGAAGCCCTGGACGCGGGCGATCACCGGCTTCGGCACATCGCGGATCAGCGACTGGAGCTCCTCGATCGGCAGCCCGATGGTGCCGCGGCCGTCATATTGGCCGTCATGGGTGCCCTGGTCGCCGCCGGTGCAGAAGGCCTTGTCGCCGGCCCCACCGAGCACGATGACGCCAATGGCGCGGTTCCAGCCGGCGCGCTGGAAGGCGTCGATCATCTCTTCCACGGTCCGGCTGCGGAAGGCATTGTAGCGGTCGGGCCGGTTGATGGTGATGAAGGCGACACCATCGGCGCGCTCCTCGTAGAGGATGTCCTCGTAGGTCGGGGCCTGGCTGGTCATGGAATTGTCCTCGTTCTGGTCGTTGGCGGCTCATCCCGCCATGGTGAGGCCACCGGACACGCTGAGCACCTGCCCGGTCACATAGGCCGCATCATCGCTGGCGAAGAAGCAGATGGCGCCCGGCAGATCATCGGGGGCGCCGATGCGTCCGAGCGGGATGGAGCGGCGGAAGGCCTCCATCAGCTTGTCCGGATTGGCTGCGCCCTTGCGGAACTCCTCGAACAGGCTGGTATCCGTCGGACCGGGGCAGACGACATTGAGCGTGATGCCGTCGCGGGCATGTTCCCGAGCGAGCGTCTTGGTGAGCCCGAGCAGCGCCGCCTTGCAGGCTGCATAGACGGCCTCGCCGGTCGAACCGACCCGTGCGGCGTCCGAGGCGATGGTGACGATGCGGCCATACTTGCGTTCGGCCATGCCCGGCAGGACCGCGTGATGCATGTGCAGCGCGCCGGTGAGGTTGACGGCGATCAGCTTCTCCCACTCTGCTGGTGTGGTCTTGAGAAAGGGCTTGAAGATGTCGAAGCCGGCATTGTTGACGAGGATCGCCACCGGGCCGAGTGCGGCCTCTGCCGCCGCGATGGCCGCGTCGACCCCCGGCCGGTCCGTGATGTCGCAGCGGAAGGCCGCGGCCCGCCCGCCGTCGGCCGTGATCGCCTCCGCCACCCGGCGCGCGGCCCTCTCGTCGCGGTCGAACACCGCCACCGCCGCCCCGTGCGCCGCCATGCGGCGGCAGGTGGCCGAGCCGATGCCGCCGCCACCACCCGTCACGATCGCCATCCTGCCGTCGAACTGTGCCATGTCTGAAGGTTCCGGTTGCGCCGATGCGGGAACGACCATAGCCTGCCCGACAGAAATAGCAATACATTGCTATATTTTCGAGGATCCGTCGTGAGACCGAAGCCCGCCCCCGCAAGCGCCGCCGACCCGGCCCGCTTCGACGTCGCCAACCGCCTGTTCTTCCGGCTCTATCAGGCGTCGAATCTCATGCACAAGAACGGCACACGCGCCGTCTCGGCCTTCGGGAGCACGACCCAGCAATGGGCGGTGCTGGGCGCGCTGGCCCGGCCGCGGGTGCGCCGGGAGGGCATGACCGTCAAGGAGCTGATCGGCTTCCTGATGCTCAGCCGCCAGAATCTGGCGGCGGTGCTTGACCGGCTGGAGGGACGCGGCTGGATCGAGAAGGTCAAGGATGCGGCCGATGGCCGCTCGCGCCGCAGCCGGCTGACGCCCAAGGGCGTGGCCATCTGGGACGAGATGCTGGTGGCGATCGGCGACTTCTACGAGGCCTCGCTCGCGGGCCTGACGGCGGAAGAGCAGCTCATGCTCTACCGGCTGCTCGACCGGCTGAAGGACGGACTGGCAGCCCTCGGCATCGACGATGACGCCGCCCAGGCCGACGGAGCCTGAGCGGCGCCAGGTTCATGCCCGCACGAGCGCGCAACCGCCTTCGGAGAGCGGGCGGAAGGCCTGCTCGGCCGGCAGCGTCGAGACCAGCCTGTAGACGTCGCCCGGTCCCTTGCTCTCGGCCGGCGACTTCACCGTGAACAGGTAGGCCGGATGGATCTTGCGGCCATCGACCCGGATGCTGCCGGTGCCGAAGCAATCATCATCGGTCGGCATGGCCTTCATCTGCTGCACGACCGCGCGGCCCGAGGCCTTGGCCTTCTCCACCCCGAGGGCCTTCACGGCCTTCAGGTAATGCAGCACGCCGGCATAGTCGCCGGCCTGGCTCATGTTGGGGATGGCACCGGCGGCGAGCTTCGGCCGGACGCGGCTGGTGAAGGCGCGGGTGCGGTCGTTGAGATCCCAGTAGAAGGTCTCGGT
Source organism: Phreatobacter sp. (assembly GCA_046295035.1). Classification (GTDB taxonomy): domain Bacteria; phylum Pseudomonadota; class Alphaproteobacteria; order Rhizobiales; family Phreatobacteraceae; genus Phreatobacter. The sequence continues at coordinate 161,246 of JBKBOA010000002.1, forward strand.
CAGGGCGAGGCCCTTGGCCACCGGCAGCCCCATGCCCTGGATGTCGGTGATGAAGCAGATCATCGAGGCGAGGCGCTGGCGGCCGTCCTGGCCGATGCCGAATTCCTGCGCCTGCTTCAGGCAGGCGATCAGCTCGGCGCCGGCATTGGCGAAGGCGATGACATTGGCGCCGCTCGACTGGGCCCTGAGCAGGAAGGACGAGAAGTCGCTCGTGGTGCCGAAGGGATAGCGCACGGCGCCGACGACCTGGCCGCCGGCGGCCTCGACGAACTTCGTGCCGTCCGCCTGGGCGGCATGGCCGAAGGCATAGTCGGCGGTGACGAAGAACCACTTGTCGCCGCCATTCTTCACAAGCGAGGTGGAGGTCGAATGGGCAAGGCACCAGGAATCCCAGCTCCAGTGCACCATGTTGGCGCTGCAGCTTTTCCCGGTCAGGTCCGAGCTGCCGGCGACCGTCACCAGCGAGACCTTGTCCTTCTCCTCGATGACGCTGCGGGCCCCCAGCGCGATGGAGGTGTTGCCGACATTGGTGATGATGTCGACGCCCGCCTGGTCGAACCACTGGCGGATCAGGCTGAGGCCGACATCGGCCTTGTTCTGGTGGTCGGCGACCAGAATCTCGACCTTGATGTCCGGATTGGCGCCGGTGAACTCCTCCACCGCCTGGCGCGTGCAGGCGACCGAGGTCGGGCCCGACAGGTCGCGGTAGATGCCCGACATGTCGGTGATGACGCCGATGCGGATGGTGCGGTCGGCCTGGGCGCGGGCGCGGCGGGTGCCGAGCGCCGTGGCGGCCATGCCGCTGGCGACGAAGGTCCTGCGGTCGAGCATGGTGGATTCCTCCCTGGTGTTGTCCGATGGTGCGCCGGCTCACGCGCCGCGCGCGGTCTCGCGAAGCTTGAATTTCTGGATCTTGCCGCTGGGCGTGCGCGGCAGGTCGGCGACGATCTCGAGCCGCTCTGGGATGTACTGCCGCGCCATCTTCTGGTCGGCGAGATAGGCGGTCATCTCCGCGAAGGAGAGGCCGTGGCCCTCGCGCAGGACGACGAAGGCGCAGGCCCGCTCGCCGAGGCGCTCGTCCGGATAGCCGACGATGGCCACCGCCGCGACGGCCGGGTGGCGGAACAGGAGGCCCTCGACCTCGACGACGGGAATGTTCTCGCCGCCCCGGATGATGATGTCCTTGGAGCGCCCGGCGATGCGGATGTAGCCGGCCTCGTCCATGCGGGCGAGATCGCCCGTGTCGAACCAGCCGCCGGGATCCTTCGGATCGAGTTCGGGCCGTCTCAGGTAGCCGACGAAATTGGAGCAGCCGCGCACCTGCAGCGAGCCCTCCATGCCGGCGGCGGCAGGCCGGCCATGGGCATCCAGCACGCGCACCTCCATGCCCGGCAGGGCGAGACCGTCGGTGTTGGTGGTCTTCTCCTCCGGATCCTCGGGGCGCGTGGTGGTGACCGCGCCGTTCTCCGACATGCCCCAGGCGGAGATGATGGCGGCACCCAGCGTCGCGCGGGCCTTGGTGACGAGGGCGCGGGGAATGGGCGCGCCGGCGGAGACGAAGATGCGCAGCGAGGGCGTTGCCTGGCCGGAGGCGGCGACATGCTCGGTCAGGTCGTTGAGGAACGGCGTGGCGCCCATGGTGAAGGTGGCGTGCTCCTCCGTGATCTGGCGCGCCATCTCGGCGGCCACGAACACGTCCTGCAGGACGGCCGTCGCCCCCAGCATCACCGGCAGGACCAGGCCGTACATGAAGCCGAGCTGGTGGGCCATCGGGGACGGCATGTGGATGACCGCCCTGCCGTCCAGGCCGAGCCGTTCGGCGAAGGGGCCGAGATTGGACAGCATGGTGTTGGACGTGTGCATCACGCCCTTGGGCTCGCCCGTGGTGCCCGAGGTGTAGAGCAGCTGGATCACCGCATCCGGCGACAGGGGCGCGGACGGCGGGGCGGCGGGCCCCTCCAGCAGCCGGTCGAAGGCGGCCTCGCCCGTGCCGCCGGCGACGAGGACATGGGCGAGCTTCGGCAGCCGGTCGCGGATGCCGGCGACCATGGCCGGATAGTCGAAGCCGCGGAAGGAGGCCGGCACCACCAGCACCTTCGTCGCGGCGAGGCCGAGCATGAAGGCCAGCTCCCGCTCGCGGAAGATGACCATCAGCGGGTTCGAGACGGCGCCGAGCTTCAGGCAGGCCAGATGCAGGACCGTGAACTCCCACCAGTTGGGCAGCTGGAAGGAGACGACATCGCCGGCGCCGACGCCGCGCGCGGCGAGCCCGCCCGCCGCCGCCGAGGCCAGGGCGTCCAGCTCCCGATAGGAGATGCGGCGCACCTCGCCGGTCTCGCTGCGGTTGGCGACGACGGCCGTCCTGTCGGGCGTTGTGGCGACCGCCCGCGCGAGATGGTCGAGCAGGGTGGCGTCAGGCCAATAGGATCCTGCCGCGGCCCGCCGGGCGGCGAGCGCGTCCTGTGTCACGAACATGGGTCGTGTCCTCCGATGGTCCGGGGCTCTTGCGCGGCCCCTCCGGCGCTAGGTTCGTGCGGCCCGCAGCTTCTCCCGCGAGACGATGAGCTTCATGATCTGGGCGGTGCCGTCGCCGATCTCGAGCCCCATCACGTCGCGCAGGCGCTGCTGATGGGGCAGGTCCAGCGACCAGCCGTAGTGACCGTGGGCGAGCAGGCACTGGTGGATGACGTCGACAGCCGTCTTCGGCGCCAGCCACTTGCACATGGCGGCCTCGGAAGTGTGCGGCAGGCCGGCATCGCGCAGCGCCAGCGTGTGCAGGCAGAGCTGGCGGATGGCGGCGATGAGCCCCTCGCCCTCGGCCAGCGGGAAGGTGATGCCCTGGTTCCTGGCCAGCGGCGCGCCGAAGGCCTCGCGCTCCTGCACATAGGCCCAGCTCTCGTCGAGCGAGGCCTGGGCCGCGCCGATGACCTGCAGGCCGATCAATGCGCGGCTGAAGTCGAAGCCCTGCATGACCTGGACGAAGCCGGAACCCTCGTCGGCGAGGCGGTTGGCGGCGGGGATGCGCACGTCGTCGAAGAACACGGAGGAACGGCCGATGGCCTTCGAGCCGAGATCGGTGAAGCGGGAGGTGGAGACGCCGGGCGTGTCCATGGGAACGAGGAAGGCGCTGACGCCGCGCGCGCCGTCGGCGGCGCTGCCGGTGCGCGCGAACAGCACGATGGCATCGGCCTGGTCGGCCATGCTGATGGAGGATTTCTCGCCCTTCAGGATGTAGCCGTCACCGTCGCGCCGGGCCGAGAGCGCAAGGTTTGCCGCATCGGAGCCGCCGCGCGGCTCGGTGAGGCCGATGGCGACCACGGAGCGTCCGGAGACGATGCGGCCGATCCATTCGGCGGCGAGGTCGGGGGCGGCGTGGCGGGCGAGGATGGCGCCATTCAGGGAGCCGAGGATCTGCACATAGGCGACGTTCATGTCGCCGTAGCCGATCTCCTCGGTGATGAGGCCGCTCGTCACGCTCGGCATGCCGAGGCCTCCGAGATGGTCGGGGAGCTCCGGCGCGATCAGGCCGAGCGCGCCCATCTCGGCGACGAGCGCCCGGTCGACCCGCGCCTCGGCCTCCCGGCGCTGGTAGCCGGGCAGCAGCCGGTCGCGGGCGAAGCGCCGCGCCGTGTCCCTGATCTGGATCTGGTCGTCGTTCAGGATCATGGCCGGTCCGTTCAGCCGGGTTGTCCGGCTGCCGCTGCGAGGAGGACCATAAGGGCTCGGAAAAAAAATGTCAATGCATTGCTATATCTCGAGCAACCCGTGACTCGCCCGGCATGCCGACGGCCCGGCACGGCGCTCTGGACCGCACGACCACCGCGGCCCCCACGGACCGATGCGGTCTGGTACCGGATCGTGCAGTTCGGGTGACCGCCCCGCTATGGCCGCTTCGCCCTTCACGACAGCCGGAAAGGAGCCGTTCCGCAGTCCGGGCGAGGTTTGCGTGCTATTCGCCCGCCGGAAGCGGCCGGACATGGGTCTGAGCGGTGCGGCGCTCGCCCCGCCGCCGGGCCCTGAACAGGCGCAAGACCAGCACGAAGAAAACCGGAACGAACAGCACGGCCAGAACCGTGCCGGCCACCACGCCGCCGATGACGCCAACGCCGATGGCATTCTGGGCGGCCGAACCCGCCCCGCTCGCGATCGCCAGCGGCACCACGCCGAGCGAGAAGGCGAGCGAGGTCATGATGATCGGCCGCAGGCGCTGACGTGCCGCCTCCTCTGCCGCCTCGGCAAGCGACAGGCCGCGGTTGAAGCCCTCGCGCGCGAATTCGACGATCAGGATGGCGTTCTTGGCTGTCAGTCCGACCGTCGCGAGGAGGCTGACCTGGAAATAGACGTCATTGGCCTTGCCGCCATAAAGGCTGGCGAAGACGGCCCCGAGAACGCCGAGAGGCACCGCCAGCAGGACGGCGGTCGGGATCGACCAGCTCTCGTAGAGGGCCGCCAGACACAGGAAGACAACCAGAAGCGACAGCACGTAGAGGGCCGGCGCCTGACCGGACGACTGCCGCTCCTGGAAGGAGATGCCGCCCCACTCGAAGCCGAAGCCGGCCGGCAGCTGTGCGACCAGGCGTTCCATCTCGTCCATGGCCTGCCCCGTGGTGAAGCCCGGGGCGGGCATCCCCTGGATCTCGCGAGAAGCGATGCCGTTGAACCGTTCCAGGCGCGGCGAGCCGAACTCCCAGGCGGTGCGCCCGAAGGCCGAGAACGGCACCATCTGGCCCTGCGCGTTGCGAACGAACCACTTGTCGAGGTCGCCGGGCACCATGCGCGCCTCCGGCTGGCCCTGCATGTAGACCCGCTTGATCCGCCCCCGGTCCATGAAGTCGTTCACATAGGTCGACCCCCAGGCGGTCGCCAGGGTCGCGTTCACGTCGGTCACGGACAGGCCGAGGGCCCTGGCGCGTTCCCAGTCGACGATGATGCGAAGCTGCGCCTCGTCGTTCAGCCCGTTCGGCCGCACCCGGGCAAGGACCGGACTGGCCGCAGCCAGGCGCAGCAGCTCTGCCTGCGCCGCCAGCAGGGCTCCGTGGCCAAGCCCGCCGCGGTCGAGAAGCTGGAGCGAGAATCCGCTGGCATTGCCCAGTTCGCGCACGGCGGGCGGGGCGGACGAGATGATCAGCGCATCCGGATTGCGGCCAAAGCGGGCATTGATCCGTTCGGTCAGGGCATGAACGCTGTTCCGGTGCCCCGGTCTGACGTCCCAGCTCCTGAGCGTGATGAATCCGAGCCCCGCATTCTGCCCCCGTCCGCCGAAGCTGAAGCCGTTGATGGCGAAGAAGCTGTCGACGACGGCGGCCTCCTCCTCGCGCAGATAGCGGGCCAGATCATCCAGCGCGCGCTGGGTTCGGTCGGCCGTCGCGCCCGGTGGCGCGGTCACCTGCACGAAGGCGATGCCCTGGTCCTCGTTGGGCAGGAACCCACCCGGCAGGCGCAGGAAGCCGTAGGCCAGCACGCCGAGCAGCGCCAGGTAGATCAAAACCATCCTGACCGGCCGGCGCAGGCTGCCGCCGACGGCGCCGACATAGCCGCGAGTCAGGCGCGCGAAGCCGCGGTTAAACCAGCCGAAGACGCCGCGCTGGCCCGGACCCGGCCTGTGCGGCCGCAGCATCGAGGCGCAGAGCATCGGCGTGAAGAAGATGGCGACCAGCACCGACAGGGCCATGGCTGTCGCGATGGTCACGGAGAATTGCCGGTAGATGACGCCAACCGAGCCGCCGAAGAAGGCCATCGGCAGGAACACCGCCGACAGCACCAGACCGATGCCAATCAGCGCGCCGGTGATCTGGCCCATCGATCGGCGCGTGGCCTCCAGCGGCGAGAGATGCTCTTCCGCCATCACGCGCTCGACATTCTCGACCACGACGATGGCATCATCCACCAGCAGGCCGATGGCCAGCACCAGGCCGAACATGGTGAGCGTGTTGATGCTGAATCCCAGCGCATGGAGCACGGCGAAGGTGCCGAGCACGACCACGGGAATCGCGAGGGTCGGGATCAGCGTCGCCCGGACACTCTGAAGGAACACGAACATGACCAGAAACACGAGGCCCACCGCCTCGAACAGGGTCATCACCACGCTGCGGATCGAGCGCTCCACGAAGGGCGTGGTGTCCTGGAGATAGGTCACCTCGAGGCCCGGCGGAAAGGTGGGTCGCAGCCGGTCGATCGTCGCCCGCACCGCGGCCGCCGTGTCCAGAGCATTGGCGCCGCTGGCCAGACGGATGCCGATGCCGCTCGACGGCCTGCCGTCGAGCAGCGTGGTGATCGCATAGTTCTCTCCGCCGATCTCCACCCGCGCCACATCGCGCAGGCGCACCTGCGACCCGTCGGGACGCACGCGCAGGAGAATGGCCCCGAACTCCTCCGTTGTCTGCAGGTAGGAAGGGCCGACGATGGTTGCATTGAGCTGCTGGCCCGGAACCGCAGGCAGGCCGCCCATCTCGCCGCTCGACACCTGCACGTTCTGCGCACGCACCGCGGCGGCGACATCGGAGGGCGTCAGCCCGAAATTGACGAGCTTCGCCGGGTCGAGCCAGATCCGCATGGCGAACTGCGCGCCAAACACCTGGTAGTCGCCGACCCCCGGCGTGCGGCTGATCGGATCCTGGACGTTGGACACCAGGAAGTCGGAGATGTCCGTGCGCGACATGCTCCCATCGGTGGACACGAAGCCGACCACGAGCAGGAAGTTGCCGGAGGACTTGACGACGCGGATGCCCTGCTGCTGGACGGTCAGGGGCAGGCGCGGCACGGCAAGCTGGACACGGTTCTGCACCTGAACCTGGGCCGTGTCGGAATTGGTTCCGGGGGCAAAGGTCAGCTGGATGCGCGCCGCGCCATCCTTGCTGGCCTGGGAATCGAAGTAGAGCAGGTTGTCGATCCCGCTCAGCTGCTGCTCGATGACCTGGATGACGGTCGTCTGCACCGTCTCGGCCGAGGCACCGGGGAAGGTGACGTTGATGGAGATGGCCGGCGGGGCGATGGCCGGGTATTGCGCGACGGCCATGGCGCGCAGCGACAGCAGGCCGGCCACCATGATGCCGATGGCGATCACCCAGGCAAAGACCGGGCGGTCGATGAAGAAGCGCGCCATGGCGAGGGCCTAGCTCGCTGCCGGCGCGGGCGGCTGCTCGCTCGCCTGCACCTTCACGCCGGGCCGGATCCGCTGCAGTCCCTCGATCACCACGCGGTCACCCGGCGACAGGCCCTCCGTGACCAGCCAGTCATTGCCGACCGTCCGGCTGGCCCGCAGCACCCGCTGCTCGATGACGCCCTCGGCATTGACCACGAAGGCCATGGGCTCGCCGCGGGGCGTGCGCAGGACGGCGCGCTGCGGAACCAGCAATGCGCGATCCGTGATCCCTTCCTCGACACGGGCGCGCACGAACATGCCGGGCAGCAGGAGCTGATCCGGATTGGGGAAGACCGCCCGCAGCGTGACCGATCCGGTGCCCTGATCGACGATCACCTCGGAGAACTGGACCTCGCCGGCATGCGGATATTCCGATCCGTCCTCCAGCAGCAGCCGCGCCACGGCGCGGTCGGCCGAGGCCCGGCGCAAGGCACCGCTGGCCACGTCGCGCCGCTGCTGGAGCAGGACGGCGCTGGGCTGGGTCAGATCGACATAGATGGGATCGAGCTGGGTGACGGTGACGAGCGCGGTGGTCTGGTTGGCCGTGACCAGGGCGCCCGGCGTGACGCTGGCGCGGCCGGTCTGCCCGTCAATGGGCGAGGTGACGCGCGTATAGCTCAGATCGATCCGTGCGGCCTCGAGCGCCGCGCGGGCGGAGACGACATCGGCCTGGGACTGGCGCAAGACCGTTTCGGCATTCTCCAGATTCTGCTCGCTCACCACCTGGGCCCGGGCCAGCGTGCGCAGGCGGTTGGCATTGCTGGTCGCGGCCTGCTCGGCCGCCTCGGCACGGGCGAGGACCGCCTCGGCGCGACGCACCGCCGCCTCGTAGGGGGCCGGATCGATCTGGAACAGCGACTGGCCGGCCTTGACCGCCTGCCCCTCGGCGAACAGCCGATCGCGCAGGACACCCCCCACCTGCGGCCGGATTTCCGCAGCCCGATAGGGGGCCGTGCGCCCCGGCAAGGTTGCCGTCACCGGGATTTCGCGGCGCTGGATGGTCATGACGATCACCGCGACCGGCGCAGGCGCCGGTGCGGCGGTGTTGGCGGCGGCGCGACCCGGCTGTTCCTCGCAGCCGGCCGCGACCAGCAGGAGGAGACCGGCACCCAGGATCCGGACCGGCCAGCCCTGCGACGCCCGCGGCGGAACGCCGACGTGACACCTCGTTCCGGACAATGGTGACATGAGGCCTCGCGCTGACGGGAAGGGGACCGCAGGGAAACTGGGGCGCGGCCCTGCAAGGTCAATGCATCTCCGGGATTGGCGCCTGTCACAGCTTCGGGAGGCGGCGCGGACCGCCGGCATGGGCTCGCAGGCCCTGGGACAGCGGCACCGACAACATCGCCCGCTGCCCTGTCGGGCTGGCAAGGCCTTCAGCCAGGCTCGGCCGGCACGCAGGCCTTGGGCCGGCGCCCGACCCGTTCGACCGGCAGATCCAGGATCGCGGGCAGGGAGCCCTTCTCGATCATGTCGATGAGCTTCCGTGCCGCCTCGGCACCGATCGCCATGAGCCGCACATGGACGGTGATCAGCCAGGGCGTCGGATGCGCCGACATGTCGAGCGCGTCGATGCCTGCGATCGCCAGGTCGCGGCGAGCCACCATGCCACGTGCCTCGGCCCCGATCCTGCAACCGATGGCCCGGACATCGATGCCGCCGATGAGCGCGGCGGGCGGATCGGCCGGCGCGAGGCGCGCGATCTTTCGCGGGGACAGCAGGGCTTCGGGACCATCGACGCGGGCGCAACAGCCTTCGCCAGGATCGCTCTGCGGCCCCGGCCCCTGCCCCGGCCGCTCGCAAGCCGGGAGGCAGAAGGCGGGGCGGGGCTGCTGCCATTGGGCATGGCCACGGCCGGCCGGACGGGTGAGCGCGCAGACATCCTTGTGGAAGCCACGCCCCCGGGCGGGGGGTGACCGGCCCCAGCAATGCGCCTAATGCGAGAACAACGAAAAACCGCTGAGCGACGCCGCTTGCCCGCCCTGCGCTTATGCCGAGGTCGTCTGCCGCAGCGCGGGCGCTATTGATGTCCTGTTCGAGCCTCTGCGATCCGCTTGCAGCGGCCCCGTGCTGCGCTCAAGTCCACCGACTACCTGTTCCGTCCGGCGCGCAGACATGCTGAGGCTGTCCAGTGCACGAGCCGCATCCGTGACCGGGCGGCTGTCAATGGTCAGGCCAAGCGTCGCAATGTCAGCCATTTCGGGTTGCATCCATTGCAGCTATTCTCGCTCGGGTTGTCGGAGGATCAGGATGGTCAAGACCTTGATGGTGATCGGCGCGGTTGCCGGGTTTGCCGTGGCAGGTGCCGGTATGGCTTCGATGCGATCAGATATTCAGTTCATCGTCGCGCTGATCGGCTTCTTCTCAGCCCTCATCTTGATCGGGTTGGCAACCGTTCTGCATCGCCTGCGCTGAGGATCACCATGCACAAGGCACTGATTGCACTCGCCACCACGATCCTGCTGGCAGGATGCGCCGGCAGCGACCTCCATAACCGGATGATGGAGGGCGAAGGCGTGTTTCGGGTTGGCCCATCGCCAAGCCCGGATTCCGATTACGTCGTCTCGATCCGCAACGCCAAGGACTTCGGCTTTGATCCGGACATCCAGGAGAGCCGCAATCACATGGCACTCAACCTGCTCCGGCATCAGTGTCCGGCTGGTAGCATCGTCGGGGAGACCGCGATCACCACCGGACACGATATCCTCGGTCGTCCGATCATAACCTATGCGATCCGGGTCAAGTGCCGGAGTTGACCTCACAGTTTCGATCCACGCCCCCGCCGTCTCGCGCACGGGCCACCGCCTCGCTTCGATCCACGCCCCCGCGCGGGGGGCGACGCCCCTCCGACACGGTAACGGCGTGGGGCTCGCGTTTCGATCCACACCCCCGCGCGGGGGGCGACGTCGCGCTAAACGACCCAGCGACCGTCAGCGAGGTTTCGATCCACACCCCCGCGCGGGGGGCGACGTAGCGGTCGCGGAAGACGGCGACGGTGGCGCGGTTT
>JBKBOA010000003.1:0-129409 GCA_046295035.1 Phreatobacter sp.
GCCCCGCGCCCAACCGGGCGGTCCGCGGCGGCGGCGATGGCCGGGCGGAATCCAGTCGCGGCGCTGGCCGGGCGGGCCCATGCCGTCGGGGCCCCAGCCGCGACCCTGCGCAAGGGCCTCGCCAGGCAGGGCAAGACCCGCGGCCAGGGCAGCAAGGCCCCCCAGCAGCAGGCGGCGGCTGACGATCGGTTCGCTCATGGCGCTCTCCTGTCGATGGTCGGGTGGACGAGCAGAGGCCTTTCGCCGTGAACGCTGGCTGAACGAAGCGGTTCCGCGACCGGCCGCAGGCACGGCCGGTCACGTGTCGTTCGGCTGCAGCAATGGAAATGATGGCAGATCGCGCCAGGCATGGCGGCGCAATCCGGTCCCGGCGCGATCATCCATGCCCAGCGCATGACGCCGGCCGGGCCGGCTGGCCAAACGCCCGCTTGCCGGCGCCGCCCTGCAACCGCTAAAGCCCGCCCGGACCTTGTGAAACGGGCGGGCTCATGTCGCACAACCCTGTCATCATCGCCGGCGGTGGAATCGGCGGGCTTGCGGCCGCCCTGACGCTCCACCAGATCGGCGTGCCCTTCCTGGTGCTGGAGGCGGCCCGCGAGATGCGCCCGCTCGGGGTGGGCATCAACCTGCAGCCGAATGCGGTCAGGGAGCTGGGCGACCTCGGCATCGGCACGGCCGAACTCGATCGCGTCGGCCTGCCGGCGCGCGAATGGGCGCTGGTCGGCCTCAATGGCAACGACATCTATTCGGAACCGCGCGGGCTGCTCGCCGGCTATCGCTGGCCGCAATATGCGGTCCATCGCGGCGCCCTGCACATGCTGCTCTACCGCACGCTGGTGGAACGGGCCGGCGCCGCGGTCGTGCGCCTGGGCTGCCGGGCGAGGGGCTACGAGCGGACCCCCGGGGGCGTCCGCGTCGGCGTCGAGGCGGCCGATGGCACAACGGACACGGTCGCGGGCGCCCTGCTCATCGGTGCCGACGGCATCCATTCCGCCATCCGCGCGCAGATGCATCCCGACCAGCCGCCGATCCACTGGGGCGGCGCGCTGATGTGGCGCGGCACCACCTGGGCCAGGCCGATCCGCACCGGCGCCTCCTTCGTCGGGCTCGGCACCCACCGCCACCGGATCGTCTTCTACCCGATCTCGCATCCTGATCCGGTGACCGGCCTGGCGCTGATCAACTGGATCGCCGAGGTGACGCTGGACAGCTCCGAAGGCTGGAAGCAGACGGGGTGGTTCCGCCAGGTGCCAGTCAGCGACTTCATCCATCATTTCGACGGCTGGACCTGGGACTGGCTCGATGTCCCGGCCCTGATCCGCGGCGCGGACAGCGCCTACGAGAACCCGATGATCGACCGCGACCCGGTTCCGACCTGGCAGGACGGCCCTGTGGCACTCCTCGGCGATGCCGCCCATGCCATGTATCCGACCGGCTCCAATGGCGCGAGCCAGGCGATCATGGATGCGCGCATCCTGGGCGCTGCCCTGCTCGAGCATGGTGTCACGCCCGCGGCGCTCGCCGCCTATGATGCGCGGCTCTGCGGTCCGATCTCGCAGCTCGTGCTCCGCAACCGCGGCGCCGGTCCCTTCGGCCTCCTCAACCTGGTCGACGAGCGCTGCGGCGGCACCTTCGACGACATCGACACGGTCATCCCGCCCGACGAGCGCGCCGCCTTCATGGCCGGCTACAAGGCCGCCGCCGGCTTTGCCGTGGAGCAGCTCAACAATGCCCCGCCGACCATCGCCGCGGGCGCGAGGGTCGCGCAGCCGCTCCGCACGCAGCCAGCCGGCTGAGCGTTGCAGCAGCCCCACCGGGGCCGGCAGGCCGCATCGGGACAGGGGCGGACGATGAAGGCGCCGGGCCCGGGGCGCTTACCCACCCTGGCCCGCAGGACGCGGCCTGTCCGGCACGCCGCCCGAGGCGGGGCTGCGCGGATCGGGCGAGGGCCTGACCTCGACGGCCTGCCGGCCTTCGCGCCGGGCCTCGGCATCGCGATGGGGCTGACCCTCGTGGCCGGCCTCGACGCCCTGGGCCTGCTCGTCGTCGCGCGTCATGCCGCCGCCCGAGGAACCGCCGGCCGAGCTCGCCCGGCCCATCCCGCCATCCGGCTGGGCCGGCGGCACCTGGGCCTGCACGGCCGGTGCAAGGGCAAGCACGAGGCACACGGCCAGCACGCGACGATCGATCATGGGAACCTCCTCTCTCGCGGCAATGCTCTGCCGGTCAACCGGCGGCGCCGAGGATGGTTCCGGGGGGGGCTGCCCCGGACCAGCCGATCGCCTCGCCCCGCCACGGGATGCAGCGGTGCAGGCGGGCCCTGCGCCGGAGCGCTGTCCGCGCCGGGCCCGACGCGCTAAGCCGATGGCCCCTGTCGCGGTGGTCGCCCGTGTCGCTCCTGTCCCTCGCCATCAAGGCCCTGTCGACCGCCATCGTCGTCGTGGCGGCCTCGCTCGTGGCCGAGCGCGCACGGCCCTTCATCGCCGCCATGGTGCTGTCCCTGCCGGTGTCCACGGGCCCGGCCTATCTGGTGCTGATGCTCGACCATGACGCCGCCTTCATCGCCGATGCGGCGCTGTCGAGCCTGGCGGCAACGGTGGCGCTGGTGCCGGCCGTCATCGCCTATGCCCTGGTGGCGCGCCGCGGCACCGGCCTCATCGCCTGCTGGCTGACGCTGCTGGCGGTCTGGCTCGTCGCCTCGCTGCTCACCCGGCTGATCGACTGGACGGCACCGGCCGCCCTCCTCGCCAATCTCGCCGGCTTCGCGCTCGGCATCCTGGCGACCTGGCGCTGGCGCCGCACGGCGGCGGTCGTGCCGCCCGGGCGCCGCTGGTTCGATGTGCCCCTGCGCGCGGCCGTGGTCATGACGGTGGTGGTCGCCGTCGTGCTCGGGTCGGAACGCATCGGCCCCTCGGCCACGGGGATCGCCGCCCTGTTTCCGGCGAGCTACACCAGCTTCATCCTGATCATGCACCGCCGGCTCGGCGGCCCGGTGGTGGCGGCCGCCCTGGTCAATGGCCTCATCATGCTGGTCGGCTTCGTCGGCTTCCTGGCCGTGCTGCAGGCCATGGCGGCCGCCGGCCGGCCATGGACCGGCCTGGCTGCGGGCCTGCTGGTGCCGCTCGTCTGGTCGGGTCTGGTGCTGGCGGCAAGCCGCATCGCCGAAGCGCGAGCGGCTCGCTGAACTGGCGCTCCCTAGGGGACTCGAACCCCTGTTTTCGCCGTGAGAGGGCGACGTCCTAGACCGCTAGACGAAGGGAGCGCGGCCGCGCGAGGCGGAGGGCGCTTCATAAGCGCAAAGGGTTCCGCCGGTCAATCCCGTTTCGGCGGGTGCCGCGCCGGCCAGCCCGGATCGACGGCACGACGCCTGCCGACCGGCCGGCTCCCCTCCAGGGTCCGCACGGGGCTAGCATCGCGCCCCGTGGCGGGCGGCTGGCCCCGCACGGGAGGCAAGGCCATGACCAAGGTGCTCTACGAGAAGGACGGCCGCATCGGCCGCATCACGCTCAACCGGCCGCAGGTGATGAACGCCATCGACGACGAGGTGCCGCAGGCCCTCGCCGACTGCGTGGCCCGGGCCAATGCCGATCCGGGCGTGCATGTCATCGTGCTCGCCGGCAACGGTCCGGCCTTCTGCGCCGGATACGACCTGACCTATTACGCCGAGGGCAACGGCAACGGCCAGGCGACCCAGGACATGCCCTGGGATCCGATGAAGGACTATGCCTTCATGATGCGCAACACCGAGGCCTTCATGTCCCTGTGGCGATCCCACCGGCCGGTGATCTGCAAGGTCCACGGCTATGCGGTGGCCGGCGGCTCCGACATCGCGCTCTGCGCGGATCTGGTGGTGATGGCCGAGGACGCCCGCATCGGCTACATGCCGGTGCGCGTCTGGGGCTGCCCGACCACCGCCATGTGGGTCTATCGCCTTGGCCCCGAGCGGGCCAAGCGCATGCTGTTCACCGGCGACACGATCGACGGCCGGGAGGCGGAGCGGATCGGGCTCGTGCTCAAGGCGGTGCCGCAGGACGGCCTCGACGCCGAGGTGGAGCGGCTCGCCGAGCGCATGGCCACGGTGCCGGTCAACCAGCTGATGATGCAGAAGCTGGTGGTCAACCAGGCCATCGAGGCCATGGGCCTGAAGCAGACGCAGATGTTCGCCACCCTGTTCGACGGCATCACCCGCCACTCGCCGGAAGGCATCAACTTCAAGACGCGCGCCGAGGAGAAGGGCTGGCGGCAGGCGGTCGCCGAGCGCGATGCCGGCACCTTCGACTGGACGGCCAACCGGCCGATCAATCCGCGCGGCTGAGAGCGCCCCTCGACCCGCTTGCGGCGCATCCCGTCCCGTGGTTCACACCGCCATCGGGGCAAGCTCCACGCAAGCGGGCGAAGGGCCGGCGCATGTCACTCCTCAAGGTCTATTGGCGCGTCCTCCGGCAGCTCGGGCCGGAGACCCGGCTCGGGCTCATCCTGCTCGCCTGCAACATCGCGCTCGCGGTCATCATGTTCGCCGAACCGATCCTGTTCGGCCGCATCATCGACACGCTGACCCGCGCCCAGGCGCAGGGCCGCATCGTCACCTGGTCCGAGATCCTGCCGCTGGTGGGCGCCTGGGTGGTGTTCGGCCTGTTCACCATCGGGGCGGGCGTTCTCGTCGCCCTGCACGCCGACCGCATGTCGCACCGGCGGCGCCTCGCCTTCATGCAGCACTTCTTCGAGCATGTGCTGAACCTGCCCCTGTCCTATCATTCAGGCGCCCATTCCGGCCGCCTGCTGAAGCAGATGCTCGAGGGCTCCAATGCCATGGCCTGGCTGCTGCTCTCGTTCCTGCGCGAGCACTGCGCCTCGCTGATCGCCCTGGTCTTCCTGGTGCCCATCTCGCTGTGGGTGAACTGGCGGCTCGGCTCGCTCTTGGTGGTCATGGTGTTCTTCTTCTTCTTCCTGACCAGCTGGGTGCTCAGGAAGACCGAGACGCTCCAGGGCAGCGTGCAGGAATATCACAATGCCCTGGCCGAGCGGGCCACCGACGCCCTCGGCAATGTGCCGGTCATCCAGTCCTTCACCCGCGTGGAGGCCGAGGTGCGCGCCATGCGCGCCACGATCGACGCGCTGCTGGCGGCCCAGATCCCCGTCCTGTCCTGGTGGGCGATCGCGGCGGTGGCCTCGCGCGCCTCGGCGACGCTGACCGTGCTCTCGATCTTCCTGGTCGGCACCTGGCTGCACATCAACAACCTCGCCACCATCGGCGAGATCGTCACCTTCATGGGCTTTGCCACCATGCTGATCGGCAAGCTGGAGGCGCTGGTCGGCTTCATCAACTCGGTGTTCATGGAGGGGCCGAAGATCCGCGACTTCTTCGAGGTGGTGGACACCGCCCCGCAGGTCCATGACCGGCCCGGCGCCATCGACATTCCCCATGTCGAGGGCCGGGTCGCGTTCGAGAATGTCTCCTTCTCCTATGACGGCAAGCGGGCAGCCGTGGCGGATCTGTCCTTCGTCGCCCAGCCGGGCGACACCATCGCGCTGGTGGGCGCGACCGGTTCGGGCAAGTCCACGACCCTCTCGCTGCTGCACCGGGTGTTCGACCCGCAATCGGGCCGGATCACCCTCGACGGCCACGACATCCGTGACATCCTGATCGTGTCGCTGCGCCGCCATATCGGCGTGGTGTTCCAGGAGCCCATGCTGTTCGCGCGCACGATCCGCGACAACCTCCTGGTCGGCAAGCCGGATGCCACGGAGGAGGAGCTGTGGCAGGCCTGCGAGCGCGCCCAGGCGACGGAGTTCCTGCGCCGCCAGCCCGAGGGCCTCGACACCGAGGTGGCCGAGCGCGGCCGCTCCCTGTCCGGCGGCGAGCGGCAGCGCCTGTCGATCGCCCGGGCGCTTCTGAAGAACCCGCCGGTGCTGATCCTCGATGAGGCGACCTCCGCGCTTGATGCCGCCACCGAGCAGAAGCTGCAGCTGGCGCTGGAGGAGGTGATGAAGGGCCGCACCACCTTCGTCATCGCCCATCGCCTGGCCACCATCCGCCACGCCACGCGCATCCTGGTCTTCGACCAGGGCCGGGTGATCGAGACCGGCTCCTTCGACGAGCTGGTGGCCAAGGGCGGCGTCTTCGCCTCGCTCGCCCGGGCCCAGTTCATGGCCGGCGAGGGCGAGGACAAGCCCGGCCGGGCGGTGGTGGAAACGTAAGGGAGGGCCGATCGGTTGGCCCCGGGCTGGTCCTCTCAGACCAGTCTCAGACGCATCGGTGCAACGGCAAGCCCCTCCACCGCGGTCGTCCAGGTCTCGCCGGCCACCACCGGGAAGGCGCGCGTCACCGTGCCGGTGGTGATGATCTCGCCCGGCCCGATCGGTTCGGCCTCGGGGTCGGCCGCCAGCACGCCGGCGAGATGCCGGACGGCGGAGAGCGGCCCGTCCAGCACATGGGTGCCAAGACCCCGGTCCATGGGCTCGCCGTTGCGAAAGAGCGTGATGGCAAATCCGGTCAGCTCGGCGAGCCAGCGGTCGCGGTTGCCGGTCACCGGAACCCGTGGACCCGAGACCAGCGCGCCGTGCAGGCCGAAGGCGGCCTGGCAGTCGGCGCCCTGGAACCGCCAGCCCGGATAGAGCGACTGGACGATCTCGAAGCCATGGGCGACCCAGTCGATCGCGGCGAGGATGGCCGCCTCGTCCATGTCCGGGGTCACGGCGGCGCGGAAGCCGAAGATGATCTCCGGCTCGATGCGCGGCTCCACCATCCCCGCCAGCGGCAGGTCGGCGGCACCCTCGGTCAGGTGCAGCGTGCTGTCATAGACCGGCCCCCAGATCGGGGCGTGGACGCCGTACTCGTCCCAGATGGTCCGATTGGTGAAGCCGATCTTTCGCCCCACCGGCCGCTCGCCGGCGGCGATGCGCAGGCGCTTGACCGCATGGCCGATGCGCGTGGCGCCCGCCATGTCGAGGGTCGGCTCGGCGGTGGTCAGCGGCGGGATCTGGCGGCCCTGACGCCAAGCCGACACGATGATGTCGGCGAAGTCGCGGGCCTGCGACGGGCAGAGGCTCATGGCGCGTTCCCCGAGGAGCGGAGGGCGGTGCCGGGACGAAAAACCCCCGGCCGGAGCCGGGGGTCGGATGGCAGGGGCCCGCGCGATCAGCGGGTGGGATTGGCCGGGGCCGCCGGCGGCGTGGCGGCGGCGCGCTGGCCCGGCGGGAAGGCCGGGTCGGTGGCCGTTCCGCGCAGGAGCTCGTAGGCGCGGTTCAGCTGGACGTCGTCCTTGGCCTCGCGCGGCACATAGACCGAGGAGGCCGACCGCTCCTGGCTGCCGTCCTGCCCGTTGCGCAGATGGCCGCGCAAACCCGCCTCGCCGCGGTTCTCCTGCAGGCGGGCCCGCAGCTCCTCCGGCACCGGCTGCTCGAGGACGATGTCCGGATCGATGCCGCGCGCCTGGATGGAGCGGCCGGAGGGCGTGTAGTAGCGCGCCGTGGTCAGGCGCAGGGCGCCCTGGCTGCCGAGCGGGATGATGGTCTGCACCGAGCCCTTGCCGAACGAGCGCGTGCCGAGCACGGTGGCGCGCTTGTGGTCCTGCAGGGCGCCGGCGACGATCTCCGAGGCCGAGGCCGATCCGCCGTTGATCAGCACGATCAGCGGCTTGCCGCCGGTCAGGTCGCCCGCGCGGGCATTCCAGCGCTGGGTTTCCTCGGCATTGCGGCCGCGGGTGGAGACGATCTCGCCCCGCTCCAGGAACGCGTCGGAAACGGAGATGGACTGGTCGAGCAGGCCGCCCGGATTGTTGCGCAGGTCGATCACGTAGCCGCGCAGCTTGTCGGCCGGGACCTTGGCCTTGATGTCCTCGATCGCCCGCCGCAGGTTCTCGGTGGTCTGCTCGTTGAACTGGGTGATGCGGATATAGCCGATCTCGTCGTCGACGATCTGGTGACGCACCGCGCGGATGACGATGCGGTCGCGCACGATGGCGATGTCGCGCGGCTGGGCGCCCTGCCGGGTGACGCGGATGGTGATGCTGGAGCCGACCGGCCCGCGCATCTTCTCCACCGCCTGCTGCAGGGTCAGGCCCTGGATCGGCTCGTTGTCGATATGGGTGATGATGTCATTGGCCAGGATGCCGGCGCGCGATGCGGGGGTGTCGTCGATGGGCGAGACCACCTTGATCAGCCCGTCCTCCTGGGTGACCTCGATGCCGAGGCCGCCGAACTCGCCGCGCGTCTGCACCTGCATGTCGCGGAAGTTGCGGGCGTCGAGGAAGCTCGAATGCGGATCGAGCGAGCTCAGCATCCCGTTGATGGCGGCCTCGATCAGCTTGCCGTCATCGGGCTTCTCGACATAGTCGGTGCGCACCCGCTCGAAGATGTCGCCGAACAGGTTGATGTGCCGGTAGGTGTCGGAGGCCGCCGCATTGGCGGTCATGCCCATCAGCGCCCTCGGCTGGGTCACGGCAATGGTCGCCAGCGCGCCCATGGCGGCTCCGGCGAGGAGGATCGAAGCTCTGCGCATCATCCGCGAACCCTTTCATTGGCCTGCGCACCCGGCGGCCGCGGGGCCCACCAGGGCGTCGGGTCGATCGTCGACCCGTCCTTGCGAAACTCGACATAGAGAACGGGCTGCGAGGAGCCCGTCGTCACGGCGGCAGCCGGAGGAGGCTGATCCCCCATCACACCCACCGGCTCACCTGCGAGCACGAACTGGCCGAGATCCACCGTGATCCTGTCCATTCCGGCAAGGACCACATGATACCCGTCGCCGGCATTCAGGATCAAGAGTTGGCCATAGGTCCGGAAAGGCCCGGAATAGACCACCCAGCCATCGGCGGGGGCGGTCACCGACGCCCCCGGCCGGGTGGCGATCGACTGGCCGCGCTCGGTGCCGCCGAGACCGTCCGGATCGCCGAATGCACGCAGGCGAACCCCCAGGACCGGCAGGGACAGGCTGCCGCGGGCCTGTTCGAAGGAAATGGCCGGGCTCATGCGGGCCGCATTCTGCAGGGCGGCCATCTGCTGGCGCCGGTCCTGGGGGGCGTTCGAACGGGCCACGACGGTCGTGCGCGCGGCCTCCGCGGCGCGGCGCGCGGCGGCGATCTCCGTCTCCATCCGGTCGATCAAAAGTTCGAGATTCCCCGCCTGCCGGGCGAGCGTTTCCGCCCGCTGGCGCTCGCCGGCCAGTGCGCGCTCGCTCTCGGCGATCTGCTCCTGCCGCGCGGCGGCCAGCGCCTCCATGCGGATGCGGTCATTGTCGAGCGCCACGATCTCGCCCTTCAGGCGGTCCTGTTCGGCCGCCGTCGAACGCTGGAGGGCGGCCAGCTCCTCCAGATCGGCGGCCAGCGCCCGCGCGCCTTCGCGCATTTCCGGCACCAGCGTGCCGAGCAGCATGGCGGTGCGCACGCTCCTCAGCACGTCATCCGAGCCGGTCAGCAGGGCCGGCGGCGGCCGGCGCCCCATGCGCTGGAGCGAGGCCAGAACCTCGGCGATCAGCGCGCGCCGCTCGTGAAGCGAGGTGCGGATGGCGGTGCGGCGCCGGTCGAGCTCGGCCAGCCGCTCCTCGGTAGCGGCCACCCGCTCCTCCTGCTCGCGGACCCTGGCGGCCGCCTCGATGCCGCGCTGGACAATGGCGGCCCGGTCGGCCCGGATGGCCAGGATCTCGCGCTCGATGCGCTCGCGCTCGGCCCTGGCCCGCGCCATGTCGGCGCGCACGGCATCGAGTTCGCGCTGGCGTTCGCGTCGCTCGGCCTCGGCCCGCTCGGCGGGCGTGGCGGGCTCGGCGACGGCGATTGGCGGCAGAACGAGCAGGCCGGCAAGGCAGAGGGCGGGAACCAGGGTGCGGCGCATCAGGCCCGAATCACGAGGGCGGAGACATGGTCAGCCTAGCCTCCACGGCGCGCCGGCGGAATCACGGCGGCCGAACGCCCGAAAAGCGGCGGCGCCTGTCCTCAGTTGAACAGGGCGTCGATGTCGTCCTGGGTGGCGTGGCCGCTCTCGCCGGCGAGCTTTGGCCCGTTCAGCAGGGCCGCATCGCCCTCGGCGGCGGCGATGGTATCCACCGGAATGTCCTTGAAGCTCTCCAGGCCGCCCCAGATGTCCATCATGCGCACGATGCGCTCCTCGATGAACTTCAGCGTGTTGACCACCTTGGTGATGCGCTGGCCCGTCAGATCCTGGAAGTTGCAGTGCTCGAAGATGGTGACAATCTTCTGCTGGATGTCATCCACGGCGCCGCGGTCCTGGGCATTCTTCAGCTTGGCGGACAGCTGCGAGGCGATCTGGTCGATGCCCTCGGCCGCGGCCAGGATGCCCTCGGTCGCCTGCTCGGTGCCGTCCACGATGGCGTCGAGCTCGTGGGTGACGCGCGACATCTCCTTGCCCTTGAAGCCGGTGACATGGAGCGTGGCGATCTCGTGCTTGGTCTTGTCGATGGCCTGCCAGATCTGGTCGAGCTCGGCCTTCAGCTTCATGGCCTCCTGCATCTCGGCGCGATAGGCTTCGATCATCTGGCGGGAGACCTCTTCCGCAGGGCGGATGAGGGCCTTCAGCTCACGCAGCTCGCTGATGATCTCGCCGTGCCCCCCGCCCTGGGCGAGGGCCTGGGCCGCCACCTGCATGGGCTGGCCGTAGGATTCGATCCGGAAAGCTCGTCTGGCGCGCATGGATAACCCGGCATGTTCCTCTGACCGGGGACGAAGGCCCCGACAGGGAAACACTTCGCGCAGGAGCGTTAAGGACGGGTTTGCGGCAAAGTGCAGGTTCCAGTTGCGGCATGCGGAACGGCGTTAGGGATAACGGAGCGTTTCTGCCGCCGGGCCCGGAGCGCCCGGCCGTTTGCGACGCATTTACCTTGAGAAACGGTTCTGCCGGTTGCGCCCCGTCTCCGGCCGTTCCGGCACGCTGCCGTTAACCCTGTGCTTGCCGGTTCCCCCCGCTTATCGGGGCTGGGGACGGACCCGGGCCGGCATGCCCGGTCCGCCGGCCCGACCTGTCCTGCCGACGCGTGTGTTGAGAGTCCGTCGATGACCAGTCTGCGCATCCCCGCGCTCGCCGCGGCCCTGCTTCTCGCCACCCCGCCTCTCGCCACCGGGACGCAGGCCCAGGTGGCCTCCGCCCACCGGGCCGATCTCGGCGGCGGCTTCATCCAGTTCCTGTTCGAAGGCGGCCAGCCGCCGGCCAGCTCGCCACGCGGCGCCATCGCCGCTGCCCGGCCCGCCGGCCGGCCGCCGCAGATGGCCCGCCAGCCCGATCCGCTGGTGATCCCCGCCGAACCGCCGCGCGGCCCGGTCCTGTCGGCCTATGAACCGGTCCGCTCGCCGCTGCCGCCGGCCGGGGCCCCTGCCCAGGGCGAGCCGCGGCGCCTCGCCGCGCCGGTCCGCGGCATCGATCCGCGCTTCCTGCCGCAGGTCGTGCCCTACCGCACCACGCACCGGCCCGGCACGGTCATCATCGACACCCGCGAGCGGTTCCTCTACCTCGTCGAGGCCGGCGGCATGGCCCGCCGCTACGGTGTCGGCATCGGCCGGCCGGGCTTCGGCTGGTCGGGCACCAAGACGATCACCCGCAAGGCCGAATGGCCGGACTGGCGCCCGCCGGCCCAGATGCTGCGCCGCCGCCCCGACCTGCCGCGCTTCATGGCCGGCGGGCCCGACAATCCGCTCGGCGCCCGCGCCCTCTATCTCGGCTCCTCGCTCTACCGCATCCACGGCTCCAACGAGCCCTGGACCATCGGACAGGCGGTGTCCTCCGGCTGCTTCCGCATGCGCAACGAGGATGTCATCGACCTCTACAACCGGGTGCGCGTCGGCACGCGGGTCGTGGTGATGTGAGGGGGACGGGGCGCGCGGAGCGGATGACAGGGCACCGCCAGCAGCGCCGCACCCCTGATCCGTGCTCCGGCACAGGGCGCCGCTCGCGGCCGGCGCGCAACCGCCGGCAGACGCAGCCTCCGTCCTCGGTCGGCCCGGCGACACACGGCCCTCGCCGATGCGGCCTCCACCCTCTGCCGGCAGCGGCAGAGGGTTCTGCCGTGCGCGCGGCAGGGCGGCCTCGCGCAAGCGGATCGCGCCGCGCGCCATGGCAGGCGCCGGCTGTAGCCAGGCCCGCAGGACCGTGACCACCACCGCCAAACCGATCAAGCCTGCGAGCGCTGCGACCATCCCGACCTGACCCTTTCCACCGACGCCGTGCACACTACCAGAACTCGATCGTCGTGTCAAGATAATTTTCCTAGATCAGGACAATCAGCCGCTCCCGCCGGCTGGCCGGAACGAGGAGACGGCAGGGGCGGCGCTGTGGTGCGGCACGGCGCCCTGCCCCCGCATCCCTCCCCTTCCGCCGGCGACCTTGTCGCGCTCCCCGCGCTTGGTATGGTCGTTTTCCGTTACGCCCCTTCGGGAGAATACTCTCATGTCCAAGACGAGCGCGCTGCGCGTGGTCGGCGCCGACGACGCGGCCACCTCTGCCATTCCGAACGACCTGGCCGCGTTCTGGATGCCGTTCACCGCCAACCGGGCCTTCAAGGCCCGGCCGCGCATGGTGGCCCGCGCCAAGGACATGCACTACTTCACCCCCGAGGGTCGGCCGATCATGGACGGCACGGCGGGGCTGTGGTGTTCCAATGCCGGTCATGGCCGCGAGCCGATCGTGCAGGCCATCCAGAAGCAGGCCGCCGAGCTCGATTTCTCGCCGACCTTCCAGTACGGCCATCCCAAGGCCTTCGAGCTGGCGAGCCGCATCGCGGCTCTCGCCCCCGGCGATCTCGACCACGTGTTCTTCTGCAATTCCGGCTCGGAGGCCGCCGACACGGCGCTGAAGATCGCGCTCGCCTACTGGAACGTCCGCGGCAAGGGCTCGAAGACCCGGCTGATCGGCCGCGAGCGGGGTTATCACGGCGTCGGCTTCGGCGGCATCACGGTGGGCGGGATCGTGCCGAACCGCAAGTTCTTCGGCTCGCTGCTGGCCGGGGCCGATCACCTGCCGCACACCTACAACCGCAAGGAACAGGCCTTCTCGCGCGGCGAGCCGGCCTGGGGCGCGCATCTGGCCGACGAGCTGGAGCGGCTGGTCGCACTCCACGACGCCTCGACCATCGCGGCCGTCATCGTCGAGCCCATGGCCGGGTCCACCGGCGTGCTGCCGCCCCCGCAGGGCTATCTGAAGCGCCTGCGCGAACTGTGCGACAAGCACGACATCCTGCTGATCTTCGACGAGGTCATCACCGGCTTCGGCCGCCTGGGCGCTCCCTTCGCCGCCGAGCGCTACGGCGTGGTGCCGGACATGCTGAACTTTGCCAAGGGCGTCACCAATGCCACGGCCCCGATGGGCGGTGTCATCGCCCGCAAGCACATCTACGACGCCTTCATGACCGGGCCGGAGCACGTGGTGGAGCTCTTCCACGGCTATACCTATTCGGCCCATCCGCTGGCCTGCGCGGCCGGCCTTGCCACCCTCGACCTCTATCGCGAGGAGGGCCTGTTCGAACGGGCCAAGGCGCTCGAGCCGGTCTGGGCGGACGCGGTGTTCTCGCACCTGAAGGATATTCCCGGCGTGCTCGACATCCGCCAGGTCGGCCTCACCGCCGCCATCGACTTCGAGCCGTCCAGGGACGGGCCCGGCAAGCGCGGCTACCAGTGCATCGAACACGCCTTCTTCGAGGAAGGCCTGATGATCCGCACCTCCGGCGACACGGTCGTGGTCACGCCGCCGCTGATCATCTCCGAGGCGCAGATCGGCGAGCTGGTCGAGAAGGTCGGACGGGTCATCCGGGCCACGGCCTGAGCTTGCCGGCCCGGCGCCTGCCGTCACCCCATGGAAGCCAAGGCCCGGCCCGGCGCCGGGCCTTGTCGATTCAGGGCCGCACCGCCGGCACGCGGCGCGGGGCCGGCCCCGGCATCAGGGCCGGGGCACCTGCGGCCCGCCGACCGTGACGCGGTGGGTCTCCTTGAAGGTTCGCAGGTCATAGACCACGATGACCGGCGTGCCGCCGCGCTCATAGGTGACGGTCAGCCGGCCGTCGGCGGCCACCGCCGAGACGACGCGCCCGCCCTCCGGGTCGATGGTGCCGGACAGGGCCGGGCCGGACCCCGGCGCGCCCATCAGCCGGTAGGCGATGACGCCGAGCACCGTGCCGACGCCGGCGATCATGATGAGCGAGGAGACGATGGAGATGCGCCGGATGCGTGCCACCACGGCCTGGGCTGCGGGGTCGTTGACATCCTCGTCTCGGGGCGTGTTGGTCATGGGATGGATCGGCCGGAGGCGGGTGAGGTGAGCGACGGCGAGGCAGGCGAGGCCCTGCGCCCCATCGTGGTGGGACCGGAGGAGGCGCGCGAACGTCTCGACCGGGTGCTGGCGCGTCACGTGCCCGCCTTGTCGCGCTCGCGCCTGAAGGCGCTGATCGCGGCGGGACAGGTCACGCTCGGCGGCCGGACCATGACGGATGCCGCCCACAGGGTCAATGAAGGCGAGGAGATCGCCGTCACCGTGCCCCCGGCGCAGGAGGCCGCGCCCGCCGGCGAGGCGATCCCGCTCGCCATCGTGTACGAGGATGCCGATCTCATCGTGATCGACAAGCCGGCCGGTCTGGTGGTGCATCCGGCGGCCGGCAACTGGACCGGCACGCTGGTCAATGCGCTGATCGCCCATTGCGGCGACAGCCTCTCGGGCATTGGCGGCATCCGCCGGCCGGGTATCGTCCACCGGCTCGACAAGGACACGACCGGGCTCATGGTGGTGGCCAAGACCGACGTGGCGCACCGGGGCCTGGCCGCCCAGTTCGCCGATCACGGCCGCTCCGGCCCGCTGGAGCGCGCCTATGCCGCCTTCGTCTGGGGGCGGCCGGCGCGGCGCTCCTTCACGGTGGAGGCGCCGCTCGACCGCGACCCGCGCGCGCGCGAGAAGATCGCCGTCCGCTCCACCGGCCGCCCCGCGGTCACCCATGTCGCGCGCGAGGCGAGCTATCTGGACGGCCTCGTCAGCCGCCTCGTCTGCCGCCTGGAGACAGGACGCACCCACCAGATCCGCGTCCACATGGCGCATGAGGGCCACCCGCTGCTCGGCGATGCGACCTATGGCAGCGGCTTCCGCACCAAGGCGGCGAAACTGCCAGGGCCCGCGCGCCTCGCGCTGGAACGACTCGGCCGGCAGGCGCTCCATGCCGGCCTGCTCGGCTTCGCGCACCCGGTCACGGGCGCGCGCCTGCGCTTCTCGAGCCCCCTGCCCCCCGACCTCGCGGATCTGGCGCAGGCGCTCGGGCCGCCGGACGCTGATCTTGCCTGAGAGCAAGCTCGAACGCCGCCCCACCCGGGCCAGCCGGTCCGCGCGATGCGTGTCGCCCCCGGCGGGTCCGACGACATGCGACCGAAACATCGCCGTGAGATTGTTTCAGAATTGAACCAAACTGGCGGATTCGGAGTCATACCGCCTCGCCTCACCAGCGAGTCTGAGCGATTCAAGGCTCAGTCACGCCAACGTGTAACGACACGTCATCCGGAAGCGTATTAGTCTCGTAAGCACATCATGACGACGCAGACCTTTGCGCGGATGCAAAGATCGCGCGGTGCGTCGCCCGGCTGGCAAGGGTCCCCGCCACCCTTCCGCCATGATCGAGGGGGATGATGAACCTGCGGTCGGCTGGCGTGTTGCAGCCGATACGGGAGGATTGCCTGGGCTTTGGGGCAGGCGATCCGGGGCTCGCCGGATGGTCCGGGAGCCAGAAGAAGGAGGGCCTGATGGCTCACGTTGCATCGCTTCCGATCCTGTCTGCGGAATCGGGTCTCGCCCGCTATCTGGACGAGATCCGCAAGTTCCCGATGCTGCAGCCGCAGGAGGAATACATGCTCGCCAAGCGCTGGCGCGAGCATGGCGACACCGAGGCGGCTCACAAGCTCGTCACCTCGCATCTGCGGCTGGTTGCCAAGATTGCGATGGGCTATCGCGGCTATGGCCTGCCGATCGGGGAGGTCGTCTCCGAGGGCAATGTCGGCCTGATGCAGGCGGTCAAGCGGTTCGAGCCCGACAAGGGTTTCCGCCTTGCCACCTATGCCATGTGGTGGATCAAGGCCTCGATCCAGGAATATATCCTGCGCTCCTGGTCCCTCGTGAAGATGGGCACCACGGCCAACCAGAAGAAGCTGTTCTTCAACCTGCGCAAGGCCAAGAGCTCGATCTCGGCGCTCGAGGACGGAGACCTGCGCCCCGACCAGGTCAAGGCCATCGCCACCAAGCTGGGCGTCGAGGAGCAGGACGTGATCGACATGAACCGGCGCCTTGGCGGCGATGCGTCGCTCAATGCGCCGCTTCGCGAGGACGGCGACGGCGAATGGCAGGACTGGCTCGCCGACGATGCGGACAATCAGGAAGCCGTGCTCGCCCGCGAGGAGGAGAACGACAACCGCCGCAAGGCGCTGGCCCGCGCCCTCGGCGTGCTCAACGAGCGCGAGCGCATCATCTTCGAGGAGCGCCGCCTGAAGGACGATCCGATCACGCTGGAAGAACTGGCCGAGCGTTTCGGCGTCTCCCGCGAGCGCGTGCGCCAGATCGAGGTGCGGGCCTTCGAGAAGGTCCAGGACGCGGTGGTCAAGTCCATGCGCGAGATCGAGCGCCCGCCGGCTGACGTGGACCGCATCGCGGCCGGCGGCTGACACCGCAGCTGTCGGATTGCATGACAAGGGAGGCCGCCGGGCCTCCCTTTTTTCGTGGCGGCGCCCCGCCTGGACGATGCATGGCTGAACATGGGGCGCCGCCCTGCCAGCTCGTGGAGGCCCCCGTCGGGCAGTTCCCGACCGGTCTCACTGACCCCAGGCCTGCATGGCCTCCTCGAAGGCGCGGTCGCCGGTCACGCCCTTCTCGATCGTGAGGATGGCGCGCCGCCCGCTGTCATAGCGGATCGGGATGTCGAAGAACGGCCGGGTCTTCAGCGCCTGGATATTGGTGTTGCGATCCATCTCGAAGCCGGACAGGCCGATGAAGAAGAAGCCATTGGTGACCCGGACCGCCTGCCCGACCAGGGGCACGCCGCGGGCCTGTTCCGAGGCCTTCATCAGCAGCCCCGGCACCTCGGCCACGCCGCCGAACTCGAAATTGGGCGGCAGTGCGAACAGCACCTCGATCGTGTGGCTGGCCGGCAGGGTCTGGTCGAGATTGCGCCGGATGGTGAGCGTGACGGTCATCCGCCGTTCGGGAATGGTCACGTCGGCGACCAGCGCAAGATCCGGCGGCTGTCCGGGGCCGACGCTCACCGTCTGGGTGCGCCACAGAACGGTGCCCTGCATCAGCGTTCCCGCCTGATTGCCGGGCGTCTCCTCGAACAGCGCCGCCCGCTGCAGGGTTCCAGGCGCAGGCGGTGGCGCCGGGGCCGGAGCAGGAGCAGCCGGCGGCGGCGGGCTGGCCTGGGCAGCCGGCGGCGATGCCGGCGGGGCGGGTGTCGCAGCCGGCGGGGCTTCGCTCGCGGGAGGGGTCGGCGCCGGACCGGCGGAGGATGCTGGCGGGCTGGCAGCCGGAGGAGCTGCCGGCGGCGTTGCCTCCACCACCCGGTCGTCAGCCTTCGGCGGTTCGTCGACCTGCGGCGGCGTCGGCGGCTGCGCCGTGCGACCCGGCAGATGTGCGGCGACCTGGGCCGGCAGGCGGTCCGGATGGTAGGTCGCCACGAACCATCCCAGGGCCCCGGCCGCGCCCAGCAGCAGGAGAACCACCAGGACGGCGATCTTGCCGCCACGACCGCGACGGGGTGCCTCCTCCCCGTCGGGCTCGCCGAGGACGGACACGCGTGGGCGGATCGGCGCCTCGTGCCCCTGGCCCGCCGGCGCTCCCGACAGATTGGGCTGGATGCGTCCTGCCGCCTCCGGTTCGGAGCCGAGCTGGCCGCGTGCGGCCCGGTGGGCGCTCTGGGTTGCCCCCCCCAGCGTCTCGGCCTCGTGGGCGGCCGAACTGACGGAGCGTGCCCCGCCCACCGAAATGGCCTCGCTGCGCCGGCCATTGGCGGGCTGGACCAGCTCGCCCATCTCGCGCTGGAACATGGCGTCGAGATCGGCCTCGGCGTTCTGGGCCTCGACCTTGCGGATCGCCTCCTCGAGCGCCAGGCGCTCGCGGGTGATCTGCTCCTCCTGGATCGGCGGATTGAGCCCGCGCAGCTGCGCGAGCAGGGCCTGACGGGCCCGCTCGTAAACCGCCCGGCGGGCCTCGCCGGTGTTGTCGGGCAGTGCCGCAACGGCACGGGAGATCAGGGGCGTGTAATCGGCCATTGGCGGTTGCTATTGAGCCCCTTCAGAACTCACTCGAACGGATTGCGGACCAGGATCGTGTCGTCCCGCTCCGGGCTGGTCGATAGTAACGCGACTGGGCAGCCGATCAATTCCTCGATCCGACGAACATACTTGATCGCCTGTGCGGGCAGTTCACCCCACGACCGGGCGCCCATCGTGTTGGATTTCCAGCCCTCGATGGTTTCGTAGATGGGCCTTGCCCGCGCCTGGGCATCCTGGGCCGCGGGCAGGAAATCATAGCGCCGGCCGTCGATCTCGTAGCCGATGCACACCTTGATCTCGCTCAGCACGTCGAGGATGTCGAGCTTGGTCAGGGCGATGCCGTGAATGCCATTGGTCTTGACCGCCTGACGCACCAGCACCGCGTCGAACCACCCGCAGCGGCGCCGCCGGCCGGTGACCGTGCCGAACTCGCGGCCGCGATCGCCCAGGATCTGGCCGATCTCGTCCCGAAGTTCGGTGGGAAACGGACCGCCGCCGACGCGCGTGGTATAGGCCTTGGTGATGCCGAGCACATAGCCCACCGCCGAGGGGCCGAGGCCGGACCCGATGGCGGCCTGGCCGGCCACCGTGTTCGACGAGGTCACGAAGGGATAGGTGCCGTGGTCGATGTCGAGCAGCGTGCCCTGCGCGCCCTCGAACAGCATGCGCTTGCCGGCCCGCCGTTCGCTGTCCAGCAGATCGAACACCGTGGTCACGAAGGGCAGCACCTGCGGGGCGATGCCGGCGAGCTCGTCATAGATCGCCTGCGGGTCGATCTCGGCAAGGCTCAGGCCGCGCCGCAGGGCATTGTGGTGGGCGAGCAGGCGCTCGATCTTCGGCATCAGCGCCGGCAGGTCGGCGAGATCGGTCATGCGGATGGCCCGGCGGCCAACCTTGTCCTCGTAGGCCGGCCCGATGCCGCGGCCGGTGGTGCCGATCTTGGTGCCGGCGCCGGCCGATTCGCGCTGCTGGTCGAGCTCGCGATGGACCGACAGGATGAGGCAGGCATTCTCGGCGATCTTCAGATTGGCCGGCGTGATCGCCACGCCCTGGGCCGAGACGCGCTCGATCTCGGCGACCAGCGCATGGGGATCGACCACCACGCCATTGCCGATGACGGACAGCTTGCCCGGACGCACGATGCCCGAGGGCAGCAGCGACAGCTTGTAGGTGACGCCGTCGATGACCAGGGTGTGACCGGCATTGTGCCCGCCCTGGAACCTGACCACCACGTCGGCCTGGCTCGACAGCCAGTCAACGATCTTGCCCTTGCCCTCGTCGCCCCACTGGGAGCCGACGACAACCACGTTCGCCATGGTTCTCGATCCTCGTCCACGGCAAGGCAAACCCCGACTGCGCGATCACCGCCTGCAGCCGGGGTCCTTGCACGGTGCCGATAAAGGATCGTTGCCGGGCTGGCAAGGGCGGGCGGGTGAGCCGATCGGCGGTCGGCCCGTCCCGCGGCGTCGTCAGCCCCTCGCCTGAATGGTGCGGATCTGCCGGTCGGCCGGCCAGCGGATGCGCCAGCCATGGCGAATCTCGCGGGTCTGGCCGGCGGGAACCTCCAGATCCCATTCCACGATGCCACGACGCCCGCGCACATCGCGGCGCGACGGGGCGGTCATGCCGGCGAGCGTCTCCACGGTGATGTCGGAGGCCTCGGCCACCGGCAGGCGGTCCTCCACCACCACGCGGCGGACCTGGCCGGCGCCGTTGCGCACGACGATGCGGAAGGCGCGCTCGTCGGTCCTGGCGCTGGAGATGAGTCCCGCCGTGCCGTCGGCGCGGCGCAGCATGTGATGGTCGACGCGCACCAGATCATCGGCGCCGAAGCCGAGCCGGACCTCCTCATCGCGCGTCGCCGCGGCGATCTGGGCCCGGCCGGAGAACAGGCCGTCCCGGAACAGGTTGACCCGGCCGGGCATCAGCGGCACCTCCCCGGCATGGCGGAAGCGGGCCTCGAGAAAGGCGGTGGTGTCGAGGCTCGGCACGACGCGCGAGACGAGATCGGTCTCGATCGTGGCCGACTGGATGCGCAGGGCGCGCGCGCCGCCGCCGGAGGCAAGGGTCGTGCGACCGGCGACCTGGAACGAGGCCTGGAAGCCGCCCATGTCCAGGGCCGCCTCCTCTTCGGCGACCGGCACGGGCGCGGCCGCCGAAGGCCCGGGCTGGGGCGGGCGATCCATGGCAATGCCCGGCGCCACCGGCGCGGAGCGCGGCGACGCGCCGGCGCGCTCGCGCAGATCGGGGTCGTCGAAACGGACGATGAGCGAGGGCAGGACCGGGCCCGAACCACCGCGGGCGACGCGGGCAGTGGAAACGGTCAGCGCCACGTCCGGCCAGTCCTCGCCGGTCTGCTGGCTGATCTCGGCCCGACGGATGAGTTCGAGGGCGGGTCTTGGTCCTGTCGTGGTCAGGCGCGCATCATAGACCGGGGTCCAGCGCGCAGCGCGCACCGCATAGGTCACGGTCAGCTCGCCGCGGAAGGGCTCGGCCGCCTCCACGTCGATCCGCGCCTCCAGGTGCCGCGGCGGCTGGGCACGCAGCCCGGCCTCGAGTGCCTGGATATCGCGATCGATCGCCCTCTGGGCGCGCTCGGCCTCGCGAATCGCGCGGTCGGCGGCGAGCGTCTCCTCGAGCGCGGCGGCCATGGCCTGGCGCGCCTCGGCGATGTTGAGCCCGCGCTCGCCGGCCGACAGGGTCGCCGGCTGGACGAGGGCCTCGGCCGCGCGCTTGCGCATGCGCTCGGCGGCGATGCGGTCGTCGAGGGCGATGCGCTGGTCGCGCAGCGTCTCCAGCTGGCGCACGCGCTCGGGATCGGGGCGCTCGAAGGGCCGCTGCTGGCGGGCATCGACCGAGGCGACGGTGAGGCGTCCCTCCCCGCCCCCGGCAATGCGGATGGAGGCGGGGTCGGCGGTCAGCGGCAGATCATCGAGCACCAGCACATGATCGCCGGGCGGAAGCTCGACCCGCAGCGTGCGGGTCACGCTCGCGCCATCGGGATAGACGGTGACGGCCGCGATCCGGGTGGCGGGACGGACCTCGCCAGCCTGCGCCGCAAGCCCAGGCAGGCAAATGGCAGCCGCCAGGACGGCCAGCGGCGGAACCGCCGCACCTACAGGCCGGCGGCGGGACGGGGCATCGCAAACGGGTGGGGAAGCGAACATGGCGCGCTCCGGCGTGGTGGAGCGCAGAGTAACGGCGCCGATTGGGGCGGCCGCGCGGCTGAACCGCGGCCGCCGCAGGCCGGTCAGCCGAAGCGGCCGGTGATGTAGTCGCGCGTGCGGGTATCGACCGGGTTGGTGAAGATCTGGTCGGTGGCCCCCTCCTCGACCAGCACGCCGAGGTGGAAGAAGGCGGTGCGCTGGGAGACGCGCGCGGCCTGCTGCATGGAGTGGGTGACGATGACGATGGTGAAGTTCTGCTTCAGCTCGTCGATCAGCTCCTCGATCTTGGCGGTTGCGATCGGGTCGAGGGCCGAGCAGGGCTCGTCCATCAGGATGACCTCGGGCGAGACCGCGATGGCGCGGGCAATGCACAGGCGCTGCTGCTGGCCGCCGGACAGGCCGGTTCCCGAATCCTGCAGCCGGTCCTTCACCTCGTTCCACAGGCTCGCCTTCTTCAGCGAGGTCTCGACGATCTCGTCGAGATCGGCCTTGGCGCGCACGAGCCCGTGGATGCGCGGCCCGTAGGCGACGTTCTCGTAGATCGACTTCGGAAACGGATTGGGCTTCTGGAACACCATGCCGACGCGCGCGCGCAGCTGCACCACGTCGAGCGAGCGGTCATAGATGTCCTGCTCGTCGATCCGGATGTCGCCGGTCACCCGGCAGATCGGGATGGTGTCGTTCATCCGGTTGATGCAACGCAGGAAGGTCGACTTGCCGCAACCCGACGGGCCGATGAAGGCCATCACCGAGCGCTCGGGAATGTCGACATTCACGTCCTTGATGGCGTGCTTCTCGCCGTAGAACACATTGACGTTCCGGCCGGTGATCTTCGGGCGCTGGGCCGCGACGGGAGCCGTGGCCGTGGCGGCGGCGGCCGTCTCGAAGGTCGGAAGCGAGTTCATCGGATCAATCCTCGTGTCAGGTCCGCACTTACCAGCGACGTTCGAACTTCTTGCGCAGGAACACCGCCGCCGCATTCATGAAGATCAGGAAGACGAGCAGCACGACGATGGCAGCGGCAGTCTTGCTCACGAAGGCGGCTTCGGGGAAGTCCGCCCACATGAAGATCTGCACCGGCAGCAGCGTCGCCGCATCGGTGATGCCCTTCGGCACGTCGACCACGAAGGCCACCATGCCGATCAGCAGCAGTGGGGCCGTCTCGCCAAGCGCCTGGGCCATGCCGATGATGGTGCCGGTCAGGATGCCGGGCATGGCGAGCGGCAGGACGTGGTGGAACACCGCCTGCTGGTGGGAGGCACCGACACCGAGGGCGGCCTCCTTGATGGACGGAGGAACGGCGCGGATCGCCGCCCGCGAGGCGATGATGATGACGGGCAGCGTCATCAGGGCCAGCACCAGGCCACCCACCACCGGGGCCGATCGCGGCATGCCGAACATGTTGAGGAACACCGCCAGACCCAGCAGGCCGAAGATGATCGAGGGCACGGCCGCCAGATTGTTGATGTTCACCTCGATGATCTCGGTGAACCGGTTCTTCGGCGCGAACTCCTCCAGATAGATGGCCGCCGCCACCCCCATGGGAAAGCAGATGGCCAGCGTGATGATGAGGGTCAGGAACGAGCCGACCACAGCCACCCAGACGCCGGCCAGCTCGGCCTCGCGCGAGGCGCCGCCGAAGAAGAACTCGCGCGAGATGCGCTGCTCCACCAGTCCGCGCTCCTTGAGCGATTCCAGATAGGCGATCTCGCGGTCGCCGATGCGCCGGCTGCTCTCGGGCTGGACGATGCGCACGATCTCCCACTCGCCCGCCCTGGCGATGTCGGTGTTGCGCGGCGGCAGGAGCACCTGCCCGGTGGCATTGGCGCTCTGGACACGGGTCAGCTTCACCACGCCGCCATTGATCCGGACGAGATAGCTGGAAATGGTGTTGTCGAGCGACTCGGCCTGATCGGCGCCGGCAATGCGGGTCTGGAGGGCGGCGAGGCGCTGGCGCAACTGCTCGATCTCGGCACGGGTGGCCGCCACCTGGCGTGCCTCCTGCTCGATGCGGCTCTGCAGATGCGCGCGCCCGCTCTCGGCCGCGGCCGCCGCCGAGCGCTCGAGGGCGGCCACGTCGCGCTCCAGCCCGGTCAGCACGCGCTCCTTGCCGGCCAGCTCCGTGCGCAGGCGCGAGGCCAGCACTTCCAGCTGCGCCTTGATGGCCGCCAGAACCGGCTGGAAGTTGTTGACTGTCGAGGACAGCCGGACCTCGCCGGACGTGCCCGACACGCCCAGCTCGCCCTGGCCGCGCGTCACCTCCAGCGGCGAGATCTGGCCCTTCAGGAACAGGTCGGCATTGGCCTGCAGCGGCACATAGACCTGCTGCGTCGTGCCGATCCAGGACGGGTTGGCGACCACCTCCCGGCGCAGGATCGAGGGCGCGCCCGACGACATGATGGAGCCCAGCGCGCGGCGCGAGGTGCGGTCGGTCACCGAGGGGAAATAGCCACGCAACCCGTTATTCACCATGGCATCGAAATTGGCCGCATTGATGGCCCGCGTCAGATCCTCGCCGGTCGCGTTCTGCGGATTGAGCTCTTCGCGCTTCAGTTCGACGTCCAGCCGGAGGTAGTGCTGCGTGAAGGCCGGCAGCGACTGGCTGATGATGGTCGTCAGGAAGGTGACGAGGAAGGCGGCAGCGATCAGCAGGGCGCCGATGCCCATGGCCTGGAAGATGTATTCGCTGCGGTAGCGCGCCTTCAGCCGCTTCTGCGCCGCGTCGTTGGTGTGCAGGTCGGTCGCGACCCGCGGGAGCGAGGCATCAGTCATACTGTTCCCGATACTTGTTCACGACGCGCAGGGCGAAGAGGTTGAGCGACAGGGTGATGACGAACAGCGCCAGGCCGAGACCGAAGGCCGCCAGGGTCTTGGGGCTGTCGAACTCCTGGTCGCCGGTCAGCAGCGTGCTGATCTGGACCGTGACGGTGGTGACAGCCTCGAGCGGATTGGCAGTCAGGTTGGCCGCAAGACCGGCGGCCATGACCACGATCATGGTCTCGCCGATGGCCCGCGAGATGGCCAGCACCAGGGCCGAGACGATCCCCGGCAGGGCAGCGGGCAGCACCACCTTGCGGATGGTCTCGGACTTGGTGGCCCCGAGCCCGGCCGACCCGTCCCTGAGCGACTGCGGCACGGCGTTGATGACATCGTCCGACAGCGAGGAGACGAAGGGCACGATCATGATGCCCATGACCACGCCGGCCGCGAGCGCGCTCTCCGAGGAGACCTCCAGGCCAAACGAGGTGCCGACATTGCGGATGAACGGGGCGACCGTCAGGGCCGCGAAGAAGCCATAGACCACGGTCGGGATGCCGGCGAGGATCTCCAGCACCGGCTTGCCGACCGCCCGCACCTTCGGCGTGGCATAGTCCGACAGGTAGATGGCCGCCAGGATGCCGAGCGGGGCGGCCACCAGCATGGCGATGAAGGTGATGAGCAGCGTGCCGGTGAGCAGCGGCACAAAGCCGAAGGCGGCGGTCCCGCCCACCTGATCGGCCCGGAAGGCCATCTGCTGGGGCGTCCAGGTCAGACCGAACAGGAAGTCGATGGGACTCACGTGGGAGAAGAACCGCATCGATTCCACGATCAGCGACAGGACGATGCCGACGGTGGTGAGAATGGCGATGGTGGCCGACAGGGCCAGGAAGATCTTGACCGCGAGCTCGACCTTGTGGCGGGCCCGGAACGGCACGTCAATGGCGGCCCAGCCATAGCGGAAGCCGAGAAGCGCGACGATGGCCATCACCGTCACCATCGCGATCCGCGACAGGACATTGGCCGACTGGAAGGCCCTGGCAGCCTCCTCGCGGAAGGCGTCCCGAACGCCCGGCGTGCCGCCGCCGGCGATCGCCTGGATGTCGCGCCAGAAGCCGTCGATCTGGGCGGGGCTGAACTCGGCGACCTGGCTCGCGAACTGCGACAGCATCATCGAGCGCAGGACATTCGGGCCGGCGATGGACCAGATCACCAGCACGGCGAAGGCCGGACCGGCGGTCATAAGCGCCAGCCACCAGCCGTGATAGCTGGGCAGCGAGTGGAGGACGGCGAAGTTGGAGCCGGAAACCGCGATGGCGCGGTTGCGGCCGAGCAGGAAGCAGATGACGGCGATCGCCAGGACAAGGCCGAACAGGGGCAGGAACATCAGAGCCTTCCGCAGACGATCGGGAGCAGCGAAGCCATGAGCACGGTCGGAGGGCCGGCTAAGGCCGGCCCACCGATGCTATCAGCGGTTCTCAGAGTCCCGCCATGGAGGTGGCCGCCGCAACGGCCGCCCGGTAGCGGGCACGCACCTCGGCCGGGCTGGGGACGAGGCCCTTCTTCTCCAGATAGCCGTCATCGCCCATGGCCTGCTCGGAGGCATATTCGTTCATGAACTCCTGCAGGCCGGGAACGATGCCGAGGTGGTTCTTCTTCAGGTACACGAACATCGAGCGGGCCAGCGGATACTTGCCGTTCTGGATGTTCTCGATCGAGTCCTCGATGCCGTTCAGGCGGGCACCCTGGATCTTGTCCTTGTTCTCCTCAAGGAACGAATAGCCGAACACGCCGACCGCGGCGGGATTGGCGACCAGGCGCTGGACGATGATGTTGTCGTTCTCGCCGCCCTCGATGAAGCCGCCGTCGGCCCGGATCTGCTGGCAGTCGCGGCTGGAGATCTCGATGTTGCGGCGCTTGGCATGCTCGCGGCAGCCGGCCAGCAGGGCGAGCTCGTTGAAGGAGTCGCGGGTGCCCGAGGTCGGAGGCGGGCCGATCACCTCGATCTTCACGTTCGGCAGGTTCGGGGCGACATCCGACCAGTTGCGGTTCGGGTTGTCGACGAGCTGACCCTGGGCATTGGGGATCTTGGCCGCCAGGGCGAGATAGATCTGCTCGAGCGTGAGATCCAGCTGCGGGCTCTGCTTCGAATTGGCGATCACGATGCCGTCGAAGCCGATCTGCAGCTCGACGAGGTCGACACCGTTCTGCTTGCAGGTGTTGAACTCGTTCTGGGTGATGCGGCGCGAGGCATTGGTGATGTCCGGCGTGTTCAGGCCGACGCCGGCGCAGAACAGGCGCATGCCACCGCCGGTGCCGGTCGATTCGACGATCGGCGCGCGGCCGCCGCGCTGCGAGAAGCGCTCGGCCACCGTGGTGGTGAAGGGGAACACGGTGGAGGAACCCGTGATCTGGATGCGGTCGCGGGTCTGGGCGCCGGCGGGCGCGGCGAGGACGACGGCGGCGCCAAGGGCGAGCGCGGCCGCGGAAAGAGAGGGCGTGAGCTTCACAGGAGTCTCCTGTCGTTGACGATCCCGAGGCGGGCGGCTTCAGCGCCGCATGAAGGGCCTGGCACGACCCACTGATAGGGCCGATGGGCGATACTTCTATGACCCTTCATTGACAGAAGCATGAATGTATTTCTTCATGTTTCTCAATGGCTTGATGATATGTCTGGATGAATTTCGACAGTTGTCGGACGGGCCTTCGCCACCCGTCCCGCGCGCATCGCTCGCCTGCGGCCACCGGCCTGACGGATGGCGGCGCTCGCCCCTATAGTGCGACTTCCTCCTTCCCCGGCGAGTGCATGCGCCTCCTTGATCGCCCCTATCTCATCCTGGCCGCCACGACGCTGATCTGGGCCGGCAATGCCATTGCCAGCCGGCTGGCGGTCGGCCACGTCTCGCCCATGATGCTCACCTGCCTGCGCTGGGTCGGCACGGTGATGCTGGTCGGCACGATTGCGGGCGCCGCCTTCCGGCGCGAATGGCCGGCCATCCGGGCCCACTGGAAATGGCTGGCGGTGATGGGCGTCATCGGCTTCACCGGCTTCAATGCCTCCTTCTATCTGGCGGCCCTCTACACCACCGCCATCAATATCGGCATCATCCAGGGGTCGATCCCGGTCATGGTGCTGGCCGGCGCCTTCCTGGTGCATCGCACGCCCATCACGGCGCTGCAGGCGATCGGCATCGTGGTCACGGTCGCGGGCGTGGTTCTGCTGGCGGCGCGCGGCAGCCTCCAGCTCTTGCTGGCGCTGGCCTTCAATTTCGGCGACCTGCTGATGCTGATCGCCTGCCTCGGCTACTCGGCCTATACCGTGGCCCTGCGCAACCGTCCGCCGATCTCGCCGCAGCCCTTCTTCCTCGGCCTGTCGCTGGTGGCCCTGATCTCCTCCCTCCCCCTGCTGGCGATCGAGCTGGCTCAGGGCACGGCCCAGTGGCCGGACCTGAAGGGCTTCCTCATCATCCTCTATGTCGCGGTTCTGCCGGGCTTCGTCGCCCAGCTCCTGTTCATGCGGGGCGTGGAACTGATCGGTCCGGGCCGCGCCGGCCTGTGGGTCAATCTGGTGCCCGTCTGGGCCGCGATCCTCGGACCGCTGATCCTCGGCGAGGTCTTCGCCTGGTATCACGCGGCGGCGCTGGTGCTGGTGCTCGGCGGCATTGCCATCGCCGAGAGCACCCGGCGCTGATCAGCCGCGGCGGGCGCCGATCCTCTCCAGAAGCGAGAGCAGGACCGCAAGCCCCAGCCCGAACATGGCGCCGATCAGCGCCGTGACCGCGATCCGCCCGGCCTGACCGCCGGAGAACAGCGGCTGGCCGCGGATCAGCGGCAGCACCACCCAGTTGACCATGGCCGGCCCCATCACGCCGAACAGCATGCCGAACAGCACTTCCGGGCCGAACAGCAGGATGAAGGCGGCGATGATGACGCCGAAGACGAGGGCGATCGCCACGGCCCGGATGTCGCCGAAGGCCAGGTGCAGCGCGCCCCAGGCGATCAGGCCGGCGGACAGGCCGAAGAACAGGCCCATCAGCGAGCCGCGCGCGTCCCAGCCCTGCCGGTCCCACAGGAGCACGAAGAGAATGCCCCACAGCCCGCCCCAGAAGCACAGGCTGGCCAGGGCCGGCACGCCCCAGGCGTTGGGCGTCATCTGATAGACGGCGCCCGACGACAGGCCGAGCTGCGCCAGGCCCCAGATGGTCGGCTGATGAAACAGCACCACCGCCAGGGCTCCGGCAATGAAGCCGAGCAGGATGCGGACGACGACGGTCATGGATTCCCCCCGCGCAATGGCATCCATCCTAACCATGCCGCCGCCACGGGCCGCAACGGCCCGCGACGGGCCGGGGCCGGCCGCGGGCGGCGGAGCGGGCGGTCAGAAGGCCAGGCGGCGGGCGCGCTTCACATGCGGAATCGCGTGAATGCGGGCGAGCAGCTCGTCCGAGATGCGCTCGTCCACCGCCACGAAGCAGATGGCATCGCCGCCCGGCCGGTCGCGGCCGAGGTTGAAGGTCGCGATGTTGACATTGGCCTCGCCGAGCAGCGAGCCGAACCGGCCGATGAAGCCCGGCTTGTCGTCGTTGCGCACATAGAGCATGTGCGGGGCGAACTCGGCATCCATGGCGATCGAGCGGATCTCGACGATGCGCGGCTTGCCGTCGGCCAGCACCGTGCCGGCGGCGTGGCGCGGCATGTCCTCCGCCTCCACCGTGATCATGATGCGGCTCTCCAGATTGCCGCCCGGCGCCTCGCGCTTGACCTCATCCACGGTGATGCCCTTGTCGTTGGCGATCGGCACGGCATTGACCATGTTGATGTCGGAGAGGAAGGGCCTGAGGACGCCCGTCACCGCCGCCGCGGTCAGCGGGCGCACGTTGAGATCGGCCACCTTGCCTTCGTATTCGATGCGGATGCCCTTGACCGGGGCCTCGGTCAGCTGCCCGAGGAAGGAGCCGAGCTTCTCGGCCAGCGCCACGAAGGGCCTGAGCTTCGGCGCGTCCTCGGCCGAGATCGAGGGGAAGTTCACCGCATTGGTGATGGCGCCGGAGAGAAGATAGTCCGACATCTGCTCGGCCACCTGCAGGGCGACGTTCTCCTGCGCCTCGGTGGTCGAGGCGCCCAGATGCGGCGTGCAGATCACGTTGGGATGGCCGAACAGCGGATTGGTGGTGGCCGGCTCCACGGCGAACACGTCGAAGGCGGCGCCCGCCACGTGGCCGGCTTCCAGCGCATCGCGCAGCGCCTGCTCGTCCACCAGACCGCCGCGCGCGCAATTGATGATGCGCACGCCCTTCTTCGTCCTGGCCAGGGCCTCGCGCGAGAGGATGTTCTTCGTCTGCGCCGTCATCGGCACGTGCAGCGTGATGAAATCGGCGCGGCGCAGCAGCTCGTCCAGTTCCACCTTCTCGACCCCGATGGCAACGGCGCGCTCCGGCGACAGGTAGGGATCGAAGGCGATCACCTTCATCTTCAGGCCGAGCGCGCGGTCGGCGACGATCGAGCCGATATTGCCGCAGCCGATGATGCCGAGCGTCTTGGAGGTCAGCTCGACGCCCATGTACTTGTTCTTTTCCCACAGGCCCGCCTGCGTGGTGCGGTCGGCGTCGGGAATCTGCCGGGCGATGGCGAACATCATCGCGATGGCGTGCTCGGCCGTCGTGATCGAATTGCCGAAAGGCGTGTTCATCACGATGATGCCCTTCGCCGTCGCGGCGGGAATGTCGACATTGTCCACGCCGATCCCGGCGCGGCCGATCACCCTGAGCTTGGCGGCATGGGCGAGGATGGCCGGCGTCACCTTGGTGGCCGAGCGGATGGCAAGGCCGTCATACTCGCCGATGATGGCGGCGAGCTTGTCCTTGTCCTTGCCGAGAGCCGGCTGGAAATCGACATCGATGCCGCGATCCTTGAAGATCTGCACGGCAGCGGGCGACAGGGCGTCGGAAATGAGGACGCGGGGTTTGGTCATGGGATCATGCTCCGCATGGGCTCTCCACGCCGGGAGAGGATGGCGCCGTCTGGCGCAAGGAAGGGAATGGCTTCATGGAGCGATCAGCCGCTCCGGATGTCACCCCCGGCTGCATCGGCAGGCCGGGCAAGGAGGTCCAGATTTGACGGGCGCGCAGAGCGCCCCCGGATCCCCCTGCCTCGCCGCTCGCGCGGATCGCCGGGAATGACGGCAGGCGATCCGCCGGCTCAGGCCGCCTTCTTCAGCTTCGCCTTCTCGGTGGCGAAGGCATAGGCGATCCAGGGCATCAGCGCCTTCAGGTCGCGCGCCTGCACGGTCGCGCCGCACCAGATGCGAAGGCCGGGAGGCGCGTCGCGATAGTGCCCCAGATCGAGGCCCGCACCTTCCTTCTCGAGCGTGGCGACCACGCCCTTGGCGAAGGCGGCCTGCGCGTCTGCCGGCAGCGAGGTGACGGCCGGATCGGTGAACTTGAGGCAGACCGAGGTGTTGGACCGGGTCTTGGGCTTCACCGCGAGGAAGTCGATCCAGTCATTCTCCCGGACGAACCTGGCGATGACGCGGAAATTGGCATCCGCGCGCTTCACCAGCCCGTCGAGGCCGCCGACCTTCTGCGCCCATTTCAGCGCGTCGATATAGTCCTCGACGCACAGCATGGAGGGGGTGTTGATGGTCTCGCCTTCGAAGATGCCCTCGATCAGCTTGCCGCCCTTGGTGAGGCGAAAGATCTTCGGCAGCGGCCAGGCCGGCTTGTAGGTCTCCAGCCTCTCCACCGCGCGCGGGGACAGGATCAGCATGCCGTGCGCCGCCTCGCCGCCGAGAACCTTCTGCCAGGAGAAGGTCACGACATCGAGCTTGTCCCAGTCGAGCCGCTGGGCAAAGGCCGCCGAGGTCGCGTCGCAGATGGTCAGGCCCTCGCGGTCGGCGGCGATCCAGTCGGCATTCGGCACGCGCACGCCCGAGGTGGTTCCGTTCCAGGTGAAGACGACGTCGCGCGTCTTCGTGTCGACCTTCTTCAGGTTCGGCAACTCGCCATAGGGGGCGGTGATGGTGCGCACGTCGGTCAGCTTGAGCTGCTTGACCACATCGGTGACCCAGCCCTCGCCGAAGCTCTCCCAGGCCAGCATGTCGACGCCACGGGCGCCGAGCAGCGACCACATGGCCATTTCCACGGCGCCGGTGTCGGAGGCCGGCACGATCCCGATCCGGTAGCCGGCGGGCACCTGAAGCACCTCGCGCGTCAGATCGATGGCGAGCTTCAGCTTCGCCTTGCCGATCTTGGCGCGATGGGACCGCCCGAGGGGCGCATCAGCCAGGGCTTTGAGGGACCATCCGGGGCGCTTGGCGCAGGGGCCGGACGAAAAGGCAATCGCGCGCGGGCGCGCAGTCGGGGCGGTCATCGCCATGTGTGTCTCCATCCTTGCAGATGGGCGTGCCCCGTTGGGGGGGCATGTCCCGCTGCTGCGCATAGGACCAATGGCAGGTCAGGTCAAGCCGCAGCGCGATCGGGCCCTGGCCCTGGTCAGGGCCCGACCGGTCCGAGCCCGTCGCCGAACATGTAGCGCAGCCCGATGCGCACCTCGTGCGCCGCCACCGTCGTGCGATAGGCGCCTGCGGCCGTATCGGCGAAGCGCAGCGCCCCCATGTGCAGGTAGCGGTAGCCGAGATCGAGCTTCACCTGGGGCGTGAGATCGACGGTCAGGCCGGCCATGGCCGCCCAGGCGAGCGTCCATTTCACCGTGCCGGTCAGGGTCGGGATGACCGTGACCTCGCCGAGCAGCGCGGCCGCCGGAACCGGGGTCGAGACATAGTTCGAGGCGGCAAGCCGTGCGACGCCGATGCCGGCGCCGACATAGGGCGTGATGCCGGACAGGCTGCCGAGATCGAGATAGGCGTTGACCAGCGCGGTCTGGCTGGTCACGCCGAAGCGCTCCTCGCGCGCCGGCACCGGCAGCGGCCCGACATAGCCCCAGTTGCCCTCCGGCGGGGCAAAGCCCGAGAAGCGCGCGGTCGCGCGCAGGTCGAGCGTCGCATCGAGCCGCAGCCACTTGTACTTGAAGCCGAAGCCGAGACCGCCGCCGAAGACCGTGGCGGCGC
The DNA here is from genome assembly GCA_046295035.1 of Phreatobacter sp. GTDB lineage: Bacteria > Pseudomonadota > Alphaproteobacteria > Rhizobiales > Phreatobacteraceae > Phreatobacter. The sequence continues at coordinate 32,217 of JBKBOA010000003.1, forward strand.
GGGTGTCGCGCAGCTCCACCCAGGCGGGGGGATCGAAGTTGAGGAGGTCGAGATAGCGCGCCGCCGGACGGCGGAACAGGCTGGCCGACAGGTCGCCGCGCATGTACCAGCCCGACGAGAAGTCCTCAGGCAGCACCGGCGGCGCCAGTGGCGGTGGCGCCGGTCCGCGACGATCGGAGGCCTGGGCCGCGCTTGCGGCCGCAACCAGGCTGGCCGCCAGGAGAGCGGCGGCAAGACGGATCGACGGGCGGGCCATGGCAAGGTTCCTGCTGCGCTGGACGATGGCCCGCGGAACCGGGCCGGTCTGAGCCTTGAGTGTCTGATGCCGCGGTTAAGGGGGATTTAAGGTTAACGATTCACCGCATCCGGCCCCCGAAACGCCACCGGCGCGGACGGTCGGTCCGCGCCGGTGCAGGGCCTGTGGCCAGGTCAGTAGCGGGCGACGACGGGCGCAACGGCCGGGGCGGCGCCGCCGAAGGCATAGCGCAGGCCGATGCGCAGATCGTGGGCATTGACGTTGCGCACCTGATAGTTGTCCACGGCGGTCGTGCAGGTCGGGCATGGGGCTCCGGAGCGGAAATGGCCCATCTGCATGTAGCGGTAGCCGATCTCGATCTTGGTCGAGGCCGACACGTCCCAGGCAAGGCCCGCCATCAGGGCCCAGGCGAAATTGCCCATGGAGCCGGCATTGATCAGGCCGGACGAGGCGCCCACGCCGACCACCACCCCGGTGTCGAATGTCGGCGACAGCCGGTTCCAGGCATAGCCGACGCCGGCGCCGATATAGGGCGTAATGCCCCACCAGGTGCCGAGGTCGATATAGCCGTTCAGGAGCGCCACGACCGACGACATGTTGGACTGCAGGACGTTTTCGTAGCTCTGCGGCCCGGTCAGCACGTCGCGGCCGATGAAGCGCCCGCCGGAGCGGTACTCGATGGTGGCATCAGCCCGGAACCACGAGTTGAAGGCGTAGCCGATGCCGGCGCCGATGAACATGGTCGATGACAGGCTGTGCTGGTAGGTGGCCGTCGTGATGCCGAGCGGCGGATCGGGGTTGTAGTGCCAGTTGCGCGCCCGCTGGGTGCCGAGACCGATATCGCCACGCAGATACCAGTTGCCGGAGGCGACCGGCTCGAGGGTCGGCGCCGAGGCGCGCAGGACCGGCGGCATGTCGGCGGCCTGCACGGCCGGGGCGAGGAGAAGCGTCGCGGCAGCGAGCGCAAGGAACGAAAGGCGGCGCATGGCGAGTCCCGGCATGGGGATGCGCCGGGGCGGCGCATCGGAGAATGAACGCTCCGATGCTCGCAGGGATTGCTTAAGGCCTGCTTAACCCTAAAGGATGTGGTGAAGGCCTGGTGAAGGACGGGCGGAAGGGGAAGGCCCGCGCCCGTCAGGCGGCGGCCCGGGCCACCGCCTCCACGATCTGGTCCACGACGGTCTCGACCAGGTCGCGGTCATCACCCTCGGCCATCACGCGGATCACCGGCTCCGTGCCCGAGGGGCGGATCACCAGCCGGCCGGAACTGCCGAGCCGGGCCTTGGCCGCGTCGATGGCCGAGACGACGGCGCTGGCCTCCAGCGGCTTGCCGCCCTTGAAGCGGACGTTCTTCAGCACCTGCGGCAGAGGCTCGAACCGGTGGCAGACCTCGGAGACCGGCCGGCCCATCTTCAGCACGACCGCCAGCACCTGCAGCGCCGCCACGAGCCCGTCCCCCGTGGTCGAATAGTCGGAGAGGATGATGTGGCCCGATTGCTCGCCGCCGACATTGAAGCCGTGCTCGCGCATGTGCTCCAGCACATAGCGGTCGCCGACGGGGGTTCGGGCCAGTTGCAGGCCGAGGCTGCCGAGGAAGCGTTCCAGGCCGAGATTCGACATGACCGTGGCCACGATGCCGGGGGCCGACAGCCGGCCATCCTCCAGCCAGGACTGGGCCACGACCGCCATCAGCTGGTCGCCATCCACCACATGGCCCTTCTCGTCGACGATCAGCACGCGGTCGGCATCGCCGTCGAGCGCGATGCCGATATCGGCGCGCATCTCGCGGACCTTGTCGGTCAGGGTTTCGGGATGGGTCGAGCCGCAGGCATCGTTGATGTTGAAGCCGTCCGGCTTGTCGCCGATGGTGACGACCTCGGCGCCAAGCTCCCAGAGCGCAGCGGGCGCCACCTTGTAGGCCGCACCATTGGCGCAGTCGATGACCACCCGCAGCCCCGACAGGTCGAGATTGCGCGGCAGCGTGCGCTTGGCGAACTCGATATAGCGCGCCTGGGCATCGTCGATGCGCTTGGCCCGTCCCAGCAGACGCGAGGCAGCGAGCTTGCGCGACAGGTCCTGGTCGAGCAGGGCCTCGATCTCGCGCTCCACGTCGTCGGACAGCTTGTAGCCGTCGGGCGCGAAGAGCTTGATGCCGTTGTCGTCGAAGGGATTGTGCGAGGCCGAGATCATGACGCCGAGATCGGCGCGCATGGAGCGGGTCAGCATGGCCACCGCCGGCGTCGGCATGGGGCCGACGAGCAGCACGTCCATGCCGACCGAGGTGAAGCCGGCCACCAGGGCATTCTCGATCATGTAGCCGGACAGGCGCGTGTCCTTGCCGATCATCACGCGGTGGCGGTGCTCGCCGCGCTGGAAGGCGAGGCCAGCGGCCTGGCCGACCTTCATGGCGAATTCGGGCGTGACCGGAAAGGCGTTGGCGCGGCCGCGGATGCCATCGGTGCCGAAATATTTGCGGGCCATGGGAAGAGTCTCGTCCGGCAGCGAATCAGACCATCAGGGATTCCGGGTCTTTTCCCGGCAGCGCCCGTATATAAGGCCGGCCTGCCCGATTGTCGCCGCCCGGCCATCACAATTGGTGAGTGATCGTGACACGCCGGCGTGGACAGGCGGCAGCGGTGCGGATCGCGGCGAGGACCTGGGCAGGTCCGGCGCGCAGGCCTCCGACACCTGCGCCCGCAACCGCCGCGCCATGGCTCACGGTTCCCGAGATGGCGCCGCCAGGCCCGGCGCACAGGCGGCCTCGCCGGGCTGCCCCGGTTCAGGTGCGGAAATAGGGCTCCACCGTACCCTTCAGCTTGATGGTGATGGGGTTGCCATGGCGGTCGCGGGCAGCGCCGGCCGCCACGCGGATCCATCCCTCGGACACGCAATATTCCTCGACATTGGTCTTCTCCACGCCCTTGAAGCGGATGCCGACGTCCCGGGCGAGCACGGCTTCGTCATAGAACGGGCTGCGCGGATCGCTGGACAGGCGGTCGGGCGGGGTTTCGGGAGTGTTCGACATGGTGCGGCTCCGGATCGGCCCCGAGGGGCCGGCAGGCTTTCGCCCGCACACCTAACCTCAGCCGCCGGGCTTGCCAATCGCCCGGGAACCAAAGCCCGCTGGGAGCGTTTTCCTTGCATGCGCCAGACGTGGGGCAATGGGCCGCACCTGCGGCCTTCCGTCCTTGCCACATTCAGGGGCGAGGCTGGTCCCGGGTCGGGGCGCCGGACAAGAAGGAATGCATCCCATGGACAACAGATCGCTCGAACGCAGGGGCTTCTTGCTCGCTCTGGCCGGAGCCGGTGTCGCCCTGACCACCCTCGGCACGGGTGCCGTGCAGGCGGCTGCCCTTCCCGCTGCGCCCGCCCCTGCCCCCGGCCTCGATGACATTCGCGCGGCGCTGACGCCGTCGGCGCCGGAGGAAATGCAGCGCCGGCGCCATCACCGCAGGGGCCCGCCGCACCGGTTCGTGCCGCCGCCGCGGCGCCCGCGCGTGCGCTGCTGGATCAACCGCTGGGGCCAGCGCGTCTGCCGGCGCGTGTGGTGATCGCCATGCCCTGACGGCGCGGGCCGGTTTGTGCCGGCCCGCCGCCTGCGCGGGGCAGCTGCCTTAACGCGGCTTCAACAGAACCGCGTCACCTTGGGCGCCAGAGCGCCCTGAGCCGCCCCGACCGGGCGCCGCCATCCGGCGCGGCAGGCCCGGATGCTCGACTCCCGAACGCTCTTTGTCACGCTCATTGCCCTGCTGGTCATCACCGGGACGATCCAGCTCGTTTCGGCCCGCGAGGCGCGCGAGGACACCGGGCTGTTCCATTGGGGCGCGGCCAACCTGGTGGCCGCGATCGGCATCCTGCTCGCCGGCCTGGTGGCCCAGAAGCCGGTGCCGCTGGTGATCAGCCTCGCCTTCACCTGCCTCACCCTCGCCTATGGCCTGAACTGGGCCGGCATGCGCCGCTTCTGCCACCGGCCGGCACCGCCGGTCGCAATCATCGCCCCGGCGCTCGTCTGGCTGGTGCTCAGCCTGACCCCGCTCCTGCAGGCCGTGCACTGGCGGATCGCCGCGACGGCGGCCGTCACCGCGGCCTGGTGCCTGACCACCGCCTGGACGCTCTGGCGCTTCGACGGCGAGACGCTCGCCGCCCGCCGCGCCACCATTGCCTGGCTCATCGTCTTCGGCCTGGCCATGCTCGTCCGCGTGCCGGTGGCCCTCAGCCAGACCTTCCCCGATGCCGCGAGCGCCTTTGCCTCGGCCACCATGACCGTGGCCATCTTCGGTGCCGTGATCCATGTGGTGGTGCTGTCGTTCCTGCAGCTCGCCCTGACGAAGGGCCGCGCCGACAACCGCTCGCGCGAGGCGGCGGAGACCGACATGCTCACGGGGGTTGCCAACCGCCGCGCCTTCTTCGGCCGCGCCGCCCCGCTGGTCGAAAGGGCCGCTCGGCAGGGCCGGCCGGCCGCGGTGCTGGTCATCGACATCGACCGCTTCAAGGCGATCAATGACAGCCTCGGCCATGCCGGCGGCGATGCCGTGATCGTGGCCGTTGCCCGCGCGATCCGCGACGGGCTACGGCCCGGCGACGTGTTCGGCCGCCTGGGCGGCGAGGAGTTCGGCTGCCTGCTGCCCGACACATCGCTGGCCGAGGCCACCGCGATCGCCGAAGCCCTGCGCAGCCGCATCGCCGGCCTGAACCCGGCCTTCGACGGGACGACGGTGAAGGTCTCCGTCAGCGTCGGCATTGCGGTGACCGGCGCCGGCACCGCCACCATCGACCGCCTGCTGGCGGAGGCCGATGCCGGCCTCTACCAGGCCAAGCGCACCGGTCGCGACCGGGTCGTGGCCATGGACCTGGCCTTTGTCGGGTAACGGGCGCCCGCCGGCGGCCCGGCCGCTCACGCCGCCTGGGCGACGGCGGCCTTGATCAGCTTGGTGGCCTGCTCGGCGGTCATCGGCTCGCCGAAGGCGAACCCTTGCGCGAAATCGCAGCCCATCTGGTAGAGCTCCACCGCGTCGGCGTCGGTCTCCGCGCCCTCGGCCACCACCTCCATGCCGAGATCATGGCCGAGCGCGATGATCGAGCGCAGCAGGACGGGACGCACGCCGCGCTGGTCGGCGCGCACGAAGCTCTTGTCGATCTTGATGGTGTCGAAGGGGAAGCGCTGGAGATAGGCCAGCGAGGAATAGCCCGTGCCGAAATCGTCGAGCGACAGGCCGGCGCCGAGTTCACGGATGCGCTGGAGCATCTGCGCGGCATATTCCGGGTTGTCCATGACCAGGCTCTCGGTCAGCTCCAGCTTCAGCGAGCCGCGCGCCACCGGCGAGCGGGCGAGCACACCCCGGATGTCCTGGAGCAGGTCGTGGCGCAGCAGCTGCCGGCTGGACACGTTGACGGCGGTGAACAGCGGCGGCTCCAGCGGCATGATCGCCTGCCAGCTCGCCAGCTGCCGCGCCGCCCGGTCCATGACGAACAGGCCGAGCTCGACGATGAGGCCGGTCTCCTCGGCAATGGCGATGAACTCGCCCGGCGGCAGGCGGCCGAGGCGCGGATGGTCCCAGCGCACCAGAGCCTCGAAGCCGGCCAGCGTGCGGTCGGCAAGGCGCACCACCGGCTGATAGACGATGGCGATCTCGCCGCGCTCCAGCGCGCGCCTGAGATCGCTCTCCAGCGCCAGACGATCGCTCTTGTGGGCGCGCAGCGCCGGCTTGAACACCTCGATCCGGTCGCCGCCCAGCCGTTTGGCGTGATAGGCGGCGAGCTCGGCGTCGCGCAGCAGCTCCTCGCGCGGGCGCTGGGCACCGTCGGCCAGCGCAATGCCGATGGAGCCGGTCAGGAAGATCTCGCGCTCGCCGAAGGCGATCGGCGCGCGGATGGTGCGCCTCAGCGTTTCGGCAAAGGCGGTGATCCGCTCCGGCGCCTTTTCCGAGACGAGGATGATGCCGAACTGGTCGCCGTTCAGCCGGGCGAGCGTGTCCTGGGGTTTCAGCAGGCGGGCGAGACGGCGCGCCACCGTCAGGAGGATGGAATCGCCGACGGCGATGCCGACGGAGTCATTCACCTGCTTGAAGCGGTCGATGTCGAAGACCAGCACCGTGGGCCGCCGGCCGTCTTCGGAAGGCGCCATGAGACAGGCCGCCTCCAGCCGGTCGAGGAACAGTTCTCGGTTTGGCAGGCCGGTCAGGTTGTCGTGAACGGCATCGTGCAGCAGCCGCTCCTCGGCGGTCTTGAAATCGCTGATGTCGGTGAGCGTGCCGACCAGCCGCACCACCTCGCCGGTGGAGCCCACCACAGGCCTTGCGCGCAGAACGAACCAGACGAAATGGCCGTCGGCGGCGCGCATGCGGAACTCCTCCACCAGCCGGCCGCGGCGGTGCTCCACCACCATGTCCAGGCTGGTGCGCAGACGGTCCCGGTCCGCCGGATGCAGGGCCTCGATGAAATGGGTGGCGGCCCCCTCGAGCGCGCCCCGCCTGAGGCCGAGCTGCAGTTCGACTTCGGGGCTGACCCAGATGCGGTTGGAACCGACATCCCAATCGAAGATGATGTCGCCGGAGCCGGTCAGCGCCAGCGCCTTGCGCTCGGATTCGGAGGCCAGCCCGCGCGCCAGGCCCCCACCGGCAAAGGCATGCTGCATGACGGTGAAGCCGATCAGCATGACCAGCAGGACGAGCGCGCCGAGCAGGGCGGGCGCGGCGATCTCGTTGTTGAGTCGGCCGGTGACCATCAGCAGCGCGGCCCCGCCCCAGACCATGAACAGCGCCCAGGTCGGCAACAGGTTGATCGCCCGGTCGTAGCGCAGGAACGACAGGTAGGCGAGGATGACCGTGCCGAGGATGGTGACGATGCCGATACCCAGCCGGGCAATGCCGGCGGCGATCGACGGATCGAACCAGGCAACCGTCACCAGCCCGCCGGCAAAGGCCAGCCAGATGGCGGTGAGCAGCGTGTAGCGCACATGCCAGCGGTTGAGGTCGAGATAGGCGAACAGGAAGATCATCAGCGTGGCGGACAGGATCGCCTCCGCCGTCGCGCGCCAGAAGCGCACGGCCTCGGGGCCGAGCTGGATCACCCGCGACCAGAAGCCGAAGTCGAGCGCCAGCGTTCCGAGCACGGCCCAGGCGAGCAATGCCGCCGCCGGGAACATCAGCGAGCCCTTGACCACGAACAGGATGGTCAGGAACAGAGCCAGCAGGCCGGCAATGCCGAGCACGATGCCGCGATAGAGCGTGAACGAGTTCTCCCGGTCCTTGAACGCGTCGACCTGCCAGAGGGTGATCTGGGGAAGACGCGGATCCCGCAATTCGGCCACGAAGGTCACCGTGGTGCCCGGATCGAGGGTGATCAGGAACACGTCCTGATCGACGGCCGACTGCCGCTCGGGCCGGAAGCCCTGGCTGGGGGTGAGCGCGACGATGCGCTGGGAGCCGAGGTCGGGCCAGATCAGACCCGAACGGATCAGCCGGTAATGCGGCACGACCACCAGCCGGTCCACCTGTTCGTCCGTGGCATTGGTCAGGGCGAAGACGGCCCAGACGGAGCTGGAATCGCTGCGCGTCTGGCGCACCTCCATGCGCCGCACGATGCCATCGGCACCCGGCGCGGTCGGCACGCTGACGCGGTCGCCCTCCCCCTGCACGAACTGGATCGCGCGGCCGAGATTGATCGCGGGCGTGCGCGGCGTGACCGCCACGGGATCGACGGCCAGCGCGGCCGGACCACCGACGGCGACCAGGGCGCAGGCGAGGAGGAGGCACGCGAGCACGTGCCGGAGGAGGCCGAGTCGTGAGGGCAAGCTGCGCCAGTTCCGATCCGATGAGATGACTGGCGTCACGCCATGAGCCCCGCTTGTGGCGCCATTGCGGCGCTCTTTCATCCGTCCCCGCGTTGACTTAGCCGCCCGGAACCGGCTTGGGCAAGGCCGGCACGCTGCGCCGACCGGCCGCAGGCTCTTGCCCGGTGCCGATAACGGGCGTCCGATGGGCGATCGGGAGGCAGCGAGGATGACGGGATTCGGGACCCTTCGCGCGCGGGCCGCACAGCGCCAGAGCCGACCTGCGCAAGGTTCTGGCGCAGGTCAACGCCTGGCGGGAGGAAACCGGCCTGCCGCGCCCCCACATCTCGCGCATCCTCGCCCTGTCGGTGGGTGACAACCATGCGGTGGAAAGGCAGCAGCGGCCAATCGGCGAGGACCAGCGCCGGCGCCCCCCGGGTCCGCGTCGGGGGCTTGCGTCATCGAAGCGCTGTGACGAGCGGAACGGATCGCGAATCCGCTATAAGCGGGCCGCAACAGCGACGGACCCATCATGATCGGCAAGCTCAAGGGCACCATCGACAGCTACGGCCCGGACTGGGTGATCGTGGATGTTCACGGCGTCGGCTACGTGGTCCACTGCTCGGCGCGCACCCTGCAGGCCCTGCCGGCGGCGGGGGAAGCGGCGGTGCTCTCCATCGAGACCATGGTGCGCGAGGACATGATCCGCCTCTACGGCTTCGCCAGCGACCTGGAACGGGAGTGGTTCCGCCTGTTGCTGAATGTCCAGGGGGTGGGCGCCAAGGTGGCGCTCTCCGTGCTCTCGGCGCTGAAAGCCTCCGACCTCGCCCATGCCATCGCCCTGCGCGACAAGGCGGCCATCGGCCGGGCCAACGGCGTCGGACCGAAGGTCGCCGAGCGGATCATCACCGAGCTCAAGGACAAGGCGCCGGGCTTTACCGATGTCGATCCGGCCCTGGCGAAGCTCGCCGGCGATGTCGACGAGAAGCGCGCGCCCGGCCCGCTTGCCGATGCCATCTCGGCCCTCGTCAATCTCGGCTATGGGCAGCCGCAGGCGGCCGCCGCCATTGCCGCCGCTGCCAAGAAGGCCGGTGATGGCGCCACCACCCAGGCGCTGATCCGGATGGGGCTGAAGGAACTCAGTTCGTAAGGCCTCACGCGACCTTCTTCGCCAGCCACTCCTTCAAGGCCTCGTCGATCCGCGTCTGCCAGCCGGCGCCCTCCGCCTTGAAGGCCTCGACGACCTCCGGCGACAGGCGGATGGAGACCGGCACCTTTGACCGGGCCTTGCGCGGCCGGCCGCGGCGGATCAGCGTCTCGCCGTGGTAGAGATCTGCACTTTCGAACATCTCGTCGGTCCACTCCGGAGCGTCGTCAGGATCGACCCATGTGCTTTTCGAAACGGGCTCTTTCCCGGTCATTGGCATGTCTCATCGAGATGATGCGGCGCGAGGCGCGGCGCGGTGTCCAGATCAGCGTGACCATGCGGCCGCGCAGTGTTCCAAAAGTCGCGATTCTTGGCTCTCCACAGTCCCTGCGTTCGTCGGGAACGTCGAAGTGAACCTCACAGAAGACCAGAACGGCGTCCGCGAAATCGAGCCCCCGTTCAGCCAGGGCTCGCTGGCGCTTGCTCTCGTCAAAGGAGATGTCGATTGATGGCCGAGCGTATATACAACAATTCGGACCCTCAAGCGAATCATTGATGACCGAGCCCCACCGCATCCTCTCCGCCGAGCGCCGCGACGACGATGCCGACACGCATCTGCGGCCGCAGCGGCTTGCCGAGTTCATCGGTCAGGCGCAGGCGCGCGCGAACCTCGAGGTCTTCATCTCGGCCGCGCGCACGCGCGGGGAGGCGCTGGACCACGTGCTGTTTGTCGGTCCGCCCGGCCTCGGCAAGACCACGCTGGCGCAGATCCTCGCCAAGGAGCTCGGCGTCGGCTTCCGCGCCACATCCGGGCCGGTCATCGCCAAGGCCGGCGACCTCGCCGCCCAGCTGACCAACCTCGAAGAACGCGACGTGCTGTTCATCGACGAGATCCACCGCCTGAACCCGGCGGTGGAGGAAATCCTCTATCCCGCCATGGAGGATTTCCAGCTCGACCTGATCATCGGCGAGGGGCCGGCGGCCCGCTCGGTGAAGATCGACCTCGCCAGGTTCACCCTCGTCGGCGCCACGACCCGCGCCGGCCTCTTGACCACCCCCCTGCGCGACCGCTTCGGCATCCCGATCCGCCTCGCCTTCTACACGGTGGAGGAACTGGAGCTGATCGTCACGCGCGGCGCGCGCGTGCTCGGCATCGGCATGACGGCGGACGGCGCCAACGAGATCGCCCGGCGCGCGCGCGGCACGCCGCGCATTGCCGGCCGGCTGCTGCGGCGGGTGCGCGACTTCGCGATCTACAAGGACGCGGACGCCATCACCCGCGCCATTGCCGACGAGGCATTGACCCGGCTGGAGGTGGACGGGGCCGGCCTCGACGCCATGGACCGCCGCTACCTGAAGGCCATCGCCCTCAACTATGGCGGCGGGCCGGTCGGCATCGAGACCATGGCGGCGGCGCTGTCCGAGCCGCGCGATGCCATCGAGGAGATCATCGAGCCCTACCTCATCCAGCAGGGTTTCCTGCAACGGACCCCGCGCGGGCGGCTGCTGACCTCCCATGCCTTCGCCCATCTCGGCCTTGCCGAACCGGCCCGCCACGCCGCCCAGTTCCAGCTGTTCCGGGACGAGGCCGATGAGTGAGCCGGCCGGACACGACCATCTGGCCGGCCGCATCGAGGGCGAGACGCACCTGCTGCCCGTGCGCGTCTATTACGAGGACACGGATTTCTCCGGGGTGGTCTATCACGCCAGCTACCTGCGCTTCATGGAGCGCGGCCGCACCGACTTCCTGCGCCTTCTCGGCGTCGCCCAGGGCGACCTGTTCGAGCGGGCAAAGGCGGAGGCCGGTGCGGGCTTCTTCTTCGTGGTGCGGTCGATGGGCATCGAGTTCCTGAAGCCCGCCCGCATCGACGACGTGCTCACGGTGCAAACCCGCACCCAGGCCGTGAAGGGCGCGACCCTCAATCTCGCCCAGCGCGTGCTGCGCGGGGACGAGGTGCTGGTCGAAGCCTCGGTCCGCGTCGCCTTCCTGGCCGGCGGCAGGCCCGTCCGCATCCCCGACGGTCTGCGGCAGGTCATGACGCCGAGGGGACAGACCCCGCATGGCTAGCATGCGGCCGGCATCGCACGGGGCCGCCCGTGCTGTTAAGGCGCCATGACCTCCCTCACGCTCCTCGGCTTCACCCCGCTCGAACTCCTCGCCATCACGGCCATCATGGCCCTGGCGACCATCGTCCAGTTGGCGCTCGGCCTCGGGCTGGGCCTCGTCATGATGCCGCTTCTGGCGCTGGTCTCGACCGACCTGGTGCCGGCGCCCGCCATCCTGTCGGCCTTCATCGTCATGGCCGCCATGGTCTGGGGCCGCGCCTCGCTGATCGACCGGCCGGGCATCGGCTGGGGCACGGCCGGGCTTGCCATCGGCACGGCCGCCGGCGTGGCGGCCCTCATCGCCATCGATCCGCGTCACCTGCCTCGCCTGTTCGGGGCCATGATCCTGATGGCGGTCGCGCTCGCCCTGGTCGGGCTGAAGCTGCGCGCCATCCCGCGCGACGTGTTCGGGGCGAGCGTCGTGTCCGGCTTCATGGGCGGCATGTCCGGCATTCACGGACCCTTGATCGGCATCGCCTATGCCGGCGAGGATCCGGCCCGCGTGCGCGCGACCCTCGGCCTCTACTGGATCATCGCCTATGGACTGATGGTGGCCATGCATGCCGGCGCCGGCCGCTTCGGCCTTGCCGATCTCGCCCGCGCCGGCCTGCTTGTTCCCGGCATCCTGGTGGGCTATGGGCTGGCTCCGCTGGTCATCGTCCTCATCGACCGCCACCGCATGCGCCTCGGCATGCTGACGGTCGCGGTGGCCGGCGCGCTCATGCTCATCCTGCGCGGCTGATCCGCGTTCGGATGCCTCGCCCGCCCCCGCCGGCAGCCGGGCCATGAGGACGCAGGGGCGCCCCGTCGATGCTGCATTGCAGAAGATAACCTCGCCTTAACCATGGCAATGGCTTGGTAGGACACCACGCGGATGCACACGCCGCGCCACGGTCACGACATATTCCGGGGGCATTTCGCCCCTCTCAAGGGGACGAAAAGGGGTGCGCGGGGTGAAAACGCGCCCATCGTTCAGGAAAGTTGGATCCATGGCCCGGGGATGCAGCGTGCGGCCTCGCAGCCGGCCCTGTTGCGAAAAGGATAGTTGCCGATGACCCCCGAAGTCGCCCAGGCCGCCGCGGCCGCAGCCTCCCATGACGTGTCGCTCTGGGGCCTGTTCTGGGCCGCCCACTGGGTGGTGAAGGGCGTCATGATCGGCCTGGTGGTGGCCTCCATCTGGGTCTGGGCCATCATTGTCGAGAAGATCATCGTCTATCGCCGCACCCGCAGCCAGATGGACCGCTTCGAGCAGGTGTTCTGGTCCGGCCAGAGCCTGGAGGAGCTCTACCGCTCGCTCGCCCAGCGGCCAACCACGGCCATGGCCGCGCTGTTCGTCGCCGCCATGCGCGAATGGAAGCGCAGCCACGAGACCTCGGTGCGCTCCTTCGCCGGCCTGCAGCAACGCATCGACCGGGTGATGAACGTGACCATCCAGCGCGAGGTGGAGCGGCTGGAATCGCGCCTGATGGTGCTGGCCACCGTGGCCTCCTCGGCGCCGTTCATCGGCCTGTTCGGCACGGTCTGGGGCATCATGACCGCCTTCCAGGCAATCGCCGTGTCCAAGAACACCTCGCTGGCGGTGGTCGCTCCCGGCATTGCCGAGGCCCTGTTCGCCACCGCCATCGGCCTGGTGGCCGCCATTCCGGCGACCATCGCCTACAACAAGCTCGCCGGCGAGGTGAACAAGATCGCCAGCCGCCTGGAGGGCTTTGCCGACGAGTTCGCCGCCATCCTGTCGCGCCAGATCGACCAGCAGGGCGGTGCCCCCGCCGGCTACGACCAGCGCGCCGCATAAGGGGACGGGACCATGGGAGCCCAGCTTGCCGGAGGCGGTTCGGGACGGGGCGGCAGCGGCCGCCGGCGCCGCCGCGCCTTCGTCATGAACGAGATCAACATCACGCCCTTCGTGGACGTGATGCTGGTGCTGCTGGTCATCTTCATGATCGCCGCTCCGCTGATGACCGTCTCCGTGCCGATCGACCTGCCCCAGGCCTCGGCGCGCGCCATCCAGCAGGACCGCCCGCCGATCACGGTGTCGGTCCGTCAGAACGGCGAGATCTACGTGGGTGACAACCGCGTGGAGAACGGCCAGCTGCTGGAGCGCATCCGCGCCAGCGCCCAGAACGGCACCGACGAGCGCATCTTCGTGCGCGGCGATGCCGCCGCCAACTACCAGGCGATCATGGACGTGCTGTCGCAGATCAAGAATGGCGGCTTCACCAAGGTGGCGCTGGTCGCCACCGAACGTGCGGCGCGCTAGGTCAGGCTTGCGGGGGAACGTCCTTGGCGCTCCATCCTCAGAAGGTCGGCTATGGCGTCTCGATCGGCGGGCATGTGCTGCTCGTGGTCGCGGGCCTGATCGGCTTCCTGACCTCGCCGCAGCGGTTCGACGAGGGTGAGGCCGTGCCGGTGGAGATCGTCTCCGACGAGCCGGCCCAGTCGGTGCGCGGCGACCTGCGCGGCGAGCGGATGCCCACGCCCCAGCGGGTCGTTGACCGGCAGGCTGCCGAGGAGCGGACAACCCCCGATCCCGCGACGCTGCCGGTCGCGCGCGAGCGCGTCCAGAACGTCCAGCTGCCCCCGCCCCCCGCCCCGCGTCCGCCCGAGATTGCCGAGGAGCCGCCGCCGCAGCCGACCCGCCTTGCGGCCGTGCAGCCCCAGCCGACCATGCCGGTGCCGCCCCAGCCGCTGCCGCGTCCGACGCCGCCCGCCGCGACCGAGGAGGTGCGCGAGGATCCCGCCGCCCGCGAGGCGGAGATCCAGGCCCGCCAGCGCCGCGAGGAGGAGCAGCGCCGGCAGGAGGAGCAGCGCCAGGCCGAGCAGCGCCGTCGGGAGGAACAGCGCCGCCTGGAGGAGCGCCGCCAGGCCGAGCAGCGCCAGCGCGAGCAGCGCGAGCGCGAGCTGCGCGAGGCCCGCGAGCGGCAGGAGCGTGAGCGCGCCGAGCGTGACCGCCAGTTGCGCGAGGCGCGCGAGCGCGCCGAGCGGCAGCGCCAGGAGCGCGCCAATGCCCGCCAGTTCGATCCCAATTCCATTGCTGCGCGCCTGAACCAGACGCAGGAGAACGACCGCCGGCAGGCTGCCCGCACCGAGGCAACCGGCGCCACCGCGCCGAGCCGCACCGCCTCCCTCGGCACCGCCACCGGCGCGGCCTCCCGCATCACCGGACGCGAGATCGACGCCATCCGGGCCTGGGCCGAGCGCTGCTGGGAGGTGCCGATCGCCGCCCGCGAGGGTGCAGCCGCCGCCGTGCGCCTGCGCGTCTCGTTCAACCCCGACGGCACGGTGACCGGCCGGCCCGAGGTGCAGAACCCGCGCGGGGATTCCACCTTCCAGATCCTGGCCAACTCGGCGGTGCGCGCGGTCATGCGCTGCTCGGCCGAGGGCGGCGTCCGCCTGCCGCGCGAGCGCTACGAGACCTGGCGCGAGGTGGTGCTCAATTTCGACCCGAGAGACATGATGCGCTAGCCTTGGCGCCCTGACGATTGCCGCAAGGGCCCGGCTGCGCACCGTCCGAAGCCGTTCAGAGACCGATCATGACCCCGATGCTGACCCGCCGTTCGATCCTTGCCGCTGGCGCCGCCATCACCGGCTCGCCGCTCCTCGGACCCTGGGCGCTCGCCCAGGGCGCGCCCCCGGTCATCGACATCCGCAGGGGCCAGGTCCAGCCCTTCCCCATCGCCATTCCGCCATTCGCCGGCGACGGCGGCCTCGGCGCCAATATTTCCGGCGTGATCGAGAACAACCTGCGCCGCTCCGGCTTCTTCCGCATCATCGAGCGGCAGGCCTATGCCGATCAGCAGGTCGATCCGGACCGGGCGCCGAACTTTCCGCGCTTCCAGCAGGTCGGCGCGGCGGCGGTGGTGACCGGCCGGGCGCTGCGCGGGCCTGACGGGCGCACGCGCGTCGAGTTCCGCCTGTGGGACGTGGTCCAGGGCACGCAGCTCCATGGCCAGCAGTTTGCCGCCCAGGAGGCCAACTGGCGGCGCATCGCCCACATCGTCTCCGACCAGATCTTCGAGCGGGCGACCGGCGAGAAGGGCCATTTCGACACGCGCGTGGTCTTCGTCGACGAGACCGGTCCCAAGGACCGCCGCCAGAAGCGGCTTGCCATCATGGATCAGGATGGCGCCAATGTGCGCTATCTGACCCGCGGCGGCGATCTCGTGCTGACGCCGCGCTTCTCGCCGTCGAGCCAGGACATCACCTACATGGCCTATGCCGGCGGCGAGCCCCGGGTGTTCCTGCTCAACATCGAGACCGGCCAGCGCGAGCAGGTCGGCAACTTCCCCGGCATGACCTTCTCCCCGCGCTTCTCGCCGGACGGCCAGCGCATCGTGCTGTCGCTGCAGCAGGGGGCCGGTTCCTCGCTCTATTCGCTCGACCTGCGCTCGAAGAGCGCGGTGCGCCTGACCGACGGCTCGGCCATCGACACCTCGCCCTCCTATTCGCCCGACGGCCGGCAGATCGTCTTCGAGAGCGACCGCGGCGGCGGCCAGCAGCTCTACGTCATGTCCGCCGCCGGCGGCGCTGCCAACCGCATCTCCTTCGGCGAGGGACGCTATGGCACGCCCGTCTGGTCGCCGCGCGGCGACCTCATCGCCTTCACCCGGCAGGGCGGCGGCCAGTTCGCCATCGGCGTGATCCGCCCGGACGGGTCGGGCGAGCGCATCATCACCTCCGGCTATCACAACGAGGGGCCGACCTTCGCGCCGAACGGGCTGTTCGTGATGTTCTTCCGCGACCAGGGCGGCGGCCCACGCCTCTACCAGGCCGACATCTTCGCGCGTTCGGAAGTGGTGGTGCCGACCCCGAGCTTTGCCTCCGACCCGGCCTGGAGCCCGACGCTGCGCTGAGCCGGGCGCCGGGCGGATGCCCGGTCAGAGCTTGACCATTTCCACGCGCCGGTTCCTGGAGCGACCGTCCTCGCTGTCATTGGTGGCCATGGGCGCGGCCATGCCGACCCCCTGGGGAACCAGGCGGCTGCCAGCGATGCCACGGGCGGTGAGGGCTGCAACCACGGCGGCCGCCCGGCGGCGCGAGAGATCGAGATTATAGTCGATCCCGCCCTGGTTGTCGGTGTGGCCGACGATCATGACCCTCAGCCCTGGATTGGCCTGCAGATAGGCCGCCATCTCGGCGAGCTGGGCCTGGCTTTCCGGCTTGATCTCGGCCCGCGCCGTGTCGAACAGGATGGTGTGGAAGATCACCCGGCCGTCGCGGCTCATGGAGGCGCCCATCGCATCGGCCCTGACCAGTTCCATCCGCTGCTCCCGGGCGCCCGTCTGGATGATGTTGACGATGGCGACCGTCCGTCCGGTCCAGGGGCGGCAGTCGGAGGCCGCCACGTAATCCCCCACCACATAGCTCAGCACGGCGACATAACCGCCGTCATTGGGCAGCTGCATCAGCGCATAGCGCTGGCCCGTCCGCGCGCTGTTGTCCACGGCGCAGGCCACGGGATCGCCACGGCGCGTCGGCACGTCGCTGGCCGGCATCATCAGCTGCAGGATGCCGGAATTGCCGCCGCCGCTGGTCGCCCCGTAGCGGGTCTCGCCGCCGCATTCGGCCTCCGCGCATTCGAAGACGCGGGTGCCGCCGGCCTCCTGCAGGGCCTGCTGGTAGCCGCGGATCACCTCCAGCGGCGAACGCCCCTGCGGAATGGCATAGATCAGGCGCGTACGACGGCCCTCGGCCTTGCGCGCCTCGGGCGGCAGGAACAGGGCATTGCCGCGCGCATCGGACTGGCCGGGCACCCGCACCAGCGCGGCGGTGACCAGCACCATCTCGTCGAAGGCCGCGGCAAAGCCTCCGGCGAGGATGCTGCCGGCATAGCGCGGAAAGCCCTGCGGCTCGCGCACCGTGCCGACATCGGCGGTCGGCACGGCGCCGGGAGCGGCCCGGGGCTGGGCCAGCGCGGCACCGGTTGCCACACTGGTCAGGACGGCCAGCAGGGGAGCCGTGGCGATCAAGAAGCGAAGGATGCGCATGTGGAAATCCCGAAGCGTGCCCCCGGCGGGAGCAAACCAGTGTCGCGGCGCCCTGGCTAGTCCGGAAGGGCCGCGATCCCGCCGGCGCCTCCTGCCGCCGATCCTGCCGTCGGCGCGCGTCAGCCCGGTGACAGTCCCTGGCGGGGCCACCCGGTCAGCGGGGCGGAAAGCGGTAGAGCGGCTCGCCCAGCAACAGGGCATCCGCCAGAAGACCGGCACACTGGCCCTCGAGGGTGAGCATCATCCGGTGGCTGCGCCGGCGCGCATCATCCACCGGCGTGACCGTGCGCAGCAGGTCGACGGCCTCCTGGTGCCGGCCCGCCGCGTGAAGCAGGTCGGCCATGATACCCCGATAGGCATCATGGACCTGATCGCCGCGGCGGATCGCCCGTGCCACGTGCAGCCAGCCGGCCCAGTCGAAGGTCTGCGACAGCACGTCCGGCCGGCGCGGCGGATCACGGTCACGACCGGTGACGAAGGCGGCCAGCACCTCGCGCGCCACGGCCTGTTCCAGCACCGCCAGGGCCGGCTCGTGGGTCGGCAGGAGATCGGCAGCCGGAAACGAGGCCAGCTGGCGCTCCGCCTCCGCCTTGCCCAGGATCTCGACCAGGCCGCCCAGGATGCGCGCGCGGATCCGGTCGGCATGGCGCGCCGGATGCAGATCGCCGGAGCGCAGCGCGCCGAGCAGGGCAGCGCCGATCTCCGCGCCGATGCGGATATTGCCGGTCCGGTTGAAGACGGTCAGCAGCGGCTGCGTCACCGGGGCCCGCCCGTAGAGCTCGTGCAGCACGTCCAGGGCCGACGTCTCGGGACCGCGCCGCCGGTCGAGCTCGTCGGCGATCGCCCGCAGCTCGGGCGGCAGGACATCGGCCGGGAAGGCCCTCGGCCGGAACGAGGCCTGGCCCCGCCAAAGGGGCGTGAACCAGCGGGTCAGCGCCTCCCGGTCGCGGGGGCCGTCGGGATCGCGGCGGACCAGGGCCAGCCAGTCACGCGGGTCGGAGCGCTGGGCCATGAGCTCGCGCGCCAGCGTCCACAGGCCCTGGTCCGCGGCCTTGAGGGCGATCGCCCGCTTGTCGCGGTCGGCCAGGTCGGCGAGCGAGCGGGCGAGCCGCAGCTGGAAGGTGTTCACCATGGTCCGGTCGGCCCCCGGCGTGCGGGCGCGCCGGGCCATGTCGGCGAAAAGCCAGTCCTCGCGCGCATCCACGACCATGGCCCGGAAGAACGATGCACCGCCGGGCGGCACGGACGAGCCCTCCTGGAAATCCTCGACCAGCGACAGGCGGCTGTCGGGCGGCGCGAAGGCGAGGCGAAGATCGGCGATCCGCTCGGGCCGCACGCGCCGCTGCCGCAGCGCCTCGATCAGCCGGCCGCCGCTCCGCTGATCGAGGCCGCCGTAGCGGATGAGGAGATAGGCCGCATCGGTGCTCATCCGGTCTCGCCAGAACCGCTGCTCGATCCTGGGATCGACCAGCAGGAAGTCGGCATGGGCAACGATGTCGGGCTGCAACGGGCAGTCACCCGGAACGGCGCGACCGGCGCTCGCCGGCAGCGCCGCGACGACCAGCGCCAGTGCAAGGGCCGACACGACCGGCTGGGGCATGGCCATGCCTCCGGAGGGACGCTGCCTATCAGTCTAGGAGGCTGGTCCTGACGCGGCAAGCGGACCGCCCGGCAGGCGACCGCCTGCCCCGCGCAGCCTCGCCGGATCGCGCGCGGGATCAGGCTGACATTCATCTGCATATGCAGTAATCTTCTGCCATGTCCGATCCGGCCGAAGCCTCAGCCGATAGCCTTGCCTGCACCTGTGCACGGGTGCGCAAGACCGCCCGGCGCATCACCCAGATCTATGACCGGCACATCCAGCCGGCGGGCCTGACGGTCACCCAGTTCGGCATCCTGGCTCATCTGAAGCGCCTCGACGGCATCACCATCGGCGCCCTCGCCGAGCGCATGATCATGGACCCGACGGCGCTTACACGCGCGCTGAAGCCGCTCGAACGGCAGGATTTCGTCCGCCTCGAGGCCGATCCCGATGACCGCCGGGCCCGCCGCATCCGGCTCACCCATGCCGGCGGTGACGCCCTCGCCGCCGCCCGTCCGGGCTGGGAACGCGCCCAGGCCGAGGTCCGCGCCGCGCTCGGGGCGGAGGCCACGGCCATTCTTCACCAATCCCTCGATCTGACCCTGAAGAGGCTGGCATGACCGCCCCGACCTGGCCGGGCCAGACGGCCCGTTACCTGCATATGCAGCAAGTTGCCCGACCGGTCGTCGGGGCCCCCCCGTGAGCGTCGTCGCCCCCGCCAGCCGGCCGGCAGCGGCTGTGAACCCGATCCTGTCGGCGCCGATCCTGCCGACCATCCTGCGCCTGTCGGTGCCCAACCTGATGGCCATGGTGGCCACCGGCGCGGTCGCCGTCGCCGAGACCGCCTATGTCGGGGCGCTGGGAACGCCCGCGCTGGCCGGCATGGCGTTGGTCTTTCCGCTCGCCATGCTGATGCAGATGCTGTCCGCGGGCGCCATGGGCGGCGGTGTCTCCTCGGCGGTGAGCCGCGCCCTGGGCGCCGGCGACCTCGACCGCGCCCGCTCCCTCGCCTTCCATACCGTCTTGATTGCCCTCGCCGGCGGCCTGTCGGTGTCGGCGCTGTTCATCCTGGCCGGACCGGCGCTCTACCGGGTTCTGGGCGGCCAGGGCGACGCGCTCGGCGAGGCCCTCATCTATTCCAACACGCTGTTTGCAGGCGCCCTGGCCGTCTGGCTGTGCAATCTGACCGCCTCCATCGTCCGCGGCATGGGCATCATGCACGTCCCCTCGGCCACGCTGCTCGCCGTGGCCGCCCTCCAGGTCGTGGCGGGCGGCGGCCTCGGACTGGGCCTTGGTCCTCTGCCCCGGCTCGGCATGACCGGCGTCGCGCTCGGCCAGATCATCGCCTATGGCGCAGGAGCCACCTTCCTGTTCTGGTATCTGAGAGCCGGACGCGGGCGCTTCGCGCTGCCGCTCTCCGGCATCCCCCTGCGGCGGGACCACTTCACCGACATTCTCAGGGTCGGTGCCGTTGCGGGCCTGTCGTCGATCCAGTCGGTGCTGACCGTGCTGGTGCTGACCGCGCTGGTTGCCCGCTTCGGCGAGGAGGCGCTGGCCGGTTATGGCATCGGCACCCGCATCGAATTCCTGCTGATCCCGATCACCTTTGCGGTCGGTGTCGCGCTGGTGCCGATGGTTGGCATGGCGATCGGCGCCGGGCAGATTGCGCGCGCCCGCGCAGCCGCCTGGACGGGTGGCCTCCTCGCCTTCGCCATCACCGGAGGGATCGGGCTCGTCGCCTGGTTCCTGCCGGACCAGTGGGCGCGCCTGTTCACCGACAATCCGCGCGTGGTCGAGGCCACCCGCTCCTACCTGACCTGGGCCGGGCCGACCTTCGGCTTCTACGGGCTCGGACTGTGCCTCTACTTCGCCGCCCAGGGCTCCGGCCGGGTGATCGGCCCGGTCCTCGCCGGCACGGCGCGGCTCGCCGTCATCATCCTCGGGGGCTGGTGGCTTGCCGCCACCGGGGCTCCGGCATCGGCCATGTTCGCGCTGGTCGGCGCGGCCATGGTGGTCTACGGCCTCTCCACTGCCCTCGCCATCCGGCTGAGCCCCTGGGGGCGCTGACGACTGTTGCCGATCTGCCACAGCCCGGGCAGAGCTTCCCCGGCGCGGGAGGAACCACCGGCATGCCACCCGCCTGCCACAGTCTCGTCACGCTGCGCCGCGATCGGGATCGGGTCGCATCGGCCACTGGTGCCGGCGCGGCGATCCGGGGCCCGGCCGTTAACGCACGGTTGACCATCCCGGCGGTTGTCCGGGCGGCGTGGCGTTAACGTCCCATCGCCCAGACGATCGGGATTCAAGAACAAGAACAGGATGTTGGCAGCAAGCTGCCGGACCTGCGGCGGTGACGGGTAAACCCGGCGGAGCCAAGGCGGGCGAAAACCGGAAGGTTCGCTTAACCGACGTCCTGATAGACGGATGACACACTTTCAGGTCAAGGAGACCACCATGCTGTCCATGGCCTTCGGCCGCGCAGCGAAGTTTGCGGCCCTCATGGTATTCGGGCTGGCGCTCGGCGCCTGCGCCCAGAACCCCGTCAACCAGACCGCCGGAGCCGGATCGGCCACGCCGGGCAGCCCGCAGGATTTCGTGGTCAATGTCGGCGACCGCGTCTTCTTCGAGACCGATTCCTCGGAACTGACCCCGCAGGCGCGCGCCACCCTCGACAAGCAGTCCGTCTGGCTGAACCAATACAACCGCTACGCCTTCACCATCGAGGGCCATGCCGACGAGCGCGGCACGCGCGAATACAACATCGCGCTGGGGGCTCGCCGCGCGCAGACCGTGCGCGACTATCTGGCCGCCCGCGGCGTCTCGCCGGCGCGCATGCGCACCATCTCCTATGGCAAGGAGCGACCGGTGGCGGTCTGCAACGACATTTCCTGCTGGTCCCAGAACCGCCGCGCGGTGACGGTGCTGAGCGGGGGCGCGGGCTCCTGACGCCCTTGCCCGAGATGGGGGATGCCTGCGGCGCCCGGCTGACCGGGCGCCGTTTGTGCTTGAATCGGGCCGAATTGTCGCCCAAGTCGATCGTTGAACTGACACAGCGAGGCTGAGGGAATCGATGACCATGATCGGGCGGGCACAGGCGCGCGGGTTCCGGTTCGACGCGGCGGCATGGCTTGTGCTCGCCGCCCTGCTGCTGGTGGGGCTCCATGCTCCCGCGCAGGCCCAGAGCGCGGCCGATCTGCTCGACCGGATCCAGCGCCTCGAAGCCCAGATCCGCTCGATCAATGGCCAGCTCGAGCAGTCACAGTTCCGCGTGCGGCAGCTGGAAGAGCAGCTGCGGCGCGCGCAGGCCGACATCGAGTTCCGCCTGAACGAACTGGAAGGCGCGCGCGGTGGTGCCCGCCCCGCCCCGGCGCGTCCGCAGCAGACCCAGCCCGCGCCCGGCCAGCAGCGGCGCGGCGATGCCTTCGATCCGACCCAGCAGCAGGGTGCCCCCGGTGCGCCGCGCGACCTCGGCACCCTGCCCCCTGGCGGGAATGCCGCCCCGGCCCGCGGTGGCGCCATCGACGGAGCGATCCCTGATTCGGGCGCCAACCGCCCGCTCGATCTCGGCCAGCTCTCCGGCCAGGTCGCCAGCGATCCGACCCTGGTGCCGCAGGGCCCGACGGGCGCCGTGCCGCCCGCGGTCATCGCCACCTCCCCGCGCGACCAGTACAATGCGGCCATGGCCTACATGCAGCGGCGCGACTACGAGCAGGCCGAGATCGCGCTCAGGAGCTTCATTGCCGCGAACCCGCGCGACCGGCTGGTGGGCGATGCCACGCACCAGCTTGGCGAGGCCATGTTCCAGCGCCGCCAGTACCGCGAGGCGGCCGAGCAGTTCCTGAAGGTATCCACCGACTATCCTCGCGCCAGCCGTGCCCCGTCCAGCCTCCTGCGCCTTGGCCAGTCGCTCAACGCGCTCGGCGAGCGCGAGGCAGCCTGCGCCGCCTATGCCGAGTTCAACCGCAAATATCCCAATGCCCCCCAGGCGACCCGCACGGCGGTGTTGAACGAGCAGCGCCGTGCCAGCTGCTGATGGCGGTCCCGACGGGCCGCTGACCGACGCGGAGATCGCCGGGCTGCTCGATCCCTGCCGCGGCCCGGCGGCGCTGCTGCTGGCGGTGTCCGGCGGCCCCGATTCCCTCGGCATGCTGGCGGCCGTGGCGCGCTGGAGGCGCCTGAATGATGGCACGCCGGCGGTGCACGTGGCTTCGGTCGATCATGCGCTGAGGCCCGAATCGGCCGACGAATGCACCCGCGTGCAACAGGCTGCGAGCGCTCTCGGGCTGCCATCGGCAGTGCTGCGCTGGCAGGGCGAGAAGCCCTCGACGGGCCTTCAGGAGGCTGCCCGCGCGGCGCGCTACCGGCTCCTGGCCCAGCAGGCCGGCCGGATCGGCGCGGGCGCCGTCATGCTCGCCCATCATCTGGAGGACCAGGCCGAAACCGTGCTGATGCGGCTGATGCGCGGCTCCGGCCCGCTCGGCCTGAAGGGCATGGCGAGCGCAAGCGAGCGCGACGGCCTCAGGCTCCTGCGCCCGTTCCTCTGGGTTCCGAAGGCGCGGCTCGCCGCAACCGCCGCGGCCGCCGGACTGCAACCGGTCCATGACCCTTCGAACAACGACGAGCGGTTCACCCGCGTCCGCCTGCGCCGGCTGATGCCGCTCCTGGCCGCAGAGGGGCTGGATGCCGAGCGGCTGGCGATCCTCGCCGGGCGGATGCGCATGCTCGACGCGGCCGTGGCCCACCATGCCGCCCGCCTCGCCGAAGCCACCGCCGAGCCCGTCGGGCCGGCCGGGGTGGCGACCTTCGCCGGGGCCTCCTGGCTGGACGAACCCTTTGCCGTCGTGCTGCGGCTGGTCGCCGATGCCGTGGCGGCCGCGGGCGATCCCGCCGCCGATCCGCGTCTGGAGGCGCTGGAGGAACTGACCGGCGAGGTGCTGATGGCCATCGCGCGCGGCGAGCCGTTCCGCCGCAACCTGCAGGGCGCGCTCGTCAGCGTCTCGGGCGATGGGCGCGTGACGGTGGCCCGCGAACCGGCGCGCCGAACCATCCGTATCGACCATGGTTCCGGTTGACCTTTCGGCCTGCCCGGGTCACCAGACCGCGTCGAGGGTCGAATGCCGCAGGGCCGCTCCAACAGCGCTCCTTGGCAAGGCCCCTTGGCGAACCTACATTGAGGCTGAGGGAGTCCGGCCGGCCGGCGCTCTCCGTTAGCGCCGCTTCGGCGCCCGCGCACGGCTGATCCCCGGGATGGACACGCGATGAACTCCAATTTCCGCAATCTCGCCCTGTGGGTCATCATCGTCCTGCTGCTGCTGGCGCTGTTCACGCTGTTCCAGAGCCCGCAGCAACGCGCCGGATCGTCCGACCTGCCGTTTTCCCAGCTCCTGACCGAGGTGGACAACGGCCGCGTGCGCGACGTCACCATCCAGGGGCCGGAACTGACCGGGCACTTCACCGATGGCCGCACCTTCCAGACCTATGCGCCGCCCTATCCGGGCCTGGCGCAGCGGCTGATCGAGAAGGGCGTGCAGGTGCAGGCGCGTGCGCCCGGCGAGCAGGTGCCGTGGTTCGTCGCGCTTCTGGCCCAGTGGTTCCCCGTGCTGCTGCTGATCGGCCTGTGGATCTTCATGTCACGCCAGATCCAGGGCGCCGGCGGCAAGGCCATGGGCTTCGGCAAGTCCAAGGCCAAGCTCCTGACGGAGGCGCACGGCCGCGTCACCTTCGAGGACGTCGCCGGCATCGACGAGGCCAAGCAGGACCTGCAGGAGATCGTCGAGTTCCTGCGCGACCCGCAGAAGTTCCAGCGCCTCGGTGGCCGCATTCCGCGCGGCGTCCTGCTGGTCGGCCCGCCCGGCACCGGCAAGACGCTGACCGCCAAGGCGGTGGCGGGCGAGGCCAACGTGCCCTTCTTCACCATTTCCGGTTCGGATTTCGTCGAGATGTTCGTCGGCGTCGGCGCGAGCCGTGTGCGCGACATGTTCGAGCAGGCCAAGAAGAACGCGCCCTGCATCATCTTCATCGACGAGATCGACGCTGTCGGCCGCCATCGCGGCGCGGGCCTTGGCGGCGGCAACGACGAGCGCGAGCAGACGCTGAACCAGCTGCTGGTCGAGATGGACGGCTTCGAGCCCAACGAGGGCATCATCATCATCGCCGCCACCAACCGTCCGGACGTGCTCGACCCGGCGCTGCTGCGGCCCGGCCGCTTCGACCGCCAGATCGTGGTGCCGAACCCGGACGTGAATGGCCGCGAGAAGATCCTGCGCGTGCATGTGCGCAAGGTGCCGCTCGCCCCCGATGTCGATCTGAAGATCATCGCCCGCGGCACGCCCGGCTTCTCCGGCGCGGACCTCATGAACCTCGTCAACGAGGCGGCGCTGCTGGCGGCCCGGCGCGGCAAGCGCATGGTCACGATGAGCGACCTCGAGGATGCCAAGGACAAGGTCATGATGGGCGCCGAGCGCCGCTCGATGGCCATGAGCGAGGAAGAGAAGAAGCTGACCGCCTATCACGAGGCCGGTCACGCCATCGTCGGGCTCAATGTCCCGGCCGGCCTGCCCGTGCACAAGGCAACCATCATCCCGCGCGGCCGCGCGCTCGGCATGGTCAAGTTCCTGCCCGAGGGCGACCGCTATTCGATGAAGTACAAGGAATATACCTCGCACCTGGCCGTCGCCATGGGCGGCCGCGTGGCCGAGGAGATCACCTTCGGCAAGGAGAACGTCACCTCCGGCGCCGTGGGCGACATCGACCAGGCCACCAAGATGGCGCGCGCCATGGTCACCCGCATGGGCTTTTCCGAGGAGCTCGGCCTCGTCGCCTATGGCGACAACCAGGAGGAGGTGTTCCTCGGCATGTCCGTCGGACGCCAGCAGAACATTTCCGAAGCCACGGCCCAGAAGATCGACAAGGAGGTCAAGCGCCTGGTCCAGGAGGGCTACGAGGAGGCCAAGCGCATCCTGACCGAGAAGCACGACGACTTCGTCAAGCTGGCCGAGGCGCTGCTGGAATACGAGACGCTGAGCGGCGACGAGATCAGGGATCTGCTCGCCGGCAAGCCGCCGGTGCGCGACAGCGAGCCCGACAAGACCCAGCCGCGCCACTCGGCCGTGCCGACGGCCGGCGGCAAGACCCGCCGCCCGGCCAACGACGACGGGCTGGAGCCGCAACCGCAGGTCTGACAGGCGCGATTGCCGGTTGAGACGACGTCAGGGGCGGACCACCATGTCCGCCCTTGCCGCTTCCTGACCGCCCCTGCACCGTCATGACCATCGCCCGCATCGAGCCCTTCATCCTGCACGTGCCGGTCACCGGCTCGTCGATCTCCGATTCCACCCATACCCTGTCGCACTGGGGCGTGGTCGGCTGCCGCATCCACACCCACGACGGCTTCATCGGCACCGGCTTCACCGGCACCCATGCCGATATCGAGGGCGACCGTCTCATTGCGCGCTGCATCGCGCGGGCCTGCGCACCATTGCTCGATGGCGAGGACGAGGACGACATCACCCGGCTGTGGCTCAAGGTCGCGCGGCATCCGCCGCTGCAATGGATCGGGCGCGCCGGCATCAGCCATCTGGCGCTCGCCGCCATCGACATCGCCCTGTGGGATCTGAAGGCGCAGCGCGCGGGCCAGCCGCTCTGGCGGCTGCTCGGCGGCGCCACCAAGCCGGCGGTCACCGCCTACAACACCGATATCGGCTGGCTCTCCCTGCCCGACGACGACCTGGTGGCCGGCGCCCGTCGCGCCGTTCAGGAGGAGGGATTCCGGGGCGTGAAGATCAAGATCGGCTCGCCCGAACTGTCCCGCGACCTGAGGCGCCTGGAGGCCGTCCGCCGCGCCATCGGTCCCCGCGTGATGATGGCCACCGACGTCAACGGCCGCTGGGATCTGCCCACGGCCCTGCGCTTTGCCCGCGAGGCGGCCGGCCTCGACGTGTTCTGGATCGAGGAGCCCCTCTGGTATGACGACCTTGCCGGCCACGAGGCGCTGGCCCGCGCCTCGTCCGTGCCGGTGGCCCTCGGCGAGCAGCTCTACACCGCCGAGGCCTTTGCCGAGTTCATCCGGCGCGGCGCGCTGCATTTCGTCCAGCCGGACGTCACCCGTCTTGCCGGCATCAGCGAATATGTCCGCGTGGCCGAGGCCGCCCATGCCGCACGCCTGCCGGTGGTCGCCCATGCCGGCGACATGGGCCAGATCCACATGCACCTGTCGCACTGGCACCCGGCCACCACGCTGTTCGAATACATCCCCTGGATCCGGGACTGTTTCGAGGATCCGGTGACCGTGGTCGACGGCAATCTCAGGCGGCCCGCATGGCCGGGCGCCGGCACGGCCATCCGGGCCGAGGCCTTCGACCGCTACGCCCGGCCCCTCGACTGATCCTCAGCGCCGGCCGGCCGCGCTGCGGTGATGGGCGTGGGTGATGGCAACCGCCAGTGCGTCGGCGGCGTCCATGGTCTTGGGATCGGCCTTCGGCAGGAGAATGCCGATCATCATGTGGATCTGGGCCTTCTCGGCGTGGCCCGCGCCGACGATCGACTTCTTCACCTTGTTCGGCTCGTATTCGGCAACCGCCAGCCCGGCGAGCGCGGGCACCACCATGGCGATGCCGCGCGCCTGGCCGAGCTTCAGCGTGGCGGAGGCATCCTTGTTGACGAAGGTGTGCTCGACCGCCGCCTCGTGCGGCGACCAGGTGGCGAGCACATCCGAAAGGCCGCGGTGCAGCTGGGCGAGGCGGACGCCGAGGTCCGCCTTGTCGTCGGACGTGACCGTGCCGCAGGCCACGAAAGCCAGGCGGTTGCCGGTGACGTCGATCACCCCCCAGCCGGTGCGCCTCAGGCCAGGGTCCAGGCCCAGGATGCGAATCGTCGCGCTCATGGCGGCAGTCTAGTCGAGGCGGGGCGCGGTGGCCGCACGGCCGCCCCGCACGAGCGGCCGTTCACCCCCGCCTGGATCTGGCCTATCGCACGGGTCCGTCCCGCCCAAGGATCCTCGCCCTGGACATCCTCTCCGCCCTCGGCCCCATGCCGCCCGCCACCGTGCTGGTTGCCGCCCTGATGGCGGGAACCGTGCGCGGCTATACCGGCTTCGGCTCGGCCATGATCTTCATGCCCGTTGCCGGCGCCTATCTGGGCCCGAAGGCCGCGATCGGCATCATGTCGATCATCGACGCGGTCCTGCAGTTTGCCATGCTGCGCTCGACCTGGCGCCATGCCCGCTGGGGCGAGATCGGCCCGCTCTTCGTGGGCTATGTCGTCGGCCTGCCGATCGGCGTCTGGCTGCTCGTCACCATCGACCCGACGCCGGTGCGCTGGATCACCTCCGCCTCGATCCTGCTGGTGCTGACGCTCCTGCTGACGGTCGGCCGCATCGAGACCTCTCCCGGCCGGGCCGCCACCATCGCGACCGGCATCGTCTCGGGCCTGATCTCGGGCCTTGCCAGCCTGGGCGGCATGGTGCTGTCGCTGTTCTGGCTGGCCGGCCCGAGCCACAATGCCGGGGTGCGCGGATCCTCGGTCGCCTTCTTCGTGCCGGCCTCGGCCATCTCCATCTCGCTGCTGGCGCTCGCCGGCATCTACACCGCCGAGGTGGCCCGCATCGCCGCCTGGACCATCGTGCCCTATGGGCTCGGCATCGGACTGGGCTCGCTGCTGTTCGAGCGGGCAAGCCCGCGCCTGTTCCGTCCCGTCGCCTTCGCGGTGATCGCGGCGGCGGCCCTGACCAGCCTGCCGCTTCTCGACAGGCTGCTGCGCTGATCAGACCGTGAGCACGATCTTGCCCACATGCGCATTGGTTTCCATGCGCGCATGGGCCTTCGACGCCTCGACCAGCGGAAAGGTGGAATCCATCACCACCTTCACCGTGCCGGCCCCGAACAGCGGCCAGACCTTCGCCCTCAGCGCCTCGGCCAGCGCCGCCTTGAAGGCGATGTCGCGGATGCGCAGGGTGGAGCCGGTGAACATCACCCGCTTCAGCATCAGCGCGCGCAGGTCCACCGTCACCTTCGAGCCGTTGAGGAAGGCGATCTGCACGATGCGCCCGTCGGCGGCCACGCAGTCGAGGTTCTTCTGCACATAGTCGCCACCGACCATGTCGAGGATCACATCGGCACCCCGGCCGCCGGTCGCCTCCTTCACCGCCTGGACGAAGTCCTGGCTGCGGTAATTGATCGCGACATCGGCGCCGAGCGCCGTTGCGGCGGCGCATTTCGCATCCGAGCCGGCGGTGGTCAGCACCCGTGCGCCGAAGGCCTTGGCAAGCTGGATGGCGGTGACGCCGATGCCGGACGTGCCGCCATGGATCAGGATGGTCTCGCCGGCCTTGAGGGCCCCGCGGTCGAAGACATTGGACCAGACCGTGAAGAAGGTTTCGGGGATGCCCGCTGCCTCCACCATCGAGACCCCGGCCGGCACCGGCAGGGCATTGCTCTCGTGGACCACGGCATATTCGGCATAGCCGCCGCCGGCCACCAGCGCACAGACCTGCTCGCCCACTGCGAAGCGTCCGGCGCCCTCCCCGCGCGCCACGACCTCGCCGGCGAACTCCAGGCCCGGAATGTCGGAGGCCCCCTTCGGCGGCGGATAGCCACCGGCGCGCTGCAGCACGTCCGGCCGGTTCACACCGGCTGCCACCACCTTGACGAGAAGCTCGCCGGCGCCCGGCTGCGGCACCGGCCGCGTCTCGGGCACCAACGCCTCCGGGCCGCCCGGCACGGGAATGGCGATGGCAGTCATGGTGGCGGGAAGCACGGACATCGGCGGACCTCGTCAGGGTGTTGCGGCGCGGCTGACGGGTGTAGCCTTGCCGCCCGCCCGTGACCAGTGACGAGAGGCAGGATGCCGATGGACGATGACCTCAAGCCGCGCCCGAAACCGCCCGTCCATATGGTCGGCCAGGATCTGTCCGCCCTGTCCGTTCACGAACTGGAAGAGCGCATCCAGGTGCTGCGCGACGAGATCGCGCGGCTGGAGGCCGACATGGCCGCCAAGCAATCGAGCCGGTCCGCGGCGGAGAGCCTCTTCAAGTTCTGAACGGGCGCGAATCTGTCCGCGGTCGGCGCGCTGCACCGGACCGGGTTAACTCGAGGTTAACCTTTCCCCTTTATCACTTGCAGGCGTTCAGTTCGCTGGACTCGAGTGGCTCCTGTCCACTCTGTTTGACGCCTCCCTGTATTCCACTTTCAGGCCGCCTCCGGGCGGCCTTCTTTTTCCGTTCCATGATCGCCCGTGCCGGGCCTGCCGTCCCATCCCGGGACAGGAAGCTCTGGCATCGGCCTTGCTGGACCGGTGTCGCTGCCGCCTGCCGTTTACCTTCGCTTAAGCAAGGGCTTTACTCGCAGGCAGGCTGGCGGCACACGGGGCGTGTCAGGGAGATGTTGGGTTATGTCGCAGGATCGTGTTCCGTCCGCCGTCGAGCCGACCGTCGCCTTCGGGGCACGGCTGGCCAACTCCCCGGCCTTCAAGGAGCTGTTCCGTGACGGCATGGCCCTTGTCGAGGAGACCGCCGCCTATCTCGACGGACCCGGACGGGCCGAGAGCCGCACCCTCGACCGCGGCCCGGCGCTCGCCTATGCGACCGAGAGCATGCGCCTGACCACCCGGTTGATGCAGCTGGCGTCCTGGCTGCTGCTCCAGCGGGCCGTCAACGAGGGCGAGCTGACCCAGGAACAGGCTGCCAAGGAAAAGTCCAAGGTGCGCCTGTCCTCCGTCGGCGCACCGACGCCCGAGGCCACGCTCGCCGAACTGCCCGAGGCGCTCGCCGCCCTGATCGGCAAGGCCATGCGCCTGCAGGCCCGCATCGTCCACATGGACCGGCTGCTGTTCGGCGCCTTCGAGCAGAACGAGCCGCAGCCTTCCAATGCCGTAGCGGGCCAGATCGACCGCCTCGCCTCGGTCTTCGCGCCCAAGGGCTGACGCACCGGGGCCCTGCACGGGCCCGTCCTGCCAACTGTCCCTTTCATCGACGGCCGCCCGGTCGCCGATACGAGCCTTTGCTGCTCCCTGCCGCCGCCCGGGAGACATCAGGGCACGCCCCTTGATCAACCTCCTGTTGGATCGCCGATACCCGACAACCGGAAGACGATACCAGCACCCATGCCGCGGACACCCCCATGCCACCCCTCCCCAGACTGCTCCGCGACCGCCCCGCAAGGCCCTGGGCCGGGCTCGTGCTGGCGATCCTGGCCTTGTGGACCCCCTCGGCCGGCGCCCTGTCGCGGGACAATCGCAGCCTGCTGCGCCTGATGGACGAGGTCTGCATCGTCCACCACCTGACGGCAGATGCGGCGGTCGGCCGTGTTCGTGCGCTGCACCACGATGCACGCGATCTCGGCACGCGCGGGGGCCCATCCCACGAGAGGGCCGTCGCCATCGGTGCCTCTCCACCGACCCTGGTCACGGTCGCCGCGCCGTCTCCGGCGGCGAGGATCACCGAGTGCCGCATTTCCGGCCGCACCGACGACCTCATGGAACTGGAGGCTGCGGCCTGCGCGAAATGGCCGCTCGGCCGCCTGCGCGGCATGCCCGCCGGCATCCGGGGCTTCGCCGTGACCATTACCGCCGGCAGCCGCAACCTCTCGCTGCGCCTGACGACACGGGCCGAGGCCGGCAGCCGGGCGGGAACCTTCGTCTTCGAGGCGGAGCAGGTTCACTGAGGCCGCCCGTCTTTATTTCCGGCAGGCCCGAGCCTATAAGACCGGCGATCCGGAGCCGGCGATCGGCGCGGTGCCCGCGCGGGCGCCCCGAACCCGGCCCGCCAAGCCGACAAGACTGCCGACGAGGGGCACATGGCCGGGCATTCCCAGTTCAAGAACATCATGCACCGCAAGGGCCGCCAGGACGCGGCCAAGTCGAAGCTGTTCGGCAAGCTGGCGCGCGAGATCACGGTCGCGGCCAAGATGGGCCTGCCGGACCCGGCGATGAACCCGCGCCTGCGTGCGGCGATCATCGCCGCCCGCGCCGAGAACATGCCCAAGGACAATATCGAGCGGGCGATCAAGAAGGCCTCGGGCAGCGAGGGCGAGAATTATGACGAGATCCGCTACGAGGGCTATGGTCCGGGCGGCGTCGCCGTCATCGTCGAGGCCCTGACCGACAACCGCAACCGCACCGCCTCCGAGGTGCGGTCCTATTTCACCAAGGTCGGCGGCAATCTGGGCGAGACGGGCTCGGTCTCGTTCATGTTCGACCGGGTCGGGGTGATCGAGTTCGCGCCCGAGGCGGCGGACGCCGACACCATGCTGGAGGCGGCCATCGAGGCCGGCGCGGATGATGTCGTCTCGAGCGAGACCGGCCACGAGATCACCACCGCCGCCGACAGTCTCGCGGAAGTATCCAAGGCGCTGGAAGCCCGGTTCGGCGAGCCCCGCAAGTCGGCCCTGACCTGGCGGCCGCAGAACAATGTCGCGGTCGATGACGACAACGGCGAGAAGCTGCTGCGGCTGATGGACCTGCTCGACGACAATGACGACGTGCAGAACGTCTATGCCAATTTCGAGCTGTCGGACGCGCTGATGGCCCGGATGGGCGGCTGAGCGCTGCGACCGGCAGTCCGGCACTGCGTCTCGGCCCCTCCCGCACCGGCCGGCCATGGTCTAGAAGGCGCAGGGTTCATCGCATCAGGAGGGCATCATGGGCGCGCTTGACGGCAAGGTCGCCATCGTCACGGGAGCCGCGCGCGGCATCGGCAAGGCCATCGCCGCCCGCTTCATCAACGAGGGCGCTTCGGTCGTGCTCTCCGACATCGCCGTTGATGCGGGGCTTGCAACCACGGCGGAGCTGGCAAGGACCGGCAAGGCCGTGTTCGTTGCCTGCGATGTTGGTGATGCCGCCTCGGTCGCCGGCCTGGTCCAGGGCGCCCGCGATGCCTTCGGCGGCGACATCGACGTGCTGGTGAACAATGCCGGCATCGTCCATTCCGCCGAGTTCCTCGATCTCGCCGAGGCCGATTTCGACAAGGTGCTGCGGGTCAACCTCAAGGGCTCCTTCCTCGTCGGCCAGGCCGTCGCCCGCCGCATGGTCGAGCAGGTCAAGGCTGGCCGGAAGCCCGGCGCCATCGTCAACATGAGCTCGGTCAACGCCAAGCTCGCCATCGTCAACCAGATCCCCTATTGCGTCTCCAAGGGTGGCGTGCGTCAGCTCACCAATGTCATGGCGCTCGCCCTGTCCGAGCACGGCATCCGGGTGAATGCCATCGGACCGGGCTCCATCGCCACCGAGATGCTGGCCTCGGTCAACACCGACAAGGCCGCGCGCCACCGCCTGTTCTCGCGTACCCCCCTGCGTCGGCTCGGCGATCCCGACGAGATCGCCCGCGTGGCGGTGTTCCTCGCCTCGGATGCCTCCAGCTACATCACCGGCCAGACCATCTATGCCGATGGCGGCCGGCTGGGCCTCAACTATACCGTTCCGGTCGAGGATTGAGCGCCGCGCTGCCAGCGGCCCTGCGGGCCGGCCTCCAGGCGCTTGCCGGCGCCTTTCCCGGCCGGGAACTGGCCGCGGCGAGCGCCCGCATCTCCGCCGACTATCGCGCGGGACGGAGCACCCGCTTCGCGGGTGCGGCTGAGGCGGCTGCCTATGCCACCGCCCGATTGCCGGCGACCTATGCCGCCGTCGCCGCGGCGCTTGCCGAAACGGCGGCGCGGACGGATTTCGTTCCGGCTTCGCTGCTCGATCTTGGCTGCGGCCCGGGCACGGCGAGCTGGGCCGCACTCGAGGTCTTTCCCGGCCTCGAAGACATCCGGCTGGTCGATTCCCATCCCGGCATGATCGCCCTCGGGCAGCAACTCGGCGCACATGGCCCGCCGGCCTTGCGTGCGGCCGCCTGGCGGCAGGCCGGCATTCCGGCAGCGCTTGCCGACGAACCACCTGCCGATCTCGTCATCGCGTCCTATGCTCTCAATGAACTCGATCCCCAGGGCCTCACGGTGGCGGCGCCCGGCCTGCTGGCCCGGACCTCCGGTCTCGTCGTGGTGGTCGAACCGGGCACGCGGCAGGGATTTGCCGTGATCGACCGGGTCCGCTCGGGCCTCATCGCGGCCGGGGCCCGCATCCTTGCGCCCTGTCCAGGCGAGGGGCCCTGCCCGGTCCGAGCGCCCGACTGGTGCCATTTCTCGGTGCGCCTGCCGCGCCTGCGCGCCCACCGGGCTGCCAAGGGCGCGGATGCCCCCTTCGAGGACGAGCCTTTCGCCTATGTGGCCGCGGCCAGGCCGCAGATCGCCGGCCGGCCGGCCGCCGCCCGCATCCTCCGCCCGCCCCGGATCACCAAGCCGGGCACGGATTTCACCCTCTGCACGCCGGCCGGCCTGAGCGTCGTCCAGGTGCCGGCGCGGGATCGCGACCAGACCCGCTTGACCCGCAGGCTGGGCTGGGGCGATGCCTTTCGGCACGCCTCGCCGCCTGTCCCGGATTGACCATGCCCCATCGTCTCTCAATCGCCATCGGCGCCCTCGGCTTGGCCCTGGCGCTGCCCGTCACGGCCGCTGGGGCGAACGAGAACCTGTCCTTCGCGCAACGCCTGGCCATCTATCGGGCCTGCAAGGCGGATCTCGACCGCAACTGCCCCTCGGCCGGCACCGATGCGGGGCGGATCCGCGCCTGTCTGACCACCCACCAGCGCAGCCTGTCGCAGACCTGCCTGGCGACCCTGCAGGCATCCGGCGCCCGTTGAGCGACCATCCGCCGGGGCCGCGCCCGGCACCCTTGCATCGCCGACGATTGACCGCGCCCGCTGCGGCGGGGATAGCTCGCGGCGAGGGGATGTCCATGCTCGCCTTGCCCGGCCTATGGGCCGTCTTCACCGTGATCGCAGCGGCCGCGCAGACCGCGCGCAACGCCATGCAGCGCGGCCTGACCGAGCGTCTCGGCACGATCGGCGCGACCCATGTGCGCTTCCTCTACGGCCTGCCCTTCGCCCTGCTGTTCTACGGCGCGGTCCGCATCGCGGTGGCGGCTCCGGCGCCGGTTGTCAACGGCCGCTTCCTGGCCTGGAGCGCCCTGGGGGCGCTCGCCCAGATCGGCGCCACCGCGCTCATGCTGGCGGCCATGCGCGAGCGCTCCTTCGTGGTCACAACCGCCTATACCAAGACCGAGCCGGTGCTGGTCGCCCTGTTCGGCGTGCTGCTGCTCGGCGATCACCTGACGCCGTGGGCCTGGTCCGCGATCCTGGTGGCGACCGCCGGCATCCTGCTCATGTCGTGGCGCCCCGGTGCCGAGGCGGGACTGCGGCCGGCCCTGCTCGGCCTTGCCGCAGCAGCGCTTTTCGGCATTGCCGCCGTCGGCTTCCGCGGCGGCATCCGCGCGCTGGACGCCGACAGCTTCATCCTCGCTGCCACCACCACGCTGGTCTGGGGGCTCGGCTTCCAGGCCGTCGTGCTGTCGGCCTATCTGGCCGCGACCGACCGCCCGGCTCTGACCGCCATCTTCCGCGCCTGGCGGCCCTCGATCCTGGCCGGCTTCCTCGGCGCCTTCGCCTCGCAGTTCTGGTTCCTCGCCTTCGCGCTGGAAACGGTTGCCAAGGTGCGCACGCTCGCGCTCATCGAGGTGCTGTTCGCCGGCCTCGTCTCGGGGGCCATCATCCGGCAGGCGACCAGCCCGCGCGACGGGCTCGGCATCGTGCTGATCGTGGCGGGGGTTGCGCTGCTGCTCAGCCTCGGCTGAGCGGCTTCAGCCGCGTGACGTGGCCCATCTTGCGGCCGTCACGCTGGTCGCGCTTGCCGTAGAGGTGCAATACGGCGCCATCCTCCGCCGCGATGGCCCGCCAGGCCTCGACATCGGCGCCGATCAGGTTCTGCATCACCGCATCGGCATGGCGCGCGGTCGAACCCAGCGGCAGTCCGGCGACGGCGCGCATGTGATTCTCGAACTGCGAACAGTGGCATGCGGCCTCGGTCCAGTGGCCGGAATTGTGCACGCGCGGGGCCATCTCGTTGAACAGCAGGCGGCCATCGGCGGTGGCAAACAGCTCCACGGCCAGCACGCCGACATAGTCCAGCGCCTCGGCGAGCACCCGGCCCATGCGCACGGCCTCCATGGCGGTCGCCGGCGCCACCTGGGCCGGCACCGTCGAGGTTCTCAGAATGCCGCCGCGATGGACATTCTCCACCGGATCATAGTGGCGCAGCTCGCCATCGGCGCCGCGCACCACCAGCACGGAGATCTCGCGCTCGAACGGCACGAAGGCTTCCAGGATGGCCGGCTGCCGGCCGATGGCGGCGAAGGCCGCCGCCGGATCGTCGCCGATGCGGATCACCGCCTGGCCCTTGCCGTCGTAGCCGAAGCGGCGGGTCTTGAGCACGGCCGGCCGGCCGAGGCGGGCGAGCGCCCTTTCAAGGCCGGCCGCGTCTTCGACCGGCTCGAAGGCGGGCACGGCCAGGCCGCAATCGCGCGCAAAGGTCTTCTCCACCACGCGGTCCTGCGCGACGGAGAGCGCCCGCGGGCCCGGCCGGACGGTCAGGCGGCTCGACAGGAAGCGCGCGGCCTTGTCCGGCACGTTCTCGAACTCGTAGGTGACGATGTCCACGTCCTCGGCGAAGCGGGCCAGCGCCACCTCGTCGGAATAGTCGGCCTCGGTGATGCGCCGCACCACGTCGAAGGCCGGGCTTTCCGGCTCGGGCGCATAGACCTGGCAGCGCAGACCCAGGCGCGCGCCGGCGAGCGCCAGCATGCGGCCGAGCTGGCCGCCGCCGAGAATGCCGATGATCTGGTCGGGACCGACCGAGGATCGCTCAGGGTTCATCGCGCGGACGCTCCGCAACGGCGGCGGTCTGGGCGGCCCGCCAGGCATCGAGCCGGTCGGCGAGCGCCGCATCGCTCAGGGCCAGAACGGCCGCCGCCAGCAGCGCGGCATTGATCGCGCCCGCCTTGCCGATGGCGAGCGTACCGACCGGGATGCCGCCGGGCATCTGGACGATGGAATGCAGGCTGTCGACGCCGGACAGGGCCTTGCTCTCCACCGGCACGCCGAACACCGGCAGGGGCGTCAGCGCCGCCGTCATGCCGGGCAGGTGCGCCGCCCCGCCGGCCCCGGCGATGATCACCTTGAAGCCGGCCTCGCGCGCACCTCGGGCGAAGTGGTAGAGCCGGTCCGGCGTGCGATGGGCCGACACGATGAGCGCCTCATGGCCGATGCCGAGCGCCTCCAGCGTCTCGGCGGCATGGCGCATGGTTGCCCAGTCGGACTGCGAGCCCATGATGACGGCGACGGGCGGAGCCCCGGCGGCCTGTGAACCGCGCGCCTTCTTTTTCGGCATCCGATGCCTCCCCCGGGCCGCCCGATCCTGCCGGAGGCCCCCCGAAAGAAGCGCCGGAGCATAGGCAGAGGCCCCGCAGGCGGCAAGAGTGGCTGAAGGCCGCCAAACGTTTACCCCGCCTTAACCGCGGCGAAAGAATGCCCGCTCAGGCGATGATGTCGGGGGTGAGCTGATCCTCGATGAAGGCGATGCGATCGCGCAGGGCAAGCTTGCGCTTCTTCAGCCGCTGGATCTGCAGCCGATCGGCAACGATCATGGCGCCCAGCGCCTCGATCGCCGCGTCGAGATCGCGATGCTCCTGGCGCAAACGCTCGAGTTCCAGCGTGAGTTCGCGCTCTTCGGCCTCGGTCAGAGCCATCATGCACCGTCGGAAGGAAGGCCGGTGCCAGTTGCCCCGCACCGGCCGGGACTATCGCCGGACGGCCGGCCAAGGGCAAGACGGCGGTCGGTGTGCGCCCCGGCAGCCATGCGCTGCGCGGCAACTTGTCCTGCGAGCCGTAACATTCCGTGACTTTACTTTGCCGTATTCAGGTTCAGACTGTTCCCTGTCCGAGGCGCTTCGGACCTCCGTCCGATCCGCGTCGGCATGGCCCCATTCTCAGGAGGAGATGGATGAGCTTGCAGTCGCACCTCGCGGAACTGGAACGGCGCCATCAGGCGCTCGACCGGGCCCTGTCCGAACTGATCGCCTGCCCCTCGTCGGGCGATGCCGAGATCGCCGAGTTGAAGCGCAAGAAACTGCATCTGAAGGACGAGATCGCCCGCCTGAAGGCGGACGACAGGAGTGTGCACTGAAGGAGATTCCACCGGATCATGGCCGCGCACGGCGCGGCCGAGCCGTCGAACGGACCGCCGGAGGCCGAAAGGCCCCGGCGGTTTCGTTTTCATGGGCGCTGCCCGGCCCCCTCAGCCCGTCGGCCACATGCGGCGGAAAACCCCGTCCCTGATGACGAAGAGGTGCATCAGCGCGGCGCCGACATGGACGAGGACCAGCGCCGTCATCAGGATCGCGCCGCCCAGATGGACCCGGTAGATGGCCGCACAGGTGGCCGGCTCGCCCGAAAAGGGCAGCGTCATCGGGAGGGTCCAGAACAGGTTGACCGGCCCGTAGCACATGGAGGTCGCCAGCCAGCCGGCAAAGGGCACGAGGAAGATCAGGAGGTAGAGCGTGTGATGGACGGCGGCCGAGGCCACCCGCTGGAAGCGCGTCAGGGTCGGCTCCGGCGGCGGCACGCCCTTGACCCGCCGCACCACCAGCCGGGCGATCGCCAGCAGGAGCACGATCAGCCCGAAGGACTTGTGCAGTTCGTAGAGCGTGTTCTTCACTGGGGGATTGGCCCCGGGATGGGGCGGAAAGGGAATGCTCGCCATGTAGAAGCCGACCGGCACCAGTCCGATGATCAGGATGGCGGTGATCCAGTGGATGGCCCTGTGCGGGGCCGAATAGACCTCAGGCTGCGGCATGGGCGCGGTTCCCGCTGGCTGTGAATCTCAGATCGCAATCGAACAGAACGTCGCCATCGGCCAAGGGATGCACGTGGGTTGTGGGACGCAGGGCATCGTCCACCAGCGAGATCGGCGGCAGTTCGATCCCGGGAACGCCCGACCCGATGATCAGCGGAGCCACGAGCACATGCAAGCGGTCAACGGCCTTGTGCTCGAGGAACAGGGAGATGGTGCGGGCGCCCCCCTCCACCAGGATGCGCGGGCAGCCCGCCGCCGCCAGCGCCTCGACCATGGACCTCGGGCAGAGCCCGCCACCCTCCACGCGCCGGACCAGGATCTGCTCGACCCCGGGGGGAACCGGCTTCGGCTCGGCGCGCAAGACGATCCGCCGCACCCCGTCCTCGGCCAGACAGCGGGCGCCGGCCGGCAGGCGACCATTGGCGTCGATGATGACCCGCGTCGGGCTGCGCCCCGGCACGCGGCGGACCGTCAGGAGCGGATCGTCGGCGATCACCGTGCCGACACCGACCAGCACGGCATCGACCTCGGCCCTGAGGCGATGCAGGTGGTCGAGAGCCGCCCAGCGGTTGATGTACTTGGAATGGCCGTTCAGCGTGGCGATCCGGCCGTCCAGCGACTGACCGAGCTGGGCGATGACGAAGGGCCGGCCAGCCGGCACCGCGGCGATGGCAGCAAAGGCAGCCTCGGCCATCTGATCCGATGGACTTTCGGGAGCGTATCCATCACCGTGTAGCGACACGTCGGCTCCCGCGTCCGCAGGGTCATGCGACAAGGGAACCTCCCGTGGCGGGCCTGTCACGCTTGATCGGCATGGTCGGGCTCCCGATATGAAGCCTGCTTTCGCGGCAGGCGATAGCATCTGCGCGTTGCGCGAAGGCAGTCATATGACGGATGCGATATCGATTCTAGGCGGTTCGGCCGATCGGGACCGGACTCAAGTCGAGCGTGCGCTCGGCGATTTCCGTGCCGCGCGCCCGGTCCTCGTGCGCGGGGAGAGCGCAGCCGTGCTCGTAGCGGGCGTCGAGGGACTGACCGCCGGGCTCGCCGCCAGCCTGACCTCCCTTGCCTCGGAAACCCCGCGCCTGGTCCTGCCGGCAGCACGTCTGCGCCGGCTCGGCCTCGATCGGGGCACTGCCGGGCGCGTCGCCCTGCCCGCGGTCGATGAGCGCCGGATCGTCCATCTGGCCCTGACGGTGGAAGCCCGGATCGATGCGCCGGTCGCGCCGGTCGATGCCATGGACGAGGCCGCCCTCGAACTGGCGCGGCTGGCGCTCACCGTGCCGGCGGTCATCGTCGTGCCTGTCGATGCGGCCTCGCCGGCTCTGGACGGCCTGCTGGCCGTCGATGCCGCCGCCATCGTCCGGTACCGGGCCGAGGAGGCCCGATCTCTCTCGATCGTCGGTCGGGCGCCGGTGCCGCTCGAAGGCGCGCCCGAGACGGAGTTCGTCGTGTTCCGCGGCGGCGAGGGTCTGAGAGACCAGGTGGCGATCATCGTCGGCAAGCCCGACCTCTCCCGCCCGGTTCCCGTGCGGCTGCACTCGGCCTGCCTGACCGGCGATCTGTTCGGCTCGCTGAAATGCGATTGCGGCGACCAGCTGCGCGGCACCGTGGACTGGATGGCCCGCAATGGCGGCGGGATCCTGCTCTATCTGGACCAGGAGGGCCGCGGCAACGGCATCGCCAACAAGATGCGGGCCTACCGGCTGCAGTCCATGGGCTGGGATACCTATGATGCCGACGAGGTGCTGGGTTTCGACCTCGACCAGCGCCGCTTCGACTTCGCGGCGCAAATGCTGAAGATGCTCGGCGTCTCGCGCGTCGAGGTCATGACCAACAATCCGGTCAAGATCGCTGCCCTCACCGATGCGGGCCTCGAGGTCGTCTCCGAGCGACGGGTGGTCGGCCGGACCACCGACCACAACATCCGCTATCTCGCGTCCAAGCGGGATCGGGCCGGCCATGCCATCGATGCGGATGCGCTGCTGGCCACCCTGACGGCGCGAACCTGATCGGCCGAGGCCGCGGGCGGCGGCCCTCAACCGTCTCCTAACCGGGCGAAGGCGATGCGAGCCATTGCCTTCATTCCGCGGCAAGGGCGGCTCGGATAGCATCGAGGCCCCTCGCAGCGGATCCCTGCATGCCCGACGACAGCCGCCCGCCCTTCCCGCTTGCCGCCACCCTCGCCCTGTTCACGTTCGCGTGGTTCATCCTCGCTGGTCCCTGGCTTTTCGGCGTCGTCACCATTCCGTGGGACGGCAAGGCGCACTGGTATCCGCACCTGACCTTTGCCGCGCGGGCCTTCCATTCGGGCGAAAATCCGTTCTGGACGCCGAACATCTTTGCCGGCTCTCCGGAGATTGCCGACCCGCAGTCGGCGCTGTTCACGCTGCCGCTGCTCCTGCTCGCGCTGCTGAGGGCCGAGCCGACGCTGCTCGCCATGGACTGGGCCCTCTACCTGATGCTGCTGGCCGGCGGGGCCGGCGTCATCCTGATGTTCCGCGACCGTGGCTGGCACTGGGGTGGCGCCCTCGTCGCCGCCATCGTCTTCACCTTCGGCATGGCCGCGGCCTGGCGCATCCAGCACCTGTCACAGGTGGTCTCGCTCGCCTGGTTCCCGATCGTCTGGTGGCTGCTCTGGCGCACGCTCGACAGGTCGTCGGTTGCCTGGGGCCTGGCAGCCGGACTCGCGGCAGGGCTCATGGTGCTCGGTCGCGACCAGGTCGCGCTGCTGGCCTGCTACGTGCTCGCCGCCTTCGTCGTGACCTTCTGGCTGTCCGGACCGGATCGGTGGACGCGCATCCGCGCCAGCCTCCTGCCGCTGGCCGCGGCCGCCGTCGCGGCCCTGGCCCTCGCCGGCGGACCGGTCGTGCTCTCCGGCCTGTGGGGCGCGGAATCGAACCGCGTCGTCATCGATCTGGAGGGCGCCGGCCGCGGATCGCTGCATCCCGGCCACCTGCTGACGCTGGTCGTCGGCAATCTCTACGGTGCCTCCGGCCCGCTCGAGGGCCACTGGGGGCCGCCCAGCCCCACATGGGGCGAGACCGGCCTGTTCCTCGCCCGCAACATGGGTGTGCTCTATGCCGGCGCCATTCCGTTGTTCCTCGTGCTCGCGCTCCTCTGCAAGGGCGCGGCCTTCCGGTCAGAGATCCGCTTCGTCACCATCGCGCTGGTCGTGATGCTGATCTACGCGCTTGGCTGGTACACGCCGGCCTTCGCGCTGTTCTGGCACCTGCCGGGGGTCTCGCTGTTCCGCCGGCCGGCCGATGCGGTGTTCATGGTCGGCGGCCTGTTCGCGATCCTTGCCGGCTATGGCGCGCACCTCCTGCTCCAGGAGCGGCTGCGGACCGGCTGGATCGTCGAGACCGGACTGGTGTTCCTGGCCGTCATCCTCGCCATCATGCTCATCATCATGAAGACGCCGCCGCTCGCCGCCTGGGGGGCGCTGCTGGTTGGCGTGGTGACGCTCGTGCTCTCGCTCGCGGTGGTGTCCAACGCGCACCTGTTCCGCAAGGAACTCGTGCCGCTGGCCCTTGTGGGCGTGCTGATCCAGGATCTCGCCATCACCAACGGGCGCAACGAATCCACCGCCCTGCCCCCGTCCACCTATGATGTCCTGCAACCCGGCAGCGCCAACCCGACCCTGGCCGCCATCCGCGCGCGCATGGTGCGGGACGGCGAGCGGCGCGACCGGGTGGAGCTGATCGGGCTTGGCTATCACTGGCAGAATGCGGCCATGGCCCATGGCCTGGAAGACACGCTCGGCTTCAATCCCGTGCGCTCGGCGGCCTATGCGAACCTGGTCGGCGCCGAGGACATCGCCTCGCTGCCGAGCCAGCGCCGCTTCCCGCCGGCCTTTCCCTCCTACCATTCGCCGCTGGCCGACATCCTCGGGCTTCGCTTCATCGTCTCCGGCGTGCCGATCGAGCAGATCGACCGCAGCCTGGCGCCGCAGGCCTTGCCGCTCGTGGAGCGGACCACGGATGCGTACATCTACGAGAACCGGCAGGCGCTTCCCCGCGTCTGGATCGCCGGCAGTGCGCGCGCGACTCCGCCGGACCTGGCGGCCACCGGCTTTCCGGCGGGTCTTGACCCCCGCACGACCGTCCTGCTGGAAGGGCCGCTGCCACCGGCTCGGCCGGCCGGTGGCATCGCCCGCATCATCGCCTATGCCAATACCCGCGTGACGGTCGAGACGCAGACGGCGGAAGGCGGCATCCTGGTGCTGGCGGATGCCTGGCATCCCTGGTGGCGGGCGAGCGTCAACGGTGCCGAGGTGCCGATCCGGCGGGCCTATGGCCTCGTTCGCGCCGTCGAGGTGCCGGCCGGCCGGGCGACCGTCACCTTCACCTTCGCGCCGATCCGGGGCGCGCTGGCCCAGCTCGGCTGGCGCTGAAGGGTCAGGGCCGCGCGAAGGGGCGGATGGCAATGCCGGCCCGTTCCAGCGTCTCGCGCACCGTGCGCGCCATGGCCACTGCCGCGGGATTGTCGCCATGGACGCAGATCGTGTCGATGGCGACCTTCAGCTTCTTGCCGGTGACGGTGACGACTTCCTGCTCCTGCACCATCCGCAGCACCCGCTCGGCGGCGAAGGCGGCATCGTGGATGATGGCGCCCTCCTTCTTGCGGCTCGTCAGGTTGCCGTTGTCGTCATAGGTGCGGTCGGCGAAGACCTCCCGGGCCATGGCAAGCCCCAGCTTCTCGCCCACCCGCTCGGTCGGCAGGCCGGGCATCACCACGAAGACCAGCGAGGGATCAACCCCCTTCACCGCGCGACCGATGGCCATGGCGATGTCCTCGTCGTCATTGCTCATGTTGCCGAGGGCGCCATGGGCCTTCACATGCGTCACCCTGTGGCCGGCCAGCGCGGCGCAGGCCTGCATGGCGCCGATCTGGTAGGCGACCTGCTTTTCCAGATCCGCCATGCTCTCCCCGCGGATGGTGCGCCGCCCGAACCCCCACAGATCCCCGAAGCCGGGATGGGCGCCGATGGACACCCCTCTTGCCTTCGCGATCTCCGCCGTGCGGTGCATGATGACGGGATCGCCCGCATGCCAGCCGCAGGCGATGTTGGCCGAGGACACGATGGACAGCATGGCCTCGTCGTCCCCCATCTTCCAGGGGCCAAAACCCTCGCCCATGTCGGCATTCAGATCGACACTGGCCATGGCGGTTCTCCTTCAGGACTGGCATTCGAGAGTCGGATCCCCGGCCGGGGCGTGGGCGTTCACCCAGCCGTCGACAAGGTTCACCGACAGCAGGCTTTCTGCATCGAGGCCGAGCCCGACCGGTTTCAGGCCCGCCCTGACCGCCGCCAGCATGGCGGCCTGTTCGCGTGCCGCGGCA
The DNA here is from genome assembly GCA_046295035.1 of Phreatobacter sp. GTDB lineage: Bacteria > Pseudomonadota > Alphaproteobacteria > Rhizobiales > Phreatobacteraceae > Phreatobacter. Next base: position 76,127 of record JBKBOA010000003.1, read on the forward strand.
ATCGCCTCGGGCATGGTCACGGCGGCGAAGCGGATCGCACTGCCCGGCCGGTGCTGGACGAACCGCGGCAGGTCGGCGGAAATCACGGTGGCGATCTTCGGATAGCCGCCGGTGGTGCCGGCATCGGCAAGCAGCACGATGGGCTCGCCGGACCCCGGCACCTGGATCGCGCCGGTGGGAATGCCGTCCGACACGATGTTGAAGCCCTTGGCGTGCTCGATGACCGGCCCGTTGAGGCGATAGCCCATGCGGTCGGCCTGGGGCGAGATGGTATAGGGCTCGCTCAGCAGGGTCTTGATGCCGGCCGGCGAGAAATAGTCGTCCTGCGGGCCAAGGACCACGCGGAAGGCGCCGGCATGGACCCTGGGCGCGACGGTTGCCGTCAGGTCCGGGCCGGCGGGCGCGCCGGCCACCGGCAGGAGCTGTCCGGCGCGGACCGGCTCGCGATGGACGCCGCCGAGCCCGCCCCGCAGATGGAAGGACTGGCTACCGAGATCGGACGGCAGGGCGAAGCCGCCGGCAACGGCCATCACCATGAAGGTTCCCGCCTTCGCCGGCCCGACCGTGATGGTCCGGCCCGGCTGAACCGTTACGGACGTCAGGGGCGCAACCGGCTCGCCATCGACCCTCAGATCGGCCGGCGCGCCGGCCAGGGCAACGCGCACCGGGCCCCCCTCGACCGCGAAGGCGCCCCCCATGACGGTGAACTCGATGGCACCCGCATCGGGCGGGTTGCCGACCAGCATGTTGGCAACGGCCAGGGCGATCCGGTCGGCCGCGCCGGCCGGACTGACGCCGAAGCGGCGATACCCCTTGCGGCCGCCGTCCTGGATCGAGGTGCCGGCACCGCAGTCCCTGACCTTCAGCGCGGTCATGTCGGCACCACCTCGGCCACCGGTTCGCCGGCCGCCGCCCGCGCATCGAGCGCGGCCCATTCGCTCGCATCGATGCGCTGGAACACCACCTCGTCACCGGCCCCGACAAGGAAGACCGGATCGCGGTCGGGCATGAAGTTGCGCACCGGCGTGCGGCCGAGCAGGTGCCAGCCGGAGGGCGCCTCGACCGAGGCGAACAGGGCCTGGACACCGCCGATGGAGACGGTTCCGGCCGGCGTCTTCAGGCGCGGGTCGGTGCGCCGCGGCAGGGCGATGGACTGGTCGGCGCCCGACAGGTAGCAGAAGCCCGGCAGGAAGCCGAGCATGGCGACCCGATAGACCCGTGCCGAATGCCGGCGGATGACCTCCTCCGTGGTCAGCCCGTGGGCGGCGGCGACCGCCTCCAGATCGATGCCGAACTCCCCGCCATAGACCACCGGAATCCGCCAGCGCCGGGGCGGGCGAGTCTGCGGTGTCAGGCCCGCCAGGAGATCGTGAACGCGCTGCTCGAAGGCGGGCATGTCGATGATGAGCGGATCGACCTGCACGAAGACGGAGCGGTAGGTCGGCAGTGTCTCGACCACGCCGGGAATGGCCGCCTGCGCCAGAACCTCGTCGAAGGCAAGACACAGCGCGTTCACGGCATCGTCGATCTCGGTGCCGAACTCGATGGTGACGGCACAGTCGCCGCACGGCAGGAATCGCGGGGTCGGAATGCCCATGGTCGGTTGCGCTATCCGGCGAGCAGATTGGGCAGGAACATGACGATGCCCGGAAACAGCACCAGCAGCACGGTGAAGGCCAGCATGATGAACAGATAGGGCAGCGTGACCCGGGCGAGATAGGACAGGCTGTCGCCGGTGATCCCCTGGATGACGAACAGGTTGAAGCCGACCGGCGGGGTGATCTGGGCCATCTCCACCACCAGCACGATGAACACGCCGAACCAGACCGGGTCGAAGCCGGCGAGCTTCACGATCGGCAGGGCGATGGGCAGCGTCATGACGATCATCGAGAAGCCGTCGAGGAAGCAGCCGAGCACGAGGTAGAACAGGATCAGGACCACCATCAGCATGATCGGCGACAGGCCGAGGCTCTCCACGAAGGCCGCGACCTTGGTGGGAATGCCGAGGAAGGCGGCCGCCGAGCCGAGGATGGAGGCGCCGAGCAGGATCAGCGCGATCATCGAGCAGGTGATGACCGAGGCGACGGCGATCTCGCGCATCGCCTTCAGCGTCAGCGTGCCCTGCATGGCGGCAACGATGACGGCCCCCAGCACGCCGACGGCCGCGGCTTCCGAGGGCGTGGCGATGCCGCCATACATGGAGCCGAGCACGCAGGCGATGAGGAACACGGTCGGCGCCAGATCCTTGACGGCCGCGAAGCGCTCGCCCCACGACACCTGGCTCATGGCCCGCTCGCTGTCCGGCACCAGATCCTTGCGGATGGTGGTGTGGATCATCACCCAGCCCATGAAGCACATGGCGAGCAGCGCGCCGGGAATGAGGCCGGCGGTGAACAGCTTGATGATCGAGACATCGGCGAGCACGCCATAGATGATGAGGATGTTGGAGGGCGGAATGAGGAAGCCGAGCGTGCCGGCCCCGGCCAGCGTCCCCACCGCGATGTCGCGCGAATAGCCGCGCTTCAGGAGTTCGGTCAGCGCGATGCGGCCGACCACCTGCGTGGTGGCGGCCGACGAACCGGAAATGGCCGCGAACATGGTGCAACCGACGATGTTCACGTGGATCAGCCGGCCCGGCAGCAGGCCCGCCCAGGGCGCAAGGCCGGTGAACAGCGACTTGGACAGGTTGGTGCGGAACAGCACCTCGCCCATCAGGATGAACAGCGGCAGGGCCAGCAGTTCCTGGGTGGTCAGGATGTTCCAGGTATATTGCGGCACCAGCCGGTGCAGCGGGATATCGCGGAAGATGAACAGCAGGACGGTGCCGGTCACGCCGAGGGACAGGCCGATCCAGAGCCCGCCGGCCAGGAGGCCGAACAGGATGGCGAACATGACGATGACTTCGACGGCCATGACAGGCCTCCGCGATGGCAGACGTTCGGGGCGGATGCGCTATTCGACCGGGTTGGAGGCCTGGAGCGAGGGATCTTCAAGGGGCAGGTTCCAGGCCGCGCGGATCGCCCGGGCATAGAACTGCAGCGTCAGCAGCGCCAGCCCGAAGGTCACCAGGGCCATGGGCGGCCACACGATGGTTCCGGAGGAAATGGACACCTGGCCGCGCGCATAGGACGCCCAGGTGAACAGCACCATCGAATAGGTCAGGAAGCTCGTCGCCAGGGCACCGACCAGGGAGGAGACGATCTCGATCAGGCGGCGCGCGAGCGGACCGGTATTGGCCAGCAGGATCGACACCCGGATGTGCCCGCCGGCCCGCAGTGTCATGGCCGCCCCGAACGTGAACGAGGCGGCCATGAGATAGGACGAGTACTCCCACGCATTCGGCACGACGCCCGGTCCGATGCCGGCAAAGTTCGACAACGCCCGGACGAAGATTTCCGACAGCATGAGCAGGGCCAGTGCAACCAGGCAGGCGGCACCGAGCCACAGGTCGAGGCGGCCGAGGCTGTCGACCACGTTCAGGAACAGCCGGAATGCCGATGGCGCCCCGGCATTGAGATCGGACGCTGGGGTCGCCATCGCGAAGGCCTCTCAGGAGCGCTTCACTTCGGCCAGATAGGCCTCGATCGGCGCCTTGGCAGCCGGCACGCGGCGGATATAGTCCTGAACCATGTTGGCGGTGCGCCGGCGCATGTCCGCCATCATGGCCGGCGGGATGTCGACCACTTCCATGCCGCCCTGCTTCAGCCGGGCGAGGCTGTCGGTATCGGCCTTCACGGAACTGGCCCAGAACTCGGGCTCGAGCCGCTTGGCGAGGGCCTCGATGCTGGCGCGATGGTTGGCCGGAACGCGGTTCCAGGAGTCCAGGTTGACGTTGACCATCTGGCACGACCAGACATGGTTGGTCGGATAGATGTACTTCAGGAACTCCCAGAACTTGCCGTCGACGCCGGACACCGCCGAGGTCGACACGCCCTGCACGGCGTTGGAGGCCAGGGCCGGGATGGTCTCGCCCCAGGGGATGACCACGCCGGTCATGCCGAGCGCATTGACCATGTCCTGCGCACCGCGATCGGGCACGCGCACCTTCTGGCCGGCGAGGCCCGCGAGCGAATCCGCCTTGACCTTCAGGTGCAGATACTGGGTCGGCCAGGGCACCATGTAGAGGTTCTTCTGGTTGTTGCGCTGGGCGATCTGCTCGAAGATCGGCCGCACATGCTTGTGGTAGATGCGCAGCTCGTCCACCGAACCGACCAGGAAGGGCACGCCTTCCGCGCCGAGCATCGGCTCGTCGCCGATCTGCTGGATGTTCAGGATATCGGCGATCGGCACCAGGCCGTCACGCACGGCGCGCAGATGTTCCGGCCCCTTGAAGCCGAGCTGGCCGCCGGCCTTGACCGTGATGTTCACCGCGCCGCCGGTGGCGGCCTTGACCTCCTCGGCGAACTTCTTGGCATTGACCGTGTGGAAATTGCCGTCCGGCCAGACGGTCGACAGATCCCAGTTGACGGACTGGGCGCGGGCGACCGTCGGCGCGGCCAGAAGGCCGGTGCCGGCGATGCCTGCAACGATTTGGCGGCGGTCGAACATGGGAAGGCTCCTCTAAGTCCCTGTCTCTGGATGGCCCGCCCGTCGAGAGGCGGCTGGGGCCTGACGCCCTTGGCGCAATTGGACTGCCGATCCGACGCACTGACAAGCGCTTCCTGCGCAGGGCCGCGGTCAAGCCGTTCCCGAACCCCGCAACCCTGCGGACGGCGGATGCTGCAGTCATCGGCGAGACTGGCGTAGCGGAATGGTCATGTCAACGTATCGTCGATATTTTGTCATGATTTTCTCTACTTGATCTCGAAGCCCGCGCCGGGCCAAATGGCGGGCCCGGCACGTCCCATCCCCGGAGCACCAGCGATGCCCCCGCCTGCCGCGCTCGGCCCCATCGTCTCCTCCGCCCATCTGGCTGCCGGAGAGCTTCCGGCCCTGTCGGAGTTCGAGTTCGGCATGATCATGGTGAGCCACGCCTTCCACCGCTGGACCGTGCGTTGCGCGGCCGCCGCCGGCGCCCCTGGCCTGTCGGCGCTCGAGAACATGATCCTGCACACCGTCTATCATCGTGGCCGGCCGAAGCGGCTGGCCGACATCGCGCTGGTGCTCAATGTCGAGGACATGCACCTCGTCACCTATGCGGTGAAGAAGCTGGAGAAGGCGGGACTGGTGAAGGGCGAACGGATCGGCAAGGAAAAGGCCGTCTCCGTGACAAAGAAGGGCGCGGAGGCGGTCACGCGCTATCACGAGATCCGCGAGGCGCTGCTGATCCAGGGCGTCAAGACCTTCGGCACCGAGCCCGCCGTGCTCAGCCGCATCGCCACGGAGATGCGGGCCCTCTCCGGGCTCTACGACCAGGCGGCACGCGCGGCGGCCAGCCTCTAGAGGGTCTGCCAACCGGCCGTCGTCCGCGCCCGCGCCTCGGGCGGCCCCATCGACACCGTTCGAGGTCCGGGCTGCGATGTCCTGGCCGGCACGATGCCGGTCAGCCGCCATAGATCCGGGCGCCCTCGGCACTGACCAGCCCCTCCGAAAGATCGCGCGCCAGTGCCTCGCGGTCGCGTGTCTTCGGGTCGCCCAGGCCGCCACCGCCGGGCGTCATCACCACCAGCCGGTCATCGGGCGGAATGAGCTGGAAGCCCTTGCCCTTGAGGGTCTTGCCGGACTTGAGCGCCACCACGCCGGGGGCGCCGTCCCTGCCGCCGTCGCGGCCGCGCGGCGGGTGGTCGATACGGTCATAGGCGGCCAGCAGGTCGAAGGGCTTGCCGATGCGGCTGCCGACCTCGATCACCTGGCCGAGGCCGCCGCGCGTCCTGCCGGCTCCGCCCGAATCCTCCCGGAACTCCTTGCGCCAGAAGATCAGCGGAGTGATCGACTCGGCGATCTCCACCGGCGTGCCCTTCACGCCCGAGGGATAGGCGGTGGCGGACAGGCCATCCTTCATCGGCCGGGCGCCGGTGCCGCCGTTGGAAGTCACCGCCATCATGAACCCGTAATTGCCCAGGCCCTCCTCGTCGGTCTGGCCGCGCACATTGAGGTTCCACAGGCAGGACGTGCCCTCGGCCGGCACGCGATCCGGGATCGCCTGCCGCAGCGCGCCGAACACGACGTCCGGAAGCATCTGGCCGATGACGTGCCGCGAGGCGACCGGCTTCGGCTTCAGCGCGTTCACGATGGTGTCCGCCGGCGCCGAGACGGTCAGCGGCGCGAGCGAGCCGGCATTGTTCGGAATGTCCTTGCCGACGATGCAGGCAAGGCCGAACACCGTGTAGGCGGTGGTGTAGGCGAGCGGCACGTTGATGCCCCGCTTCGAGGCCGGACCCGTGCCGGTATAATCGACATGGATGCCGTTCTTCTTCACCTCCACGGTGCAGGCAAGCGTCACCGGCTCGTCATAGCCGTCCACGGTCATGGTGTTCGACCACTTGCCCTTGGGCAGGGCCGCGATGGCCTCCAGCACGGCCGCCCTCGACCGCGTCAGGATGTGGTTCGACAGGACGTCGAGATCCTTCAGTCCGAATTCGTCCATCATCTCCGACAGCCGCTGGCAACCGACGTCGTTGCAGGCGGCCAGCGAATAGACGTCGCCCTCGGTGTCGATCGGCAGGCGCGTGTTGGCGCGGATCATCGCCATCAGCGTCTCGTTCAGCTTGCCGCGGTCGGCGAGCTTCAGGAGCGGGATGTAGAGCCCCTCCATGAACACATCGGTGCCATCGGGGCCGAAGCCGATGCCGCCGATGTCCATCAGGTGGCTCGTGCAGGAGAACAGGCCCACCAGCTTGCCGCGGTGGAAGGCCGGTGTCGTCAGCACGAAATCGTTGAGATGACCCGTGCCCATCCAGGGATCGTTGGTGATGTAGATGTCGCCCGGCTTCATGGTCTCGACCGGAAAGGCCCGGATGAAGTGCTTGACGCTCTCGGCCATGGAGTTGACGTGGCCGGGCGTGCCGGTGACGGCCTGGGCCAGCATGTGGCCCTGCCGGTCGAAGATGCCGGCGGAAAGGTCGCCCGCCTCGCGCACGATGGGGGAGAAGGCAGTGCGCAGCAGCACCTGCGCCTGTTCCTCGACGACCGCGATGAGGCGGTTCCACATCACCTGCAGCTCGATGTCGGAAAGCTTGCTCATGGCGGTCACTTCCCCGTCTTCGCGGTGGTCTTGCGGGCGGACTTTGCCGCCTTGCGCGCGGTCAGGACGAGGCCGAGGCCAGCATCGATCTCGGCATCGAAGGTGGCGGTCACGTAGGTCGAGGTGCCAGCCTCCACGATGATGGCCGGCCCCGCGATGCGCGTGCCGGGGACCATGGAAAGTCGGTCATACATCGGCACCTTGACCGTCTTGCCGGCCTTCGCGTCGAAGACCGGGCGCGAGCCGATCGGCTTCGGGCCAGGCTTGGGCTTCGGCTTGCCGAGCTTCGGTGGCCTCGCCGTGTCGGTAGTGACTAGGACGGCCCACGACAGGATCTCGATGGCCGCGCCCGGAATGTGGCGCGCGAAAAGCCGGCGATAGCCCGCCTCGAAGGTCTCGCGCATCCTGACGATGTCCTTGTCGATCAGGGCACGGACCGGCAGGGGCACCGCGATCTCGTGGCCCTGACCGGCATAGCGCATGAAGGCGGTCCGCGTCTCGGTCAGCTTCCGGCTGCCGGCGGCGGCCCGGGCGAGACCCGTTGCCTCCCGGCTCATGCCGGTGAGCAGGTCGTTGGCCTGCTCCAGGTCGAACCTGTCGAGCCGCATGAAGCGCGAATGCACGAGCTCGTAGGCGGCCGGGGCCCGCAGGAAGCCAACCGCCGAGCCGACGCCGGCATCGGCCGGCACCACCACGCGGGCGATGCCGAGCTTCTCGGCAAGGCGCGCCGCATGCAGCGGAGCCGCCCCGCCGAAGGCCACCATCGTGTGATCGGTGACGACGACCCCACGCTCCACCGCATGGACGCGGGCGGCATTGGCCATGTTCTCGTCGACGATCTCGGCGACCCCATGGGCCGCCATGGCGGTGCCCAGCGCCAGCGGCGTGCCGACGCTGGCAGCGAGCGCTGCCTCAGCCTTCTCGGGATAGAGCGTGATGGCGCCGCCGGCAAAGCGCGCCGGCTCGATCTTGCCGATCACCACGTCGGCATCGGTCACCGTCGGCATGGTGCCACCGCGTCCATAGCAGGCCGGTCCCGGAACGGAGGCCGCCGAGTCCGGTCCGACCGTGATGCGCTTCAGCGCATCGACGCGGGCGATGGAGCCGCCGCCGGCACCGATTTCCACCATCTCGATGACCGGGATGCGCACCGGCAGACCCGAACCCTTCATGAAGCGCGACTGGCGGTCCACCTCGAAGGTGCGCGCCTTGTAGGGGGTGGCATCATGGATGAGGCAGATCTTGGCGGTGGTGCCGCCCATGTCGAAGGACAGAACCTTGTCCTCGCCGCGCTCGGCGGCGATATGGGCCGCCAGGATGGCCCCGCCGGCCGGGCCGGATTCGACGAGGCGGATCGGGAAGCGCGCCGCGGTCTCAAGGGTTGCCAGCGAGCCGCCGGACGTCATCAGATGGATCGGCCGGGTGTAGCCCTCCGCGGCGAAGCGCGCCTTCAACCGGCCAAGATAACCTGCCATCAGCGGCTGGACATAGGCATTGGCGACCGCGGTGGAGGTGCGCTCGTATTCCCGCATTTCCGGGCAGACCTCGCAGGACAGCGTCACCGCGATCTCGGGCGCTTCCTCGGCGAGGATGTCGCGCACCCGCTGCTCGTGAGTGCCATTGGCATAGGAATGAATGAAGGCGACGGCGACCGCCTCGACCTTCTCGGCCTTCAGGATGCTGGCGACCTTTCGGACGGCCGCCTCGTCCAGAGCGACCCAGACCTTGCCCGTCACGTCGATGCGCTCGGGCACCGTGAACCGCAGGCGGCGCGGAACGAGCTGGCGCGGCTTGTCGATGAAGATGTCATATTGGTCGTAGCGGCCCTCGTCGGCGATCTCGATCACGTCCCGGAAGCCCTCGGTGGCGATCAGGGCCGTCCTGGCGCCCTTGCGCTCGATCACCGCATTGGTCGCCAGCGTGGTGCCATGCACGAAGATGTCGAGGTCGGCGAAGCCGATGCCGGCCTCCTTCAGCACCAGCCGCGTGCCCTCCACCACCGCCTCCTCGGGGGCCTGCGGCGTGGTCAGAACCTTGGTGGTGAAGCGCTGTTCCCCCCGCTCCAGGACGATGTCGGTGAAGGTGCCGCCGATATCGGTGGCAAGGCGCGTGGGCAACCGCAGGCCCGTGGGCCGGGCGGCCCTGGCGGGGGTCTTCTTGGCAGCAGGCTTGGCCATGATGAGGTCGGTCCGATTCCTGGCCGGGACGGAGCCAGCGGATGCCGCTCCCGTCGCCCGAACCGCGGTTCTTCTCGCACGAAACCCTTGGGCCCGACGACTGACAACCGCTCGGAAAGCGACTTTCGCCGCGGCAAGTCGTCATGTCAACAATTCATCGACATTTCATCATCGAATTGCAGTTATTGCGGACCGGCGCAGCCCTGCCCTGCGTCCCCGCGCCAAGCGCGCCGCGCGATGCGGGCTCGACCGGCCGGGTCGTGCCGTGGAACCATGGCCCGAGGAGAGTGCCATGACCGCAACCGCCACACCCATCGTCGAATGGTCGAGGCTGACCGCCCCGGAACTGGGGGCGCTGACGTCGGCCGGCGCCATGGTCCTCCTGCCGGTCGCCTCGACCGAGCAGCACGGGCCTCACCTGGGCACCGGGGTCGACAGCCTGCTGTGCGGCGAGGTCTGCCGGCGCGCGGCCATGATGGCGATCGAGCAACGGCCGGTGGTGGTCGCCCCCACGCTGTGGGTCGGCATGGCCGAGCATCACATGGCCCATGGCGGCACGTTCACGCTCGACATACCGACCTACCGCGCCGTGCTCCTCTGCCTCATCCGCTCCCTCGCCCGCCACGGCTTCAGGAGGGTTCTGATCGTCAACGGCCATGGCGGCAACATGACCGCCCTCAACGCCTTCCTGCCCGATCTGGAGCGCGAGACCGGCCTTGCGGTCGCGGCGACCACCTATTTCGAACTGGCGCAGCCGGCTTTCGCGCCCCTTCTGGAGGACCAGGAGAGCGTTCTGCATGCCTGCGAGGCGGAGACCTCCATGATGATGGCGGCCTTCCCCGAGGCCGTGCGCACGGGCAGGCTGCCCGACGCCCATGGGCCGCATTTCGGCGACCCGCGGGCCGTGCTCGCTCCGCCTGCCCAGCGGTTCCGCTCATTCGCCACGCTGACGCCCTCCGGCGTGCTCGGCGATGCCCGCCGGGCCTCGGCGGCCAAGGGCGAAAGGCTCATGCAGGCCGCTGCGGCCGCCCTCGCCGACCTCATCGTCCGCGGCGCGCCGTGGGAATGAACCGGCTCAGCGCAGCTTCGCCAGCCACTTCTTCTCCAGCATCACGTGGATGCCCTTGTTGCCGTTGACAAGCTGCGTCACGCGCACATCGGCGACCAGCGACATCAGGGCAAAGGCCTCCTCCCGGTCGAGCCCCGATCGCGAGGCGACAAGGTCGATCATCGATCGCAGGGCGATCTGCGCTGCAGCATCGAGGTCCGGATCGAAGGCCATGGTCAGGACATGGGTCGGCGTTTCCGCCATCGGCCAGTCAAGGCTCATGTCCTCGCGCACCGTCAGGCGGAAGGTGCCGATGAGCCCGGTCTCGATGGCCGTGATGCACACCTCGCCATCGCCCTGGGCACCATGGGCATCGCCCACCGAGAAATTGGCGCCCTCCACGAAGACCGGCAGGTAGAGCGTCGTTCCCGCCACCAGTTCCTTGTTGTCGAGATTGCCGCCATTGCGCCGGGGCGGCAGCGTGTTGACGCGCCCCCAAGCGGCAGGAGGCGCCACCGCCATGACCCCGAAGAACGGCCGGTCCAGCGCGATCTCGTGGCCCCATGGCATGGTCGCGACCCGGCGGGCCCGGTCGATGCGGGAATGGAACACCCGCTTGGCCTTGAACTCGTCCGGCAGGGCGCCGACCAGGGGCGCCACGAAGGTATAGCCCCAGTCGTAGTGCAGCTCGATCGACTCGATGTCGACCTGCAGGACATGACCCGGCCTGGCCCCGGCAACCGCTACCGGCCCCGTGCAGATGTGCCCGGGCAAGGTCGGTCCGCCAAACGTGGCATGGATGGCGGCGAGAGCGGGGGGAATGCCCCAGTCCGGCGGCGGCAGCATGTCGGGGCCGCCGGAGACCGTCGAGATTGTCACCCGCTCGCCGGAGGCGATGGTCAGCCGCGCGGGCAGGTTCGCATCGAAATAGCCCCAGTGGGCGGTGTCCGCGCCGGCGTCGAGGCGGTGGGTCATGGATCGTCCTGTTCCTGGAAGGCGTCGCGGCCACTCTAGCGGGGCCGACGGCGCCGCCAAGGGGCACGCGGCGCCATGGCGCAGGTGCCTTGCCTTCCGTCAGCCGGCCGGCCATCGTAGCAAGAAAGAAGCGCCGTTTGCCTTCGGGCTTGAGCGCCCTAGCTCCATGCGAGCCAACACTCGAGGGGGAGACCCATGCCCAGTCGTCGTCATTTCGTCATCGGCACCGCCGGCCTGATCGCCGCGCCGTCCGTGGTCCGCGCCCAGGCCCGCAGCTACATCCTCGCCACCGCCACCCTGGGCGGCACCTACTATCCGGTCGGCGTCGCGCTCGCCACCCTCGCCAAGCTGCGCCTGCAGAGCACCAAGCAGATCGACATGTCGGCGATTTCCTCGGCCGGCTCGGGCGAGAACATCCGTCTCCTGCGCGAGAACCAGGCCCAGTTCGCCATTCTCCAGGGCCTGTTCGGGGTCTATGCCCGCGACGGCTCCGGCCCGATCGAGCAGGCCGGCAAGCAGCCCAATGTGCGCTCGATCTGCGCGCTCTGGGGCAATGTCGAGCATTTCGTCATTCGCGCCCGCTACGCGCCCACCGGCACGATCGACGACATCGTGAACCTGCGCGGCCGCCGCTTCTCCATGTCGGCCCGCAATTCGGGAACCGAGTTCTCGAACCGCTTCATCTTCGCCAACATGGGCATCGACCCGAACATGTTCGAGCTGGTGTTCCTGGGCTTCGGTCCGTCGGTGGAGGCTCTGCTGTCCGGCCAGATCGATGGCACCAATCCCGGTGGCGGCGTGCCGGTGGCGGCCATCACGCAGCTGTTCGCGCGCAATCCGACCGAGTTCAAGCTGCTGACCTTCAACGACGAGCAGGCCAAGAAGGCCGATGGTGGCCATGGCCTGTTCGTGCCCTTCACCATTCCGGCCAATGCCTACCCGAACCAGCCGCAGCCGCTCCAGACCATCGTGCAGCCGAACTTCCTGGCGGTGAACGCCTCGGTGCCCGAGAACGACGTCTACGAAGTGACCAAGGCGATCTTCGAGAACCTTCCGTTCCTGAACGGCATCCATGCCGCCACGAAGGAGATCAACCTCCAGACGGCGCTCAACGGCATCGTCAACCCGGTCCATCCGGGAGCCGCGCGCTACTACCAGGAGAAGGGGATCACCATCCCCGAGCGCATCCGTCCGGCCTGATCCGTGAGCGAAGCGGACAGCAAGCGGGACGACCGCGACCTGCGCGGCGAGGGAAGCCTCGTCGCGCATTTCGTCTACTGGGGCGGCGCGCTTCTGGCGGCCTGGCACCTGTGGCTCAACACCTTCGGCGTGATGAGCGAGTTGCGGGCCAGCACCATCCATTTCGCCGGTTTCGCCGTCATCGGCGCGCTGGCCTGGCCGCTCATGCGCGGCGGCGGGCGCAGGGGTGCGCTTGCCCTGGCCATCGACGTGTTCATCGCCGTGATGGCGGTCGGATGCGTCTTCTATCTCTTCCTCGGCGAGGAGAGCTTCTATGCGCGCTCCAGCACGTTCCTCTGGTACGACTGGGTCTTCACCATCGCCGCGCCGCTGATCGCCCTGGAGCTGATCCGGCGCACGACCGGCTGGGTGGTGCCCATCCTGTGCCTCATCGCCTTCCTGTACATGACGATTCTCGGGCCCTATGTGCCCGGCGCATTCCGGTTCGCCGGGCTGAGCCTGGAGATCGCGCTGTTCCGGGTGTTCTATTCCGATGACGGCATGTTCGGGAACATCGCCCAGATCTCCTGGAACCTGGTGGCGATGTTCATCATCTTCGGCGCCTTCCTGCAGGTGTCGGGGGCCGATCGCTTCGTTCTCGATATCGGCCGCGCCATGGCGCGCAAGCTGCTGGGCGGCCCGGGTTTCGTTGCCGTCATTGCCTCGGCGCTGTCGGGAACCATTTCCGGTTCGGCTGTCGCCAATGTCACCTCGACCGGCGTCGTCACCATCCCGCTGATGAAAAAGGCGGGCTTCAAGCCGCATTTCGCCGCCGGTGTGGAAACCGCCGCATCCACCGGCGGCGGCATCCTGCCGCCCATCATGGGCGCCGGTGCCTTCATCATGGCCTCGATGACGTCCATCCCCTATCTGACGATCGCCGCCGTCTCGGCGATTCCGGCCATCGTCTATTTCTTTGGCGTCGCCATGGGCGTGCGCATCCACGCCAAGCGCCACAATCTCCGCTTTGTCGACGAGGAGGCTCCGCCGGTCTGGGAGACGATCCGTCGTCGCGGCCTGCCGTTCCTCGTGCCGTTCACGCTGCTGCTCTATCTGCTGTTCACCGGCATCGGCCCGGCCTATGCAGCGGGGGCCGCCATCGCCGCCGTGGTCATCGTGTCCTGGATCTCCGACACGCCGATGGGGCCACGCCGGATCCTCGAGGCGCTGGCGCTCGGTGCGCGCAGCATGGCGCCGACGGCAGTCCTGCTGGTGGGCATCGGCATCATGATATCGGCGGTCGCCACCACGGGCATCGGCAGCACCTTCTCCATCATGGTCGAGCGCTGGGCCGCGGGGAACCTGGCCATCGCCCTGGTCCTCATCGCGCTCGCCTCGCTGGTGCTCGGCGCAGCGCTGCCGGTCACCGCCTCCTATGTGGTGCTGGCGACCCTGTCGGCGCCGGCCCTCACCGACATGATCCTCAACCAGACGGCGGTTGCCGCGCTCGTTGCGGGCAACATTCCGGACATGGTGCGCATGATCGCCACCCTGGCCGCGCCGGATCTGACGCTTCCGGCCGCCGGGACAGGCCTGGCCCCGGCCGACGCGGCACGCCTGCTGGCCGCGATCCCCGCGGAGATGCGCTCCCAGGTCTACGATTCCCTCCTGTCGCCAGGGGCCGCCACCCTGGCTCTGCTGTCGGCCCACATGATCATCTTCTGGCTCAGCCAGGACAGCAACGTGACCCCACCGGTCTGCATTCCCGCCTATGCGGCAGCCTCCATCGCCGATGCCAAGCCGATCCCTTCGGCCATGGTCGCCTGGCGCCTGTCGAAGGCGCTCTATTTCGTGCCCCTGATGATGGCCTACCAGCCGTTCCTGTCCGGCAACGTGCTGGTTCAGATCTACATTGCCGCCTTCGCCCTGCCGGGCATCTACGCCCTGTCGGCCGCCATGGAGGGCTATGCGGAGGCGCGGCTGACACTTGTGGAGCGCGTGGTGATGGGCGTCACCGGCTTCGTGCTGATCGTGCCCTTCGGCGACATCCTGAACTGGGTTGCCATCACGGTCTTCATCGCCCTGATGAGCGTCAACATCCTGCGCGCGCGCCGGCAGCCGTCAGAACCGCAAGGCACTCACGCCTGACTGGCGTCAGCCCGCGAAGGGCAGGCGCGCCAGCACCGTGAAGCGGTCCTCGCGCCGCCCCTGGCGGAAGACCGCCAGGGCATCGACAGCGAAGGGCACGGCGAGCGGTGCGTAGAGCGCGGCGAGGGCTGCCCGGACCGGTTCGCGCCTGTCCTGCGGCAGCGCGCCCGTCAGGGTCATGTGAAAGCGGAAATCCTCGAAGACATAGGGATAGCCCCAGGAATCGAGATGCTGCCTCTGGCGATCGGTCAGCGGCGCGGCCAGGCGGCGCGCCCTGTCGCTATCGGAGAGCGGGGCGCGGAAGGGCTCGAAATGGCGGACGCAATCGGCGGCCAGCGCATCGAGCGCTACGCTCGGCTCGGCCGGGACCAGCGCCACGAAGGCCTTGAGGAGAGAGACCTCCAGGCGCGGCACCACGAAGGTCCGCTGCCGCTGCGCGAAGGCCGCCGCCGCATCCAGAAGCTCGGTCTCGCTGCGGCCCTCGGCGAGGGCGAAAGGCGCCTTCAGCGTGCCATGAAAGCCATAGCGACGGGGATCGGCCGTCAATGGCGGCCAATCGTCGGCGGCGAACAGGTTCCCCTCCGGAAAGGCTGCCTCGAGCGCCAGCGCCGCATCATAGCCGATCACGGACGAACCAAAGCGCCAGAGAGCCGAATCGGGCGCCGGGGCAGCATAGAGAGCATAGCGAGCCGTCATGCCCCGCCTGTAACCAAGGCTGGCGACAGCCACAAGACAGCCATTCGCGCCTTGCGACGGGCGTTGGCAGCCATGCCGAGAAAGTGGCTTTGCACAAGGCCACGCCGCCCCGAAACTGGCGGGGCATGCGCCGGTCGCGCGGCAATCCCGAGAGGTGAAAGCAGATGGGCAGGCCTGTTGTCGGCGTGATCGGCAACTCCTATGTCGTCGAGAACCGGTTTCCCGCCCAGCTCGTGGGCGAGCGCAATCTGCGCGCTGTCGCCGAGGTCGCCGGGGCCCTGCCGTTGATGTTTGCCGCCTCGCCGGGCATCACCGACATCCCGGCCCTTCTGGACGTGGTCGACGGCATCCTGCTGACCGGGGCCCGCGCCAATGTGCATCCGTCCCGCTTCGGCGCGCAGCCCGATCCGCGCCACGAGCCCTATGATGACGGGCGCGACGCGGTGGCCCTGGCACTCTGTGAGGCCTGCGTCGCCCGCGCGGTGCCGATCTTCGGCATCTGCCGCGGCTTCCAGGAGATGAATGTGGCCTTCGGCGGCTCGCTCCACCCGGAGATCCGCGACCTTCCGGGCCGCATGAATCACCGGATGCCGCGCCTGCCGACGGGCGAGATCCATCCGGACCCGGCGGTGGTCTTTGCCGATCGCCACGACGTGCAGCTGACCCCCGGCGGCACCTTTGCCGCCCTGTTCGGCACCGACCGCATCCGCGTCAACTCGCTCCATGGCCAGGGCATTCTCGAACCCGGACCGCGCGTGGTGATCGAAGGCGTCGCCGAGGACGGAACCGCCGAGGCGATCCGCATCGACGGCGCGCCGGGCTTTGCCCTGGGCGTCCAGTGGCATGCCGAGTACGACCCTCAGCACAACCCGGTGAACCGGGCGCTTTTCACCGCCTTCGGCGATGCGGTCCGGCAGGCTCAGCGCAGACGATAGGTCGTGCGCAGGGCGCGGATGCGCTCCTCGGTCTCCACGATCAGGCAGGGGCCGACCAGGCTGGAATAGATGGAGTTGGCGTAGCGGTTGGAGGTCTCGAAGGTCTCGGCGCGGCAGCCCGTGTCGCGCAGTTCGGCCCAGGGTCGCTCGGCCGCGCGCAGGGCTTCCACCCAGGCGGCCCGGTCGGCCTCGGACAGGTCGGCGCGCTTGCGGATGGCCGCCAGCACCCTCGCCCAGAGCGCGTTGAGCTCGCGATCAATCCGCTGGACCTGGCGCTCGTAGCAGGCGGTCAGCGGCTGGTAGTCGCCGCCCCGTCCGGGATGGCGGCACAGGGGCTGGTCGCCCTCGGCCGAAATGACGTCGCGCCGGCTCGGGCTGCGCCCGGCCGAGGCGAAGCTCGCCCGCGGCGGCGCGGCCTGCGGGTCACGGAAGCGGTGGCTCAGATCCTGGACCATGACGCGCGTCATCGCGAGGCGGCAGGCAAGGCCCGCCATCTCCGCGGCCTCGCCGTCAAGGTTGCGTTCGAAGGCCAGGAGGCGTGGTGCACAGGCCGCATCCCTGAACCGGGTCCACAGCGACAGGGTCCGCGCGAAGATCTCCGCCCATTCCTCGCGGTCCTCCGCCGACAGGTCGCCACCGCCATCGCTCCCGATGGCGGTCTCGGCGCCCCGGCGGACCGCTGCAAGCTCGGCCTCGGCAGCCAGGATCCGGGCATCGAGGCACGCCCGTCGCTCCGGTGGCGGCATGGCGGCGGAACAGCCGCCCGACTGGGCGACAGCGGGTGCGACCGGACCGGCGACGCCGATCCCGGCGATCAGCAGCAAGAGAACGAGGAAGCGGGACATGATGGACCTTGGCAAGCGACCAGGCGGCCTGTCGCAGGCCCGCATTTCGCCCGGGTGACGGACAGCAGCGCGACCGTTTCCGCCGGGCCCGCTTTCGTTTCAGCGGCCCGGCATGCTTTGCGCCTGGTGGCCCGAGCGCCTATATAGCCGCCGTCAGGACGCCCGCGCCATGCTGAACAGCCTCGATATCGCCAAGCCGCCCTCGGCGACCCGCGTGGTCGTCGCGATGTCGGGCGGCGTCGATTCCTCGGTGGTCGCAGGCCTGATGGCCGAGCAGGGCTACGAGGTCATCGGCGTCACGCTGCAGCTCTACGATCACGGCGCCGCCATTCACCGCAAGGGCGCCTGCTGCGCTGGCCAGGACATCCACGATGCCCGGCGGGTGGCCGAGCGGCTCGGCATCCCGCACTACGTGCTCGACTATGAGGAGCGTTTCCGCACGGCCGTGATCGACCGGTTCGCCCAGTCCTATGCCGACGGCGAAACACCGATCCCGTGCGTCGACTGCAACCGCCACGTCAAGTTCACCGATCTTCTGGCAACCGCCCGCGACCTCGGTGCCGATGTTCTTGCAACCGGCCACTATGTGGCCTCGCGCCCGCTCGGCAATGGCCGCCGCGGCCTGTTCCGGCCGGCCGATGACGACCGCGACCAGAGCTACTTCCTGTTCGCCACCACGCCCGACCAGCTCGACATGCTGCGTTTTCCGCTCGGCACCATGACCAAGTCGGAAACCCGCGAACACGCCCGCCGCTTCAATCTGGCCGTCGCCGACAAGGCCGACAGCCAGGACATCTGCTTCGTTCCGGCCGGCCGCTATACGGCCATCGTCGAGAAGCTGAAGCCCGAAGCCGCCGAGCCCGGCGACATCGTCCATGTCGATGGCCGCGTGCTCGGCCGTCACGAGGGCGTCATGCGCTTCACGGTCGGCCAGCGCCGCGGCCTCGGTATCGCCGCGCGGGAGCCGCTCTACGTGATCAGTCTGGATGCCGCCCGCCGCCGGGTCGTGGTCGGCCCGCGCGAGGCGCTGGTCACGCGGACGATCGGCCTGCGTGATCTGAACTGGCTCGGCGATCGACCTCTCCAGGCGGGCGACAGCCTGGACTGCTTCGCCCGCGTGCGCTCGACCCGGCCGCCGCGGCCGGCGGTCCTGCACATGACCGATCAGGGGCCGGCCATCGAGCTCCCCGATGGCGAGGAAGGCGTTGCCCCCGGGCAGGCCTGCGTGCTCTACGATGCCGGCACCGGTCCTGCCCGTGTCCTGGGTGGCGGCTTCATCCGCCGCCTCGCCGACCCGGCAGCCGCCATGCGGCAGGACAGCGCGGCCAGCCTTGCCGCTCCCTGACGGGCCGCCCCTTCACGGCCGCCCTGCGCTTGGCTAGACAGGCGTGACAGCCGGGGAGCCCTGATGCCAGCCGCAGAACTGAACAAGGACTCGATCCAGAAGGCCTATGCCCGCTGGGCGCCGATCTACGATCCGATCTTCGGGCGCATCACCACCACCGGCCGGCGGGCCGCCGCTGCGGCCGCCACGCGGGTTGGCGGGCGCGTTCTGGAGGTTGGCGTCGGCACCGGCATCGCCCTGCCGGACTACGGTCCCAACTGCCGGGTGATCGGGCTCGATCTGTCCTTCGACATGCTGAAGATCGCCCGCAAGCGCGTGGACGAGGGACTGACCCATGTCGAGGGCATCCTGCAGATGGATGCCGGCCGGCTGGCCTTCCCGGACGCCGCATTCGACTGCGTGGTGGCCATGTATCTGATCACGGTCGTGCCCGACCCGGAGGGGGTCATGGCGGAGCTTGACCGCGTGTGCAAGCCGGGCGGCGAGGTGATCCTGGTCAATCATTTCGCCGCCGAGGGTGGCTTGCGCGCGCTGATCGAGAAGGCGGCGGCACCTTTCGGCGACAAGCTTGGCTGGCACCCGGATTTCTCCTTCGCCAGGGTCATGGGGCAAAAGGATCTGACCCTGGTCGAGAAGAAGCCGGCCGGCTTCGGCGGGCTGTTCACCCTCGTCCGGTTCCGCAAGGCCGGATAGGCGGCGTTCCTTTCCCTCGGCACGGCGTGGACGCCATGGATCGCACAGGCAGGACGGCAGCAGGCCTCGTTGCCGCGATCGGCTGGACCGCCCTCGCCATCCAGCTGCCCCTTTCGCTCACCGCTTCCCACGCGGCCGGCCGCTCCACGGCCGGCGCCCTCGTCCTGTTCTTCAGCTATTTCACCATCCTGACCAACATCCTCGTGGCGGTCGTGATGACCGCTCTCGCGCTCGGCCGGCGCGTGTCCACCTCGCTCGCCGGTGCTGCAACGCTGAACATCCTCGTGGTCGGCCTGGTCTATTCGGCCGTGCTGCGGGCGATCTGGACGCCCGAGGGCTGGCAGAAGGTGGCCGATCACCTCCTGCACGACGTGGTGCCCGTGGCCGCCCTCGCGGTCTGGCTCATCTTCGTTCCGAAGGGCAGGCTGTCGTTCCTCAACCTGCCGGTCTGGCTCCTCTATCCCCTCGCCTTTCTCGGCTGGAGCCTTGCCCGCGGCAGCCTGGACGGCTGGTATCCCTACCCCTTCCTCGACGCCGGCCGGCTGGGTCTTGCCGTCGTCCTGCGCAATGCCCTGGTCGTGACCGTCCTGTTCCTGACGCTGGGGGCCTTGCTGGTTGTGCTCGACCGCTGGCTCGGACGCGGAAGGGCGCCTTGACAGGCTTTCGGCCGCGACCCTATATCCCGGCTCTCCCGCGGCGACCTGCAAGGCGCCGCGCGCCCGATGGGGCGGGGTAGCTCAGTTGGTGAGAGCGCAGGATTCATAACCCTGAGGTCGGCAGTTCGATTCTGCCTCCCGCTACCATCCCTTCCGGCCCGGTCGCCGGCGTCATCTGCCGGTTGTTCGTCTCAGGTCTCAGCGCATGGGTGGCGCGTAGAGGATGCCGCCCATGGACCACAGCTGGTTCATGCCGCGCGGAATGCCGAGGCGTGACCTGACGCCGACATTGCGCTCGTAGATCTCGGCATAATTGCCCACCGCCTTCACCGCGCGGAGGGCAAAGGCATTGTCGAGACCGAGCTTGGCGCCGAGATCGCCCTCCGTGCCGACGAAGCGGCGCACGTCCGGCTTGGTGGAGGCGAGCGCCTCGTCCGCCGTCGCGCTGGTGATGCCGAGCTCCTCGGCATTGATCAGGGCGAAGTTCACCCACTTGACCACATTGAACCAGGCAAGGTCATCGGCGCGGGTGACGGGCCCGAGCGGCTCCTTGGAGATCACGTCGGGCAGGATCACCGCGCTGTCGGGCTGGGCGAGCTTCAGCCGTTCGGCGAACAGCCCGGACTGGTCCGTGGTCAGCACGTCGCAACGGCCCTCCTGAAGGGCCTGCAATGCCTGCGTGGCCGTCGGCAGGGTCAGCAGGCTGAGGCGCATGGAATTGGCGCGGAAGAAGTCGGCGACGTTCATCGCGCTTGTGGTGCCCTCCTGCACACAGACCGGCACGCCGTCGAGCTCGAGCGCCGAGGTGATGGTCGGCCGCCTCAGCACCATGAAGCCCTGGCCGTCATGAAAGGTGATGCCGGCAAACAGCAGGCCGAGACCGGCCTCGCGTTCCAGGGTCCAGGTGGAATTGCGCGACAGCACGTCGATGCGGCCCGCGCGCAGGGCATCGAAGCGCTCGCTTGCCGAGAGCGGCGTGTAGGCGACCTTGTCCGGGTCGCCCAGGACGGCGGCGGCGAGCGCCCGGCAGAAGTCCACGTCGAAGCCGGTCCAGCGCCCCTGCGCGTCGCGGTCGGAAAAGCCGGCAAGCCCCTGGCTGACCCCGCAGTTCAGGGTGCCGCGCTGCTTGACAGCTGCGAGCGTGCCGGCCGCCGCCGGGGCCACCGCGACGAGCAGCATGGCCGCGAGGCCCGCCAGGCGTCGAAGACCCTTGATCATGACTGGCTCCTGACGGTTCACAGCGTGGCAGCGTGGCGGATGATGACCTTGGTGCCGACCGGCACGCGCGTGTAGAGGTCGATGACATCGCCATTGGCGAGGCGGAAGCAGCCGGAGGACACCGCATGACCGATGGTCTCGGGCTGGTTGGTGCCGTGGATGCGGTAGACCGTGGAGCCGAGATAGAGCGCGCGCGAACCCATCGGATTGCCGGGTCCGCCGGCCATGAACCGCGGCAGGTAGGGCTGCCGCTGGATCATCTCCGCCGGCGGTGTCCAGTCCGGCCATTCCGCCTTGCGCGAGACGCGCACGAGGCCCGACCAGGTGAATCCCTCGCGGCCGACGCCGATCCCGTAGCGCAGCGCGCGGTTGTTGCCGAGCACCAGATAGAGGAAGCGCTCGGACGTATGGATCACGATGGTTCCGGGAGCCTCGGTCGAACGGAAGAACACCAGCTGCCGCCGGAACGGCCCCTCCCGGATGATGACCTCCTCGGTGGACACCCGGCCCGGCTCATCGCCGACATCCAGGGTCTCGCGCATGGCGGCAGCGGAGGCAGCCTGCGCCCTGGCGGCAGCTGGGGCGAGGGTCGTCGCCAGGACGAGGACGGCGGCAATCCGCCAGAGGGTCGGCACAGGGCTGCACGTCATGGGCATCACCTCCCCGGATGGCTCAGCGCGCGGCGCGGGTTGTCGGAGCGGCCTGGCAGCGCACGTAGATGAAGGTTCCGTAGCGGGCGTGGACGGCCGGATCGACGAAACGCATGACAATCAGGTTGTCGGAGAACGAGACGATCTCGCGGTCCTGCGCGTGGCCGGGCGGCGCGTCGAAGCCGAGATAGGTCTTGCCGTCGGCACCGCCCTTGAAGGTCAGCTCATAGGGACGGGCATCATCGGCCACGTGCATGATGACCCCATCGGTCGGCCCCTGTGTGATGACATAGGGGGTGCGACAGTGCTGGCGCGCCATCGCCTCGGTCCGCGGCCGGTCACGCTCCTCGCGGTAGCTCGCCACGCCCCAGCTTCCGACCAGGGCCGTGACCGGATAGGGCGAGGGCAGCCGCTGGCTGCCCGGCGAAGCCGCCGGGGCGGCAACCGGCGTGGGGTTTGGTGCGGTCATGCAGCCTGCCAGAAGCGCCAGAGCCGGTGAGACCAGCAAAGCTGCGCGGGCCAGACCGCGTCTCCGACTTGCCGCATCACGCACGCTGTCACCCCCGGGTGCCGACCATCGAGCGCACCAGTGAAACGGCATCGTGCGCTGATGGCAATGGGTCCTAGGGACCATCCGGACGTGTCGGACGGCCGTCAAAACCGCGTCGTCAGGCGCGTCAGCCACTCCGGTGACAGGTCCACCAGGCGCGTCTCGACTGCCTTGTCGAGGCCGGTCAGTATGGCCAGGCCGACAAGCAGCAGAAGACCGCCGAGGATCAGCTTGCCGCCCGTGCCGGCGGTCATCATGCGCTGGCGCATCCGGATCATCCGCTCGCGCGACACCAGGCCCAGCAGAACCAGCGGAATGCCGGCCCCGATCCCGAAGGCGAGCATGGTGAGCGTCACCGCGCCAAGGCTCTCCCCGCGCGCCGCCAGCACCGAGGCAGCGCCGAGCGTCGGGCCGATGCAGGGGCTCCATACTGCTCCCAGCAACAGACCGAGGCTGAACTGCCCGGACAGGCCGCCCGTGGAAAAGCCGCCGAAGCGCTGCTCGGTCCAGTTCGACACGGGCCCGGCCGCCACGGCGAGGCGCGCCTGGGCCTGGGGCAACACCAGCACAAGCCCAATGGCCACCATCAGAACGGCGGCCACCCACCGGAACACGGCGCCGTCGAGCCCGATGGCAAATCCGGCGGTGGCCACGAACAGTCCGATGGTCGTGAACGAGAGCGCAAGGCCGCCGGCAAGGGCCAGCGGCCCCAGCCGGTGCTCGGAAACGGCCGCGCCGAGCACCAGCGGCAGGAGCGGCAGCACGCAGGGCGACAGGATGGACAGGACGCCAGCCAAGAAGGCGACGCCGAGGGTCACGATCATGGCAGGAGCCTCTGTTCCGGCGGGTCAGATGGCCTTGCTGAGCAGGGCCGCGATGGATTCGCGGTTCGTATCGCCCGTCGAGCGGCCCTTCTCCTCGGTGCCGCGGAACACGAGGAGGGTGCTTTGCATCTGCACCCTGAACTGCCTGAGCACGTCCTTCTGGCTGTCGAAATCGACCGTCAGCACCACGAAATCGCGGAAGCGCTCGCTTGCCGTCAGATCGGACAGGATGGGCTTCTGGGCGCGACAGGTGGGGCACCAGGGTGCAGTCACCTCGATCAGAATGGGCCGTCCGGCCGCCTGGGCCGCCTCGAAAGCGGCGGCGGTGAAAGCCTGGGCGGCGGCCTGCAAGGCGGTGCCGAGGAATGGCACGGCCGCGCTGGCCGCGAGAAGAAGACGACGGTTGAGCATGGTAGTGGTTCCCGGAAGAGAAAACGGTGCCCGCATTGCGACGGGCAAACGGTCTTCGCTCCGGGAGCCGCGAGTGTTTCGCCTCTCACCTCTTCGTGATCAGGCGGCCAGCTTCTGGTACTCCGCCATCTCGGCCGCCATGGCCGAAGCCACCGACGGCCGTGCCAGCAGGCGCTTGTGATAGGAGGCCATGACCGGCCACTGCCTGAGATCCGTGCCAAGATGGCGGAACCAGTTCAGCAGCGTCACCAGATAGGCATCTGCTACCGTGAAACGGTCCCCGACCAGATATTGCCGATCTCCCAGCCTGACGCTCAGCGCATCGAGCGCCTTCGGCATCAGCGGCCGCACCTCCTCCTTCATGCCCTCCGATAAGTTCGGCGAGAACAGCGGTGCGAAGATGCGCTTGTGCACCTCGGTCGAGAGGTAGTTCAGCATGTCGATCAGCTGGTAGCGCTCGAGCGTGCCCCAGGCGGGCGCAAGGCCCGTCTCCGGCTTCTGGTCGGCGAGATATTGCAGGACCGCCGGGCCCTCATTCAGGACCAGGCCGCTGTCCAGCCGCAGCGCGGGCACATAGCCGTTCGATGAGACGGCCCAGAAGTCCTCCCCGCGTGTGGTGACCTTCCGGCGATTGTCGACATAGATGACAGTGACCGGCAGCCCCGCCTCCAGCGCCGTGATATGAGAGGCAAGCGAGCAGGCAAGCGGGGCGGAATAGAGGTCCATCTGACCCTCCCTGAATTATGTTCACGTCGGTACAAAATTACGGGCCCGGACCGAAGTCAATATTTTTATGCGAGACAGTACAGAAAATGAGCGCCGACCGCGCGGACGGCCACGCAGCTTCTCGACGGACGAGGTGCTCGAGCGTGTGAGGCCGGTCTTTCTCGAAAAGGGCTATTCGGCCGCCTCGCTCGACGACCTTGCCGCGGCGGCCGGTCTCAACCGGCCGAGCCTCTATGCCGCCTTCGGCAGCAAGCAGCAGCTCTACCTCGCGCTGATCGCCAGGCTCAGCCGGGCCAGCGTTGAGGGCATCGATCAGGTCATGGCAGGCCCCGGCACCCTCGCGGAGCGGCTCAACCGCCTGTACCGGCACGCCATCCGGCAATACACGGCGCCGCCCCGGCCCGGGGGCTGCCTGATCGTCGGCACGGCCTCCGCCGAGGCCCCGACCCATCCGGACATCGCTGCGGCGGCCCGCAACTTCATCCGGGCCAACGAGGACGTGCTCACCCGCCATTTCGCCCGCGCGGTGGCGGCCGGCGCGCTTGCCGGGGAGCCCTCCCCTGAGGCTCGGGCACGCATGGCCACGGCCCTGTTCGATACCCTTGCGATCCGGGCTCGGCTCGGCGAGCCGGCTGCTGATCTGGATACCTTCGTCCGCGCGATGGTGCCGATCATCTGCGGCCAGACGGGCCCGTGACAGCCCGGTGCCGCGATTTTGAAGGCCACGGCAATGTCCTGACAGCATGCTGATGACGTATCGTCAGGCCGTTAACACTATCGGTAATCAAAGGTTGATGGGTTGGTTCCAATGCGAGTAGTTGTTGCTTCGGGAACGGGGATCGGCTCACAGGAGCGATCCGACATGAAGGCCAAGATTCGCGAGATCATCGCGCGGACCGTCGAGCTGCCGGGGGGCATGGACGGTCTCGGCGACACGTCCGACCTCTACGAGGCCGGCATGACCTCCTTCGGGTCGGTTCAGCTCATGCTGGCCCTCGAGGAGGCTTTCGACATCGAGTTTCCGGAGCGGATGCTCAACCGGCGTCTGTTCTCCTCCGTGTCCACCATTGCCGCCGCGCTCGACGAGCTCGTCACCGAACGCGTCGGAGGCTGACCATGCTGGACAGCACGAGGACCACCGGCGCATCGGGCGCCCTGTCCGCCCATGCGCGCGCCGCTGCCGTGGCCAGGATTGCCGCAGCCAGCGCGGAGGCCGTGGACCGCGAGGCCCGCTTCCCGCGCGAGGCGGTTCAGGCCATGCGCGATCAGCGCCTGCTCGGCTTGATGATCCCCACGGAACTGGGAGGCGAGGGTCTCGGCTTCGGTGAGATCGCCGAGCTCTGCACGATCCTCGGCGGCGCCTGCTCCTCGGCCGGCATGGTGTTCGCCATGCACCAGATCAAGGTGTCCAGTCTCGTCCACCATGGCCTTGAATCGTCCTGGCACCGGGACTTCATGGCGCGCGTGGCGCGCGACCAGCTGCTGATCGGCTCGGCAACCACGGAAGCCGGCATTGGCGGCGACCTGCGCAATTCGGTCTGCGCGATCGTGCCGGACGGCGACCATGTGACCATCGAGAAGGACGCCACCGTCATCTCCTACGGCCTCGACGCCGATGCCATCATGGCCACGGCCCGCCGCGCCCCCGACGCGGCCTCCTCCGATCAGGCCATGGTCGTCATCGAGAAGCACCAGGCCGGCCTCGTCCAGACCTCGGTCTGGGATACGCTCGGCATGCGCGGCACCACATCCCACGGCTTCAAGCTGACCGCGCGCGTTCCCGCCGAGCAGGTCTTTCCCAAGCCGTTCGCCGAGATCGCGGCGCAGAGCATGCTGGCAAGCTCCCACCTGTTCTGGTCGGCCCTGTGGTTCGGCATTGCCGGAGCGGCTCTCGCCCGCGCCCAGGCAGCGGTCAAGGCCGCGGCCCGCCGCATGCCGAACACCGTGCCCCCCGGCGCAGCCCGCCTCTCCGCGGCCGCCGCCGAGCTTGCCGGCCTGAAGGCGCTGGTGCGCGATGGCGTGGCCCGCTTCGAGCGCGCCCGCCAGGACGAGGACGAGCTCAATGCCATGGGCTTCGCCGTTGCCATGAACGCGGTGAAGGTCGAGGCGTCGCGCCGAGCCGTTGCCATCGTCCAGGAGGCCCTGACCATCGCCGGCATCATGGGCTACAAGAATGACAGCCCCTATTCGGTCGGACGCCATCTGCGCGACATCCTGTCCGCGCCGCTCATGATCGCCAATGACCGAGTGCTCGCCAACACCGCCACCCTGCTGCTCATGTCGCGGCTCGACACTGCTCTGGAGGACTGACGCCATGCTTGCCAAGGTTCAGGCGGCCGAGCCGACATTTCTCGACGAACTGTTCGACCGCGGTCTTCTCATCGAGACCGGGGTGGATGGCCTCTACGGTCGCTCCGGCCTGTTCGAGGCCATCGGCGACGGCTTCCAGAACCTTGTCTCCCGCTATGGCGGCGCCGACCGGGCCGAGGTCGTCCGCTTTCCCCCCGCCATGGCGCGGCCGGTCTTCGAGAAGTCCGGCTACATGAAGAGCTTTCCGCAGCTCGCCGGCACGGTACACTGCTTCTGCGGCTCGCCGGCCGATCATCTCGCCCTGATGCAGACCATCGAGCAGGGCGACGACTGGACCGCCGGCCAGAAGGCCAGCGAGATCGTGCTCACGCCGGCGGCCTGCTATCCGCTCTATCCGACGGCGGCGAAGCGCGGCACCCTGCCCGCCGAGGGACGCCTGTTCGACCTGATGTCCTACTGCTTCCGCCACGAGCCCTCGAAGGATCCGGCCCGGCAGCAGTTCTTCCGGATGCGCGAATATGTCCGCATGGGCACACCCGACCAGGTCACGGCGTTCCGCGCCTCCTGGCTGGAGCGCGGGCAGAAGCTCATTGGCGAGCTCGGCCTGCCGTTCACGGTGGATGTCGCCAATGACCCGTTCTTCGGCCGCACGGGCAAGATGCTGGCCATCAACCAGCGCGACCAGCGCCTGAAGTTCGAGCTGCTCATCCCGATCGAGAGCGAGGACAAGCCGACCGCCTGCCTGTCCTTCAACTATCATCAGGACCATTTCGGCAAGACCTTCGGCCTGACGACCGCGGACGGCGCGGTTGCGCATACGGCCTGCGTCGGCTTCGGCCACGAGCGGGTGATCCTGGCACTGCTGAAGCATCACGGAACCGATGTGGCAGCCTGGCCGGCCTCCGTCCGCAAGGCGCTCGGGCTGTGACCATGCTGACGGTCCTCCCGCACGTCTCGGCAGCGACGCATCGGCGCCATGGCCTGCACGATGCGTCCTGTCCCTGGCCGGAGACCAATTGCCATACGGATCTGTTCATCGAGCTGATCCATGCCCTCGGCATGGAGCCGGCCGCTGGCCTCGGCATGACGGTCGCCCAGAACTTCGAGGGCGACCAGTTCACCTTCTTCAAGATGGCGTCGGACGACCTGCAGGGGCTGTTCGGCCTCGATGTGCAGGAGCTGTCGATCTATCGTCCGCTGGTCGACCATGTCGAGGAGCAGGCCGCCCGCGGCCGCCTCGTCCTGGTGGAGGTCGATGCCCACCATCTGCCCGACACGCAGGGCGTCACCTATCGCTCCGGCCATTCCAAGACGACCATCGCCATCAACGGTTTCGACCGCGGGAACGCCCGCCTCGGCTATTTCCACAATGCCGGCTATTTCGAGATCGAGGGGACAGATGTCGAGGCCCTGCTGGGCTTCGGTTCGGCCGAGGTTCCCCTCCTGCCGCCCTATGTCGAGTTCGTGAAGGTGATGCGCCCGGGCCTTGCCGGACCGGCGCTGCGCGCGGCGGCGCTTGCCAGCTTCGCCCGCCACTGGGCAAGGCGCCCGATGCACAATCCCGTCGATGCCTTCCGGGCCGCCCTGCCCGGCCACATTCAGCGATTGGCCGGTGAGCCGCCGGCCGCCTTCCATCCCTATGCCTTCAACACGGCCCGCCAGTTCGGCGCCAATGTCGCGCTTCTCGGCGCCCATCTCGACTGGCTCTCGGCACAGGGCGTCGAGGGCCTGGACGGCGCGGCCGCCATCTGCACGGGGATGGCCCATGCCATGAAGACCTTCCAGTTCCTGCTGGCGCGGGCGCTGGCCCGCGGACGGAGCGATGGCCTCGATGCCGCCCTCGCCGCGATCGCGCGCGACCATGACCGCATGCTCGCGCTTGTGGCCACCGCGCTCGACCTGCCCCGTGGCTCGCTGGGCCTGCGGGCTGTCTCCTGAGGGACGGCCATGGCCATCATCCGCCGCATGACCGGCGCGACCATCGCGCCCCTCGCCACCGGCTGGCTGATGATGGTCTGCGAGCCGGGCGCGGCGATGCGGCCGGATGAAGCCGAACGGCTCGGCCCCTGGTGGCCCGCCACCGTTCCGGGGACGGCCGAACAGGCGCTTCATGCCGCCGGCGTTCTCGCCCGCGACGCCCCGACCGGCCTGCACGACAAGGACGTCTGGTATCGCACCGAGTTCGAGACGGAGGGGCCTGAGACCCTGCATTTCGATGGCCTGGCGACCTTTGCCGATGTCTTCCTCGATGGCGAGTGCGTGCTTCAGTCACGCTCGATGTTCGCCGGCCACCGCATTGATTGCCGCAAGCCGGGCTCTCACAGGCTGGCCATCCGCTTCCACAGCCTCGCCGGGGCCCTTGCCGCGGCGAGCGGCCCCCGGCCGCGCTGGCGACCGATGATGATCACGCCCGGCGGCCTGCGCCTCGTGCGCACCACGACGCTCGGCCACATGCCGGGCTGGTCGCCGACCGTGGCCCTGGTCGGCCCCTGGAAGCCGGTCGTCCGGATGCCGCTGGACGGCCTGGTGGACCCCGGCGCCGTCCGGCTGACGCCGCGCCTTGACGATGGAATCGCCACACTCGACGCCTCGGTCAGCGTGCTGAGGGAGCCGGAGGCCGCCGTCGAACTGATCTGCGCGGGCCATGCCCATGAACTGCACCGGGTCGGCGACCACGCCTTTGCCGGGCGCATGATCGTCGAGGCCGCCCAGCCCTGGTGGCCGCACACCCATGGCACGCCGCACCTCTACGACGTGGCCCTGAGGATCGGCGACCGCGTGATCGATCTCGGCCGCACCGGATTCCGCTCGCTGGCGGTCGATCCTGGCACCGATGGCCGCGGCTTCGGGCTCGTTGTGAACGGCGAGCCCCTGTTCTGTCGCGGGGCCTGCTTCATGCCGGCCGATCCGGTCGCGCCGGCTTCGGCCGATCCCCGCCCGCTGGTGGACCTTGCCTGCGAGGCCGGCATGAACATGCTGCGCCTGCCCGGCACCATGCCGCCGCAGGGCCAGGCGTTCCATGACGCTTGCGACGAACGCGGCATCCTGGTCTGGCAGGACCTGCCCTTTGCCAATTTCGACTATCCGGCAGGCGATCCCGACTTCCTGGCGCTGGTCGAGAGCGAGACCCGGCAGCTGCTCGGACGACTTGAAACCTCGCCGTCGCTCGCCGTGGTCTGCGGCGGCAGCGAGATCGCCCAGCAGGCCACAATGCTCGGACTGCGACCCGACCAGGCCGGCAGCGCGCTGTTCGATACGCTTGTTCCGCGCCTCGTGGCCGAAGCCGCGCCCCAGGCGGTGCATGTGCCGCACACACCCTGGGGCGGTCCCCTGCCCTTCGTCGCCGATCACGGCGTCACCCACTATTTCGGCGTCGGCGCCTATCGCCGGCCGATGGCGGATGTGCGCCGGTCGAACGTGCGCTTTGCCACCGAATGCCTCGCCTTCGCGAATGTTCCGGACCCTGTGAGCCTTGCCAGCTTCGGCCTGGGCCAGCCGGGCGGAGCGGCCTGGAAGGCCGCGATCCCGCGTGATGCCGGAGCCGACTGGGATTTCGAGGACGTGCGCGATCACTATGTCGCCAGCCTCTACGCGGTGGACGCGGGTGCGCTGCGCCAGAATGACCCCGGCCGCTATCTGGCTCTGGGACGGGCCGCGCCGGCCGAACTGATGGAAGCGGTTTTCGCCGAATGGCGACGACCTGGATCATCGTGCGGGGGTGGGCTCGTCTGGTTCCTCAACGACATCGTGCGGGGCGCCGGATGGGGCGTGATCGACGCCACCGGAGAGCCGAAGACCACCTTCCACGCCCTCAAGCGCGCCTTCCGTTCCGTTCACGTGGGGCTGACCGACGAGGGCCTCAACGGCCTGGCCATCCATGTCACCAACGAGACCCCGGAAACCCGGCATCTTGTCCTCTCGCTTGCAAGCTTTGGCGAAGGACCGCATCCCCTCGCAAGGGCGGAACGCCCGCTGACGCTGCCGCCGCGCTCGGCCGAAACCCACTCCGCCTTCGCCCTATTGGGCCGGTTCTTCGATTTCGCCGACGCCTACCGCTTCGGCCCCGCCGCCCACGAGGTCACCCTGGCCCGACTGACCGATGCAGCCAGCGGCAGCCTCATCGCTGAGGCAGTCCATGCCCTGCCTGGCAAGGCCGCAACGCCGCGCGACATCGGTCTGTCAGCCAGCCTCGGCAGCGATGCGGATGGTCCCTTCCTCACCATCACGGCCAGCCGGCTCGCCCGTTTCGTGACCATCGAGGACCAGGGCCATCGCGCGGCAGACCAGGGCTTCTGCCTCGCTCCCGGCGAACACCGCCTGGTCCGGCTGATGCCCCGCAACGGTGCGGGCCATCCCCATGGCCGCGTGACGGCGCTCAACAGCCACCCGGTCAGCTATGGGGGCAGGCCATGATCCCGCTCGTTTTCTCTGGCACCCTCGGCCGCTTGCACCCGCCACGGGCCCGGCCGACCGGGACGGGTGTCGTCATCGTTCCGCCGCACGGGCTGGAGGCCCTCGCCGCCGCCCGTCCGCTCGTCCACCTGGCCGAAAGGTTTGCCGAGGCGGGCCATGCCGCGCTGCGCTTCGATCTGCCCGGAACCGGTGACGCCCTCGGATCGGATGCGGACCCGGATCGCATCGGAGCCTGGACGGACAGCATCGTTGCGGCCGCCGAAACCCTCGCGCTCCGCACCGGCGTCCGGCGGATCATCGTCTGCGGCCTGCGCTTCGGTGCGCTTCTGGCCGCCCGCGCCCTGCCACGCATCGACCGGGCGGCCGGCCTCATCCTGATCGACCCGGTCGTGCGCGGGCGCGCCTACGCGCGCGAACTGGCGCTGGCCGCCCGCGCCGTCGCCGAGGGATCGCGGCTCGATCCGGACGCCGTGGCAACCGATGCCGGACTGACGGTCGGCGGGTGGCTGACCAGTCGCGAAACGCTGGAGGCCATGCGCCGCCTCGATCTCGGCCGCCTGCCGCCCCCCCAAGTGCCCGTGCTCGTCCTGCACCGACGCGGCTTGAACGAGACGGACGCCCTCTCGATGGCCTGGTCGGGCTCAGCCATGCCCCTCGCCATGGAGGAGGCTGCCGGTCTCGACGGCATCGGCCTGTCCCCGACCATGGCGACCACTCCGGTAGCCGCCTTCCGGCGGGCGGTGGACTGGATCGGCTCCATCCCGACCGAGCCCGGGCAGGACGGCAGGCCGATCCCCACCCTGTCGGCGGCCCCGGCCGTGTTGGCGGGCGACGGCTTCACCGAGCGGCCGATCGCATTCGGCCCCGGCGAGAGGCTGTTCGGCATCCTGGCGTGCCCCGCCGAGGCTGAGCCGGCCAGCCTGCCGATGCTGATCGTCAATGCCGGTCGCAATCCCCATACCGGCTGGGCGCGCTGCGCCGTCGACCTTGCCCGCACGCTCGCGCGCAACGGAATCGTGTCGCTGCGCATGGACTTTGGCGGGGTGGGTGACAGCCTCATCCGGCCGGGCGCCTCCGAGGCCCTCGAGGACACCACCTACCATGCCGACCAGGTGGCGGAGGTGGCTGCTGGCCTCGATGCGCTTGGCGCCGAGGGCTTTGCCGAGGCGGTCCTGCTCGGAGCATGCAGTGGCGGCTATACAAGCTTCCAGACGGCCGCCAGGGATCCGCGTGTCGCCGGGCTGTTCCTTGTCAATACCCAGCGCTTCGTCTGGCGGCAGGGCGAGACGGTGCCGGAGGCGATCGCCTCCAGTTTCGCAGCGGCTTCCACCTATATGTCCAAGATCGGCGACGCGCAGGCGTGGAGGCGTCTGCTGACCGGCGAGCGGAAGCTCGGCCCGCTGGCCCGCGAGATGGCCATGCGCCTGCTGGCGCGCGCCCGTTCGATCGTCCCCTCACCAGAGACGCGCGAGGCCCGCCGCATGCTTGACGCGGTCCTCACGCGTGGCACGCGGGTCGAGCTCGTCTATAGCGCCGGCGATGCCGGGCTGGATGAGCTTGCCCGCCATTTCGGCGGCGGGGGCCGCCGTCTGCGGGACAGGGCAGGCGTGGCGCTCACCATCATTCCGGATGCCGACCACGACCTGACGCCGGCCGCGGCCAGGCAAGCCCTCACCCGCCGCGTCCTCGCCACCATGAAGGAGCTCGAGGCATCGGCCGCATGAACCGGACCGAGCCGCGAATGCCGTTGCGGAACGGCATGACTTCTGCAGGGATGGGGGCGGAGGCAGACGGGTGTCCCGCACCGGGACAATCGCGAGCCAGGTCGCTGCGGATTCCCCCATGACCTTGAAGGATCTTGATATTCCCATCGGCGTCATCGCCCGGCGCAGCCGCGGCGGTCATGACTGGGTGCGCCTCGTCGTCAAGATCGCCACCGCCATGATGGACTGGCTGGTGATCGCCGGCTCCTCCTGTCTCGTCGCTCTCCTCTACAACCACCTCGCCAGCGGCGAGTGGTGGTGGACCGACGCCAATATTGCCCTCGCCCTGCTGACCGCCTCGCTGTTCGTCCTGTTCAGCGCCATGCGTGGCCAGTATCAGCTCGCCAACTATGTCGGCGTGCGGCGCCAGGTGGGCGCTGTGCTGACCCTGTGGTTCGCCACCTTCGTCACGCTGATGGCCTTCGCCTTCGCCACGAAGACCACCGAGACCTTCTCGCGCGCGGCCGTTGTCGCCACCTTTCTCGCCGGCCTGCCGCTGGTCCTGCTGGCCCGCTACCTGATCGGTCGGCTGCTGACCATCGGCTCGAAGATCGGCGTCATCCCGGCTCGGCGGGTTCTGCTGGTGGGGCGGGAACGGGATGTCAACGCCTTCGCCCTGCGTTACCAGCCCTGGAACGCCGGCCTCCATGTCGCCGGAACCGGATTGCTGGACAGCCGCGCCGGCGTGCCCGAACAGGACGAGGTCGCCACCATCGTCGCCCAGGCGCGCGGCATGGCCCTCGACGACGTCCTGATCATCGTGCCGTGGTCCGACACGGCGCTGATCGACCGCCTGGTGGACGGCTTCATGCGCCTGCCGGTCACGCTCCATCTCGGCCCCGAACGCATCTTCGACCGCTTCGACGACATCCGCATCGCCAAGACTGGTGGCATGGCGCTGCTGCAGCTGGGGCGGCCGCCGCTGACGGCCGGAGAAATCCTGGCCAAGCGCGCCATGGACCTGGTGCTCGCTTCCTTCGCGCTGTTCCTGTTCACGCCGGTTCTCGTGCTGATCGCACTGGCCATCAAGCTGGACAGTCAGGGGCCGGTCCTGTTCCGCCAGCGACGCCTCGGCTTCAACCAGAAAGAGTTCCAGATCCTCAAGTTCCGGACCATGACGGTCATGGACGATGGCGATGTGGTGCGCCAGGCCAGCCGCAACGACAGCCGCATCACCAGGGTCGGCGCCGTCCTGCGCCGCTGGAACCTGGACGAGCTGCCGCAACTGCTGAATGTCCTCGCCGGGCAGATGTCGCTGGTGGGCCCGCGTCCGCATGCCATCGCCCATGACCGGCAGTATGACGACCGCATCGCGCTCTATGCCCGCCGTCACAACGTCAAGCCGGGCATCACGGGCTGGGCCCAGGTCCATGGCCTGCGCGGCGAGACCAACACCGACGCCAAGATGCAAGCGCGCGTCGAGCACGATCTCTACTACATCGACAACTGGTCCCTGGTGCTGGACATCGAGATCCTGTTCCGCACCGTGTTCTCCCGGAAGGCCTACGACAACGCCTTCTGACGTCAGGCGGACAGAGGGTGGCCGCGCTCAGCTGCGGGCAAGCCCGTCGATGACCGACAGGGCCTCGGACCAGGCCGCCTGCACATCAATCTGCACCGCGGCAGTGCCGGTCGTCACGGCCGCCAGCACCGCCTCGGCCATGACGGCCGCATCCGATCCATGCGGCACCAGCCTCAGCGCCCCGCCGTCCAAGAGCCGCCGGTAAGTGGGATGGTGATCGAAGGCGCCGGGTTCCGCCGGCGCGTTGACGATCACCGGACGGCCGGACAGGGCGCAGGCCAGCACACTGCCGCGCCGCGCCGTCAGCCCTTCGGAAAAGGCATAGACGAAGGCATCGCACCGCTGGAACAGGCCGAACACCTCGGCCTCGGTGGCGACATAGCCGGTGATCGTGACGCGGTCCTGCAGCCCGAGCGCCGCGACGCGGGCCATGAAATCCGCCTCGACCCGGTCGAGCCCCTTCACGAAGGAGCCGATGAAGGCCACAAACGGGTCGGCGCCCCGGTCCATGAGCGCCCGGACCACATCGAGAACGGCGGTGGACTGCTTCTTGGGATAGATCGAGCCGAAATGGCCGATCACCAGGCGACCGGCCGCGCGGGCATCGTCCAGAACGGCGGCCTGCGGCGGCGCCACGGTCAGGTCCGGTGGCGCGAGGTTGGGCGGAATCGGAACGATCGCCCGGCGCGCGGTCGCAAGGCGCGAGACGGGGCTGGCGGCGAACTGCCGGGCCACCTCGGGCGAGGAGAAGGCAATGGCGCTCGCCAGCGGCAGCAGCGGCAGATAGCTCCCGCGCCGCTTCCAGTCGAGATCCGCCCATTCGTGGAGCACCAGCACGACCTTTCGGCCCTTGCGGCGGGCGGCGGCAGCGGCCCGCACGGGGCCGGCCAGATCGCGCTTCCAGGCAACCACCGGCAGGTTGAGGATCAGGGCATCGACGCCGTCCAGCGCCGCGTTCAGGTCGCGGCGGCCGCCGGACACATGCGCGGGCGCCCGGCTGCCGGCCGTCGCGGCGAGGCTTCGGGCAAAAGCCTCCACGCCGCAGGGCGCCGCCGCCCGCGAGACGAGAACCAGCAGGCGCGGCGCCGGACCGTCAGGGGCTGACATGGGGATAGCGCGCAAGATAGCGCAGCCCGAAGACCGCGAACAGGAAGGTGATCCAGATCGGGTCGAAACGCATGAACAGGAAGCTCTCCATCACCGACAGGTAGATGCCGAACAACCAGATCTGGAGCAGCATGAGGCTGAGCGCGGCATCGGCCCCCTGCGAGCGGGCCTGGTGGAAATCGCGCATCGGCAGCAGGACAAAGGCAAGGGCGGTCAGAACCAGCCCGGGCAGGCCAAGGTTCAGGGCGGCATCCAGATAGCCGTTGTGGGCGTGAGCTGCGGCCTTGCCTGCCCATTGCGTCAGATCCTCGGCGCCGTACCGCGTCGATTCGAGGGTCCAGAAGGCGGAAAATCCCCAGCCGGTCAGTGGGCGCTCGGCTATCTTCTCCAGCGCGAACTCCCAGATGTCGGTGCGCCCGGTGA
This sequence comes from Phreatobacter sp., assembly GCA_046295035.1. Classification (GTDB taxonomy): domain Bacteria; phylum Pseudomonadota; class Alphaproteobacteria; order Rhizobiales; family Phreatobacteraceae; genus Phreatobacter. The sequence continues at coordinate 111,864 of JBKBOA010000003.1, forward strand.
AGGTCACATCGAGCGGCAGCGCCGCCACCAGGCGCGCCAGCGTGTCGTTGACCACCGTCCCCGGGCCGAGCGCCATCAGCACCACCAGCGGCGTCAGCATGGCCGTGGCCCGCAAGAAGAAGGAGCGGACCGACACCACGAAGGCAGAGACCGCAAGCGCGATGACCATCAGCATGGTCGAGCTCTTGGCGCCTGACAGCGCGACAAAACCGAGGCAGAGCAGGGCGAGCACGACGCCGGGGCCGGGCAGCCCGGAACGGGCGACATAGATGGCCATGAACAGGCCCATGGCGAAGATGGCACCGGCGGTGTTCTTGTGGGCGAAGACCCCGCGCCAGTCACCGGCCAGTTGCGGCTCGAGGATATCGGTGGCCTGGTGAACGGCCAGTTCCGGAAACAGCAGGGCGCCGAAATAGGACAGGCCGAGGACCAGCGCGAGCACGATCGCCAGCAGGCGGGCGAGGTCGAACCGTCCCCGCGGCAACAGGAAGACCGCGGCGCTGACCGTTGCGATGAGGGTGAACAGGACGAAGCGGCGCAGCGACGTGCCGAAATCCTGTGAGGTCAGCACGGTGACGGGCAACCACACCGCCATAGCGATCCAGACCGGGTGGAGCAGCGCGAGCAGCGGCCGCGGCTGGCTGGCCAGCACCAGGGCTGCTGCGCTGGCCGCGATCAGAGCGAAGGCAAGATAGGTCGCCCCCTCGCGTCCGGTAGCCATTTCCAGGACGCCGGTATTGGCGAGGTCCGCATAGGGCTCGAGCGTGACCCAGGCGAGCAGGAAGGCCGCGATGAACAGCAGCGCCCTGGCCGGGCGGGCAAGCGCGGCCAGATCGCCGGCGGCGACCGCCCTGCCCTGCGCATCCTTCCGGCTGTCGGCGGCGGTGTTCATGGTGCTGCCCTGTAGGGCTCGGGCTCGAAACCCAGGGCTCCGGCAAGGCGTCCGGCCGAGATCGCGATCGGATGGGCGGCAGCCAGCGGATTGCCCGAGCGGACGAGCACGGCCAGGGCCCTGGCGATGGACAGCGGCACGATGACGGCGTCCTTGACCGCAATGCGCAGGCGCGCGGCAAGTCCGGCTGCATTCTTGCGCTCGAGCGCGCGATTGATGGTGCCGATCCGCATGCCCCGGCGCAGCACCCAGGACACGCGGGTGCGCTCGGGCGGCACCGTCTCGATGATCAGGGCCTCCTGCACCCAGAACGAGCGGAACCCGGCCCGGCGACAGCGGTCGAACAGATCGAGATCGCCGCCCCCGAGGAAGTTGAAGCGCGGGTCGAGCGGGGGCAATCCGATCCGCTCGAAGACACGCCGGCGCAGCAGGCAGTTGCCCGTGCCATAGATCATCGGGACGGGGCCGGTCCGGCTGATGGCCGGCCAGAAGACCGGGTGCCGGCGGAACAGCGATCCGGCATCGGGATGGAAGCGCGGCTGAACCGGACCGCCAACCACATCAGCACCCTGCGCCTCGGCGGCCCTGATCATCTGGTCGAGCCAGTCCGGCGAGGCCACCTCGTCATCATCGATCATGAGGATGAATTCGGCGGCCGGAAAGCGCGCGAGCGCCAGCGTGAAACCGGCATTGATGGCGTGGACATTGCCCTGTCTGGGTTCGATCGCGGCCACGCCGCGCAGCCGGCCCTCCTCGAGGAACCGCCGTGCCACAGCCAGTCCCTCGCGGCCGGCATCATCGTTCTCCAGCACCACGACGGCGAAGGCCACCGCGCTCTGCTGCGCCTGAAGGGAGGCCAGTGTCTCAGCCAGCATGGCCGGCCGGCGGAAGGTCGGCACCACCACCACGGCCCGGACCTCAGGCAGCCCCTCTCCGGCGGCATCGGGATCCATGCGGTCCTTGCCGGTCCCGGTCGGGGACACAATCATGGGCACCATCTCGTTCTGAAGCATCTCCGCCCGCCGGATTGCGAGAGTTGAAGCAGGTCAGCCGCGTCGGAGCAAGGATCCTGCCGTCGCACGAAGGCCGGACCGCCGCGTTCTGGCGCGGCGCTTGCTCCCACCGGCTGCAACGAGGCGGGAGCTCCCGGGACGGGACAACCTGTTCGGGAAGGACAATCGGGGTGATGCGCGCGGAAATCACGAGGGCAGGAGCGCCAGCGGGCGGACCGAAAGCTGGAGGGCCTGGGCAGCGGAACCTGTCCGGACTGCCCGGCAGCCGCCTTGCCCGCCTCGAGCACGCGCTGGCCCGGCGTGTGCCGTTCCGGCGCATGCGGATGCGCGAAGCCCGGCCAGTCGTTTCCTTCACCTTCGATGATTTCCCGCTGTCCGCAGCCATGCGGGGGGCGCCGATGCTGGAGCAGGCGGGCGCGCGGGGCACCTTCTACGTGGCAACCGGACTTCTCGGTGAGGCCGGACCGCACTGGCGCGTTGCGGACCCCGACAGCGTGCGCAACCTGCACGCACGCGGCCACGAGATCGGCCTGCACACCCATGGCCATCGGCCGGTTCCGGACATGAGGCCGGCTGCCTTCGAGGCCGATCTGGCGGCCAATCGGGCGGCGCTGGCCCGCATCGTTCCAGGCCTGGCCGATCTGACCTTTGCCTATCCGTTCGGGCTTGCGGGCCTGCGCCAGAAGCGCCGCATCGGCCGCCTTGCCCTGGCGAGCCGGTCGATCCAGCCCGGAATCAACCGCGGCATGATCGATCCGGACTTCCTGCTGGCCAACGAGCTGATCGAGGCCCTTCTGCCGCGGCGGCAGCTCTCGGCCCTGCTCGACGAGGTGGCCCGGTCCGGCGGCTGGCTCATCTTCTTCAACCACGACATCGCGACCGAGCCGAGCCCCTTCGGCGCGACACCGGATCTGCTGGCCTTCGCCATTGCCGAAGCCGGGCGGCGTGATCTGCCTATCCTGCCCGTCCGTCAGGCCCTGGACCATTTCGGCCTCGCCTGAGCCCCTGTCGGCTGCATCTGGCCCCGCCCTTGCCGTGTATCTACCAGATCTGATGACAGTGTTCCGATCCGGGACACCCGCCCGCGGGCGCCCTTCCGGATCGGCGAGGAAAGGGTCCAGCCGTGTATGCCGATGGCCTTTCGTCCGACCGCCCCCGCCCGACCGCATCCGGCCCGGAGCGTGATGGCACCGGTGCGCTCGACATCGTCGCGGTGGCCTTGCGGCGCTGGCCGCTCATCCTGATCCTGGGGCTGGTTTTCGCCGGACTGGCCTATGGCTATTCCCGCCTGGCGACACCCCGGTTCCTGGCAACGGCGCAGATCTTCGTCGACCCGCGCGGCCTGCAGGTCCTCGACAACGAGCTGACGCCGCGCCAGCAGGATTCCAACGCTGCGATCAATTTCGTCGAGAGCCAGGTGCGGATCGTGGCATCGCAGAGCGTGCTGTCGCGGGTGATCGACAGCGAGCGGCTGACCGATGACCCGGAGTTCAGCGGCGAAGGCCGCACGGGCTGGGCCGCCGAACTCCTCAGGAGCCTCGGAATCGGACGCGCCGACGAGGCAGCAAGCCTGCAGGAGCGGGAGCGCAATGCGCTGAATGCCCTCTATGACCGCGTCATCGTCCGGCGCCCGGAGCGCACCTTCGTCATCGAGGTGACCGTCAGGGCGAGCGATGCCGACAAGGCCGCGCGGCTGGCCAATGCCGTGGCCCACGCCTATATCGACAGCCAGGCGGCCGCACGCGCCGAGACGGCGCGCCGTGCCACCCAGGCGCTGACCGCAAGGCTCGACGAGTTGCGGGAACGCGTTCGCGTCGCCGAGGAGCGCGCCGAGGACTTTCGACGGCGCAACGGACTGATCGGCACGCGCACCCAGCTCGTCTCGGAACAGCAGCTGACCGATGCCAACACCCAGCTGGCCCAGGCACAGGCCCGCGTGGCGGAAGCCGAGGCCCGCCAGCAGCAGATCGCGCAGGCCCTGCGCAATGGTGGCCTCGCCGGCGCGCTGCCCGAAGCGGTCATCTCCCCGACCATCGCGGCCCTGCGCGGGCAGCAGGCCGAGGCCCGCCGGCGCCTCGCAGATGCCCAGACCGAGTTCGGCCCGCGTCATCCCGCCGTGCGCAATGCCCAGGCCCAGGTCGCCGACCTCGATCGCGCCATCGCGGAGGAGCTTGGCCGCATCGCCCAGTCGGCCCGGGCTGACCTCGATCGCGCGCGCACGGCGGAAGCCACCCAGCGGCGGACCGTCGAGCAGCTCACCGCGCAGGCATCCGATGCGGGCCAGGCCTTCGTCCAGCTGCGCGAGCTCCAGCGCGAGGTCGACGTCAACCGCAATCTCCTGAACGCCTTCCTGGCCCGCTCGCGCGAGACCAGCGAGCTCGAGCGGCTGGATACGTCCAACACCCGGATCATCACGGTTGCCCAGCCGCCGCGCACGCGCGTCTTTCCGCCCCGGGGCGTGGTGCTGGCGGCCGCCGGCTTCCTGTTCGGCTGCGGACTGGGCTTCGCACTGGTCGTGCTTGCCAGCCTGCGGCGCAGGATGGCGCCTGCGCCGTCGCGCGATGAGACGCCGAGCCGCCCGCCCGTGGCCCGTCTGGTGGGATGACCCATGACCGATGCGCTCCCGTCCGAACCCGCTGACGGCCATCCCGCGGCATCCGCGGCCATTGCGGCATCGCCAGGGTTCCAAACGGTGACGGTCGGCGGGCTGCCAGTGGCTGTCCTCGACCGGGACGGAACGGCCGACTGGATGATCCGGATGGCCCGGCAGCATCCGCGCGGCCGTCGCCCGCTCTATCTCACCTCGGCCAATGGCGAGGTGATCGCCCGTGCTGCCCGGGATGCGACCTTCCGCGATCAGCTGCTTGCGGCGGACCAGATCGTGGCCGATGGCCAGCCGCTGGTCGTCGCCTCCCGTCTGCTGGGATCGCGGCCCCTGCCCGAACGGGTCGCGACCACCGATCTGTTCCACGATGTCGCGCGCCGGGCCGAAGCCGCCGGCGTCAGCTTCTACATGCTGGGCGCGACCGAGGAGGAGAATGCACGCGCGGTGGAGAATGTGCGAAGGCTCTATCCGCGCCTCGACCTCCGGGGCCATTGCCATGGCTATCTCCGTGGCCGGGATCTGTCTGACAAGCTCGCCGAGATCGACGCGCTGGCGCCGGACATCCTCTGGCTGGCCATGGGCGTGCCCCACGAGCAACGCTTCGTCCAGATCCACGCTGACCGTCTGCCGCGTATCGGCATGATCAAGACATCGGGCGGTCTGTTCAACTTCCTGTCCGGCACTCATCGGCGCGCTCCGCAATGGATGCAGAGGGCTTCGCTGGAATGGGCCTATCGCCTGTGGCTGGAGCCGCGCCGCCTGTTCTGGCGCTATGCCGTCACCAATCCGCATGCCATCCTGCTTCTGGCCACCCGGACACGATAACGTCATGAGCACCCGCGCGCTCGCCGACGACCCGCCAGCCAGCGGACACGACCATCGCACGGCGGTCCCCGCGCCCCGCTTCGCGGTCCTGCAGCCGGCGCCGGTCCTGCTGCCATCGTTCACGGATGCGCGACGGCTGGCGAGCCGCCCGCTCGAGCACCGACCGCCGGGATTCGACGATCAGTTCGACGCCGAGACCCTGTTCTACGATGCCTTTCCGGGGCCGGACGGACGGATCGTCCTTCTGGGGCCGGCCTTCCTCAATCTGGAGCCGGCGATCCGGTCGATGACCGTCAGGGCCCGGCCCTCGGGGGCGGTCTGCCGTTTCGAGGTCCGGGCCTGGAACCGGCATGGCCAGGTGCTTGTCGAGGCCCCGGCGGGCACGGTCGGGCTCGATCTGGACCTGTCGTTCGGCGCCGTCAGCGTGCCCCTGTCACCCAGCGAACTGGACGTGTTTGCCGGTCGCCGCGTGATCTTCACCCTGTCGCGCAACAATCGCCTGGCCTGGATCCGGGACTGGCTGCGCTTTGCCCGCGACATCCATGGCGCCGAGGCCGTGCTCCTTTACGACAATGGCTCGACCGCCTATGCGCCGCAGGCGCTGCTGGAGGCGATTTCCCAGGTCGAGGGCATCGCGATCGGGCGGGTGGTGTCCTGGCCGTTCCGCTATGGGCCGCAGGGTCTGGATGCCTGGCGCTTCTGGGATTCGGATTTCTGCCAGCACGGCGTTCTCGAACATGCCCGTCGCCGGTTCCTTGCGGCGGCAGCGGCAGCTCAGAACGGCGATATCGACGAAATGGTCATCAGCCGCTCCGGCCAGTCGGTGTTCGAGGCTGCGGCCCGCGACCCGTTCGGCACCGTGCGCTATGGCGGCCGCTGGGTCACGGTTCCGGCTGAACAGCAGCGGGATGACCGGGAGCCCACCCATCGCGACCACACGCTGGTCCTGCGCCGGCGACCGGCGCGTCGCTTCGGCATCCTGCCGGCCGACGCCCATGCCTGTCCGCCGAAATGGACCGTCGTGCCCTCACGCATCCCCGACCATGTCCAATGGAGTGTGCATGCCCTCGGGCGCTGGCTGCCCGCCCGGCGGCTGTCGCGTCGCTTCGGCTACCGCCATTTCATGAACATCACCGACAACTGGAAGTACAAGCGCAGCGGCAGCGGCGCGGCCGACCCGAGCCGGCGCTATGATCCCGATGAGGAGCTGGCCGGGCATCTTGCCAGGGTCGACTGGAACCGCTGACCGGATCATCCCGCGCGAGGATCGGTCAGCTCCGGCTCCGCGCGTCGGTCCTGGCTGCGCCCGCGGCCGGAACGTGCCACGAAGGAGATCCCCGGCCACGCGGCCGTCTGGGCCTGCCGGCAACCGAGGTGTCGCCCATGATCGATCGCCGTCAGTTCATGGCTGCCGCCTCCGTGGCGGCTTCGGGGCTCGCCGCACCGCGCCTTGCCGCCGCGATCGAGCAGCGCGTGCTGCGCTTCGTGCCCCATACCGATCCGGCCGTCGTCGATCCGCACTGGAGCCCGGCCTACGTCACGCGCAACCACAGTTATCTCTGTTACGATACCCTCTTTGGTCAGGATGCCTCGCTGACCCCGCAGCCGCAGATGGTCGAGGGCGTCGCCGTGGAGGATGACGGCAGGCGCTGGACGCTGACGCTGCGAACCGGCCTGCGGTTCCACGATGGCACGCCGGTCCTCGCCCGCGACTGCGTGGCGAGCCTTCGGCGTTGGGGCGCGCGCGACGAGTTCGGCAAGTCCCTGTTCGCGGTCACCGACGAGCTGCTGGCGACCGACGACCGCCGGCTCGTCTTCCGCCTCAGCCGGCCCTATCCCATGCTGCCCATGGCCCTGAGCAAGACCGGGCTGATGATGACCGCGATCATGCCGGAGCGGCTCGCCAGCGCCGATGCGATGCGGCCGCTCACCGAGGTCATCGGCAGCGGTCCCTACCGCTACCGGGCCGACGAACGCGTGCCCGGCGACCGGATCGTCTATGAGCGCTTCGCTGACTACCTGCCGCGCAGCGACGGCGTGACCGAGGGAACGGCCGGCCCCAAGGTCGCGCATTTCGACCGCATCGAATGGCGGATCCTGCCCGACGCCTCGACCGCCGCAGCGGCGCTGCAGACCGGCGACGTCCATTGGTGGGAACTGCCCAGCGCCGACATGCTGCCGCTGCTGAGACGCGCCCGCAACGTCCAGGTCGAGACCCTCGATCCTCTGGGTTACATGGCATCGCTGCGCCTCAATCACGCTCAGGGGCCGACCTCCCTTGCGGCGGTGCGCCGGGCGATCACCCGGGCCATCTGCCAGCGCGACATCGTCATGGCCATGGCCGGAACCGACCCCGACCTTTGGCGGGATCGGGTCGGCTATTTCACGCCGGATACGCCGCTGGCGAACGAGGCGGGGATCGAGGCCATTGCCGGTCCGGTCGATGTCGCGGCGGTCCGGCAGGCACTGGTCGGGGCCGGCTATGACGGCCAGCCCTTTCTCCTCATGGTGCCCCAGGACATCCAGATCAACGCGGCCGCCTGCGCCGTCGTCGCCGACCAGCTCAAGCAGGCAGGGGTCGCCGTCCAGTATCTCGCCACCGACTGGAGCACGCTGCTGCAACGGCGCAACCGCAAGGAACCGCCGGCCGAGGGCGGATGGAGTGGCTATGTGGTCCTGAACTCCGGCGTCGATCTGCTCGATCCCTTCGTTCATACGGCCTTGCGGGGCCATGCCAGCGCCGTCAACGGGTGGTGCGACAGCCCGGCCATCGAGGCCCTGCGTGACGCATGGCTCTCGACCGCTACGGCCGACGGCCAGAAGGCTCTCGCCCGCCGGCTTCAGTTTCAGGCCTTCCACGACGTGCCCTATATTCCGCTCGGGCAGGTCGCCCAGCTCACCGCGCTGCGCAGCGACCTCGCCGGCATGGTAAGGGGCTTTCCGGTGTTCTGGAACATCCGCCGGATCTGAGAGCCCATCGCCCCGGCGGCGGAACCATGGGCCGCGCCTCGTTCCTGCGGGCGCTCCGCTCTGCGGCATCGCAACCTCGGCCCGGCCCGTCGATCGGGGCGGGGCACCGTCTCAGCGGGTCGCCGCCCCGCGCCAGCGCGACAGAATACCGACCGCCACGCCGCGAAGGCCGGCAATATCGAAGACGATGGCCGTCAGCCCATAGATGGCGATCCCGACGGCGACGCTGATCGCCAGATCGATGGCGGCATGGCTGTCCAGATAGCGCTCGACCAGCACGGTCGGGACGGCCATGGCTGCGACCGCTGCCACCACCTTGAGCACCGGCCAGGGGTTGACCGGCAGGGGATGGGCGAAGCGCGACAGCACGAAGCCGACGAGGACGCCGACAGCCTCGGCGATTACCAGCGACAGGGCGGCCCCCTTCAGGCCGAGGACGGGCACCAGCACCACCATGGCCACGACATTGGCCAGGAGCGCCGACAGCCCGTGCAGGACGAGCAGCGGCGGCCTCTTGGCGAGATGGAAGCTCACCTGGACATATTGCTGGGAGACGACCTGAAACAGCCAGGCAAAAGCCAGGATCGGGATCAGCGCCGCCGCAGTCGGGCGGAAGGATTCGCCGAGAATGAGGGCGGCCAGATGGGGAGCGACGATCGCAAGTCCCACCACGGCCGGAAGGATGACCGCCAGCATGAGTTCGCCGCTGCGGGCAAGGTGTTCGTCGGCGGCGGCCCGGCCCCCCTCGCTCAGCGCCCGGATCGCCAGGGGCGCGAGAGCCGAACCGACCGCCATGGCCGGGAACTGGATGATCTGCCGCACGAGGTCGGCGGCAACGCCGTAGATGCCGGCGGCGGCATCGCCCAGCAGCCAGGCGACCAGGAGCCGGTCGAGCGCTGCATGCAGGGCGAAGACCAGACCCGACAGGGCCATGGGCACGCCGAAGCGCGCCATCTGCCCGAAAGCCCCCCGATCGAAGGGTTTGCGCGGCCCCTTCCAGACCGAGCCGGCCGTGGCGAGAGCCGCGATCAGATAGGCGCCGGCGACCCCCGCAATCAGGCCAAAACCGCCCCAGCCAGCCTGGATGAGCGCCAGCGACAGGCCGATGGCCGCGAGCGCGCGCAACATGGTGGCGCGCAGATAGGCGCCCGTGGCCAGCCGGGCCTTGAGGATTTCCTGACCGAGATCGAACAGGCCCAGCGCAAGGGCCAGCACCAGGGCCGCAGCGGCGCGCTCGACCGGCATGCCGATCACCCAGACGGTCACGGCCAGCACGATGGGGGTGGTCATGACCGAGACGAGATAGGCCGCCAGCGCCGTCAGCCGCACGTCGGCGCCCCCGCCTTCGGACTCAAAGCGCAGGACCGACAGCCTGACCCAGGTGAACAGGAGGGAGGAAAACACCCCCGCAACGCCGAAGGCGACGACATAGATGCCGTACTGCGCGGGCGTCAGCATGCGGGTGAACAGGATCACCGACAGGAAGCCGAGCGCCGCCGAAAAGCCGTGGGCCAGGAGATAGGTGGTCGTCTGGCGCAGCAGCATCAGCCGGGCGCCCTGGCAAAATGCTCGATCACCCGCATCAGCGGTTTCGGCCGATAGTCGGCGTCGAGCGGCAGTGGCCGGTTGGGCAGGCCATCCCGGCGCCTGAACCAGATCGGCACCCAGGTGTGCCTGTCGGTAAGGCCCCAGGTGAGGATCGCCTTCGGCCGGGCGGCGGCGAAGATGGCATCGAGGAAGTCATAGGCCTTGGCCGCAACGATGGCGTCGCGCAGGGCGGGTGGTCCGGGCAGCTTGTCGTCGATGACATCCAGTTCGGTCACCAGCACCGCGAGCCCGAGGGAGCTGATCTCCGCGACAAAGGCCGACAGCCCCTCCTTGTCGATGGCCAGCTCGCCCCGCAGATGGCCCTGCAACCCGATGGCCGTCAGCGGCACGTTGCGCAGCTTGAGGTCGCGGATGAGGCGCAGGAAGGCGTCGCGCTTGCGGCGAAACCGCGGTCCGACAAACTCGATGTCATATTCGTTCATCACCAGTTCGAGCTGCGGATCGACGCGGGCCGCCGTCCTCAGCGCGAGCGGGATGTAGCTCTCGCCGAGCCGGCGGCTCCAGATCGACGGACGAAGGTCCGAACGGCTCGCCGGATCGTCCGGGATCGGCTCGTTGACCACGTCCCAGCTGCGGATGCGGCCGCGATAGCGTCCCACCACGGTCTCGATATGGCCTGCCAGTTCGCGCTCGGCCTCGGCCGGGCTGGCGATCGCGCGCGTCCAGTCCGGCATGGCGCCATACCAGGCCAGCGTATGGCCGCGCATCTGCATGCCGTTCTCGGCCGCAAAGGCCAGCAGCCGGTCCGGGCCATCGAACACGAAACGCTCGCGGGAGGGCCGGATGTCCTGCCACTTCAGGCCGCCCTCGCCAACGATCTGGCGGCAATGCCGCCTCAGCGCCTCCCGATAGGCCGGCTCGTCTGCGAACGGGCCATCCCGCACGGCGGCCCCGAACGGGATGGCCCAGTCGCGGCCTGGCGTCATGGCCTCCTCGGCCCCAGCCAGCGCCCAGGACCCGGCCGCCGACGTCACCGCCCCCGCGGTCACGATGGCCTTCAATGTCTCGCGTCGGGACAGCATCGATACCTCTCACCCCCGGCTGGCAAGAGCCGTGCCCCGTTTCGGCTCGCGCATGGGCGCACATGCAGCGGCCGCCCGCCTCGACGAACCGGCTGGAAACACTCTACAACAGTCTTGCGACAGTCACCCGTTGCGTCGGGCCACAGCCCCTCGCCGGAGACAGGGCCTCAGGGGGAGTTTTCATGGTCAAGGCGATCCGCATCCACAAGCCCGGCGGGCCGGATGCCATGGTGTTCGAGGACGTGCCGGTGAAACCGCCGGGACCGGGCGAGGCCTATATCCGCCAGTCCGCCATCGGCGTGAACTTCATCGACATCTATTTCCGCTCCGGCGCCTATCCGCTGCCCTCCCTGCCGCATGGCCTCGGCACCGAGGGCGCGGGCGTGGTGGAGGCGGTCGGCAGCGGGGTCACCGAAGTCTCGGTGGGCGACCGCGTTGCCTATGCGGGCGGCCCGCCCGGCTCCTATGCCGAGAAGCGCCTCATCCAGGCCTCGCACCTCGTGAAGCTGCCCAAGGCCATCGACGACAAGACCGCGGCCGCCATCATGCTGCAGGGCATGACGGCCCGCTACCTGCTCAAGCAGACCTATCCGGTGAAGAAGGGCGATTTCGTTCTCGTGCAGGCGGCGGCCGGCGGCATGGGCCTGTGGCTGTGCCAGTGGGCCAAGGCGCTGGGCGCCACGGTCATCGGCACGGCTTCCACGCCCGAGAAGGCGGCCCTGGCCCGCAAGCACGGCTGCAAGTTTCCGATCATCTACACGCAGGAGGATTTCGTCGCCCGCGTGAAGGAGATCACCGGCGGCAAGGGTGTCCAGGTCGTCTATGACGGCGTCGGCAAGGACACCTTCCTGAAGTCGCTGGAGTGCCTGGCCATCCGCGGCCATCTGGTGCTCTATGGCGCCGCCTCCGGCCAGCCCGATCCGATCGCGCCGGCGATCCTCAGCCCCAAATCGGCCTCGCTGACCCGACCGACGCTGTTCCACTACATCGCCACCCGCAAGGAGCTGCTTGCCAATGCGGCGGATGTCTTCGCGGCGGTGAAGGACGGCGTCGTTAAGGTGCAGAAGCCGAAGGAATATGCCCTGAAGGATGCCGCGGCCGCTCACAAGGATCTTGCCGGTCGCAAGACCACCGGCTCGATTATCCTGATCCCCTGACGGCAGGCTCATCCTGCAGGCCGCCGCCCGAAAGACCGGAAGGCGGCGCAGGGGACCAAGCGGACCGGCTCAGCCGCGGCGCGGGTCGATGGCCGGCGGCACATTGAGGAAGCCGCCCGGCTGTCCCTGCCCGGGCGGTTGCCCGGAGGCGGGCGGCGGAGGATAGGCGAGCTGGCCATGATCCGGCTGCTGGTAGGCCTGTGGCGGATAGACCGGCTGCGCAGGGGGCTGCGGGGGCGCATGGCCCGCATGGGGGTCGTAGCCCTGCGGCATGCCGGCATAGGCCGGCTGGGCCATGGCGACGGAGGCCGGAGCGGCTGCGAGGGTCGTTGCCCGCCGCCGCTCGCCAAGCACCTTCAGGCCATAGGCACCCGCCAGCCCGGCAACGATCAGCGCGAGGGACATGACCGGCCGGTGCCAGAACCAGGCGATCGCGATGGTCGGCAGATAGACCAGCAGCGTCAGGGCGAAGGCAACCAGGCCGGCGCCAGCCGCCATGGCGCTGCCGAGGATCGGGATGACATCGGCCAGGACCACGAAGGGCCTCAGGATCAGGTTGAAGCCGATCCACATGACCATGAAGGCGAGGCCGCGCAGGATCCAGGTCAACAGGCGGTTTGCCTCGTGAGCCCCGGCATAGAGTTCGCTGGCGGCCTTGGTGCCGGTCGCGCCGAGGAAGACCTGGTAGCCATTGGCGGCCATGTAGGGCTGCAGCCCGTTGCCGACCTGGCGGCCGATCACGCTGACCGGCCCCTCCGGCAGGAGCGTGTAGGTGATGCGCAGATCGCCGATATTCGGATTGGCCGGGTCGAAACCGACATAGACGCCACCGTCATTGATGCGCGCGCGCCCCGCAAACCGGGCGGCGAAGGGCGCGATCTGGGCCGGCGTCAGATCCAGCTTGCGCTCGTCGGATGAACCGAACAGTCCGATCACTCGGCTGTCGGCCCGAAAGGCGCCGAGCATGGCATTGTCGGCCGTGCTGCTGCGGCCGGTGACCGGCATGGCCGGGTTCTGGTGGCCGTCGCGCTGGCGGAAGCGGCTCGAATCGATCGGCCGGTCGGACCAGACGCGCGAGTAATGATAGGTGGTGGTGCGGGTCTGCGAACCGCCGGCATTGCTGCGCGTCTCGGTCCGCTGCTCCTCCTTCCACTGGTACATCTCGACCTTGCGCACCAGGCGGACGCCCTGGGCGCGCACCTGGAACTCGTCATCGGCGAGCATGGCGCCGCGCAGGTCGCCGGTGGTGTGGATGAGCCGGCCCTCGTTGGCGCCATCGACGCGTGCGGACGGCACCGAAACGGTGACGCCCGCCCCCTCGTTCAGCGCGCGGGTGGTGCCGATGGCCCGGCCCTCGTTCCAGAAGATGCCCCAGATGACGGCGGCGATCAGTCCGAGGCCGACAAGGATGCCGGTGATGGACTGCCACAGCCGCTCCAGAAAGCCGACATGTTCGCTGACCACCTCGCCGGGCCCCTCGGCCCCGGGCGACCAGCCGTTCTCCGATTCCATCGACATGAACCTTCCCCTCTGATGCAGGAGGCGAGTTCACGCAGGTCCATGTTTCCGGTCTTTTTCGCTGGGAACGCCCGTCTGTGAAACTGGTGTTGCGATCAGGGGGTGGCGATCAGCCGGTAGCCGATGCCGCGCACCGTCTGGAGATGAACCGGATTGGCCGGATCGACCTCGATCTTGCGCCTGAGACGGTTCACCTGCACGTCCACGGTCCGCTCGTTGATGTCGCCGCCCGGCGCGGCGAGATCGAAGCGCGGCACCGTCTCGCCGGGGCGCACCGCGAGCACCTTCAGCATCTCCTTCTCTCGGTCGGTGAGGCGGATCACCTCCTCGCCGCGCTTCAGCTCCAGCCGACCGATATGGAACTGGAAGTCGCCGAACCGGACCGATTCCACGACCGGCTGCGGGCTCGGCATGGCACGCCTGAGGATGCCGCCGATGCGCAGCAGGAGTTCGCGCGGCTCGAACGGCTTGGGCACATAGTCGTCGGCACCGATCTCCAGGCCGGTGATGCGGTCGGACGGGTCCGCGCGGGCCGTGAGCATCAGGATGGGCACGGCGGGCGTCGGGCCGACCTTGCCGGCGCGGATGGCGCGGGCCAGATCGAATCCGGTCTCGCCAGGCATCATCACATCGATGATCAGAAGGTCGAAGGTCAGTCCGTCCAGCCGACGCCGGGCTGCGGCCGCATGTTCGGCCGTCGTCACCCGGTAGCCGTTGTTGGTCAGGTAGCGCGCCAGGGTCTGGCGGATGACGCGGTCGTCGTCGATGACGAGCAGGTGCGGCGCGTCATCGGCAAGCGGCTTGGCTGCCGCGGCCATGATCTCAGCGCTCCTTGCGCGGACTGCCCGCCTTGGCGATCAGCCGCGTCACGTTCTCACGCTCCTCCGGATCGATCATGGCGAAGAGGAAGCGAGCCGCCGCATCGCGCGGCGTGCCGGACATGGCCAGGGCTCTGGCAAAGCGCTCCGTCTGCAGTCGCGCCAGCTCCAGAGCTAGAACCCTGCCCTTTTCCGTGACGGTGAGCAGACGCTGGCGCCTGTCGATCTGGCCCTCCTTCTGCACGATGAAACCCTGCTCGATCAGTTCGCGCAGCACGCGCGCCAGGCTCTGCTTGGTGATCTTGAGGATATCGAGCAGGTCGGCGACCCGTATTTCCGGGTGGCGGTGGACGAAATGCAGAACCCGGTGATGCGCTCGGCCGAACTGGAAGCGCTCCAGGACATGATCGGGATCGGCGACGAAATCGCGGTAGGCGAAGAACAGGAGCTCGATCAGGTCATAGGCCGGCTCCCGCGCGGTCGGTTCGGCTGGCGTGCCCGGGGACTCCGCAGCAGGCCGGCGAGCGGCCTGAGAGACATTTATGTCAGCCATGTTGACATATTCGATGCCGATTGTTACTGATGAGCCGGCATTCACGAAACGATCCTGCCCGGACCCTTCGTCCGGCACCGGGAATCGCCTCGTTCCACAGCCTTCTCGCAGGCAAGGTTAGCCGGAGCCGGTGCGCTTCGCAAAAGGCGAAGATGTGGCCGCAAACCGGTTGAGACAGGAGGAAGACGCCATGACCCTCGTCCCGTTCCACGACCGCGACGGGTTCATCTGGATGGACGGCAAGCTCGTGCCCTGGCGCGAGGCGCAGGTTCATGTGCTGACCCATGGCCTGCACTATGCCTCCGCCGTGTTCGAGGGCGAGCGCGCCTATGGCGGAACGATCTTCAAGTCGACCGAGCATTCGGCACGCCTGCGTCGGTCGGCCGAGCTCCTGGACTTCGAGATCCCCTATTCGGTCGAGGAGATCGATGCCGCCAAGGCTGCGACGCTGAAGGCCAACGGCCAGACCGATGCCTATGTCAGGCCGATCGCCTGGCGGGGCTCGGAGATGATGGGCGTGTCCGCCCAGAACAACACCATTCATCTCGCCATCGCCACGTGGGAATGGCCGAGCTATTTCGATCCAGCCACCAAGATGAAGGGCATCCGCATGGATATCGCCGAGTATCGTCGGCCGGATCCGGCAACCGCGCCCTCTCATTCCAAGGCGGCCGGCCTCTACATGATCTGCACCATCTCCAAGCACAAGGCGGAGAAGAAGGGCTATGCCGATGCCCTGATGTTCGACTGGCAGGGCCGGGTTGCCGAATGCACCGGGGCCAATGTCTTCTTCATCAAGGATGGCAAGGTGCATACCCCGATTGCCGACTGCTTCCTGGACGGCATCACCCGTCGCACGGTCATCGATCTGTGCCGCAGGCGCGGCTTCGAGGTGATCGAGCGGCGCATCCTCCCGGAGGAACTGTCGAGCTTCAACGAGTGCTTCATCACCGGCACGGCGGCCGAGGTGACGCCGGTCTCGGAGATCGGTCCCTATCGGTACACCCCCGGCAACATGTCCAAGGTGATCATGGAAGACTACACTGCCGAGGTGAATCCGGCGGCTGCGGCCGCGGCCTGAGACGGCCGCTGGCCGGATCGGACGATGGCCGGGCCCTGTGCCCGGCCATGCGCGTTTCAGGAGGCGCGACGGCGCGTCCTGCGCCTGCTCTTGCCCGGGCATGGTCCTTGCCTGCTAAGCTGCCGCCGCGGGCCGGTCGGCGGGATGGCGACGGCGCGGTCAAGACACAACCATCCGGAGCGGGAAGGCTGCCACCATGAAACGGATTGTCTCCACCATCGCCCTCGGCGCGGCCATTGGCCTTGGCGCCGGCGCGGCCCTGGCCCAGACGGCGCCGGGCAACACGCTGCGCAACGTGCAGAACAACGGCTACGTCAAGTGCGGCGTCAGCCCCAGCCTGGCCGGCTTCTCGCAGCCGGACAGCGCCGGCAACTGGAGCGGGATCGACGTCGACCTGTGCCGGGCGCTGGCCGCGGCCATCTTCAACGACCCGACCAAGGTCCGCTATTCGCCGCTCTCCGCCAAGGACCGCTTCACCGCGCTGCAGTCGGGCGAGGTCGACCTGCTGTCGCGCGTGACCACCTGGACGATCCAGCGCGACACCACGCTCGGCCTCAACTTCGCCGGCGTGAACTACTATGATGGACAGGGGTTCATGGTCCGCAAGTCGCTCAACATCAAGAGTGCCCGCGAACTGTCCGGCGCCTCGGTCTGCGTGCAGACGGGAACGACCACCGAGCTCAACGTCGCCGACTATTTCCGCGCCAACAACATGCGCTACGAACCGGTGGTGTTCGGCACTGCCGACGAGACCATCAAGGCCTATGATACCGGCCGCTGCGACGTGTTCACCACCGACGCCTCGGGCGTCTATTCCCAGCGCCTGAGCCTTGCCAGGCCCGACGACCACATGGTCCTGCCGGAGATCATCTCCAAGGAGCCTCTCGGCCCGGTGGTCCGCCATGGCGACGACCAGTGGTTCGACCTCGTCAAGTGGGTCCATTTCGCCATGGTGACGGCGGAGGAACTCAACATCACCCGGGCCAATCTCGACCAGATGCTCCAGTCCACCAACCCCGAGATCCGCCGCGTCCTCGGCGTGGAGGGCAATTTCGGCGAGGCGCTCGGCGTGTCCAGGGACTGGGTGGTGCGGATCGTGCGCCACGTCGGCAATTACGGCGAGATGTTCGACCGCCATCTCGGCGCCGGCTCGCGCCTCGGCATTGCCCGCGGCCTGAATGCCCTGTGGACCAAGGGCGGGCTGCAGTACGCGCCGCCGATCCGCTGAGGCTTCGGCAGGCAACGGAGGGCGGTCAGAACAGCCGTCCGCCCTCCGGCACGTCCTGGTCGGGCCCGATCAGGACCACCTCGCCCGCCGCATCCGGCACGCCGAGGGTGAGGACTTCCGACATGAACTTGCCGATCTGGCGCGGCGGGAAGTTGACCACCGCCAGCACCTGGCGCCCGATCAGCGCCTCCGGCCGGTAGTGCCGCGTGATCTGGGCCGAGGACTTCTTCCGGCCGATCCCCTCGCCGAAATCGAT
>JBKBOA010000004.1:0-126423 GCA_046295035.1 Phreatobacter sp.
CGTCAATGTCGGCTCGCTGGCCGGCCGCGTCGGCATGCCCTTCCAGGGCCTCTATTCCGCCAGCAAGTTCGCGCTGGAGGGCCTCACGGAGGCGCTGCGCATCGAGGTGGCGCCCTTCGGCGTGACCGTGGCGCTGCTGGCGCCCGGCGACACGGCCACATCGGTTGTGGACAACCGGGTGAGCGCGGCCGCCGCCCGCGACCCCGCCTCGCCCTACCGCCATCGCTTCCTTGAAACGCTTGCCCGCTACGAGGCCGAGGAGCGCGCCGGCATCGCCGCGGAGGCGGTCGCCGCGCGCATTGCCGCTCTCGTGGAAGGCCGCGCCCGCGGTCCGCGCCATGTGGTCGGCCCGCGCGCCCAGCGCCTGCTGGTCGGCATCCGTCCCTTCGTCCCCAGCGCCCTCTATCAATGGGGGCTGGCCCGCTTCTACGGCCTGTGAGACGCGCCTGACCGGCCCGTTGCTTGCCCGCGGATCGCGATGTCACTATAGCGTGACATTCTGTCATTGTTGCCCGTTCCGTCGAGGCCCCATGTCCGATAGTTCCCCGCTGCAGCCCGGCCGAACGGAAGACGTCGCATCCACGGTCCAGCTGACCGGGATCCTGCGTCGCGTCTCCGCCGTCGGCGACATTCTGGAACGCTCGATCGGTCCGGGCGCCCATCCGGCCTTCATCCAGATCGACCGGATCGACGGACCGGTCCATGCCCTGATCAATGGCCGGCCGACCACCCTGTTCGGCACCAATTCCTATCTCGGCCTGAACTTCGATCCCCGCTGCATCGCCGCCGCCGAGGAGGCCCTGAAGAAGTGGGGCACCGGCTCCACCGCCTCGCGCGTGGCCAGCGGCAACCAGGTCGGTCATGCCACGCTCGAGAGGGCCATCGCCGATCTCTACGATCGGCCGGACGCCATCGTGTTCTCCACCGGCTTCATGGCCAATATGGGCGCCATCTGCGGCCTGGCGAGCGAGGGCGACCTGATCCTCTACGACGCATTCTGCCATGCCAGCATCATCGATGCCTGCCGGGCGAGCGGGGCGACCTTCCTGCCTTTCCGGCACAACGATGCGGCCGATCTCGACCGGCTGCTCACCGAATCGACCATTCCGGCCTCGCGCACCCTGGTGGTTCTGGAAGGCCTCTATTCGGTCTGGGGCGATGTCGGGGCCGTGAAGGACCTGGCCACGGTGGCCAAGCGGCACGGCGCGCTGGTGCTGGTTGACGAGGCCCATGGGCTCGGTATCTACGGCGCCAACGGCCGCGGCGTGACCGAGGCGCAGGGGGCCGAGCCCCTGGTCGATGCCATCGTCGGCACCTTCTCCAAGAGCGTCGGCGTCATCGGCGGCTATTGCGTGACCATGCATCCGGCGCTCAAGGCGCTGCGCTTCCTGGCCCGTGCCTATCTCTATACGGCCTCGCTGCCGCCGGCAGTCGTCGCCTCCGCGCGCACCGCCATCGGCATCATCGGCTCCGAGCCGCAGCTGCGGGCCGAGCTGTGGCGCAAGGCCGAACGGTTCTGCGCCGGCGCCGAGGCGCTCGGCTACGGCCTGAGCGCGGCGCCCGGTCCGGTCGGCGCGCTCAAGATGAAGGGCCTGCACCAGGGCATCGAGTTCTGGCGCGAGCTGCTGAACCGCGGCGTCTATGTCAATCTGCTGGTGCCGCCGGCCACCCCCAAGGGCGAGGTGCTGCTGCGCTTCTCCGTCTCGGCCGCGCACCAGGACCAGGACATCGACATGTTCCTCGGGGTTCTGCGCGACATGGCCGTGCGGACCGCCATCGCCTGACGGCGGGCGCCTCAGCCCGCCACCACCGCCTCGGCCATGGCCGCCAGGCGGCCCGCCTCGTCCCGGACCAGAATGCGCAGCACGGCGCGATCCTCGCCGGGATCGCGCTGCACCACCCGCGCGCCCAGCGTCAGCGTGGCGCCCACGGGCACCGGCCGGGCAAAGCGGCAGGACAGCTTGGGGCAGCGCGCCGCCGGCAGCCAGAGGGCGATCGCCCGCGCCGCCAGCGCCATGGTCAGCATGCCCTGGACGATGGCGCCGTCGAGGCCGATGGCCCGGGCGGCCGCCGCGTCGGTATGGATCGGATTGGCATCGCCTGAGGCGGCCGCATAGGCGGCGACCATGGCCTCGTCGATGGGGCCGAAGCGCAGATCGGCCAGCACCGCCCCGACAGCCGGCAGGCCGGTCGCGTCCTGAGCGGCGCTCATCCGGCTGGCCCGGCCGGATCGAACAGCCGCAGAATGCAGGTCATCCGCAGGCAGGGGCGTCGGTCGGCATCCTGCGCGACTGCCTCCACGGTGATGCGGTCGGCATCGGTGCGGGTGGCCGCCACCGACAGGTCGAGCCGGGCGCCCGGCCCGACCGGCGCCAGCGTCTCGATCGTCTGCACTTCGTGGACGGGCAGGGCCATGGGCCGGTCGGCCGCCAGCGAGGCCACCAGGGCCACCACCTCGGGCCGGGTCAGCCAGGCGACCGGATAGGTCAGCGGCAGCGTTCCGGCCGCGGGATCGGCCCCGACGGCGCGGGCGAAGGCGGCAACGCCGGGCGGATCGGCCGTTACCGACAGGTGGATGCCGGCCCTGCGGCCGAGGTCGTCCATCAGGCGCGCCCGAAGACCAGGGCGGCATTGATGCCGCCGAAGGCGAAGGAATTGCTCATGGCGACCTCAACGGCCTGGGCGCGGCCCTCGTTGGGCACGCAGTCCACCGGGCAGGCCGGGTCGGGCTCCAGGAAGTTGATGGTCGGCGGCAGGAAGCCCTCTTCCAGCGCGCGGACCGTGATGACCGCCTCGATCGCGCCGGCGGCCCCGAGCGTATGGCCATGGACGGGCTTGGTTGAGGACACCGGGAGGCCGGCCAGCCGCTCGCCGAAGACCCGGCCGAGCGCCTCGCTTTCGGTGGCATCGTTCAGCATGGTCGCCGTGCCATGGGCGTTGACGTAGCCGACCGCCTCCGGGCCGAGGCGGGCATCCTCCAGCGCCAGCGCCATGGCGCCGCTCGCCCCGTCCACGTCGGGACGCAGGATGTCCTTGGCGTCGCTGGTGGTGCCATAGCCGAGCAGGCGCGCGCGCGGGCGCGCGCCGCGCGCAGCGGCCACCTCCTCGGCCTCGAACAGCAGCGCCGCCGCGCCCTCGCCGAGCAGCAGGCCGTTGCGCCCCTTGGAGAAGGGCCGGCACCGGTCCGGCGAGAGCACGCGCATGACCTCCCAACCCTTCATGCCGCCCGGCGTCAGGATCGCCTCCGTGCCCACCGCCAGCACCCGGTCACACAGCCCGAAGCGCACCATCTGCAGGCCGATGCCGATGGCCTGGGCCGAGGAGGCGCAGGCCGAGGAGACGACGAAGGTCGGCCCGGTGCAGCCAAAGACCATGCCGATCTGGGAGGCGGCGGCGCTTGTCATGGCGCGCGGCACGATCAGCGGATCCGGGCGCCGGCCGGTCTGCATCATGACCGCGCCGTCCTCGATGGTGCTGAAGCAGCCGATCCCCGTGCCGACGATCACCGCGGTGCGCGGGCCGAGCGGCCCGGTGCCGGCTAGGCCGGCATCGCAAACCGCCTCGTCGGCCGCCGCCACCGCCAGCGTCGTGGCGCGGTCGAAGAAGTTGGCCCGCTTGTCGGGAAACAGGTCGGTGACCTCGAGCGGCGGCGCCTTGGCCGCCAGCTTGACGATCTGGCCATAGTCGCGCGGCAGTTCGATGGGCCCGGCGCCCGACAGGCCCACGGCGGCGGCCTTCCACAGCGCGTCAGCCCCCCGACCGGCCACCGTGACTGCGCCCAGGCCGGTGACAACGACAGACCGGTTTGACACGTCAGGCCTGCTTTCCAGCCTGGATGCGCTCCTTCAGCACCTGCAGCAGGCCGCCGACGTCCTTCACTTCGGCAAGGCTCTCGTCCATCGGCACATAGACGGAGAACTTGTCCTCGATCGCGGCCAGGATCATCATGTAGTCCACACTGGCAATGTTCAGCGAGGCCAGCGTGGTCTCGGGGCCGACACCGGTCATGTCGACCATGCCCTCCTTGGCGATGACCTCGATCAACTCACGGGTGAGTTCATCGTCACCGAACGCGTTCGCCGTCTCGTTCATGCCGGGCCTTGTGTTCTCTGCGCTGTTGCGGCGGCACGCTAATCCGCACGCACATCAAAACCAAGTGCGGGGGTGGCGACCCCTGCACCTGGCACCTGGTTGCATCTTCCTAAACCGTTCCGGGCTCGCTATCTAGTCTGTCTTGCGAGGGCCGGACGCCGCGCGGGTGACCGGCCGCCCCCGATTGCCGGAGCTGCGATGCCGACTCGCCGGATGATCCTTGCCGCCGCTGCCGCCCTGCCGACGGCCTCCGATCGCGCCGCCGCCGACGAACGCCTGCCGCCCATCACCCTCCGACGGTCCGAGTTCACCGTCTCGCGCCAGCTGATCGTGGCAAGGCCCGACCTGCCGGTTCCCGATGATCCGGACATCCTCTTCTATGTCCAGCAGGCCATCGACCGCAATGTGCTGGTCTATGCCGCGCGCCGCAGGCCGGACGGGACGCTGGACCCCTCGCGGCCCGTGGACGTGTTCTGGCGCCGCTTCAACGAGGACGGGCGCCGGCGCGACTTGTCCTTCTTCGAGCGTGTCTTTGCCTTCGGCGTCAGCGCCTGGCCGGCCGGAGAGGGACGTTTCCACGCGGCGGTGGCGGCCTATCGCGACCGGTCGGCGCTCATCGACCGTGGCGAGGACGGCAAGCCGCGTGCCCTCCTGCGCATGGGCGCGCGCACGGTGCGGGTCGTCTATGCCTATGCCAATGCCGAGCGCGGCCGGTTCATCCCGACGGTGCACCACGTCGACATCCACGGCTTCGACGTGGCGACCGGCGAGGCAATCCGCGAGCGCGTGCCGGTCAGCATGTGAGCGGCCCGCGGGCCGCGTCTCAGGCCCCCAGCGGCTTCAGTCCGCGCTCGATCGCAGCCCGCTGCGGCTCGAGGAAGGGCGGCAGGGCGAGCCGCTCGCCGATCGTCTCCAGCGGCTCGTCCACGTCGAAACCGGGACCGTCGGTGGCGATCTCGAACAGGATGCCGTTCGGCTCGCGGAAGTAGAGGCTGCGGAAATAGTAGCGGTCCACCGCCCCCGAATTGGGAATGCGGAACCCGTTCAGTCGGTCGATCCAGCCCCGGTAGTCCTTCTCGTCCGGCGTGCGGAAGGCGACGTGATGGACCGCGCCGGCGCCCTGGCGGGCCGGCGGCAGGCCCGGCTCCACGGCGACGTGATATTCCGCGGCTGGGCCGCCCGGCCCCATCTCGTAGGCATGGACGGTGGCTCCGCCATCCAGCGTGTAGGTGCGCGCCTTGCGCATGCCCATCACATGCGTGAGCACCGCATCGGTCGGATCCAGCACCGGCACGCTCGCCGTGATCGGTCCGAGGCCGCGGATCTGATGCTCGGCCGGAATCGGGCTCGCATCCCAGGGATGGGCCTCGCCGGCGCCGCCATCGTCGATCAGGCTGAGCCTCTGGCCTTCGGGATCCTCGAAGTCGAGGGTCAGGCGTCCGTCGCGGAGGACCGGTGGCTGGTGGGCAACACCCCTGTCGGCAAAGCGCGCCGCCCACCACCGGATCGTCTCCTCGCCGGCCACGCGCAGGGCGGTGCGGATGATGGAATGCGTGCCACGGCGCTCGCGCGGCACCGGCCATTCGAAGAAGGTGATGTCGGAGCCGGGGCTCGCGATGCCGTCGCCATAGAACAGGTGATAGGCGGAGGTGTCGTCCTGGTTCACGGTGCGCTTGACCAGCCTCATGCCGAGCAGCCCGACATAGAAGGCATGGTTGCCCGGCGCATCGGCCGAGACGGCAGTCAGATGGTGGATGCCG
The DNA here is from genome assembly GCA_046295035.1 of Phreatobacter sp. Taxonomy (GTDB): domain Bacteria; phylum Pseudomonadota; class Alphaproteobacteria; order Rhizobiales; family Phreatobacteraceae; genus Phreatobacter. The sequence continues at coordinate 5,853 of JBKBOA010000004.1, forward strand.
GTGAGCTGCATGGCGAACCTCGGGGAAACGGTCGATCGGGGTGCCTTTGACATTGCCCCTGTGGCGCCGCCGGGCAAGGGGCGCGACGGGGCAGGGATGCAAAGGCGGCTTGCGACCATGCCCGGAACCCCTGTGGCTGCAGCCGGGGCGCGGGGGCGGCCCGGCCTTCGACTTCCGTCAGAGGGGTCGCAAGCGGCCTTGGCGGTTGCGCGCGATCCGCCCTATCCTCCGCGCCGAAGACGGCCCGCTGCCAGGAGGCCGTCCGGCCGGGGCCCTCGCGGGAGGACATCATGACCACGATCGCCAATCCAGTTGCGGCCATTCCGGGCAAGGTCGGCCCGTTCCGCGCCGACCAGGTCGGCTCGCTGCTGCGCTCGCAGCCCCTCAAGGAGGCCCGCGCGGCAAGGGCCGCCGGCACGCTCGACGCCGAAGGCCTGAAGGCGGTGGAGGATGCCGAGATCCGCAAGCTGATCGCCAGGCAGGAGGCCATCGGCCTGCAGGCGATCACCGACGGCGAATATCGCCGGTCCTGGTGGCACTACGACTTCCTCTGGCAGCTCGACGGCGTGACGCGAGTGGAGCTGGAGCAGGGCATCCAGTTCGCCGGCGTGCAGACCAAGGCCGAGGCGCCGCGGGTGACGGGCAAGATCGACTTCTCGACCCATCCCTTCCTCGACCATTTCCGGTTCCTGAAGGCCAATACCAGCCGCACGCCGAAGATGACCATCCCCTCGCCCTCGATGCTGCACTACCGGGGCGGTCGCAAGCTGATCAACATGGGCCTCTACCCGGACATGAACGACTACTACCATGACCTGGGGCAGGCCTACCGGAAGGCGGTTCATGCCTTCTACGACGCCGGCTGCCGCTACCTGCAGCTCGACGACGTATCCTTCGCCTACCTGTGCGATCCCGAGCAGAAGAAGATGCTGGCCGAGCGCGGCGACGATCCGGACAAGCAGGGCGGCATCTATGCCGGCATGGTCTCGGCCGCCATTGGCGGGCGGCCGAGCGATCTTCTGATCACCATGCACCTGTGCCGCGGCAATTTCCGCTCCACCTTCGTGGCCTCCGGCGGCTACGAGCCGATCGCCGAACTGCTGTTCAACGCCATGCCGGTGGACGCCTATTTCATGGAATGGGACACCGAGCGCGCCGGCGGCTTCGAGCCGCTGCGCTTCCTTCCGAAGGGCAAGGCGGTGGTGCTGGGGCTCGTCACCTCCAAGACCGGCACGCTGGAGAAGAAGGACGACATCAAGCGGCGCATCGACGAGGCGGCGAAATATGCCCCGCTCGAGCAGCTGTGCCTGTCGCCGCAATGCGGCTTCGCCTCGACCGAGGAGGGCAACGTGCTGGCCGAGGACGAGCAGTGGCGCAAGCTCGAGCTGATCGTCGAGATCTCGCGCGAGGTATGGGGCTGAAGCGGCCATTGGAAGCGGGTGTCAGCCGCTTCCGCCACATGGGCGGGCCGCCGCCTAGGCCATAGCCATCCGCGCCTTGCCGGCCTCGGCCAGCACGGCCATGCGCCGGGCCACGGCCGGCGGGTCGGACGAGGCGGCGAGCGCATCGAAGGCCGGCAGCGTCTCGACATGATGGCAGGCGACCTTCGCCCCGTCGGCAAAGACGCGCGGGGCCGGCGCCTCGCTGCGGCAGATGTCGGTGGCGAAGGGGCATCGGGTGTGGAAGTTGCAGCCCGGCGGCGGCTTCATCGGGCTCGGCACATCGCCGGTCAGCACCATGCGGTCGGCCTTGGCGCCGGGGCGCGGAACCGGCGCCGCCGCCAGCAGGGCGCGCGTGTAGGGATGTTTCGGTGCGGTGTAGAGCACCGCCTTGTCGGCGATCTCGACGATCCGCCCGAGATACATCACGGCCACCCGGTCGGCGATGTGGCGCACCACGGCAAGGTCGTGGGCGATGAACAGATAGCTCATGTGGAAGCGCGCCTGCAGATCCTGCAGCAGGTTCACGACCTGCGCCTGGATGGACACGTCCAGAGCCGAGACCGGCTCGTCGCAGACGATGAGGTCGGGCTGGGTGGCGAGCGCGCGGGCGACGCCGATGCGCTGGCGCTGGCCGCCGGAGAACTCGTGCGGATAGCGCTCGGCATAGGCGGCGGCGAGGCCGACGATGGCAAGGAGCTCGCGCACGCGCTCGCCGACCGTCTCGCGCGTGCAGACGCCGTGGAGCAGCAGCGGCTCGGCCAGGATGTCGCCGATGCTCATGCGCGGGTTGAGGGATGCGAAGGGATCCTGGAAGACGATCTGCATGCGCCGGCGCAGCGAGCGCAGCTCCGCCTTCGACAGGCGGGTGACATCGGTGCCGTCGATGACGACCCGGCCGGCGGTCGGCTCGATCAGCCGCAGCACGAGGCGGCCGGTGGTGGACTTGCCGCAGCCCGATTCGCCGACGAGGGCCAGCGTCTCGCCGCGCCGGAGCGTGAACGACACGCCATCCACCGCCCTGACCGTGCCGGTCTGGCGGGCCAGCAGGCCGGAGCGCACCGGAAAGTGCTTGGCGAGGTTGTCGACCTCCAGCAGCGGAGCCCTGGTCTCGGTGGTCATGCGGCGGCCTCGATGGTCGCGGTCTCGATCGGCGCCTTGAAGCAGGCCACCTCATGGCGGGGGGCGATCGCGCGCAGCGGCGGCATCCCGGCCAGGCACTCGGCCGAGGCCAGCGTGCAGCGCGGCGCGAAGCGGCAGCCGGTCGGCATGGTCTCCGGCGTCGGCACCATGCCCTCGATGGTCTGCAGCCGCTCCTGATCGGCATCGAGCCGCGGCACCGAGGCCAGCAGGCCGAGCGTATAGGGGTGCTGGGCATCGCCGAACAGCGCCTCCACCGGCGCCCGTTCCACCACCTTGCCGGCATACATGACCACCACGTCGTCGCACATCTCGGCGACCACGCCGAGATCGTGGGTGATCAGGATGGTGGCCATGCCGAGGCGGCTCTTGAGATCGCGCATCAGGTCGAGGATCTGCGCCTGGATGGTCACGTCCAGCGCCGTCGTCGGCTCGTCGGCGATCAGCACCTCCGGCTCGCAGGCCAGCGCGATGGCGATCATCACGCGCTGGCGCATGCCGCCCGACATCTCGTGGGGATAGGCATCGACCCGCGTCTCGGGGCTGGGGATGCGGACGAGGCGCAGCATCTCGATGGCGCGCTCGCGCGCCTGCGCGCGCGACAGGCCCCGGTGCTTGACCAGCCCCTCGACGATCTGGTCGCCGACGCGGTGGACCGGGTTCAGCGAGGTCATCGGCTCCTGGAAGATCATGGCGATGCGGTTGCCGCGCACGCTCTCCATCTCCGCCCGTGACAGGGCGAGCAGATCCTGGCCGTCGAGCAGGATCCGTCCGCCGGCGCGGATGCCCGGCGGCTCCGGCACCAGCCCCATGATCGACAGCGAGGTGACCGACTTGCCGCAGCCCGACTCGCCGACAATGCCGAGCGTGCGCCCGCGGGCGACCGAGAAGGACACGCCGTCCACGGCCTTGAAGAAGCCGCGCTCGGTGCGGAAATGGGTCTTCAGATCCTCCACCTGAAGAACCGTCTCGCCTGCTGCCGACACCGCTCAGCGCTCCTTCGCCACGGGGAAGATCAGCGGCGAGATCTTCATGTGGTCGCGCCTTGCCCAGTCGAGCGTCTTCACGCCCTGTTCGGCACGCCTCTGGGCCGCCTCCAGCCGCTCGGCGGCGCCGGCATAGTCCATGGTCAGCACCTTGCCGCCATCGACCACCTTCTTCCCGTCCACGAACACCGTCCGTATGGCCCGTTCGGCCGCCGCATAGATCATCGAGCGCACGGGATCGCGCACCGGCCGCATGGCCGGATGGGTCACGTCCACCAGCACGAGGTCGGCCTTGGCGCCGACCGAGACGCGGCCGATATCCTTGCGCCCGAGAGCCTTCGCGCCGCCCAGCGTCGCGGCGTTGAACACGTCGGTGGAGCGCACGTCGTAGCAGTCCTCGCCGACCACGCGCGACATGATGGCGACGTGGCGCAGCTCCTCGATCATGTTGTGCGGATAGGTATCGGTGCCGATCGCCATGTTCACGCCGCGCCGGACATATTCGCCGAAGGTCTGCAGCGTGATGCCGCGCCGCTGGAACACGGTCGGGCAATGGGCGACCGTCGTGCCGGTATCGACCAGATCCTGGATGTCGTCGCGCCGCGGCCAGTGGGTCGAGGTGTGGTGGTCGAGGAAGATGCCGTGGCCGATCAGCGAGCGGTCGGAAAGCACGCCGAGCGAGCCGAGCCATTCCACCGGGGTCATGCCGTGGCGGCGGGTGATCTCGTGGAACTCGACCACCGACTGCGCCGCATGGATCTGGAACGGCAGCTTGCGCTTCTTGGCCTCGGCGAAGCTGGCCTGGATGAGGCCGGGCGTGCAGGTGTCGATCTGGCTCGGCGAGATCATGCCGGACAGGCGGCCGGAGGGATGGGCCTCGGCCGCATCGATGACCTTCATGGCCGCTTCCATGGCCGAGAAGCCCTCGTCCTTGGCCCATTCATACTCCACCACATGGCCGTTGCGGGTGAACCAGCGCGCCGAGCGGTACATGGGCGAGAGGACCGCGCGCAGGCCGGAGCCGGCGAAGGTGTCGAGCCAGCCCTCCCAGGGCACCGACATGTCGACCAGCGTGGTGACGCCCGACAGCAGCAGCTCGCAATAGGCGACCGTCGCAGAGGCCTGGAACGCCTCGGCATCGGGCGCGCCGCCGGAATCGGCACGGAACAGCGGCATGAACTCGTAGAGGGCCGACTGGTAGAGCTTCGGCGCGCCGAGCTCGTCGTTCCAGCCCTTGGTCATCGGCTCGGAGGCCGGATGCGAATGCACGTTGACCAGGCCCGGCATGACCATCAGGCCCGTGCCGTCGATGGTCTCGGCCGCCTTGCCGGCAAAGCCCGGGCCGACATGGATGATCCGGTCGCCCTCGAAGGCGACGTCGACGCCCTGCCGGTAGATGTGCTTGCGCCCGTCGAAGGCGACGACCCAGGCGGCTTTTCGGATGAGGGTGACGGGCATCGGGTTTCGTCCGGTTGGTGTGCCAGCGTTGTTTCGGGGACGCACCGGCCGTGACGCCGGTCCTGCGTGCGGGGGCGGCCGGGCCCGCGGGGCGCCCGGCCGTCCTCCGTTCCATCAGCGCGTGAAGCGCAGGTCGAGGCCCTTGTAGAGGCCGCAGCCATAGATGTTGTGCGCCTTGAAGGGGGCGAGGCGCGCGGAGGCGGCCACCTTCATCGGCTCGTGGTAGAGCGGGATCCACACCGCCGCCTCGTGCACCTGCTGGAGCACCTCGGCATAGGCCGCCGCGCGCTGGCTCTCGTCCACCGCCGTCATGCCGGCCTGCAGCAGCCGGTCGGTATCGGCGTTCCGCCAGTTCATCCGGTTCGGGGTCGGGATGTTGGTGGAGCGGAAATAGAGGTTCAGCGCGTCGCCGGCGGTGATGTAGGGGAAGCTCATGCCGAACAGGTCGAACTCCTGCGTGGCGAGCTTGCCCCAGGCCACGGTGGCGTCGAACAGCTGGATGCGCAGATCAACGCCGATCTTGCGCAGGTCGCCCTGCACCGCCTCCATCAGCTTCGACCAGGTCGAACCGGTGAAGCCATAGGCGATCGGCGACAGGCGTTCGCCGTTCTTGGTGCGGAAGCCGTCGGGGCCGCGCACCCAGCCGGCCTCGTCGAGGATGCGGTTGGCCTCGGCCACATTGGTCCGGATCAGGCGGGAATCGAGCCGCTTGTCCCAGTCGGTCGCCGACTGGTGGATGTAGGAATAGGCCGGCTCCGTCTCGCCGAAATTGATGTCGCGCGAGATGGCCTCCTGGTCCACCGCCATGACGATGGCGCGGCGCACGGCCGGATCGTTGACACCCGGCTTGTCGACCTTGAAGCCGATGAAATAGGTCCAGAAGGCGGCCGGATTCTCGACCACCCGCAGGTTCCGGTTGGCGCGGATCTGCGCAAGGCCCGAATAGGGCACATACTGCGTCACCTGGCTCTGGCCGGTCATCACCGCGGCAAGGCGGGTGTTCTCCTCCGGCACGATGCGCCAGACGATCTCCTGGATATGGGCCGGGCCGCGGTTCTCGTAGATCGGCGGGCCCCAGCGATAGGCCTCGTGGCGGCGCAGGCGCATGTCGTTGCGCGGGCGCCATTCGACCCAGCAATAGGGACCGGTGCCGTTGAAGCCGCGCACGCCGAAATCGGCGCCGAGCGCCTCGACATTGGCCTTGTCGATGACCACGGCGAAGGACTGGGTGAGCTGATAGAGCAGCTCCGAGAACGGAGCGGTCAGACGGTACTCGACCGTGTAGGGATCCTTGGCAACGATGTCCTCCACCGGGCCGGCTCGCCAGCGCACCGGCGAGCGCGTCTCGGGGTTGATCCAGCGCTTGAGCGAATAGACCACGTCATCCGCGGTCATCTTCTTGCCGTCGCAGAACTGCACGTCCTGGCGCAGCTTGAAGGTATAGACCTTGCCGTCGGGGGAGACGGTCCAGCTTTCGGCAAGGCCCGGCTTGATGGTGGTCATGTCATGGTCGAGCGACACCAGGGTGTCGGCCAGCATGAACAGCACCTCGGAGGCCGCGCGGGCGGTCGAGCGGTGCGGATCGTAGCGGTCGGAATCGACCTCGCGCACGATGGTCAGCGTGTTCTGCGCCTGCGCGTAGGCCGGGGCCGAAAGGGCGAGGCCGCCGGCCAGTGCCGTGGCTGCCCATGCCAGTCGTTTCATACTCATCTCCCACTCCTCTGAAGATCGGGGGTTTGCCTGCCGTCCGTCTGGCGCGGACCGTTCATGTGTTCCTGAGCCTCGGATCCAGCAGGTCGCGCAGCGCGTCGCCAAGGACATTGGCGCACAGCACCAGCACGACGATCACGAGGCTCGGGATGACCGAGATGTGCGGGGCAAGGAACAGCTCGTTGCGGCCGGCCGAGGCCATGGTGCCGAGCTCGGCCGCCGGCGGCTGGGCACCGAGGCCGAGGAAGGACAGGGCCGAGCCGAGCAGGATCACCTGGCCGAAGCGCAGGGTCAGATAGACGAAGACAGAGGAGATGCAGTTGAGCGCGAGATAGCGCGTCAGCAGCGTCGTGTCCGACAGGCCGATGGAGCGGCCGGCCTCGATGAAGTCCTGGCCCATGACCACCAGCGCCGAGGCACGGGTGACACGGGTGACGGTCGGAATGGTGGAGATGGCGAGCGAGATCACCACCGCGGTCATGCCGGGACCGACCACCGCAGCGAAGGCAAGGCCCAGCAGGATGGCCGGGAAGGACAGCAGGATGTCCGAGACATGCATGATCAGGCCGTCGAGCCGCCGGTAGAAGGCGGCGAACAGGCCGAGCAGCAGGCCGACGGCGCCGCCGATGGCGGTGGCGATGACGCCCATGATCAGCGTGGCGCGCAGGCCATACAGGACGCGCGAGAGCATGCAGCGGCCGAGCCCGTCCGTGCCGAGCAGGAACTCCCAGCGTCCGCGCGCCTCCCAGACCGGCGGCAGCATCCTCAGGCGGGTATTGGTCAGGTAGGGATCGTTCGGGGCGAGCCAGGGCGCCAGGATCGCGGCGAGCACCAGCAGGCCGAGAATGATGGCGGCGGCGAGCGCGAGGCGGTCGCGGAACAGGCGGGCAAGGCCGGAGGCGCGGCGCGGACGGGCGGTATCGGCGGGAGACAGGGCGGTCATCGCTTGCCCACCCTGGGATCGAGGATGCCGTAGAGCACGTCGACGATGAGATTGATCACGATGAACGAAACCGCGAGGACAAGGATGGCGCCCTGGGCCAGAGGCAAGTCGCGCGCCAGGATGGCACCGACCGCCAGCCGCCCGACGCCCGGCCAGGAGAAGATGGTTTCCGTGACGACCGCGCCGCCCAGCAGGAAGCCGGCCTGCAGGCCGATCAGCGTGATGACCGGGATCAGCGCATTGCGCAGCACGTGGTGGATGATGACCGTGTTCTCGGTCAGGCCCTTGGCGCGCGCGGTGCGCACATAGTCGGCATTCATCACCTCCAGCGCCGCCGTGCGCGTCATGCGCGCCACCGGGCCGATGAAGATGAGACCGAGGGTGAGCGCCGGCAGGGCGATGTGGGCGAGGCCGTCGCGTGTCCAGAGCGGCCCGGCGCGACCCAGGAAGGGCAGCAGCTCCCACTGATAGCCGACATACATGATGAGCATCAGGCCGATGAAGAAGACCGGCGTCGACACGCCGAGCACGGAAATGGCAATGATGATGCGGTCGAGGATGTTGCCGCGATTGACGGCGGCGATGGTGCCGAGCGCGATGCCGATCGGCACCGACCAGACCAGGCAGGCCACCATCAGCTCGATGGTCGGCCCGATGGCCTCGGCCAGTTCCTGGGCGACCGGCGTGTTGTTGATCATCGAATAGCCGAGATCGCCGACCGCGACGCGGCTGATGTAGAGCGCGAACTGGACGACCAGCGAGCGGTCGAGGCCGAGATCCCGGCGGATCTGCTCGACCACTTCCGGCGGGGCCTGCGGGCCGGCAATGACCTGGGCCACGTCGCCCGGCACGAGCTGCAGCAGCAGGAAGCCGAGCAGCAGCACGCCGAACAGGACCGGGATCGACAGGAGCGCGCGGTGGACGAGATGGGCGCCCATCGCTCAGCCCTCCCACTCGCCGGTGGCGTCATGCACGCAGCGCCCGCCGAGGATGGTGAGGTCGCAGCGGCTGTCGTGCAGGATCTCCTCCGGCGAGGCCGTCAGGAGGTCGCGCGAGAACACCGCGACATCCGCCGCCATGCCGGGCCTCAGCGTGCCGCGATGGGTCTCGCAGCGGTTCACATAGGCGCCGAACTCCGTATAGGCCTGGATGGCCCGCTCGATGGAAATGGCCTCGCCGCCGCCGATGACGGTGCCCTTCGACGTCTTGCGCGTCAGCATGGCGTAGAAGTTCGGCCAGACATTCGCATCGCAGACCGGCGCGTCGGTGGAGGCGGCGGGATGGAAGCCCATGTCGATCCAGGTCTTCATCGGATAGGAGGCCGCCGGCCGCGCATCCGGCATGACCGCCTGGTAGAGATCGCCGAAATCGTAGATGAACACCGGCTGCGGCACCGGCTCGATGCCGGCGGCGCGCATGCGCCTCATCTGGTCCATGGTGTTGAAGCCGCAATGCTCGATGCGGTGGCGGCGGTCGCTCGCCGGATGTTTCGCCAGCGCCTTCTCCATGGCGACCAATGTCTGCTCGATTGCCGCATCGCCGATGGCGTGGACGGCCAGCTGATAGCCCTTCGCATGGACCTCCATGGTCGCCTCGTCCATCTCCCTGTCGGTCAGACAGAAGATGCCCCGGGTCTGTTCCTCGCCGGCATAGGGGGCGGTCATGGCGGCCGTCTTGCCGCCCGCCGACCCGTCGGTGAAGATCTTCACCGGGCCGACGCGCAGCATGTCATCGCCTGCATCGGTGATCACGCCGTCCCGGTAACATTGATCCAGGATGCCATCGGGGCTGGCGAGGAGGCATTGTGTCACTCGCAGGCTCTGCCGGCCGGTGCGCACGGCGTTGCGGTAGGCGGCCAGCTCCCGGTAGCCGGAATGCATGCCGACTGCGGCATCCATGGTCGAGGTGATGCCGAAGCCGTTCATGTAGCGGGAGCCGCGCTCGATGGCGGCGACCAGATCCTCGTCGCTGGCCGCCGGCAGCACGGCCTTCACCGGCTGACGGCCGTTCTCGGCCATCAGACCGGTCAATTCGCCATTGACCTGCTCGATGGCGCCGCCGGCCGGAACCGGCGTTTCCCTGGTCACCCCGGCGAGCTTCAGCGCCAGCGAATTGGCCACCGCCAGATGGCCGCAGGTGCGCACCAGATAGACCGGGTTGTCGGGGGCGGCCATGTCCAGTTCGGTGCGGTGCGGGTGGCGCTTCACGTCGAGCTGGAAATGGTCGTAGCCGCGGGCGAGGATCCATTCGCCCGGCTTCTTCGCCGCGGCCGCCTTGCGGATGAGGTCGAGCAGCGCGTCGAGGGTCGGCGCCTTGGCCGGCCGCGCATCGACCTCGGCCATCGACACGCCCAGGGGCAGGAGATGGGCATGGGCCTCGAACAGGCCGGGGGTGGCGAGCCGGCCCCGGAGTTCGATCACCTTCGTCGCCGGGCCGATCAGCGGCTCCATGTCGGCGGAGGCGCCGAGCGCCAGCACCTTCCCAGACCACAGGGCCACGGCCTCGGCGAGCGGCTCGCCATAGGCGACGAAGACACGGCCGCCGCGCAGCACGACGTCCGCCCTGGGAAGGATCGGCATGTTCGAGAGCTCCCGTTGCTGCCCGCAACCGTGGCATGCCCGCTTTTTCATCCACAAGACCGGCAGTCGCCGGACACCCCGTCACTGCAGGGGGTGGATTTGTCGTCATCTGGCGCTAGCATGAGAAACTTTCGCCGGTCGGCCGCGGCCCGCGAAAGTTCCATTCCTTGCAATCGGCGGCTGGCCGGGGCGTGGAGGCTCCCGTTTCACGGGCGCGACCGATGGTCCCGGGAGGGGACGGCCGGGGCGCGCCGCATGAACCCTTCTGCATGCCCCTTGCCCGCCCGGAGCGGGTCGACGCAGGCCGTGCCGGCGGCGACACTCGCCGACCTGACCGATGGACACGCAGCCATGACCGGTATCGCCGCCACCCCGCACGACGCGCCGCCCGCCGCCGAGACCGAGCCGGACCGGCTCGGCCTGATGCAGGGCTTCCCGCCGCCGCCGGACAGGATCGCGCGCGTTCTCGACGGTTCGTTCCGGGCCTTCCCGATGTCGCGGTGGTCCTTCTGCAACATGCGCCAGACCGTGCCGACGAAGAATGTCTGGCGCGGTTCGGGCGGCACGGTGCCGCTGCCCCGCGCGGAGCAGGACCTGTCGGATGTCGCCACCGTGACCATGGACGGCCGTCCGCTCACCTTCGCCGCCGCCATGGCCGAGACCTATGCCGACGGGATCCTCGTCCTGCACCGGGGCCGCGTGGTGTACGAGCGCTACTTCGGCGCGCTTCAGCCGCATCGCCAGCATCTGTGCATGTCGGTGACGAAATCCTTCGTCGGCGCGCTCGCCGCCGCGCTCGCCGTCGAGGGGGTCATCGACCCCGCCGCGCCGGTGCCGCGCTACGTGCCGGAGCTGGCGGCCAGTGCCTTCGGCGATGCCACGGTCCGGCAGGTCATGGATATGACCACGGGGCTGAAATACACGGAAATCTACGGCGACCCGAACTCCGACATCGCCCGCTATCGCCTGGCCGGCTCGGCGATCCGCGACACGGCCTATGCCGGGCCGCAGACCTATTACGACTACCTCGTGACCCTTCAGAAGCAGGGCGAGCACGACGCGCAGTTCACCTACAAGACGGTCAACACCGAGGTTCTGGGCTGGGTGCTGCGCCGCGCCACGGGCCTGTCCCTCGCCGACCTCGTCTCCGAGCGGCTCTGGCAGCAGCTGGGCTGCGAGGAGGACGGCTATTTCCTTGTCGACAGCATCGGCACCGAGGGTGCTGGCGGCGGCCTCAACGTCACGCTGCGCGACATGGCCCGCTTCGGCGAATGCATGCGCTGCGGCGGCGCCTTCGACGGCCGTCAGCTGCTCCCCGAGGCGGCGGTCGCCGACATTGCCGGCGGCGGCGATCCCGCGAAGTTCGCTCCGGCCGGCTATGCCACGCTGCCGGGCTGGTCCTACCGTGCGCAATGGTGGGTCGCGCCGAGGGATCACGGTGCCTTCATGGCGCGCGGCATCCACGGCCAGTCGATCTATGTCGATCCGAGGGCGGAGATGGTCATTGCCCGCTTCGCCTCCCATCCGCTCGCCGGCAATGTCCACAACGACCCGGTGACGCTGCCGGCCTTCATGGCGGTGGCAAAGGCCCTGACCGGCTGAGGCCGCCTTGCGGCCGGGCCGGCCGGGTGCCAGAGAGAAGCCATGTCGCTGTTCTCGCTCGCCTCGCGCCTTGCCCGCCCCTTCCTGCTCGCCACCGATCCGGAGACGGGCCACAACCTGGCCATCGCCGCGCTGAGGACGCTACCGCTGCCGCGCTGCGGTTCGGACGACCGGCGCCTGGCCGTCTCCGCCTTCGGCCTGTCCTTCCCCAACCCGGTCGGCCTTGCCGCCGGCTTCGACAAGCATGCCGAGGTGCCGGATGCCTGCCTGCGCCTCGGCTTCGGCTTCGTGGAGGTCGGCGGGGTGACGCCAAGGCCGCAGGAGGGCAATCCGAGGCCGCGCGTCTTCCGCCTCGTTCCCGACGAGGCCGTGATCAACCGCTATGGCCTCAATTCGGTCGGCGTCGAGGAGGTGGCCCGGCGTCTGGCCGAACGGCGCCGGCGCGGCGGCATTGTCGGCGTCAATATCGGGCCGAACAAGGATTCGACGGATCGTGTCGCCGATTACGGCCTGCTCGTGGAGAAGCTGGCGCCGCATGTCTCCTATCTGTCCGTCAATGTGTCCTCGCCCAACACGCCGGGCCTGCGCGACCTCCAGCAGGCGAGCTTCCTCGACGCGGTGCTGGCGCGCGCGCTGGAGGCCCGCGACCGGGTGGCGCCGGGCCGGCCGATCCTGGTCAAGATCGCGCCCGACCTCACGCTCGACGGGCTCGACGACATGGTGACGGTCAGTCGCCGGCGCGGCATCGACGGCATGATCGTGTCCAACACCACCATCGACCGGCCGGCGAGCCTGAAGGACCGGGCCACGGCGCAGGAAACCGGCGGTCTGTCCGGCCGGCCGCTGTTCGACCGCTCGACCCGGATGCTCGCGGAAGCCTTCCGGCGCGTCGAGGGCCAGTTTCCGCTCATCGGGGTCGGCGGCATCGCCTCGGCCGAGGACGCCTGGACCAAGATCGCCGCCGGCGCCACGCTGGTGCAGCTCTATTCGGCCATGGTGTTCAGGGGCTTCGGCCTCGTCGGCGAGATCCGCGAGGGCCTGTCGGCACGCCTGACCCGCGAGCGCAGAGCCTCGATTGCCGATGTGGTCGGCAGCGCCAATGCCGACTGGCGGCTGGGATAGGATCTCCGGAGCCCTGTGACGGCTCAGCCCCGGAAGGTCGCCCGCATCAGGCCCGGCAGCACCACCGCCTGGTAGAGCCCGCGCACGGCCTGCAGGATCAGGAAGGCGATCCACAAGCCGTCATTGCCGTAGCCGGACAACAGCCACCAGGCGGCGATGAACGTCGCCATGGCGGCGAGCATGCAGTTGCGCATGGCGACCGTCCAGGTGGCGCCGATGAACACGCCGTCGAACAGGAAGGCCATGACGCCGGTGAACGGGGTGAGCGCCGCATAGGGCAGGTAGCGCAGCGCCTCGGCGCGCACGGTCTCTGCGGTGGTGATGAGGCCGATGGCAAGGTCGCCGAAGCCGAAGAAGATCGCCGAGGCGAGCGTGCCGAAGGCCACCGCCCACAGGCCGGACAGCAGCACCGCCCGGCGGAACGCCGTCTCGTCGCGCGCGCCGACCGCCTGCCCGCCGAGCTGCTCGGCCGAGGTTGCAAAGCCGTCGAGGAAGAAGGCGACCACGCCGACGAGGTTCATCAGGATGGCGTTGGCCGCCAGCACCGTGTCGCCGCCGACCGCGCCCTGGCGGGTGAAGAAGGCGAACGAGCCGACGAGGGCCGCCGTGCGGATCATGATGTCGCGGTTGATCGCGAAGGTCTTCACGATCATGCCGCGGTCGAGGACGGTCTGCCAGGACACGCCGAAGCGCCCGCGCAGCGCCACCAGCACCACGGCGAGGCCTGCGCCCATGCCGCCATATTCGGCGAGCACATTGGCGCCCGCCGCGCCCGCCACACCCCACCCGAACACGGTGACGAACAGCACGGTCAGCGCCATGTTGCCGACATTGATGAGGATCTGGAGGATCAGCCCGGTCACGGTCCGGGCCTGACCGATCAGCCAGCCGAGAATGGCGAAATTGGCGAGCACCGCCGGCGCCGACAGGAGGCGCACGGACACATAGGTGTCGGCGGCCTCGGTGACGCCCGGCGAGGCGGCCATGGCCGTGAAGAAGACCCAGAGGATCGGCCGCTGGAGCAGGATGAGGGCCAGTCCGCAGACGAGGGCCAGCAGCAGCGCACGGGCGATGACGGCCCGCCGCTCCGTCTCGTCGGCCCGGCCGAGCGCCTGGGCCGTCAGGCCGATCGTGCCCATGCGCAGGAACACGAAGGCCCAGACGATGACATCGATGATGACCGCCCCCAGCGCCACCGCGGCAAGCGCCACGGGATCGCCGAGCCGTCCGATCGCCGCCGTCGAGACGATGCCGAGCAGCGGCGTCGTCACATGGGCGAAGATCATCGGCACCGCGATGGCGAGCACGCGGGCATGGCTGACGACGGGGGAGGCGGGGGCGGGAGCGGCGGCGGTCACGACGCCTTTCTAGCCGGGCCCGACGGGATTTCCAGCGGCGGCGGGGGCAGGGGAGCCATGGCCTGCCGGCATCCCGGGGCTGTCGCCCCGGTCAGCCGCTGTGGCCAGCCTCCCAGCCGAGCATGGCCTGCTTGCGGGTGAGGCCCCAGTGATAGCCGGTCAGTGCCCCCGAGCGGCCGAGCACCCGATGGCAGGGCACCACGAAGGAGATCGGGTTCCGCCCGACCGCCGCACCCACCGCGCGGGCCGCCTTCGGCCGGCCGAGATGGTCGGCAATGGTGGAATAGGTGGTCGCCTTGCCCATGGGGATGCGCAGCAGCGTCTCCCAGACGCGGACCTCGAAATCGGTGCCGATCAGGCAGACGCGCAGCGGCCGCTCGCCGGTCCAGGCGGCGGGGTCGAAGATGCGCTGCGCCATCGGGGCGGTGACGCCGGTGTCCTCCACGAAGGCTGCCTTCGGCCAGCGTCCGCGCATGTCGGCGAGCGCCGAGGGCTCGCCGCCGGCATCGCAGAAGCCAAGCCCGGCAAGACCCCGGTCGGTGGCGACCACGATGGCCTGCCCGAACGGGGAGGGGTGGAAGCCGTAGCGCATGACGAGCCCGGCCCCGCCGGCCTTGAACTCGCCCGGCGACATGGCCTCGTGGGTGACGAACAGGTCGTGCAGCCGGCCGGGGCCGGAATAGCCGACCTCGTAGGCAGTATCGAGCACGGTCGCCGCGTCACGCAGCAGCGCGCGGGCGGCATCCAGCGTGATCGCCTGCAGGAAGTCCTTCGGGGTGAGGCCCGCCCAGCGGCGGAACAGGTGATGGAGATGGCCGGGAGAGAGGCCGACATGGCTCGCCATCTCCTCAACCGTCGGCTGGCGGCGCCAGTGCTCGGTGATGAAGGCGAGCGTGCGGCGCACGACCTCGTAGTCGTCGGCGGCCTCGGCGAGGCGGATGGGCATGCCCTGCTTCTCGAGCTGGACCAGGTTCAGCATGGGAGGGTTCCGATTCCGGTGAGGTGACCGCGACCATGCCGCCGTCCGGGCAGGCCCGCCACCCGATTCCTGCTGGCCGCGCCGCCTATTCGCGCACGTCCCCCACCCGGCCACCGCTGATCCGCACAAGATCCGCGAAGCGGGTGCGGAACACGGTGTTCGGTGCGCCGGCCGCCGCCCAGATCGGGTCGATGGCGGCAAGATCGGCATCGATCAGCACCACCGGCGGCGTCAGATGCCCGACCGGAGCGACCCCGCCAATGGCAAAGCCCGTCACCTGACGGATCCAGGTGGCGTCGGGCCGGTCGATGGGCGCGCCCACCAGAGCGGCGACCTTGCCGGCGTCGATCCGGTTGGCCCCCGAGGCGACCACCAGCACCGGCGTCTCGCCGGAACGGAACATGATGGACTTGGCGATCTGCGCCACCGCGCAGCCGACGGCCGCCGCAGCCTCCGCCGCCGTTCGGGTGCTCGCCGGAAAGCTGGCGAGTTCGTCGCTGTGACCGGCAGCCGCCAGCGCCGCCCTCACCCGGTCGACCGAACCGGCCATGCCTTCTCTCCCTGATGATGCGGTGTCAGTCGAAGCGCGTGCGTGTCGGTCCGCGCCGGGCCTCGGCCAGGGCAGCGCCAAGCGCCTTGCCGAAGCCCTCGCGCTCGACCGGCGGCAACAGCCCGGCAATGTCGAGCTTGCGCCGGCCCTCGTCGAGGGTCAGCGACAGCACCACGCCCTCCTCAGGGTCCACCTGCCGGGTCAGACGGGTCCAGGCCGGGTTGAACTGCCATTCCTGCGCGCGGCCATGCCAGTTGACCTTGCGCACCCGGATGGCCGTGGGTGTCACGATCACCTCCTCGAAGGCGCGGGCGTGGCGGAAGTTGGCGCGGAAGGCCAGGAAGATGATGAGCACGTCGAGGCCGAGGAAGGGCACCACCGGCCAGGCGCCCATGGCGGTGAACAGGACGGCGCCGACGACATTGACCACACCGACGGCGGCCATGACCGCGATGAAACCCGGCCAGCCGAGCGACCGGTGTGGCGTGAGCACCGCCGCGAACAGCGGCGCCTCGGGATCGGGAGCGGCGGAGCCTGCGATGGTGTTGCCGGAGGTCATTTCACCGCACTATACGACAGCCATGGCCCGCCCGACCACCACCAAGACGGCAAAGGCCCGGTCCGCGGGACGCAAGCGGCCGGCCAAGGCGATCGCCAATGCGGTCGCGGCGAAGGTGGCCGCCAGGCGGCGCAAGCGCGACGGCCTGACGCCGGCCGAGGTCGAGGCGATCTTCTTCCGCTTCCATGCCCGCGAGCCGGAGCCGAAGGGCGAGCTTGAGAGCGTCAATCCCTTCACCCTGCTGGTGGCCGTGGTGCTGTCGGCGCAGGCGACCGATGTCGGTGTCAACAAGGCCACCCGGGCCCTCTTCAAGGTGGCCGATACGCCGGAGAAGATGGTCGCCCTCGGCGAGGAGGGGCTGACCGCCTATATCCGCACCATCGGGCTCTACCGCAACAAGGCGAAGAACATCATCGCCCTGTCGCAGCGGCTGATCGCCGACCATGGCGGCGAGGTTCCCGCCGACCGGGCGGCGCTGGAGGCCCTGCCCGGCGTCGGCCGCAAGACGGCCAATGTCGTGCTCAACATGGCCTTCGGCCTGCCCACCATCGCCGTCGACACCCACCTGTTCCGCGTCGCCAACCGCACGGGGCTTGCCCCCGGCAGGACGCCGCTGGCCGTCGAGCTGGCGCTCGAGAAGGTGGTTCCGGAGCCCTACCGGCTGCATGCCCATCACTGGCTGATCCTGCACGGGCGCTACATCTGCAAGGCGACGAAGCCCCTCTGTGCGCGCTGCCCGATCGCCGACATCTGCCGTTTCGAGCACAAGACGGCCTGACGGCCGCTTCCAACGGTCGGGCCGCATGTCCCGCGCAAGGTGTTGGAACGTGCCGGGTGACGGGCCGCCGCCATCCGCCGCACCGCCATGCGCGGCGGGCCGCTTCCGCCGACAGCGCATTTGCGTAAGATCGCCGCCAGTCCGAAACGGAACCGGCCTCAGCCAAGCAGCGGCCGGGCAGGGAGGTTGCCAATGCCGACGTCGTTCCATCTGTCCCGCCGGGCCGCACTGGCCGCCGCTGCCGCGAGCCTTGCCGCGCCGGGGCTGGTCAGCGCGCAGGCGCGCACGCTCAAGGTCGCCAGCCTGCTGCCGCGGTCCGGCTTCTTTGCCCAGGCCGGCCAGAGCATGCATCGCGGCGTCCTGGCCGCGCCGGAACTGCTGAAGGATCTCGGCTATGCGGTCGAGATCGTCCACATCGATACCGAATCCAATGCGGACGTCGCGCGCACCCAGGCCGAGCGCGCGATCAATGACGGCTGTCACGTGCTCACCGGCGCCTTCGATTCCGGCCATACCCTGGCGATTGCCCAGGTCGCCGAACAGCGCCAGATCCCCTTCGTGGTCAACATCGCCGCCGCGCCGCAGATCACCGAGCAGGGCTACAAGTTCCTGGTCCGCAACTTCCAGACCGGCGGCCAGCTGGTGACCAACGGCCTGCGCCTGATCAAGGACGTGATGGACGCCAAGAGCGTGAGGCTGGAGACGGCGGTCTTCCTGCACGCCAACGACACCTTCGGCACCGCCCAGCGCAACGCCATGGATGCGATCTGGCCGCGGGTGAACCTGCCGATCAACCTGGTCGAGAAGATCGCCTACGACCCGCGCGCGCAGGACCTCTCCGTCGAGGTGACGAAGATCCGCTCGCTCAATCCCGACCTCGTCATGTGCGTCACGCGCGCCTCCGACGCGATCAAGATGATCCGCGACATGGTGCGCCAGCGCTTCCAGCCGAAGGCGATCATCTCGCCCGGTTCGCCCGGCTTCTATGACGAGGAGTTCTACCAGGCGCTCGGCCCCCTGGGCGATTTCGTGCTGTTCGGCCTGCCCTGGGCCAACCCGAAATCGACCATGACCCAGGCCTTCGAGAAGGCCTTCGCCAAGGCCAATCCGAACAACCGCTTCGCGGTGGACAGCTTCAACGCGGGCTTTGCCTTCGAGGGCCTCCTGATCGCGGCGGATGCCTTCAAGCGCGCCGGCACCACGGCCGGCCCGCAGCTCATGGAGGCGGTGCGGGCGACGAACCTTGCCGAGCACATCATGATCGGCGGGCCGATCACCTTCGACGCCAAGGGACAGAACCCCAATATCGGCTCGGCGCTCGTGCAGAACCTGAAGCGTGTTCCCACCGTCGTCCTGCCGAAGGACGTGGCGGTGGCCGAGCCCGTGCTGCCCTTCCCGGCCTGGCAGGGAAGGAGCTGAGGCGGATTGCAGCGCGCGACCGGCGCGCCACGGGCTCGGCAGGGCGCATGCGGTGGAGAGATCGCCCCCGCCGTGCTATATGACTATCGAACTGGTCAGGAGCGCGGCATGCCGACAGTCAATCTGGCCGACGCAAAGGCTCATCTGAGCGAACTCGTGGACCGGGTCGAGGCCGGCGAGAGCGTCGATATCACGCGCCGCGGCAAGGCAGTGGCCCGCCTTGCCGCCATTCCCCGTCCCCGCAAGCCGGTCGATGTGGCGCGGTTGCGTGCCCTGACGGACAGCATGCCGCCTCAGGCCGAGAGCGCGGCTGATCTGGTTCGAGCCATGCGGGATGGCGACCGCTTCTGATGATCGATCTCGACACGTCGCTCATCGTGGCGGCCCTGTCGCGGGAGGCCATGACATCGGCCGTTCACCGCTGGCTTGAAGGCCATGGACCGGAGGGTATGGTCATCAGTGACTGGACGATCACCGAGGTTTCGTCGGCCCTGGCGATCAAGCTGCGGACAGGGGCTGTCTCGCTGGACCAGCGTGCGGCGGCCCTTTCGGCGTTCAGTGCCATGATCGCGGAGAGTTTCGCCGTGCTGGCCGTGAAGGCCTCGCATTTCAGAATGGCCGCCGGGTTCGTCAATCAGCATGCCCTTGGCCTGAGAGCCGGCGATGCGCTGCATCTGGCGGTGGCCGCCGACCATGGTGCGGCCGTCCAGACCCTCGACCGGGGGCTTGCCGAGGCCGGTACGATGCTTGGTATCCCGACCCGCCGCATGGCCTGACGGACTGTCGCGCGCGCCGCCGGGTTGCCGAACCTGCCCTGGCGCGCTAACTCCGGCTCCCTGTTCCACCTCGAACGACGGCGCGGATGCTCTGGTCGCTCTATGCCAATGTGCTCGTCCAGGGCGTGCTGACAGGCCTCGTCTATGGCCTGATGGCGCTCGGCCTGTCGGTCATCTTCGGCGTCGTGCGGGTGGTCAACTTCGCCCACGGCGAGTTCGCGGTGGTCGGCATGTATGCCGCCTTCGTGCTGTTCCGCTCGCTCGGCCTCGATCCGTTCCTGTCGCTCGTTCCCATTGCCGCAGCCTTCTTCGTCATCGGCTACGGCCTGCAGCGCAGCCTCATCAACCCCTTCGTCGGCCGGCCCGAACACGAGCAGTTCATCCTGCTGGTGGGCGTCGCCATCATCCTCGTCAACGGCCTGCTGATGATCTTCGGGCCCGACGCGCGCAGCGCCAACCTGCCCTATTCCTTCGACAGCTGGGAGGTCGGCCCGGTCATCGTCGACAAGGTGAGGGTCTATGCCGCCGGGGCGGCGCTGGTCGTGGCGACCTTGCTCTTTGCCTTCTTCCGCTTCACGGCCACGGGCGTTGCCATCCGCGCCTGCGCCGACAACCTGGTTGGCGCCGCGGTGGTCGGGCTCGACGTGAAGAAGCTCTATGCGCTGACCTTCGGGCTCGGGCTCGCCTGCGTCGGGGCCGCCGGCGCCCTCATGGTGACGCTGACCGATGCCACGCCCATGGTGGCCCCCGCCTTCACCCTGCTCGCCTTCACCATCGTCATCATCGGCGGCATGGGCTCGATGGCCGGCGCCATCGTCGGCGGCCTTCTCATCGGCGTGGTGGAGGCGCTTGCCTCCGTCATCGTCGCCCCGTCCATGAAGACCATGGTCTCCTTCGGCCTCCTGGTGCTGGTGCTGGCGCTGCGTCCGCAGGGCCTGCTCGGCAGGCGCGCATGAGGGCCCGCGCATGAACCCCTTTCCCGTCCTTGCAAGGCTTGCCGACGAGGCCCCGCGCCGCGCCCTCGTGCTGCTCGCCGCCCTCGTGGTGGTGCTGCTGGTGGCTCCCGCCGTGCTCGACCGCTACCTGCTCTCGGTCTTCTTCCTCATCTTCTGGTTCGCCACCGTCGGCCAGGCCTGGAACGTCATGATGGGCTTCTGCGGCCAGCTCTCGCTGGGCCACGCCCTCTATGTCGGGCTCGGCGGCTATATCGGCGCCATCCTGTGGGTGAAGTTCGGCATCTCGCCGGCCTTCGCGCTGGTGCCGGCGATCCTGGTCGCCATGGCCTTCGGCGCGGTGATCGGCTGGCTCGGCTTCCGCTTCGGCATCGAGGGCGTTTATTTCGCCCTGCTGACCATCGCCTTCGCCGAGGTGGCCCGCATCGGCTTCGACAACTGGAGCTTTGTCGGCGGCGCGGCCGGCTTCTTCATCCCCGTGTCGGCCGGCGGAGGCTCGCCATGGAACCTGCGCGGCGGCCCGCTGCTGTTCTATTACGTGGCGCTCGCCATGATGGTCGCCGCCTTCCTGATCTGCGCAGCGCTCCGCCGCTCGAAGATCGGCCATGCCTGGCTCGCCGTGCGCGAGGATCCGGAGGCGGCCCGCGCGCTCGGCGTCGATGTCTTCCGTGCCAAGATGGCGGCGGTGCTGGTCTCCTCGGCCATGACGGCGGTGGCCGGCGTCGTCTATGCCTTCTACCAGAACAACCTCTTTCCCGGTCAGACCTTCGACATCGCCCGCTCGATCGAGATGATCCTCGCGCCGATCATCGGCGGCCTCGGCACGCTGTTCGGCCCGATCCTCGGGGCCTTCATCCTCACCCCCCTCGGCCAGATGCTGATCGCGCTGGTCGAGAAGATCGCCGGCCGGTCCATTCCGGGCGTCAATCTCGTCTTCTACGGCGCGGCGCTGATGGCGATCATCTGGTTCGCCCCCAACGGGGTCTGGCCCTGGCTGAAGCGCAAGCTCGGCATTCCGGAGGAGCGGTCATGACCGCCCTTCTGGACGTGCGGGGCGTCACCCGGCGCTTTCGCGGCCTCACCGCGGTCGACTCGGTGTCGCTGTCGGTCGACGAGGGCGAGATCTTCGCCGTCATCGGCCCGAACGGGGCCGGCAAGACCACGCTGTTCAACATGATCGCCGGCGTGCTGGTGCCCGATGCCGGCACCATCGCCTTCGCGGGCGAGCGCATCGACGGATTGCCGCCGCACGAGCTGTGCCGCCGCGGCCTTGCCCGCACCTTCCAGATCGTCCGGCCCTTTCCGGAACTCACCGTGATGGAGAATGCCACCATCGGGGCCATGATGCGCGCGCCCGACATGGAGGCGGCGCGCGCGCGGGCCGCCGAGGTGCTGCGCCGGCTCGATCTGTGGGACCGCCGCGAGGCCCGGGCGAAGTCGCTGACCCTTCCGGACCGCAAGCGGCTCGAATGCGCCCGGGCGCTGGCCACCGATCCGCGCCTCCTCCTCCTCGACGAGGTCATGGCGGGTCTGAGGCCGACCGAGGTCGACCGCATCGTGGCGATCCTGAAGGACATCAACCGGCAGGGCGTCACCATCGTGCTGATCGAGCACGTCATGCGCGCGGTGATGGCGCTGGCGGGGCGCATCCATGTGCTCCACCACGGCGCGACCATCGCGGAGGGCACGCCGGAGGAGGTGACACGCCACCCGAAGGTGCTGGAAAGCTATCTCGGGGCCGAGGTGCTGTGAGGGGGACGCTCTGATGCTGCTCGTCCACGACCTCGACGTCTTCCACGGCGATGCCCAGGCGCTCGACCGGGTATCGCTGGAGGTGCCGGAGCGCTCCATCGTCGCCATCGTCGGCGCCAACGGGGCGGGCAAGACCTCGCTGATCCGCACCATTGCCGGCATGCTGAAGCCGAAGGCCGGCACCATCCGCTTCAAGGACCGCGACATCACGGGGCTCCCCAGCCACGAGGTCTGCGACCTCGGCATCGGCCAGGTCGCCGAGGGCCGCCAGGTGTTCCCGACGCTCACGGTGGCGGAAAACCTCGCCATGGGCGCGATGATCCCTCGGGCGAAGAAGCACCGGGCGCGCAACCTGGAGCGGGTCTACCAGATGTTCCCGCGCCTCCAGGAACGGGCCGGGCAGGCGGCCGGCACGCTCTCGGGCGGCGAGCAGCAGATGCTCGCCATCGGCCGCTGCCTGATGGGCGAGCCGGAACTGGTCATGTTCGACGAGCCCTCGCTCGGCCTTGCCCCGGCCGTGGTGCAGGACGTGCTGCGCACCATCCGCGACCTCGCCGAGGGGGGCCTCACCTGCGTGCTGGTCGAGCAGAACGTCGCGGTGTCATTGCGCCTTGCGAGCCGCGGCTACGTGCTGGAGAACGGCCGCGTGACGCTGAGCGGCACGGGCGCCGAGCTTCTGGCCGATGACGGGGTCAGGAAGGCGTATCTGGGGATGTGAGTCTGGGTGTGGTTTGCGGTATATCCCATTGGGATATACGAGGAGGTGCCGATGAAGCATCATGCTCCGCCCCGCAAGCCTTCCGCAACGCGCGCCAGACTGTTCAGGTCCAATCGCAGTCAGGCTGTTCGCATCCCGAAAGCCTTGGCCTTCCCGGATGCGGTGAAGGAGGTTGAGATCGTCCAGGCCGGCAACACCCTCGTGCTGAGACCGGTCGCGCCACGCTGGGACGATTTCTTCGACAGTCCGCCGGCAAGCGACGATTTCATGCGCGATCGCGATCAGGGCGAATTCGAGGAGCGGGAGCCGTTCGATTGAACAGCTATCTCCTCGATACCGATATCTGCCTGCACGCCATGCGGGATCGCCTGCCCGTGCTTCGGGAGCGTTTCAATCGCGAACGTGGCGGGCTTTTCATTTCGGTCATCACCCAAGCAGAACTGGCCTTCGGAAGCCTGAAATCGTCTGACCCACCGAGGAACGATGCGCGCCTGGCGCGTCTCCTCGAACATCTGACAGTGCTGGACTTCGAAGCCTCGGCCATCGCGGACTACGCCGCCATCCGCCTGCATCTGGAACGCGCGGGCCAACGCATCGGTCCGAATGATCTGCTGATCGCGGCCCAGGCGCGCTCACTCGGTCTTGTCATGGTGACGGCCAACCGGCGCGAGTTCGACCGCGTGCCGGGCCTTAACGTTGAGACCTGGGTGGCCTGAGCCTCACGCCGCCCCGGCCACGGCCGTCCGCGTCTTCTCCATGACATAGGCTTCCACCGCCGCCTGATCGTTCGGCAGCTTCGTCATCCGCTCCTCGCGCTCCATCAGGTCACCGAGCCAGGCGGGCAGGGCGGGGCGGGTGCCGCAGGCCGCCTCCACCGCATCGGGGAACTTGGCCGGATGGGCGGTTGAGAGCACCACCGTCGGCACGGCCGGGTCGGCGGCGGTCTTGCGCGCCGCCACCAGGCCGACCGCCGTGTGCGGGTCTAGCAGGTAGCCGGCCTGCTCCAGCGTGGCGCGGATCATGGCGGCAACCTCCGCCTCATCGGCGCGGGCGGCGGCGAAATCGGCGCGGATGGCATCGAGCGCCGGCTGCTCGATGACAAAGCTGCCCGATTGGGCGAGACCCGCCATCAACCGGCGCACGACGCCTGGATCCCGACCGTGGGCGTCGAACAGCAGGCGCTCGAAATTGGAAGAGACCTGGATATCCATCGACGGCGAGGAGGTCGGCTCCACGCCCCTTACCTCGTAGCGACCGGTGCGGATGGTGCGCTCCAGGATGTCGTTGACGTTGGTGGCGACCACCAGCCCCGCCATTGGCAGGCCCATGCGCCGTGCCGCATAGCCAGCGAAGACATCGCCGAAATTGCCGGTCGGCACCACGTAGCGCGCCGGCCGCTGCGGCGCGCCGAGCGCCACGCCCGCGACGAAGTAATAGACGATCTGGGCGACGATGCGTGCCCAGTTGATGGAATTGACGCCGGACAGCTTCACCCGGTCGCGGAAGCCGTGGTTGTTGAACAGGCCCTTCACGATGGCCTGGCAGTCGTCGAACGTGCCCTCGATGGCGATGGCATGGACGTTCGGCGCGGCGACCGTCGTCATCATGCGCCGCTGCACGTCGGAGACGCGGCCATCGGGAAAGAGGATGACCACGTCCACCTGGTCGAGGCCGCGGAAGGCCTCGATGGCGGCCCCGCCCGTGTCGCCGGAGGTGGCGCCGACGATGGTGGCGCGCTGGCCGCGGGCCTTCAGCACATGGTCCATCAGCCGGCCGAGCAGCTGCATGGCGCAGTCCTTGAAGGCGAGGGTGGGCCCATGGAACAGCTCCAGCACCCATTCCGACGGCGAGAGCTGGACGAGCGGCGTCACCGCCGGGTGGCGGAAGGCGGCATAGGCCTCCTCGATCATGCGGGAAAGCGCGGCCGCCTCGATCGAGCCATCGACGAAGGGCGCCAGCACCCGCCGCGCCATCTCCGGATAGGGCTGGCCGGACAGTGCCGCGATGGCCTGCGCCGTCATGGCCGGCCAGGTCTCCGGCACATAGAGGCCGCCGTCGCGGGCAAGCCCGGCCAGCAGGGCGTCGGGGAAGTTCAGCGCGGGTGCCTCGCCCCGGGTGGAGATGTAGCGCATGGCGGATCGGCTCTGGCGGTAACCGGCCCTGCCGGCCGGTCGCTGGCGGCCGGCTTAGGCCCGGCCGCCCGCCAAGGCAAGCCTGCCGGGCCGGCCGGGACGTGACGCCGCTATTTGAAGCCGAGGACCGGGTGGGGCACGTAGGGCGCTTCCAGCGCCGCGATCTCCTCGGCCGTCAGCTTGACCGAGAGCGCCGCCACCGCGTCATCGAGGTGGCTCATCTTGCTGGCGCCGATGATCGGGGCGGTGACGCCGGGATGCTGGAGCACCCAGGCGAGCGCCACCTGGGCTCGCGGGATGCCGCGGGCCTTTGCCACCTTCGCCACCGCCTCCACCACCTTGCGATCGGCATCGGCGGTGGCCGCATAGAGCGTCTTGCCGAACTCGTCCGTCTCGGTGCGGGCGGTGGTCTCGTCCCAGTCGCGGGTCAGGCGCCCGCGCGCCAGCGGGCTCCACGGAATGACGCCGATGCCCTCCTCCTGGCACAGCGGCAGCATCTCGCGCTCCTCCTCGCGGTAGATCAGGTTGACGTAGTTCTGCATGGTCGAGAA
Source organism: Phreatobacter sp. (assembly GCA_046295035.1). Lineage (GTDB taxonomy): Bacteria > Pseudomonadota > Alphaproteobacteria > Rhizobiales > Phreatobacteraceae > Phreatobacter. Next base: position 31,357 of record JBKBOA010000004.1, read on the forward strand.
CCGCGTCCAGCCGTTCTTCTCCGAGGTCTTCAGCATCTTCATGAAGCGCCAGGCATGCATGGACGAGGCGCCGATATAGCGCGCCTTGCCGGCCTTCACGACATCGTGCAACGCCTCGAGGGTCTCCTCGATCGGCGTGTCATAGTCGAAGCGATGGATCTGGTAGAGGTCCACATAGTCCGTGCCGAGCCGGCGCAGCGAATGGTCGATCTCGGTCATGATCGCCTTGCGCGACAGGCCCATGCCGTTCGGCCCGGGGCGCATGCGGTTGAACACCTTGGTGGCGATGACGATGTCATCGCGCTTCGCCATGTCCTTCAGCGCCTTGCCGACGATCTCCTCGCTGGAGCCGAGCGAATAGACATTGGCGGTGTCGAAGAAATTGATTCCGAGGTCGAGCGCCTTCTTGATGAAGGGCCGGCTCTCGCTTTCCCCGAGCGACCAGGGATGGGCCCCCATGTCCGGGGCGCCATAGGTCATGCAGCCGAGGCACAGGCGCGAGACGTCGAGGCCGGTGCGGCCGAGCTTCACATAGTCCATGGCAGGTCTCCGGGATCGTGCGGATGGCGGGCAGACTAGCCGAGGCCATGGCGGCCGGGAACCGCCCCGGGACCGGTGTCAGCCCTGCCCGCAAGGCCCCTTGCCGGCCGGCGCCGGAGCACCACAGTCCCCCCGCTCCACCAGCATGGCGAGCAGGCAGGAGCCGAGGGCCTTGCCATGGGCATCGAGCGCCAGCGAACGGGTGACACCGCCGGCAAGCGCACCCTCCATGACGAAGGTGAGAGCGCCGAGCGAGGGCACCTCGAAGCGCGTCACCGGGCCGGTCACCTGCGCGCCGAAATGGGCCTTGACCCGCTCGGCCGTGACCTGCGCCACAAGCAGCGGATAGTCGGCGGGATCACGCGCGATCAGGGAGATCAGCGAGGTGTTGCCCTTGTCGCCGGTACGGGCATGGGCGATGGCCCGCAGCGGAATCCGGTGGCTCACGGCTTGGTCTCCACGAAGGTGATGGCCGGCGCGACGGCCGTGCGGTCGATGAAGGCGGTGGCGACCGCGATCACCGGCCTTGCCGCCTTCATCACGCCCCCGCCGCCGGCCGGTCCATTGGTGTAGAGCGCCTCGACCTCCTCGCCGATGCGCCGGGCCGTGTCCATGTCGGCGGTCCGCCCGGCCACCCTGAGCCGCACCTCATAGGGTTCGGGCGCATCGGCCGGCGTTGCCGGGCCGTGGGTCGAATTGATGCCGATGAGGTCGGTGCGCCATTCCTCGACGGCAAGGCCGGTAAGGCGCAGGCGCTCGCCCACGATGGCGCCGGCGAGCCTGGCCTTCGCGACAGCCCCCGGCCCGGCATAGGAGATCTGGCCCTCGCCGATGAAGCCGTCGCGATAGCCGACCGAAACCTTGAGGCTGTCCGGCCGCGGCCGCCCGCCGGCGCCCTCGATCCGCACCCGGTCCCGGCCGTCCTCGACGACCCGGATGCCGGAGAAATCGGCGGCGACATCCGGCTGGAGATAGGCGGCCGGATCGTGGATCTCGTAGAGCAGCTGCTCCTTGCAGGTGGCGGCGGTGATGCGCCCGCCGGAGCCCGCGACCTTGGTGATGGTCACCGATCCGTCCTCGCCGACGATGCCGATGGGAAAGCCGAGGCGGGCAAGGCTCTGCGCATCCAGCTCCGCGCTGCCGGGCGTTCCGGGATCGGCGTAATAGCCGCCGGTGATCTGTCCGGCGCATTCCAGCAGGTGGCCGGCCGCCGTGCCGCGCCCGAGCCTGTCCCAGTCGTCCTCGGCCCAGCCGAAGGCGTGGATCAGCGGCCCGAGGAACAGGGCGGGATCGGCCACGCGGCCGGTCACCACGATGTCGGCGCCCCGGGCCAGTGCCTCGGCGATGGGGCGGGCACCGAGATAGGCATTGGCCGAGACGATGCGGTTGGCCATGGCGCAGGCGGCAAGGCCGGTCTCGGGCAGGATCACCGCGCTTGAGCGCACCGCCTCGGTCACGTCGTCGCCGGTCACGGCGGCGATCCTCAGGTGCCCCAGGCCGAGCTCGGCGGCGATCTGCGCGATGCGGCGGGCGGCCGCCAGCGGGTTGGCCGCGCCCATATTGGTCACGATCCTGACCGACCGGGCGGCGCAGGCCGGCAGCACGGCGCGCATCCGCCGGTCCAGCAGCGGGTCGTAGCCACCCTGCGGGTCGGCGAGGCGGGCGAGCTGGGCGAGCGCGATGGTGCGCTCGGCCAGGCATTCGAACACCAGCACGTCGAGATCGCCCTTCTCGGCGAGTTCCACCGCCGGCTCGATCCGGTCGCCGGCAAATCCCGATCCCGCTCCCAGCCTGATGGTCCGCAAGGCGCGCCTCCCGTCTGCGGGCAGTGATATCCGGTCGGACGGCATGAGGGCAGGGGCCGCTCCGATGGCCCGCCCTGCTGACAGGGCAGGGCGCGACCAGCCGCGTCTGCCCTTGCCCCCGGCGCGGGAAGGCGCCACAAGGCGGCCATGCCGCCGCGTTCCCTGTCGTCCGCCCCGCCACGGGCCTGGCAGCGCATGCTGTCCGGCCGTCGGCTCGACCTGCTCGACCCCTCCCCGCTGGACGTGGAGATCGAGGACATCGCCCATGGGCTTGCCCGCGTTGCCCGCTGGAACGGCCAGACCCTCGGGCCGCATGTCTTTTCGGTCGCCCAGCACTGCCTGCTGGTGGAGGAGATCGCCGGGCGGCTGGAACCGGGCCTGGAGCCGCACTGGCGCCTCGCCGTGCTGCTGCACGATGCCCCCGAATATGTCATCGGCGACATGATCTCGCCGTTCAAGGCGGTGATCGGCGGCGACTACAAGGCGGTGGAGGCGCGGCTCATGGCCGCCATTCACCTGCGCTTCGGGCTGCCGGCCACCGCGCCCGCCCCCGTGACGGCGCTGGTGAAGAAGGCCGATCGGGTCGCGGCCCATCTGGAGGCGACCCAGCTTGCCGGCTTCTCGATGCAGGAGGCCGACGGCATCTTCGGCCGGCCGACCGGCATTTTCGGGGGACCGCGCGGGGTGCCGCCGGTTCTGGAGCCGCTGGCAACGGAGGCCGTCAAGCGCGCCTTTCTCGACCGCTTTGCCGCGCTGGCGGACAAGCCTGCGTAAAACAGTGATCTCGTCACCGAATCGGTGTTGAGGCATGATGATGCGGCTCGATTCCGTGGAGGCCTCGTGGAAGTTCACGTCTGCTCGCTCGCCAGGCTCGGCCCGACGGTGGAGGCCACCGGCGCCCGCCATGTGGTCACGCTGATCAATGCGGGCACGCCGGTTCTGCGTCCGGCGAGCGTGCCGGCCGAGAACCATCTGTTCCTCGGCATGAACGACATCGTCGCGCCGATGGACGGCTATGTGGCGCCGGCCGAGGCCCATGTCGAAAGCCTGCTCGCCTTCGTCGATGACTGGTGGCGCAGCCATGCCGCATCGAGCCCCCTGGTGGTTCATTGCTGGGCCGGCATCAGCCGCTCGACGGCCGCCGCCTTCATCACCGCCTGCGCCGTCGATCCGCAGCGGGACGAGGCGGCCCTGGCCGCCGAGATCCGGCGCATGAGCCCGTCCGCCACCCCCAACATCCGTCTGGTGACCATTGCCGACGGCATGCTCGGCCGGCGTGGCCGGATGGTCGAGGCGATCCAGGCGATCGGCCGCGGCGAGGATGCCTTCGAGGGACATCCCTTCGCCCTGAAGCTTGGCCGCTGAGCGCGGGAAACCGCAAGACGCCCCGGCTTTGCGTGCCATCGCGCCGAAACATGCCGGGCGACTTATCCCCACCGGCCGGATCGGGGCGATGATGGCGGCCGGATCGAATCGGGGGAGTGCAGCCGGTGATGGAGATGGTTCTTGGCATCCTGCTGGCGGCGGCGCTGGTGCTGGCGACGCCGGTCATGGCCATCGTCGCGCTGGTGCGCACCGGCGATCTGAGGCGCCGGCTCGACGAGACGGCGCGGCGCCTGAACCAGTCGGAGACCGAAATTGGCCTGCTGCGCGAGGCGCTGGCCCGCGGCGGCCCGCTGCCGGCCGCCGGGGCCGCTGCCATGCCCGAGGCGCCCGCTTCCGGGCTGGCCGGATCCGGCTCGCCCCGGGAGGCCGCGACCGACCAGCCGCCGGACGAGCCTGCCGGGGCCGACACGGCTGCCGTCCCGGCCCGCAGCCTCGTGCCGAAGCTCACCAGCCAGCGCCCGCTGGAGGCCATCGATCCGGTCACGGGCGACGACGCGGCTGCGGCTGGCGCGTCGCTGCCCGGCGCGCCCCCGCCGCCGGCGGCTCCGGCCGCCGGCCTCGGCGGCTTCGAGGAGCGCATCGGCTCGCGCTGGCCGGTCTGGATCGGCGCCCTGGCGCTCGGCCTCGGCGGCATCTTCCTGGTGCGCTATTCCATCGAGCAGGGCCTGATCGGGCCCGGCCTGCGCATCGCGCTCGGCGCGCTGTTCGCCATGGCCCTGCTGGCCGGCGGCGAGTGGCTGCGCCGCTCCGACAGGGGCCTGCCGACGCTTCCCCTCGCCGACATTCCTTCGGCGGTGACGGGGGCCGGTGCGGTGGCTGCCTTCGGCACGGTCTATGCCGCCCATGCGCTCTATGGCTTCATCGGGCCGGCGCCGGCCTTCATCGCGCTGGGCGCGGTCGGACTCGGCTCGCTTGTGCTGGCCGGTGTCCATGGGCCGCTGCTTGGCGCCATCGGCCTTGTTGCCGCCTTCGCCGCGCCGTTCCTGGTGGCCACCCCCGAGCCGAACCCCTATGCCTTCCCGCTCTATGCTGCGGTCATCACCGCCGCCTGCCTGGCACTGGCCTGGATCCGATCTTGGTCGTGGCTGGCCATCGCCGCGACCATCGCCGCGGTGAGCCTCGGCGTGCTCGCCATGGTCACGCTCGACACCACGGCGGTGCCGGGCCTGATCCAGGCGCTGGCGGGCCTTGCCGCGGCGGCCGTGTTCCGGGTGCCCGGGGTCTGGTTCATGCCGGCCCGCGAGCGCGGCGCCGACCCGGTGGCGAGCTTCGTGCTGATCGGCTTCTCGGTCCTCGCCGCACTCGCGGTCATGGAGGGCCGCCAGGAGACCCTCGAGGTGGTGCTGTTCCTCGGGGCCTGCCTCACCGTGATGGGCCTTGCCGCCCGCGCGCCCGCCGTGACCGCGGCCGTCCCGGCCGCCGGTCTCCTGTCGCTGCTGGTGCTGCTGGCCTGGTGGACGGGGGTCAGGCCATCGGCACCGACGACCGACCTCCTGGCCATTCCCGAGCCCTTCCCGGAGGTGCTCGCCCGGCTGGTGGCGGCGGGCGTGGCCATCGCGCTCATCTTCGGCGTCGGTTCGGGGCTGCTGGCCGTGGTCCGTCAGCAGCGCTCCGCGCCGAACGTCATCGTGCTGGCGACCACCTCGGTGCTGGTGCCCCTGGGCGTGCTCGCCATTGCCTATGGCAAGATCGAGGGCTTCGTCGTGTCCGTGCGCTTTGCCGCGCTCGCCATGGTGCTGGCGGCGAGCTTCGGCGCGGCGACGGAGGCGGCCCACCGGCTGCGCTCCCGGCACCGGCCGGGCCTTGCCTCGGCCTCGGCCATCTATGCCATCGGTGCGCTGGCGGCGCTCGCCATCGCGCTGACACTGCTGCTCGAGCGCGCCTGGCTGACGCTGGCGCTCGCGCTCATGGTCGCCGCCACCGCCTGGGTCTATACGCTGCGCCCGCTGCCGCCCCTGCGCTGGGTGGCGGCGCTTGCCGGCCTCGGCGTGCTCGCCCGCGTCCTGTGGGATCCGGCCATCAATGGCCCCGATGTCGGTGAGGCCGTCCTCCTCAACTGGCTGCTGCCCGGCTACGGCCTGCCCGCGCTCACCACGGCGAGCGCCGCGGTCCTGCTGTGCCGGCGCCGCGGCGCCGATGCGCCCGTCGGCATCCTCGAGGCACTTGCCATGGTGTTCGCGGCGCTGCTCGCCATCGTCCAGGTGCGCCATGCCTTCGGCGCCCATGGCATCAGGCTGCTCGCCGCGCCCCTGCGCTTTCCCGAGGCCGCCACCCACACCGTCACCATCCTCGCCTTCGGCCTCGGCCTGTCGCGGCTCGCCGCCTTCCGGCCGGGCCGGCTCTGGCAGAATGCGGTGCTCATCGTGCGCTATGCCTCCTGGGCCTGGATCGCGGTGGTCATGGGCCTTGCGCTGAACCCCTGGTTCACGGGCGAGTCCGTCGGGCCGCATCCGGTCATCAACTGGGCCTTCCTCGGCTACGGGATCGGCGCGCTGCTCTGCGCCCTCGCCGCCTGGTTCGAGCGGCAGGCCGGACGGCGCATGGAGATGCGGATCATGGCGCTGCTCGGCCTGGCCCTGTTGTTCACCGATCTCAACATCACGGTGGCCATGCTGTTCCGCGGTGAGGTCACGCCCGACGGCATGGGTGATGCGGAACTCTATGCCTATTCGGCCGTCTGGCTGGCCATGGGCATCGCCCTGCTGCTGGCGGGCGCGGCGCTCGGCAGCCGGACGCTGCGCCTGGCCTCCGCCGCTCTGGTGGCGCTGGCCGTGCTGAAGGTGTTTCTCGTCGACATGGCGGGGCTCACCGGCCTGTGGCGGGCGCTGTCCTTCATCGGCCTCGGCCTGGTGCTGATGCTGGTCGGGCGCATCTACCAGCGCGCGCTGGGAATCGGGGTGCGGCGCTCGCCACCAGCCCTGCCGCCACCGGAGGCCGCGCCGGGCGGCTGATCGACGGTCCCGGCGCCGGGCTGGCGCGCTCCGGCATCGGCACCGCCCTGCCGGTCTGCCGGTCGGACGCTTGACTTGTCCGGTGCGGGGCTTGCCGCCATACCGGGGGGCATGACCAGCCTGACGCCTGAACTCCTCCTCTTCGGTCTCGGCCTGCTGCTGCTGCTCACGGTTCTGGCGGGAAACCTGTCGAGCCGGTTCGGCCTGCCGGCGCTGATCGGCTTCCTCGCTCTTGGCATGCTGGCGGGCTCTGACGGGCCCGGCGGCATCCAGTTCGAGAACTATCCGATGGCGCAGATGATCGGCGTGGCCTGCCTCGTCTTCATCCTGTTCTCCGGCGGGCTCGACACGGTCTGGAACGAGGTCAGGGGCGGCGCGGTGCCGGCCGCCGTTCTGGCGACGCTCGGCGTCGTCATCAGCGCCGGGATCGTCTCCGTGGCCGCCATTCTGCTGCTCGATTTCTCGCCGCTGCAGGGCTTCCTGCTCGGCGCCGTCATCGCCTCCACCGATGCGGCGGCGGTGTTTGCCATCATGCGCTCGCACGGCCTGCCCCTGAACGGTCGCGTCCAGGGCCTGATCGAGCTGGAATCGGGTTCCAACGATCCCATGGCGATCTTCCTGGTCGGTGCCGCGCTGATGCTGATCACGGTGCCGGGCGCGGGCCTGCTCGGCCTGGTTCCCGAGTTCCTCATCCAGATGGTCGTGGGAGCGGCGACCGGGGCCGCCGTCGGCCTCGGCATGGTGCTGATCCTCAAGCGCATGCGGCTGCAGGTCGGCGGGCTCGCGCTGGTGGTCTCGGTGGCTGCGGCCCTGCTCAGCTATGGCCTTGCGGGCGTGCTCAAGGGCAACGGCTTCCTTGCCGCCTATCTGGCCGGCATCGTGGCCGGCAGCCGCGACTTCCCCGGCAAGCGCACCATCTCGCTGTTCCAGGACGGCGCCGCCTGGCTTGCCCAGGTGGTCATGTTCCTGACCCTGGGCCTGCTGGTCTTTCCGGCGCAGCTCCCGCCGGTCGTGGCACCGGGACTGGCGATCACGGCGGTGCTGATGCTGGTTGCTCGCCCGGTCAGCGTGTTCCTCTGCCTCGCACCCTTTCCCGCCTATGGCTGGCGGGAGAAGCTGTTCGTGTCCTGGGCGGGACTGCGCGGCGCGGTTCCGATCGTCCTGGCGACCTTTCCCATCGTCGCCGGCGTCGAGGGGGCCCAGACGATCTTCAACATCGTCTTCTTCGTCGTGCTGCTGTCCAGCCTGATCCAGGGCCCGACGCTCGGCTGGATGGCGAGGCGTCTCGGAATCATCACGGCAGGGCCGGGGGCCGGGTAGGGGATGCCGGCTACAGCGCCGCGATCCCCGCCTGACCTGCCTCGGTGCCGAACAGGAAGGCCTTGCCGTCGGCGCGCCAGGCCATGGCGGTGATGCCATCGCCGTCCGGCTCGCGCAGCAGGATTTCCGCGCCATCCTCGATGCGCGCGAGCAGGATCAGTCCATCGGCAAAGCCGACCGCCACCACCGGCGCGGCCGGGTGGGCGGCGACCAGCGTCACCCTGATGCCGGCCCGGGCGGCCGGCGCGATCATGGTCGGGTGCGCGCCCATCGGGCCGTTCTTGCCGGTGAACGGCCAGAGGATGGCCTCGGAGGCTCCGGAGGTGGCGAGGAACCGGCCGCCCTGCGTCCAGGCGATGGAGCGCACCTTGCCGGGATAGCCCGACATGCGCATGTGCTGGCCATCCTCCAGCCGCCAGCCGTGCAGCTGGGGCTCCTGCATGGTGGTGACGACGAAGCGCTGGTCCGGGCTGACCGTGATGCCGAGATGGGAGCCCTTCCACTCCAGCCGCTGGGGCTCGCCGGCCACGTTCGGATACCAGAGCGTCGCGCCGTTGTAGTGGGCGATGGCAAGGCGGAAGCCCTTGGGAAAGAAGGCGAGACCGCCGGCCGCCGAGGGCAGGGCGAGGGTCTTTGGCTCGCCCCTGCCGCTGGTCGCGAAGGCCTTGCGGCCGGCACTCCAGGCATGGGCGCCGCCGGGCCCGAGCGCAACGCGGTCGATCCAGGTGCCGCCGGTGTCATGCAGCGTGCTGACGCCGGACCCGGGTGCGAAGCGCACCAGCCGGCCGTCATCGCCGCCGCTCAGCAGCACCTGGCCGTCGCTCGCCGTGTCGAGCACCCCGCCCGCGTGCAGCGTCACGCGGCTGTCGTCCGCGCCTGCCACCACGGCCTCGCCCGAGGCCAGAACGAGCACGCCGGATTCGCCGAGGAAATGGGCGCCGACAGCGGTCTCTCCGGCGTCGATGGGACGGATGCGGTCGCGGATGGAGGGGCGGGTGCTGGACATGCCGCCTTGCTAGCCGAACGGCTCGTGGAAGGCGAGGGGGTGCGCCGTCCCGCCCCTTTGACATCGACCGCGCTCTCGTCCAATCCATCCGCCGAAGGAGACACGATCTTGGCCAGCGGAACCCCGACACAGGTCGCCCCGACCCTCGGTTACGATGCCATTCTCGACCTCAGCCGGGCGATCCCGTTCCGCCCGCGGCTGTCTCGCTTCATCTTCCTCCGCCACGGGGAGACCGAAGGCAACCGCAAGGGCATCTACCAGTTCCCCGACACGCCGCTGAATGCCGCCGGCGAGGCGCAGGCCGCCGAGGCCGCCTCGATCCTGGCCCTGGCCTCCCTGAAGCGGGTGGCCGCCAGTCCGATGATGCGGGCCTGGCGCACCGCCGCCATCGTCACCGACGGGCGCGACATTACGCCGGAGCCTGACGCGGCCCTGCAGGAGCGCCTCTACATGGGCCTGTTCGGCACGCCGGTCGGCGCGCTCGACTGGCGGCAGGATCCGCCGGCCTGCGAGACGCTGGAGACCTTCGTCCATCGCACCGGCCATGCGCTGTCGCGCTGGCTGGCGCTGGAGGACGATCCCGACGGGGATCTGCTGATCGTCTCCCATGGCGGCGTGCTGCTGGTGCTCGCCGCGCTGACCGGCGTCGATCTCGGCACGGAGCTGCGCCGCAACGCGACCCCCATCCTGTTCACGCGCTCCAGCGCCGGCTGGGAAGCGGCGGCCGCAGGCTGAGCCGCGCCGCCGCGAGAGGCCGGCCCGGGAAACATTCGCCGGACCTGTGCGTTGCCCCATGGGTTCCGCACGCAATGCCCGCGCTCCAGCCGGCCCGGAACCCGGAGCGAGGCGACATGGCAGAAACCATCCTTCGTGATCTGAGGACCGGCCGGTCGCCCTGGATGTCCAGGCCGCTCGCCGCCCTTCCATCCACGCCCCTGCGGCGCGATGCGGCGGCCGATGTCGTGGTGGTGGGGGCCGGCATCTCCGGGGCGATGGTCGCCGAGGCCCTCGGCGAGGCGGGGCTGAAGGTCGTCATCCTCGACCGGCGCGGTCCCCTGCAGGGATCGACACCGGCCTCCACCGCCCTGCTGCAATACGAGATCGACACGCCGCTCAGCGAACTGGCCGACCGCATCGGTCTCGAGCGCGCCGAACGCATCTGGCGGCGCTCCAAGCTGGCGCTCGAATCCCTGCGCGAGCGGGCCGGGCGGCTTGGCATCAGTGCCGACCTGGAGCTGCGCGATTCGCTCTATCTGGAAGGGGACAGGCTGGACAGGGACGGGCTCGAGCGGGAGGCCGAGGCGCGCCGGCGGGCCGGCTTCGAGGTCACGGTCCTGAGCGGGGCGGAGGTGGCCGCGCGCTATGGCCTGCAGCGGCGCGCCGCGCTGCTGGGCCACGGCAATCTGGCCGCCGATCCCCGCCGTCTGGCCGCAGGCTTTTTGCGCGCGGCGCTGGAGCGGGGCGCGCATCTGCATTGTCCTGCCGAGGTGGTCGAGGTCGAGACGGGGGCCGGGATGGTCTGCGCAGTCACCGCTGGCGGACCGGTGGTGCGGGCCCGGCATCTGGTCTTTGCAACCGGCTATGAACTGCCGCGCCGCGTGCCGCGCAAGGGCCATCGCATCGTCTCGACCTATTGCCTTGCCACTCGTCCGCAGCCGCGCGCCGTGCCACGGGATCTGCCTTTCGTCTGGGAAGCGTCCGACCCCTATCTCTACCTGCGCAGCGGTCAGGACGGCCGGATCATCTGCGGTGGCGAGGACGAGGACTTCGTCGACGAGGCGCGGCGCGACGAACGGCTGGAGGTCAAGGTTGAGGCGCTGCGCGGCAAGCTGGCGCAGCTGATGCCGCAGCTCGATACCGCGCCGACCCATGCCTGGTGCGGCAGCTTCGGCACGTCCCGCACGGGGACGCCGTCCATCGGCTCGGTCCCGGGGCTTGCCCGCTGCTATGCCGTTCTGGGCTATGGCGGCAATGGCATCACCTTCTCCATGCTGGCCGCGCAGATCCTCGGCGGGCTCATCACGGGCAACGGCGACGCCGACAGCGCCCTGTTCTCGTTCAGGCGCCGCTTCTGAGAGGGCGGTCTCGCGGCCAGGCGGCGAACCTGTCTTTTGACAGGGCCCGGGCCGGCATTCTGTTCTAGATGGCGCGGTGGCGAAAAATGACTAACGTGGCGCGGAACCTTTGGTCCTGCATCGCGTTGGCCGGGCTGGGGCAACTTCAAGCGTAAGGTTTTCCGGATGAGCGCCGGTGGACGTGCAGGCGGGACGCATGAGCCGTTTGCCCCATTTCCCAACGCCCTGGCCCTTCCGGACAGTCGCGACTTCCTCCATTCGGTGCTGGAGGCCTCGGTTGACTGCATCAAGCTGATCGAGCTGGACGGGCGATTGAGCTTCATGAATGCCAACGGTCTCTGCCTGATGGAGATCGACGATGTGGCAACCGTCAGCGGCGCGTTCTGGTGGGATCTGTGGCCGTCCGAATCGGTCGGGACCATCCGCTCGGCGGTCGAGACGGCACGGCAGGGCCGGCCGGTGCGGTTCGAGGCCTATTGCCCGACCGCCAGGGGGAGCCCGCGCTGGTGGGACGTCTCGGTGGCGCCGATCGTCGACGAGACCGGGGCGGTGACCCGTCTTTCAAGCATTTCCCGGGACATCACCGAGCGCAAGGCGGGCGAAGAGATGCTGGCCGCCGCGCGCTCCGAGCTCCTCGAGCAGCGCCAGCGGCTGGAGGCGATCGTCAATTCCATCGACCAGATGATCTGGTCCACGCGGCCCGACGGGTTCCACGACTTCTACAACGACCGCTGGTACGAGTTCACCGGCGTGCCGCACGGCTCGACGGACGGGGAGGCCTGGAACGGCATGTTCCACCCCGACGACCAGGAGCGCGCTTGGAAAGTCTGGCGTCACAGCCTGGCGACCGGGGAACCCTATCACATCGAATACCGCCTGCGGCATCGCTCCGGCGAGTATCGCTGGGTCATCGGCCGCGCCCAGGCGGTGCGCGACGAGACGGGGGCGATCGTGCGCTGGTATGGCACCTGCACCGACATCCACGACCTGAAGATCGCCCAGGAACAGCGCGAACTGATCGCGCGCGAGCTGTCGCATCGCATCAAGAACATCTTCGCGGTGGTTGCCGCCATCGTCACGCTGTCGAGCCGGCACTATCCGGAGGCGCGCCCCTATGCGGAGACCATTCGCCAGCGGATCGATGCCCTGAGCCGGGCGCACCACTATGTGCGGCAGGATGGGGCCGAGGCCGGTGAGGGTGGCGGCGCGCAGGCCAGCCTGCACGATGTCCTGCGCGAGCTCTTGTCCCCCTATCAGGCCGACGGGGTGCAGCGCTTCTCGGTCCTTGGCGACGACCTCGCCATCGGCCCGCGGACCACCACGGGCCTGGCGCTGATCGTCCACGAGCTGGCCACCAATGCCGCCAAGTACGGGGCCTTGTCGACGCATGAGGGCCAGGTCGAGATCACGGTGGCGCTCCAGCCGGACCGCTGCCGCCTGACATGGCGGGAGCAGGGCGGGCCGAAGGTGACGGCTCCGCCGCACCGCACGGGCTTCGGCTCCCTGCTGTCGCAGCGGGTCGCGTCCGGGCAGCTGGGCGCAGCGCTGGAACAGGCCTGGAACCCGGATGGCCTGGTGGCCACCATGGACATGCCGCTCGAGCGCCTGCAGCGCTGAGGCCCGCGAACGGGCCGGCAAGCGCCTGCGGAATCGCGTTCAGCCGCCCGCTTGCGCCCCGCGCCCCATCCCGCGGTCCGGCCGCATGGCGGGCTGGTCTGGCACCGCCGGGGCGTCGTTCACCGCTGGCCGTCGCGCTTGGAGATCTGGTCCTGCGTCAGGCCGCCCATGCGCGGATGCGGCCGCCCGCCGGTGGTCATGGCGAGGGCGAACAGGATCTCGTCCGGCCTCGGCGAATCCTGGACCATCAGCGTCACGCCGTCGAAATGCGAGCGCACATAGGCGGCGTTGCGGTGATGGATCGGCACATCGAGGATGGCGCCCATGGGGCCGACCTTGGTCATCGACGGCACGATGGCCAGCGCCTCGCCGAGCAGTTCGCGCATGGCATAGCCGCCGGGCACGTGCCAGAGCGCCCCGTGCTCCAGCTCCCCGGCCGAACCGACCAGAGAGCCCTTGCCATAGGCCTCGATGGCGCCGGTGTCGCCGCCGAGGGCGGCAAGCAGCTTCGTCGAACATTCCAGGCCGAGCGGCTTGAGCTCCTCCATCATCGGCTGGATGTCCTCGACATAGCGGCCGGCGAACGGGTTCTTCAGCACCACCGCGACCCAGCCCTTGAGGATGGGGCGGGCGAGCTTCGGGCCGCCATCGTGGCGGACCTCCTCGACGCCGGTGACAATCTTGCGCACATCGATGGTCATGGGTTCCTCTCCCCGAGAAATCTGGTCGATCCGAGCGTCACCGCCTCGCCCCGCAGCGCCAGCGCGCAGTCCCGGATGAGGCCACGCAGGCGGAACTGCTCGGCACGGGCGCGGCCGGCCTCCAGCGCCGCCAGCACCGCCGCGGTCTCGAGCGGACCGACCCCGGTCGTCACCAGGAGGTCGCCGAGGTCGCTGTCCGGATCAAGCGTGCGGGCCGGGCGGCGCTCCACCGCCGGATGGTCGAGGGCGACGGCATTGCCGATCAGCGTGGCCGCAACGTCAGCCGAGGCCGCATCGCGCGCCAGCACCGTCACCGAATCCGCGATTCCGAGCGAGAAGGAGCGGCCCTGCGCGCCTGACGTGGCAATGCCGCCGATACCGTCCAGGTGGGTCAGGCAGACGCGGCCGTTGACGGCCGGAACGGGGCCGCGCGAGAAATCGGCGGCGATGGCGATGTCCAGGCGCTCGCCTTCGGTCAGATGCACGGCAATGTCGCCGCCGTCGTTGACGAAGGCGCGGTCGAGCGGGGCCGCCTCGACCATGCAGTCCAGCAGCTCGTCGGCCACGGCCCCCGCGACCGCCGCCATGGGCGTGACGAACAGGCCGGCATGCGGCCGGCAGGCGGTGACCATCCGCCGGGCCACCGGGCCTTCCACCTGCGGGCGCGCGCTCATGGGCTTGCGCAGTTCGGCGAGCTCGCCCGCCAGCTCCGGCAGGATGGTGGCAAAGCGCGTGCTCACCGCCTCATAGGCCGTCCGCACCGCGCCGGCGGCTCCCCAGGCGCGCAGCACGACATCGATGGGCCCATGCTGCAGATGCAGCCGGTCGCCCTCGAGGTGCTGGACGCTGGGGCCGGTCATCGCGGGTCAGCCGATCCGCGCCAGCAGGGCCAGCAGGGTCTCGGCCTCGTCCGCGCTCAAGGGCTCCAGCGTGCGTGCCGACACCTCGGGGCCGCGCAGCTTCATGGCCTCGACCGTCTCGCGGCCGGCCGGCGTCAGCTCCAGGAGGACCAGGCGGGCATCGTTCGGATCGACCGAGGGCGCCACGAGGCCGCGCTTGGCCAGCCGGCCCGCCACGCCGAACATGGTCGCCGGGTCGATGCCGACCAGCCGGCCGAGCTGGTTCTGCGAGGTGGGGCCGAGATCGTGCAGCTTGGCGAGGGCGGCATATTGCACCGGCGTCACGTCGAAGCCGTCCATCACCTGGTCGAAAATGGACGTGGCGCGCTGGTGGGCGCGCCGGATCAGGAAGCCGATCTGTTCCTCGAGGACATAGGGCCGTTCGGCCGGTCTGGCGCGGGCCGCGCGCTTGACAGTCATGCGTCTCGCTCCGGGAAGGGCCAGGGATTGCCGTCGCGCCAGGGCTCGATGCGCGCGCTCGGCGCGACATCGCGCAGGATGTCGTCGATGGAGACGATGTCGCCGACATGGCCGCCGAGCTGCTCGTAGAGCGCCCGCGGCAGGGTGAACTCGATCGGCGCGACGATGGCCGGCGTCGGCACATAGCCGAAGGCGTTCTTCGGCAGGCGCGTGACATCGGCCATGACCGTGATGCCGCCGCCCGGCCACAGATAGACCGGCGCGCCGCCCATGGTGACGCGCGTCTGGCCGGCTGCGACCGACCGCGTCAGGAGCACCGGATTCTCGGTCACGCCGGCGCGCAGGGAACCGCCGGCACCTGCCATGAACAGCACGGTGCACAGCGAGGGCTCGCAGTTCTCGCCGATGCGCTCGACCACCTTCATCACCGCATCGGGGATCGGGGCGGGAACCGGCCTGAGGTTCTCGTCCAGCACGCAGTAGAGGAAATGCTCGCCGGTGGTCGAGGTCATGAGCAGGCGCAGGCCCGGCCAGGCGGTTTCCGGATCGATCTTCTGGATGATCGACAGGGGATCCTCGATGTCCGTGCCGCCCCAGCCGACGCCGGGATTGGCCACCCGGAAATAGCGGCCCGGCGTGGATCTGCGACCGCGCACGCGGATGCCGGCCTGGCGCATGTCGAGCACGCGGCCGGCCTGGTGCTCGGTCAGCACGCCGGTAATGTGGTCGTCCACGACGATCACCTCGTCGACATGGCCGAGCCACTGCCTGGCGAAGATTCCGACCGTCGCCGAGCCGCAGCCGACGCGCATGCGCTGCTCGGGCTTGCCGTCGACGATCGGGGCCTGGTTGGCGGCCACCACCACCTCATGGCCGCCGTCGATGGTCATGGTCACCGCTTCGCCCGCGCAGAGCTTCAGCATGGTGTCGCAGGTGACATTGCCCTCCTTCTTGGAGCCGCCGGTCAGGTGCCGCACGCCGCCGATGGAAAGCATCTGCGAGCCGTATTCGGCCGTCGTCACATGGCCGACCTGCTCGCCGTTGACGCGGATGGGCGCTGCTTCGGGGCCGAGGTGCCGATCGGTGTCGATCTTCACCTTGACGCCGCAATAGCTGAAGATGCCCTCGGTCACGACCGTCACGGTATCGACCCCCTCGTGCATCGCCGAGACGATGAAGGGCGCCGGCTTGTAGTCCGGATAGGTGGTGCCGGCTCCGATGGCTGTGACGAAGGTGCGCGAGGGGTCGAGCGCCTGTCCATCCCAGTCGTTCTTGCCGAAGGCGACCAGCTTGCCGCCCTCCTCGACGGTCTTTGCCAGCAGCACGACGGGATCGGTGCGCACCAGCTGGCCGTTCTCGTTGGCATAGCGCGAGCACGCGCCCGCGCGTCCCGGCCGGATGCGGCAGAGCACCGGGCAGGCATCGCAGCGCAGGATGCCGTCGCCCTCGTCGGCACCGAACTTCTTCGAGCGGGCTTCGAGCGAGAGCTGGTCAGTGGCGGTCATGGTGACCTCCTGGAGGGGAACGGTCCGCGCCGGTCGCGTGGCGATCGGGTTTCAGGGGCGACAGGGCGAAGGCCGCGACGGGTGGGGCAAGGCTCATTCCGCGGCCTCCCTCTGGCCCTGCATCGCCGCCCACAGCCGGTGCGGCAGGACGGGCACCTCGGTCATCCGCACGCCGACCGCGTGGCGGATGGCGCCGAGAATGGCCGGGGCCGTGGCCACCAGCGCCGGCTCGCCGACGCCCTTGGCGCCGAACGGGCCTTCCGGCTCCGGATCCTCGATCAGGTGGATGACGATCTGCGGCATGTCGCCGGCGGTCGGGATCAGATAGTCGTGCAGGTTCTCGGTGCGGCCGGGCAGATATTCCTCCATCAGCGCGAGGCCGAGGCCCTGGGCGATGCCGCCATGGATCTGGCCCTCGGTCAGCGTCGGGTTGATCGCCCGCCCGACATCGTGGGCCGCGACGATGCGCCTGACCTTCACCGTGCCGAGCAGGCGGTCCACCTCCACCTCCGCGACCTGGGCGGCAAAGCCGTAGGTCGCATAGGGGATGCCCTGGCCCTTGGCGTCGAGCGCCGTGGTCGGCGGATCATAGTCGCCATCGCCCGTCAGCACGATGCCTGCCGGGTCGGCATCAAGCCCCGCAAGCTCGATCACCCGGCTCGCCTCGCCATCCTCCACCGTCAGCCGCGTCCCCTCGAGCGTCAGTCGCGCCCCGGGGCCGGCATTGGCGAGCGCCAGGATCTTGGCGCGCAGGTCGAGGCCGGCGAGCCTTGCAGCATTGCCGGAGACGAAGGTCTGGCGCGAGGCCGAGGTCTTGCCGGCATCGAAGGTGCGATCGGTGTCGCCGATGACGAAGTCGAACTGCGTGGTCGGCAGGCCGAGCGCATCCGCCGCGATCTGCAGGAGCACCGTGGACGAACCCTGTCCGATATCCACCGCGCCGTTGAGGAAGGTGAGCCGGCCATCCGCCGCCAGCGTGATCCGCATCCGCGACGGATTGGACATGGAGGTGTTGCCGCAGCCGTACCACATGCAGGCGATACCGACGCCGCGCGCCATGCGCCCGCCCCGGGCATTGTGCGCCTCGGCGGCCGCGACCATGGCCTCGTAGTCGGCCTTCACCGCATCGAGGCAGTCGGGCAGCCCGGCCGAGGCGTGCAGCACCTGGCCCGTGGCCGTCCGGTCGCCATGGCCGATGGCGTTGATCCGGCGGATCTGCCAGCGGTCGATGCCGAGGCGTTCCGCGAGATCATCGATCAATGTCTCGCCGGCGATCGCCGCCTGCGGTACGCCGAACCCGCGGAAGGCGCCGGCCGGCACCTCGTTGGTGTGGATGGCGCGGGTGCGGTTCAGCACATGCGGCACCCGGTAGGGGCCGGTGGCATGGACCGGCACGCGGTTCGCCACCGTCGGCCCCCAGGAGGCATAGGCGCCGGTGTTGAAGTCGCCGGTCATCTCGAAGGCCGTGAAGCGGCCGGCCGCATCCGCCGACATCTTCGCGTGGATGCGCGAGGGGTGGCGCTTGGTGGTGGAGGCCATGCTCTCGGTGCGCGAATAGATGATCCGCACCGGCTTCCTCAGGAGCCAGGCGGCAGCCGCGATCAGCGGCTGGATGGACACGTCCAGCTTGCCGCCGAAACCGCCGCCGCAGGCGCTGGGGATGATCCTGACCTGACTCATCGGCACGCCGACGACGCGGGCGACCTCCTCCTGGTCCATGACGGCCGCCTGCGTGCAGGCCGTGACCTCGATCCTGTCGCCGACGCGCACGGCGTAGCCCGCCTCCGGCTCGATATAGGCGTGTTCGACGAAGCCGGTGCGGAACCGTCCCTCGACAGTCGCAGCGCCGAGCCGGTGGCCCTCGGCGACATTGCCGGTCTCCAGATAGCCACGGGTCAGCACATTGTCGGGGATGGTGGGGTGCAGCGCCGGCGCGCCCTCGGCCAGCGCCGCTTCCGTGCCGATCACCGGCGGCTCGACCTGCCAGGTGATCGGCAGGTCGGCATCGGCGATGCCCTCCACGGCCGCGCGGGTGCCGACCAGCGCCAGCACCGCCTCGCCGCGATAGCGCACGAAGCCGGGGGCGAGAACCGGCTGGTCCTTGATGGTCGGGAAGATGCCGAAGGAGTTTTCGCCGGGAATGTCCGCGGCGGTCAGGATCGCTTCCAGCCCCGGATGGGCGGCCTTCACCGCGTCGAGATCGCCGAGCGTGAACCGGGCGCGGGCGTGCGGCGAGCGCACCGCGCGCAGCCACAGCGCATCCGGCGGCGCCGAATCGGCTCCGAACCGGTCCGTTCCACGAACCTTGGCGAGGCCGTCGGCCCGGGCGATGCGGGCGCCGACCGCCTCGCCCGCCGCGGCGACGGGCGCAAGGTCGTTGGCGCCGCGCGCCACGGCCTCGATGGCCTCGATGATCTTGATGTAGCCGGTGCAGCGGCAGAGCACCCCGCCGATGCCGTCCTCGATCTGCTGCCGGTCCGGGTTCGGGTTGCGCGACAGGAGATCGGTCGCGGCCATGATCATGCCGGGCGTGCAGATGCCGCACTGGGCCGCGCCATGGGCGAGGAAGGCGGCGCGCAGGCGGTCGACCAGCGGGTGATCGGTCTCGATCGTGGTGATGGCGCGGCCTTCCGCCTGGGCTGTCGCGACCAGGCAGGCGCACACCTGCTCGCCGTCCATCAGCACCGTGCAGGCGCCGCAATCGCCGGCATCGCAGCCGATCTTGGTGCCGGTCAGGCCAAGGCCCTCGCGCAGGGTATCGGCGAGGCTGGCGAAGGGGTCGGCGGTCACCGCATGCGTCGTGCCGTTGACACAGAGCGCGAGCGTGGCGGACGAGGGGCGGTCGAGCATCAGGCGGCCCTCCGGGTTGGCGCTGAGGCGAGGTCGGCCAGCGCGTCGCGCACCAGCGTTCCGGCCGCCGCGAGGCGGTAGGCGGCCGAGGCGCGCACGTCGTCGATGGGGGTGAGGGTGGCGAGGTGCTCCGCCGCCACGAGGCCGGCGGCCTCGGCCAGAGGAACGCCGATCAGCGCGGCCTCGAGCGCGCCAAGCCTCTGTGCCACCGCCGAGCAGGCGCCGACCGCGATCCGGGCGGCGACGATGCGGCCGTCCGGCCCGGTCGCCACCACCGCCGAGACCATGGCGATGGAGATGACCAGATAGGTGCGTGCGCCGAGCTTGAGGAAGGTCGAGCGGGCACCGTCGAGCTTCGGCACGACCAGCGCGGTAACGATCTCGTCGGGCCGCAGCGCCGTCTGCCGGTATCCCGTGGCGAAGGCGGCAAAGGGCAGGGTCCGTATCCCCGCGCGGCTGGCCAGCTCCACCTCGGCCTCGAGCGCCAGCAGGTTGGGTATGCCGTCGCCGGCCGGCGAGGCCGTGACGATGTTGCCGGCGAGCGTGCCGAGGTTCTGCACCTGCGCGCCGCCGACCGCGCGCGCAGCGCGGCGATAGCCGTCAAAGAGCGGCGGCAGGTCGGCGCGGGCAAGGTCCGACCAGGTGGTGAGCGCCCCGAGGCGCCAGTGGCCGGGCTCCTCGGTCAGGCCGCGCAGACCCGGCACCGCCGCCAGGTCGAGGACATCCTTGTGGCTCGGGTCGCCCCAGGCGCGGCGCGCGGTGCGGACGGGATAGACGTCAGTGCCGCCGGCGAGCACCGTGACGTCATGCTCGGCGCGGATGGCGAGTGCCTCGGCGAGGCTGGTGGGGCGGAAATAGCGCATCAGCCCCTCCACCCCCAGAGAGCCTCGGCCTCGGCCGCGGTGTAGTAGCCGCGGGCGACATCGCGGGCGACCAGTTCCGGATCGCGTCTGGCCGGGTCTCCGTATCCGCCGCCGCCCGGCGTCATCACCTCGACGCGGTCGCCGGCGCGGATGCGGATGCCCTGATCCTTGGACAGGTGCTCGGGAATGGTCGTCTCGCCGCCGCGGTGGATCTTCACGACATTGGGCGCGCCATCCCGGCCGCCGAGCACGCCGGGCGGGCCGAACCGGCCATGATCCATGACGAAGGAGGCGCGCGCCTCGCCGCGCAGCAGCTCCACCTCGTAATGGACGCCGAAGCCGCCGCGCGTCTTGCCGGCCCCGCCCGAGCCCTCGCGCAGGGCGAAGCGGCGGAACAGCACGGGATAGTACTGCTCCATGACCTCCACCGGCGCGGTCTTGGAAATGCCGATGGTCGAGCAGCCGTTGGTCAGCCCGTCATGGCCGGCATTGCCGCCATAGCCGCCGCCGGTGATCTGGTACATGACGTAGCCGGAGTTCTTCGCCGGATCGAAGCCGCCAAGCGCGAAATTGCCGGAGGTGCCGGCGGGCGCCGCCGTCACCTTCTCGGGGATCGCCTGGACGAGGGCGAGGAACACCGCTTCCGCGATGCGCTGGGAAACCTCCGCCGCGCAGCCGGAGACGGGGCGGGGATATCGCGCGTCGAGGAAGGTGCCCTCGGGCCTCAGGATGGTCAGCGGCTCGAAGGCGCCGGAATTGATCGGCACGTCCGGGAAGATGTGCTTCACGCCGAGATAGACCGAG
The DNA here is from genome assembly GCA_046295035.1 of Phreatobacter sp. GTDB lineage: Bacteria > Pseudomonadota > Alphaproteobacteria > Rhizobiales > Phreatobacteraceae > Phreatobacter. The sequence goes on from JBKBOA010000004.1 coordinate 52,099, forward strand.
GAACAGGTTGTCGCGAAGACCGAGTTCATCGGCCCCTGGCAGGGCGGCGACGACTGCGAGAAGTCGAAGGTCATGGTCTCGCCGGCCTTGGTGACGGTGAGCGCGATCCGGAGCGGCTCGTTCACCACCCCGTCGGAATCGACGAAGCTCTCGGACCGGTAGATGCCGTCGGGAATGGCGCGGATCTCGGCGCGCATGCGCTCGGCCGAGCGGGCGCGGATCTGGGCGATCGCTGCATCCAGCGTGGCCGTGCCATATTTCGCGACGAGGTCCATCAGCCGTGTCTCGCCCACCAGCAGGGCCGCGGCCTGGGCCTTGATGTCGCCGATGCGCTGGTCGGCGACGCGGATGTTGGACGCGATGATCGCGAAGATTTCCGGATCCATCTCGCCGCGCTTGAACAGCTTGACCGGCGGCAGGCGCAGGCCCTCCTGCTCCACTTCCGTCGCGTGCGCCGAGAAGCCGCCCGGCACCATGCCGCCGATGTCCGGCCAGTGTCCGGTGTTCTGCAGCCAGCAGAACAGTTCGCCATCGACGAAGACCGGCTTGGCAAAACGCACGTCCATGAGGTGCGTCCCGCCGAGATAGGGGTCGTTGACGATGTAGATGTCGCCGGGCTCCGGCTTGCCCGCCTTGCCCTCGCCGATCAGGCGGATGATGTGGCCGGTCGAGTGCTGCATGGTGCCGACGAAGACCGGCAGGCCGAATTCGCCCTGCGAGATCAGTGCGCCGGTCTCGCGGTCATAGATGCCGTCGGCGCGGTCGTCGGCCTCGGCGATGACCGGCGAGAAGGCCGAGCGCGAGAAGGCGATGTCCATCTCGTTGCAGACCTGCTGCAGGCCGGCCTGGATGACGGCGAGGGTCAGGGCGTCCAGGGGTTTCGTGTCGGTTGGTTGCATGTGAAGGGTCATCGGCCGGCCTTTTCAGCAAGGCGGATGGGTGGGGCGTCGGACCACCTCTCCCCGGCGGGGAGAGATCGGCGCGAAACACAGGGTGAGGGGGACGTGTCCGAGGCGGCGAGGGCTCTGCGCCTCACCCGAACCTCGCCGGCGCTCGGATCGACCCCTCCCCGCCGGGGAGGGGTGGGGGCGGTGCCGATGCTGGCGATTGCGCTCATGCCCTGACCCTCAGATTGCCGATGGCATCGACCGTGGCGATGGCGCCCGGCTCGATGACGGTGGTCGCGTCGATCTGCTGGATGACCGCAGGGCCGCTGACCGAAGCACCGATGGGCAGGGCGTCGCGCGCATAGATCTTCGCCGGCCACCAGCGACCGTCGGCATGGACGGGCCGCTCGCCGATGACCGCGTCAGCGGCGCTTGCCCTGCGTGCGGCGGCATCCAGCAGGGCCGAGAGCGGGAAGGCCTTGCGCCGGCCGATGACCGAGGTGACGAGATTGACCAGCACGGCCCGGATTTCCGGCAGACGCACCTGGAAGCGGTGAAAGTAAGCCTGCTCGAAGGCCGCCTGGATGTCCTCGCGGCTGACATCGGGCGAGGCGAGCGGCACGCGGATGAGGTGGGTCTGGCCGCGGAACTGCATGTCCGCGCCATGGATCACCACGGTCTCCTCGATCTCCGCCTTCTCCTGCTCGACGACGGCGAGGGCGCTGTTGCGCTGGGCCACCATCAGGTGCCGGACCTCGGCCATGTCGACCGCATCCAGCGGCCTGTTGACCGTGTTGACCCGGTCCTGCCTGAGGTCGGCGACGAGGCATCCGAGCGCATTGGTCAGGCCCGGCCGGGCCGGCACCAGCACTTCGGGAATGCCGAGCTCGCGGGCGAGCGCCACGGCATGCAGGGGGCCCGCGCCGCCGAAGGCGAACAGCACGAAATCGCGCGGGTCATAGCCACGCGACAGCGACACCATCCGGATGGCGCCGGACATGTGGACATTGCCGAGCCGGATGACCGCGGCGGCCGCCTCCTCCACGCTCATGCCGAGGGGGCGGGCAAGGTCGCGCTCGAAGACGGCGCGGATATCGTCGAGCGAGACCTTCGTCTGCACGGCGGTCAGCCGGTCCGGATCGAGCCGGCCGAGGATCAGGTTGGCGTCGGTGATGGTCGGCCGCGTGCCGCCCCGGCCGTAGCCGATCGGTCCGGGCTCGGAGCCCGCCGAATGCGGCCCGACCTGCAGCATGCCCGCCGCGTTCACCGAGGCGATGGAACCGCCGCCGGCGCCGACCGTGCGCACATCGACCATGGGCAGGTGGATCGGCAGGCCGTAGTCGATGGTCAGCTCCGCCGACACTTCCGGCACGCCGCCATGGATGAGGGCGACATCGGTGGAGGTGCCGCCCATGTCATAGGTGATGGCATTGGTGAGGCCGGACTGGGCGAGGGTTGCCGCCGCCGCCATGACGCCCGAGGCCGGCCCCGACATCACCGTCTTGGCCGCCTCGCGCGCCACCAGCGTCGCCGGCACCGTGCCGCCATTGCCGTTCATGACGAGCAGATCGCGGGCAAAGCCCTTCGCCGAGAGGTCGCCCTGCAGGCGCTGCACGTAGCGGTCAAGGATCGGCTGCACGGCGGCGTTCACGCTCGCCGTCGTGCCGCGTTCGTACTCGCGATATTCGGACAGCAGTTCGTGGCCGAGCGTCACATAGCCGTTCGGCCAGACGCTGCGGACGATCTCGCCGGCGCGCCGTTCATGGGCGGGGTTGGCGTAGGAATGCAGGAAGTGGATGACGATGGCTTCGCAGCCGGCTGCCGCCAGTGCTTCGGCCTCGCGGCGGACGGCCGCCTCGTCGAGCGGCGTGACGACCTCGCCCTGCGCGTTCATCCGCTCGGCCACCTCGCGGCGGAAGGGGCGCTCGATCAGCGGCTCGAAGGTGCCGGTCATGCCATAGGCGCGCGGGCGCGTGCGCCGGCCAAGCTCCAGCACGTCCCGGAAGCCCGCCGTGGTGATGAGGCCGACCTTCGCCACCTTGCGCTCCAGCACGGCATTGGTCGTGGCCGTGGTGCCGTGGATGATGAGATCGAGATCGGCCGGGCTGACGCCGGCCGCCTCGATCGCCTTCACCACGCCGACGGCCTGGTTGGCGATGCTGGTGGGCACCTTGGCAAGGCGCACGGTCACGCCCGACCCGTCCTGCTCGGTCAGCAGCAGGTCGGTGAAGGTTCCTCCCACGTCGATGCCGGCAACGCGCCTCACATCTTGTCTCCGTTTCATTCGCCTACGAACGGTGAGGGCGCAACCCGGCGCCCGCAGGATCCGTTCACACACTCAGATAGGCCTCGCGGATCTCGTCATTGGACTCAAGATCCTGGGTCGTCCCCTCGTAGCGGATCGTGCCCTTCTCGATGACATAGGCGCGGTCCGACACGGCGGAGGCGAAATAGAGGTTCTGCTCGGAGAGCAGCACCGCGATGCCCTCGGCCTTCATGGCGAGGACGGCATCGGCCATCTGTTCGACGATCACCGGGGCGAGGCCCTCGGATGGCTCGTCGAGCAGCACCGCATGCGGATTGCCCATCAGCGTGCGGGCAATGGTCAGCATCTGCTGCTCGCCGCCGGACATGGCCGAGGCCCTGCGGCCCCGCATCTCGGCGAGATTGGGGAAGATCGCGAACAGGCGCTCCAGCGACCAGGGCTCCTTGCCGTTGGCCGCCGTGGCCGCCTTCCGCCCGACCTCCAGGTTCTCGTACACGGTCAGGTCGGTGAAGATGCGCCGCTCTTCGGGCACATAGCCGAGGCCGAGCCGGGCGATGCGATAGGGCTGCCAGCCGGTCACGTCCTGCCCCTCGAAGCAGACCGTGCCGCCATTGGCGGGAACGAGGCCCATGATCGCCTTCAGCGTGGTGGACTTGCCGGCGCCGTTGCGGCCCATCAGAGCGACGACCTCGCCGGATCGCAGGGCGATGTCGACGCCGAACAGCACCTGCGCATGGCCATAGGCCGCCGACAAGCCGCGCGTTTCCAGGATCGTGGTGGTGGGCGCGCGCATCAGTGGGCCTCCGATGCCTGCCGGCGCGCCTTGAGGGCGGCCTGCACGCCGGTCTCGCCGAGATAGACCTGCTTGACCCGCTGGTTGGAGCGCACCTCCTCCGGCGTGCCGGCCGCGATGATCTCGCCGCGCACCAGCACGAGGATGCGGTCGGCATGGGCAAAGACGGAGTCCATGTCGTGTTCGGTGAACAGCACGCCGATGCGCCGCTCGCGGGCGATGTCGTGGGTGAGCTGCATCAGGGCGGCGCGCTCCTTCGGCGCCATGCCGGCCGTCGGCTCGTCCATCAGCAGCAGCTTCGGCTCGGAGGCGAGCGCAATGGCCAGTTCCACGCGCTTGACGTCGCCATAGGCCAGTTCATTGACGGGACGATCGGCCATGTCGGCCATGCCGACGCCGGCCAGGATGGCGAGTGCCGCCTCGCGGTGGAGGGTGCGGGCCACCGGCACCACCGCGCGTGTCTGGCCGTGGTGGGAGATGAGCGCCATCTGGACATTCTCCGCGACGCTCATCGAGACGAAGGTCTGGGCGATCTGGAAGGTGCGGCCGACGCCCTTGCGCCAGATCTCGCGCGGCGGCTTGCCGGTGATGTCCTCGCCGGCCAGCCGCACCGTGCCGGCATCGGGAACGAGCTGGCCACCGACCATGTTGAAGGTGGTCGACTTGCCGGCGCCGTTCGGGCCGATGATGGCCAGCATCTCGCCGGCCTCCAGGGTGAACGAGACATCCTTGCCGGCAACCACGCCGCCGAAGCGCTTCTGGAGGTTGTCGACGACGAGCAGGGGGGTGGTCATGCCGCCTCCTTGGCGAGGGCGGGTGCCGGCGCCTCGGGGGCGGCGGACCTGGCGCGCAGCCGCTCGCGGAAGGCATCGATGGCCCCGACGATGCCGCGCGGGAAGACGAGCACCATGGCGATGATCGAGGTGCCCAGGAAGAAGCGCCAGAAGTCGGTCAGCGGCATGAAGAAGTCCTTGACCGAATGGAAGGCGGCGGCGCCCACCAGCGCGCCCATCACCGTCTGGATGCCGCCGGTCAGGATCATCATGAGGAAGTCGATCGACATGGCGATGGAGATCATGGTCGGATCGATGGAGCCCTTGGAGAAGGAATAGAGCCCGCCGGCAAGGCCCGCCGCCGCGCCCGCCACGATGAAGGCGAGCCAGCGGTGCGTGCGCACGTCGATGCCGATGGCATCGGCCCGGTTGGCGCTGTCGCGGGCCGCGCGCAGCGTGTAGCCGAAGGGCGCGTAGATGACGTGGCGCAAGGCCAGGATGGCGAGGATGGCGGTGACCGCCACCACATAGAAATAGACCTCGCGGGCGGCGGCCCAGCGCGAGGGCCACACGCCGACCACGCCATTGTCGCCGCCGGTCACCTCCACCCACTGGAAGCAGATGGCATAGGTGATCTGGGCGAAGGCCAGCGTCAGCATGGCCAGATAGATGCCGGACAGGCGCACCACGAAATAGCCGAACAGGGCGGCGGCAAGGCCCCCGGCCAGCGGCGCGATGATGAGCGCCAGCTCCATCGGCGCCTTCATGGGGCCGGTGACCAGCAGGCCCGCGGCATAGGCCCCGACCCCGAAATAGGCGGCATGGCCGAAGGAGACGATGCCGCCATTGCCGATGAGCAGGTTCAGCGAGAAGGCGGCGAGGGCGAACACCATGATCTCGATGCCGACCTTTACCTTGTAGGTGTCGCCGACCAGCGGGATGATGAGGACGATGGCGACGATCACCGCCCAGACGATCTTCTCGGCGCCGTCCATGCGCCTCAGGTTGAGGATGCCCTCGGGCAGCACGGCGCGGCCGGCCGCGACATCGGGCTTGCCCATCAGGCCCCAGGGCTTGATCACCAGCACGGCGGCCATCAGCAGGAACACCAGCACCAGCGTGATCTTCGGGAAGATCAGGATGCCAAAGGCCTGAAGGAGGCCGATGATCAGCGCCGCCACGAAGGCGCCGGGCACCGAACCCATGCCGCCGATGACCGTCACCACGAAGGCTTCGGTGATGATCGACAGGTCCATGGCTGTATTGGCGGGGATGCGCGGCACCTGCAGCGCCCCGCCGAGGCCGGCGAGGAAGGCGCCGAGGAACAGGGTGCCGGTGAACAGCATGGCCTGGTTGACGCCGAGCGCGCCGACCATCTCGCGGTCCTGCGTGGCGGCGCGGATCAGCACGCCGAAGCGCGTCTTGTGCATGATCAGGAGCAGCGCGCCGAGCACCACCGGCCCGACGAAGATGAGGAACAGCTCATAGGCCGGGAAGCGCTGGCCGAGGATCTCGACGCCGTGGCGAAGCCCCGGCGCGCGGGGGCCGGCAATGTCCACCGGGCCCCAGAGCTTCAGCACCACGTCCTGGACCATGAGCACGACGCCGAAGGTGGCAAGAAGCTGGAACAGCTCGGGCACCTTGTAGATGCGCCGCAGCAGCAGCACCTCCATGATGACGCCGAGGATGCCGACCACGACCGCGGTCACCAGCACGCCGACGAAGAACAGGGCCGGCGAACGGTCGAACTCGAACAGCCAGGGCAGGATGGTGACGGCCAGATAGGCCCCCAGCATGTAGAACGAGCCGTGGGCGAAGTTCACGATCCGCGTCACGCCGAAGACGATGGTCAGGCCCGAGGCGATGACGAACAGCGCAGAGGCGCTGGCCAATCCCGACAAGGCCTGGATGACGAGGAAGGAGAGGTCCATGGGGTCGCGGGCTCTCGGTGGCTGGCTTCAGGACGCACGTCAGGATCGGTGCGCCGCAGCTGCGGCGCCCCGGTGGACGAAGGCCCGGGCGGACACCCGGGCCGGGATGGCAGGTTGGGAGGTCAGGCGCGGCGCGCGGCGCGCACCTCTTCCTCCGGGAACATGTAGTTGGCGCCGTCGGCATAGCGCCAGTTCTTCATGGTGCCCATCTTCCCCTTCAGCGTGGTCTCGCCCACCCAGGCGCCAAGCGTCGATTGCTGGTCGATCTCGCGCATGGTGACCGGACCGCAGATCGTGTCGCTCTTCAGGCCCTTGAGCGCGGCGATCATGGCCTCGGTCTCGGTGGAGCGCGACTTGTTGAGCATGTCGCGGATCATGTAGACGACCACATAGCCGAGCAGCGAGCCGAGCCGCGGCGTGTCGTTGAAGCGCGCGCGGTAGGCATCGACAAAGGCCTTGTGCGCCGGCGTGTCGATCTGCTCCCAGGGATAGCCGGTGGTGATCCAGCCCTCCGGCGTCTCCTCGCCGAGCGGGATGATATATTCCGGCTCGCCGGTGAGCAGGCTGACCACGGTGCGCCGCTCGAACAGGCCGCGCGTATTGCCCTCGCGCACGAAGGCGACCAGATCGGCCCCGAACAGCACGTTGAAGATGCCGTCCGGCCGGGCCTGGCCGAGCGCACCGACGGTGGCGCCGGCATCGATGCGGCCGAGGGCCGGGAACTGCTCGCCGACGACCTCGAAGCCGGGCACGGCGGCAGTCATCAGACGCTTGAAGTTGGCGGCGGCCGACTGGCCATATTCGTAGTTGGGCGCCACGATGGCCCAGCGCTTGATGCCCTTGGCCTTCACGGCCTCCACCAGCATGCGCGTCTGCATGTAGGTGTTGGGTCGCACGCGGAAGGTGAAGCGGTTGCCGGACCCCATGGTCAGCGCGTCGGTCAGCGGCTCGGTGGCCAGGAACAGCGTCCGGCGCTGGTTGGCGAAGTCGGCGACCGCGAGACCGACATTGGACAGGAAGGTGCCGCACAGGAACGAGACGTTCTCGCGCGTCAGCAGCTCCTCGGCCACGCGCACGGCATCGCCCGGCGTGGAGCCGTCATCGCGGAACACCAGTTCCAGGGGGCGGCCGCCGAGACCGGCAATGCCGCCGGCGCGGTTGATCTCGTCCTGGGCGAGCTGCATGGCGTTGCGGTAGGGAACGGCAAAGGCGGCCATGCGGCTGTAGGAGTTCAGTTCGCCGATCCGGATCGGTGCGCCCTGCGCCAGGGAGGGGCCGCCAGCGAGGGCTGCACCCGTTGCGGCAAGCCCACCGACAACCGTGCGGCGGGTAAGATCGAGCTTCGTCATGGAACAACCTCCTCTCGGGAGCGGTGCGCGAAAACCGCCGTTCTGCCTCTGGCGATGCCTCCCGTTGGACCGGGCCTCGGGAGATCATTCGTGAACGAACGATACCCTGTCGCCGGACGCTGACAAGAGGCTTTTTTGGAATTTTCCGCAACTGCAGAGGGGGTCTGCCGAAAGGATCGGTCGGCCTGCGAAAAAGGCTTGCCGATCAGCGCGCTAGCATGCCGGCCGGGCGGATGCGCCCGACCGTGATGCCGTTCCAGTTCTTCTGCACAGGCATCAGGAAGCGCGCGAAATCCTCAGTCTCTGCCTCATCCATGGGCAGCAGCCGGGCGATCAGCGTGGCCATGATCACCTCGGCGGCCCGGCTGGCGCCGTCGGCACATTTGACCGCGATGCCAAGTCCCTGGTCGGGCAGTGCGGCACAGAATACGCCCTCCGCGCCGGTCTTCACGAACACCTTCGGTCCGAGCAGGGTCATGACGTCGGTGCAGAAGCGCCCGGAGCCAGCCACCATGAAGGGCTCGGCGGCGCAGGCCTCGCGCAGGCGCGCGAGCGCCTTCGCCCGCTCCGGGCCGACTCCCTGGCCGGTCGCCAGTTTCGCAAAGCCATGGGCGAGGCGGTGGATGGGGATCGCATAGGTCGGGATGGAGCAGCCGTCTGTGCCGATGGCCGTGTCGCCGTCGAGCGGGTGGCCGGTCATGTCGCTGACGGCCTCCGCGACGAAACGCTGCACCTGGTGGCGGACGCCGACATAGCCGGCGGGGTCGATGCCCTGCGAACAGGCGAAGCAGACGAAACCGGCATGCTTGCCCGAGCAGTTGTTGTGGAGGGCCGAGGGCGCGCCGCCGGACCGGGCAAGGGCGTGGGTGGCGGCGGCGGAGGAGGGCCAGTGCGCACCACATTCCAGGGCGCGCTCGTCCAGCCCGGCTTTCGCCAGCATCCCGGCGGCCACCTCCACATGGGCTGGCTCGCCACCGTGCGACGAACAGGCGAGCGCCAGTTCGCGGTTGCCGAAGCCGTAGCGGTCGGCCGCCCCGCTCTCGACCAGCGGCAGCGCCTGGAAAGCCTTGATCGCCGAGCGGGGATAGATCGGCCGCTCCGCCTCGCCGGCCTTCATCACCACCTTGCCATCGGCATCGCAGACCGCGAAGGCGCCGCGATGCGCGCTCTCCACGAAGGCGCCGCGGAGGACTTCGACGAGGATCGGATCGGACATGGCGCAGCTCCCTGCCAGGGGCCTGCCTTAAACCATGTCCGGCGACCGGCGGGAATGGCCCGCCGCCCCGCCTATTCGGCGGCCTGGGCGCCGGGCGTCACCTTGCCATGCGGAGCCGCGGGCGCCCCCATCCGGGCATCCATGTCGGCGACCATCTTGCGGACGGTGGTCGAGGCGGTCTTCTCGAACAGGAACGGCAGGAAGGCATGGACGAAGGCGCAGAAAGCGCAGAAGGCGAAGGTGCCGGCATAGCGCAGCGCCGCGCCCATATGCTCGAAATAGCTCTCGCCGACCGATTCGGGATGGGCAAGGAAGGCTTTGCGGGCGCGGGCGAGCATGGCATGTCCCTCAGGCAGGATGATGTGGGTCTATTGTGACCTGAGTCTTGCGGGAAATGTTCCCATTCATCCACGCATTTCCAGGAATGGGGTGGACATCATCCCGCGTTCGGCCATGATGGTGGGATGTCATCTCAATCCGCCTCGCTGGATCCCACCGACAAGGCCCTGCTGCGGCTCGTCCAGGCCGATGCCACCCTGTCGATCGACGACCTCGCCGAGCGGGTGAATCTCTCGCGCAATGCCTGCTGGCGCCGGCTCCGGCGCCTGGAGGAGGAGGGCATCATCCGCGCCCGCGTGGCGCTTGCCGATCCGGTCAAGCTGAACCTGGAGCTGACGGTGTTCATCGCGGTCAGGACCAGCCGCCACGATGCCGACTGGGCCGAGCGGTTCAGCGCCGCCGTGCAGGACATTCCCGAACTGCTCGGCGTCTACCGCACCGCCGGCGAGATCGACTACATCCTGCACGCGCGCGTGCCCAATGTCGCCGCCTATGACCGGCTCTACCGGAAGCTCACGTCCCGCATCGAGATGCAGGACGTCTCGGCGAGCTTCGTGATGGAGGAGATCAAGGAGGTGACCGCCCTGCCGCTGGATTTTGTCTGAAGGGTCCGCCTGACCGTCGTCTGCGCGCCGGCCCCCGGCCCCTCACGCCGGGCGAAACGCGCCGGACAGGGTCGGCGGGCCATCGGTCGCCACCAGGCCCCTGGCCACGAGATCCTCCAGATGGGCGAAGACCGACAGCCCCGCCGCCCCCTTCAGCCGCGGGTCGAGCCCCTCGTAGATGGCCGCGACGATGTCCGGGATCGCCCGGTCCCCGGCCTCGATGCGCTTGAGGATCGCGGCCTCGCGCAGGCGCCGGTGGTGGGCGAGGGCGCGCATGAACTTGGCCGGCTCGCGCACAGGGCCGCCATGACCCGGCCAGAAGATGCGCTCCTCGCGGGCGCGCAGCTTGTCGAGCGAGGCCATGTAGTCGCCCATGGCGCCATCCGGCGGGGCGACGATGGTGGTGGACCAGGCCATCACGTGATCGCCGGAGAACAGCGCATCCTCCTCCTTCAGCGCGAAGGCCATGTGATTGGCGGTGTGACCGGGCGTGAACACCGCCTCGACCGTCCAGCCGGGGCCGGATACGACCGCGCCATCGGAGAGGGTCACATCGGGCACGAAGTCGCGGTCGCCGGAGGCGTCGAGCGGGTTCGTCTCGCCGAGCGTGAGCGCGCGCGCGGCGCGGTGCGGTCCTTCCGCATAGACAGGCGCACCGGTGGCCGCCCTGATCGCCGGCGTGGCCGGCGAATGGTCGCGATGGGTATGGGTGACCAGGATGGCCTCGACCTGTTCCCCCTTCACCGCCTCGAGGACAGCGGCGACATGGGCCGGATCATCGGGACCGGGGTCGAGGATCGCGACCCGGCCGGTGCCGATGATGTAGGTGACCGTGCCCTTGTGGGTGAACGGGCCCGGATTGTCGCAGAGCACCCGGCGGATCAGCGGGGAGAGCGTCTCGACACGGCCGGGAACGGCCGAATCCTCGCGCTCGAAGGGAATGTCGTCGGCCATGAAACCTCTGTCGAAGGGCCGGGCATGGCGCTCTTGCAGTGCAGCATGACCATCGGCTAGCTCGGTCAGGCCACCATGCCGGCGGGCAAATGACAAGCTGACCCAACGGCATAGACCTGTGAAGGACATCCGCATGACCCCCACCATGCCCGCTTCGACCCTTGCCGCCGCGCTCTGGCCCTCCCGATCGGCCGGGCTGATCCGGCCAGCCCTGCTGGTGGCCGGTGGCGTCTGCCTCATCACGCTCGGCGCCAAGGCGAGCGTGCCGTTCTGGCCGGTGCCCCTGACGCTGCAGACCCTGGCCATCTCCGTGGTGGCGGCGGCCTATGGCTTGCGCCTCGGCCTGGCGACCGTCGCCTCCTACCTGATGGCGGGTCTGCTCGGTGCGCCGGTCTTTGCCGGCATGACCACGGGCATCGCTCCGTTCATGGGGCCGACCGGCGGCTTTCTCATCGGCTTCCTGCTGATGGCCGCGATCATCGGGGCAGCCGCCGACCGCGGCTGGGATCGCGCCTGGCCCCGGATCCTGGCCGCCATGGCGCTGGCCAACGTGATCGTCTTCCTGCCGGGCCTGGCCTGGCTCGGCACCTTCACCGGCTATGGCGCCAGGCTGGTGGCGACCGGCGTCACCCCCTTCGTGGTCGGCACGCTGGTCAAGACGGCCCTCGCCGCCGCCCTGATGCCGGCCGCCTGGGCGCTGGTCGGCCGTTTCAGGGCCTGACCGGCACAATTGCATAGGCCCGGCGGGCCTGTTCGATCTGGGCCAGTTTCGCCGCGAACAGGCTCCAGTCGTCCCGCTCCGCGATCGGTGCCCACAGCCCCTCCACCTCCTCGATGAGGAGCGTGGCGGGGCCTTCGCCATCGAGATAGGCGGCGGCCTCGGCCGTCTTCGCCAGGGGCGGATGGGCTGCAAGAGCCCTGAAAAAGCGCTCGAAGGCCTCGCCGCGATAGAGCGCGGCCTGCGGCCCGGCGAGGGCAAAGGCGCGCCTCGTCTCGCCGCCGTGCCAGTCGAACACGGTGCGTTCGAACAGCGCCTGTGACTTCAACAGGAACTGGAAGAAGCCGGCGGCCAGTTCGTCGTCGGCCGCATCGTCCATCTGCGCAACGCCGAGCCGGGCGCAGATGGCGCGGCGCAACCCGGCATGAAAGGCGGGCGCATAGGTCTTGAGCGCGGGTTCCAGGTCGGCGACGGGCGCGACCAGGGTGAGGCACTCGGCCAGGCGCTCGAGGTTCCAGGCGATGGCGCCTGGCTGGCGCCCGAAGCAGTAGAGGCCGAACTCGTCGAAATAGGCGGCCGTGAAATTGGGGTCGTAGCGCGGCAGGAAGCGCCACGGCCCGTAGTCGAAGCTCTCCCCGGTGATGACGCAGTTGTCGGTGTTGAGCACGCCATGGACGAAGCCCGCGGCCATCCATTCGGCCACCATGGCGCCGGAGGCGCGCGCAGCTGCCTCCAGGAGCGCCGGCGCCTCCCGCGCGACATCCCCCTCGCGGGCGGCCTGCGGATGGTAATGCCTGACGCAGTGGGAGACGAGACGGGCGATGCGCTCCTGGTCGTTCTCGGCCAGGAGCCGCTGGAACGTGCCGAACCGGACATGGCTGTGCGACAGCCGCACCAGCACGGATGAGCGGGTCGGGGAGGGCTCGTCATTGCGCTGGAGCGACTCGCCGGTCTCGATCAGCGAGAAGCTCTTGGACGTATAGACGCCGTAGGCCTCCAGCAGTGCCGTGGCCAGCACCTCGCGCACGCCGCCCTTCAGCGTCAGCCGCCCGTCGCCGAAGCGCGAATAGGGTGTCCGGCCCGACCCCTTGGTGCCGAGGTCGAGCAGCCGGCCCGCGCCGTCCAGCAGCTGGGCGAACAGGAAGCCCCGGCCATCGCCGAGTTCGGGATTGTAGGACCGGAACTGGTGGCCGTGATAGCGCAGCGCCAAGGGCTCCGGCAGGTTGTCGGGCAAGGGCTCGAACCGGCCGAAATGGCCGATCCATTGCGCCTCGGTGAGATCGCCGAGACCGACCGCCTCGGCCCAGCGCTGGTTGCGGTAGCGCAGGATCGTCTGCGGGAAGCGCGCCGCCGCGACGGCGTCGAAGAAGCCGGGGCCGAGATCGGCATGGACGGGTGCGGGGCGATACGGTGCGGGGGTCATGGTCCCCTATACCCCATCCGCCGACCGCCGCAGCGTTTGCGCTGGCGCAAGGCTGCATTCCCGGTTGGGAATATGATGGTTCTTGTCGCTTGTCCTCCGGAGTGAACGCCCATGCGCCGGCATCCCCTCGCCATTCTTGTCTTCGCCCTTGCCCTGTCGGCCACGGCCGCCCTTGCCGGTCCCTTCCGCGAGGCGGAGAGCCAGATGCGCGCTGCCTATGCCGACTACCGGGCCGCCCTGTTCCGCACCAACCAGAACGACCCGGCCGGTTCGCGGGCGGCCATCGCGGCCTTCGGGGAGAAATGGCAGCGGCTGGCCGCCGACTGGCGCAGTTCGCCGCCGCCGCAATATGCCGAGGATCCCCAGCTTGCGACGACGCTGGACGAGGTCGCCCAGGTCAATGCCGAGGCGGCCCGGCTGGTTGAGGCTGGCAAGGTTGCCGATGCGCATGAGGTGCTGGAGAAGATCCGGGACGCCATCGGCGGCCTGCGGGCACGCAACGGCGTCGTCACCTTCTCCGATCACATGAACGCCTATCACGAACAGATGGAGAAGGTGCTCCTCGGATCCTATGAAGGTTACAGCCCTGCCGGTCTCCTGGCCCTGCGCGAGGATGTGGCGGTGCTCGCCTATCTTGCCGAGGTGCTGACGAAGACGCGCCCGGCCGCCGAGGCCCCGGCCATCGAACAGGCCATCGCGCCGGTTCTGGCCTCGGTGGAGGCGGTGCGCACCGTCCTCGCCAGCGGTGACACAACCGCGATCCGTAACGCGGTCAAGGCGTTGAAGCCGGCCTATTCACGTCTGTTCCTGCGCTTCGGCTGATGCGCCGGGCGAGGCGTCGCCTATTCGGCCGCCTCGCCGGCCGCCCGGCTGGCGGCATCCTCCACCGCCTGCTCGGCGGCATCGAGGGTCTTGAGCACGTCAGGCCGCGGCATGGAGACGATGTTGTAGCCGGAATCGACGTGGTGGACCTCGCCCGTCACTCCGCCGGACAGATCCGACAGCAGGTACAGGGCCGAGCCGCCAATATCGTCCAGGGAGACCGTCCGCCGCAGCGGCGCATGGCGCTTCTGGAAGTTGAACATCAGCCGCGCATCGGAAATCCCGGCGCCCGCAAGCGTGCGCACCGGCCCCGGCGACAGCGCATTGACGCGGATGCCGGACGGGCCGAAATCGTTGGCCAGATAGCGCACCGAGGCTTCCAGCGCGGCCTTGGCGACGCCCATCACGTTGTAGTTCGGCATCACCCGGGTCGAGCCGCCATAGGTCAGGGTCAGCATCGCACCGCCCGGCTGCATCAGGGCGGCGGCGCGCTTGGCCACTTCCGTGAACGAGAAGCAGGAGATCACCATGGTGCGCGAGAAGTTCTCGCGCGTGGTGTCGGCATAGCGCCCCCGCAGTTCGTTCTTGTCGGAGAAGCCGATGGCATGAACCAGGAAGTCCAGGCCGCCCCAGCTTTCCGAAATCCGCGCGAAGGTGGCATCGACCGTGGCGATGTCCTCCACGTCGCAGGGCAGCACGAGTTTGGCGCCGATGCTGTCAGCGAGCGGGCGCACGCGCTTGCCGAGCGCCTCCCCCTGATAGGTGAAGGCCAGCTCCGCCCCGTGGGCGGCGAGCATGCGGGCAATGCCCCAGGCGATGGAGTGGTCGTTGGCCACTCCCATGATCAGGCCGCGGCGGCCCTGCATCAAGGCGGTCACGCGAGGACTCCTGGTATCGGATGAGGGATGTGCGGGCCCGGTCTGCCGGTCCTGACCGACAAGCCGGAGGCGGGGATGCGCAAAGCGGTCTGTCCACATGGCCGTCCGCACCTCTGGGGTGATCGGACGGGGCTTGCCATGAGTCTGCGACCGGGACGTGACGACACGGGCCTTACGGGCGCGACCTCAGGCATCGACATGCTTGAACACGATGGTGGCATTGGTGCCGCCGAAGCCGAAGGAATTGGACAGGACGCAGCCGAGGCTGACATTGTCGATGCGCTGGCGGACGATGTTCATGTCGGCCACCTCGGGGTCGAGCTCCTCGATATGGGCGCTCTCGCAGATGAAGCCGTTGTTCATCATCAGCAGCGAATAGATCGCCTCCTGCACGCCGGTCGCGCCCAGCGAATGGCCGGTGAGGGACTTGGTCGCCGCGATCGGCGGGCTCTTGTCGGCGCCGCCGAAGACCTCCCGGATGGCCTCGATCTCCTTCACGTCGCCCACCGGCGTCGAGGTGCCGTGCGGATTGATGTAGTCAACCTTCGGGCCGACCCCCTGGAGCGCCATGCGCATGCAGCGCACGGCGCCCTCGCCGGACGGGGCGACCATGTCGAAGCCGTCGGAGGTCGCGCCATAGCCGGCGACCTCGGCATAGATCTTCGCGCCGCGTGCCTTGGCCCGCTCGTATTCCTCCAGCACCAGCACGCCCGCTCCGCCGGCGATGACGAAGCCGTCGCGGTTGGCGTCATAGGCGCGCGAGGCGGTGGAAGGCCGGTCGTTGAACTTGGACGACATGGCGCCCATGGCGTCGAACAGCACGGAGAGGGTCCAGTCCAGCTCCTCGCAGCCGCCGGCAAAGACCAGATCCTGCTTGCCCCACTGGATCAGTTCGTAGGCATTGCCGATGCAGTGGTTGGAGGTCGCGCAGGCCGAGGAGATCGAATAGTTCACGCCCTTGATCTTGAACCAGGTCGCCAGCGTGGCCGAGGCGGTGGACGACATGGCCTTGGGCACGGCGAAGGGCCCGACCCGCTTGGAATTGCCGCTCTCCCGGGCCTTGTCCACGGCTTCCACGATGGCGCGGGTGGAGGGGCCGCCCGAGCCCATCACGATGCCGGTGCGCTCGTGCGAGATATCGGCGGGTTCGAGGCCAGCATCGAGGATGGCCTGGTCCATGGCCACATGGTTCCAGCCGGTGCCGCCGCCGTGGAAGCGCATGGCGCGCCGGTCCACCATGGACGCCGCATCGAGCCTGGGCGCGCCGGACACCTGACAGCGGAAGCCGTGCTCGACGAAGGACGGATCGATCGCGATGCCGCTCCTTGCCTCGCGCAGCGAGGCCAGCACCTCGTTGGGATTGTTGCCGATGGACGAGACGATCCCCATCCCGGTGACGACGACGCGGCGCATGGTGGCCTCTCTAGCTTGCGACGGCCGCTGTTCGCGGCCGAGTGTCAACGAATCAGGTGGCGGTGCCGAACAGGCCCACGCGCATGTCCTTGACCTCGTATATGCGCTTGCCGTCGGCCTCCAGCCAGCCATCAGCAATGCCGAGATTCAGCTTGGACTTGAAGATGCGCTTGAAGTCCACGCCATAGACGACCCGCTTGGTGGTCGGCAGTACCTGCTCGGAGAACTTCACCTCGCCGACGCCCAGGGCCCGGCCGCGCCCGGGCAGGCCGAGCCAGCCGAGGAAGAAACCGGTCAGCTGCCAGAGCGCGTCGAGACCGAGGCAGCCCGGCATGACCGGGTCGCCCTTGAAGTGGCAGGGAAAGAACCAGAGTTCCGGATTGACGTCGAGCTCGGCGAGCACATGGCCCTTGCCATTGGCGCCGCCCGTTTCGCCGATCGAGGTGATGCGGTCGAACATCAGCATGGGCGGAAGGGGCAGTTGCGCATTGCCGGGACCGAACAGTTCGCCGCGTCCGCAGGCGAGGAGATCCTCGTAGGTGAAACTGGACTTGCGCTCGGTCATTGCCTGTGATGTCCGCCCTGGTGGCGCCCTGTGGTCCGGGCTCGATGGGGGTGCTGTCTAACACAGGGGTTTGGGCCGGGCAAAAGCCCGAAAGCGGGCTTGCGGGCCAGCCGCCCGCGGCTGGCATTTTCTTGAACAGTTCCAGTCTGGAATAAGGATTGGCGCAGGGCCGGGCCGATATGCTATGGCCGCCGGTGTCCTCTGCCGATGCCTTGCAGAGGCCGCCTCCAGTTCCTAAACTGACTGCGATGACGATCCGGACCCTAATCGACCGCACCTACCGGGAGGTGGCACCGGCCACCGAGGCCAAGATGTCGGCCCAGGAGCGCGTGCAGCAGCTCCGCAAGACCGGCTGCCCGATCCACGACGTGCGCACCATGCTCCGCGAGGTGGGCCTGAGGCCGACGCGCCAGCGCATGGCGCTTGGCTGGATCCTGTTCGCCAAGGGCGACCGCCACGTGACCGCCGAGATGCTGTTCGACGAGGCGACCAAGGCGCGCGTGCCGGTCTCGCTGGCCACCGTCTACAACACGCTGCACCAGTTCACCGAGGCCGGCCTCCTGCGCGAGATCGCGGTGGACGGCTCGAAGGCCTATTTCGACACCAACCTGTCGGATCACCATCATTTCATCGTCGAGGGCGAGACGACGGTGTTCGACATCCCCGGCACCCATGTCGGTGTCGACAAGCTGCCGCAGGCCCCCGAGGGCTATGAGGTGGCGCGGGTCGATGTGGTGGTCCGCCTGCGCCGCAAGGACGGCACGCCATCCGCCGGCGACGAGGCCTGAGCGGCCGTGCGGGCCGGATGAGGACGCTGCTCGTCACCGGCTTCGGCCCCTTTCCCGGCTGGGAGCGCAATCCGACACCGGCCATGGTGCGCGCCGTCGCGCACCTGCGCCTGCCGGGCTGGCGCATCGTCCCGCATGTGTTCAACACGGTCTATGCCGAGGTCGCCCGTGACCTGCCGGCGCTGATCGCCCGTCATCGGCCGGCGGCCGTGCTGCTCTTCGGCCTCGCCGGGCGTTCGGGCCATGTGCGGGTCGAGCGCTTCGCCCACAACGTCACCACCCGGCGGACCCGCGATGCCTCGGGAGCCTTCCACGTCTCGGCGGATATCGTGACCGGCGGTCCGTGGCGGATGATGACCGGTTTTTGCATCGGCCGGCTCGTCCATGCGCTGAGACGGGCTGGCCTCAATGCACGCACCTCGATCTCCGCCGGCGAATATCTCTGCAACTTTGCCTACTGGCTGGCGCTCGAGGCGGTAAGGCGCGGCGAGACGCGGGTTGCCCTGTTCGTCCATGTGCCGCTGCCCCCCCGCTCCCCGCGCGGTCCGGGCAGGGCGGGCAGGCCCCTGCCGCTGGCCCGCCGGCTCGACGCCGGCGACCTCGAACGGGTGGCAACCATGGCGGCGATGGCCGTGGCGGGGCGCTGAGGCCGCGATCATCCCGATCCGGCACAGGTGGGGCCGGCACGGGCCTTGCGCGGGCGCGCGGCAAGACCGGAGATTGCCATGCTGCTCCCCCGCCGCTCCTTCCTTCTTGGTGCCGCCGCAGCCCTTGCCGTTCCTGCCGCGGCGCGGGCATCGGTGCTCGACGGCCAGGCGCTCGGCTTGCACCCGGGCGCGCGCGAGGACCAGACGCGCGCCTTCCAGCGCGCCGTCGAGGCAGCCGCCGGCGCGCGCATGCCGCTGCGCCTTGCAGCCGGGGTCTATCGCATCGGCGAGATCAGCCTGCCGCCCCACACCCAGATTCTCGGCGTGCGCGGCCAGACGCGCCTCATGTTCCAGTCCGGGACGTCCTGCCTGTCGGCGCCGCGGGCCGATGGCATCACGCTGTCGGGCCTCGTGATCGACGGCGGCGCGCGGCCGCTGCCCGAGCGGCGTGGCCTTGTCGTGCTCGCCAACGGTCGCGGAGTCCGTGTCGAGGACTGCGAGCTGTCCGGCTCCAGTCAGAACGGCCTCGTGCTGGACGGGATCGAGGGGCTCGCCGCCGGCAACAGTGTCACCGGCAGCGCCAAGGCCGGCATTGTCGCGCTCGACAGCCGCGGCCTGACCCTGTCACGCAACACGGTGCGGGCCTCGGCCAACAACGGCATCCTGGTCTGGCGTTCCGAACCCGGCGACGACGGCACGCGGGTGGAAGGCAACCGCATCGAGGAGACCGGTGCGCGCGATGGCGGCTCGGGCCAGAACGGCAATGCCATCAACGTGTTTCGCGCCGACAACGTCAGCGTTTCGGGCAACCGCATCCGTGGCGCTGCCTTCTCGGCCGTGCGCGCCAATGCCGCCGGCAATGTCTCCATCACCGGCAACAACTGCTCGGCGCTCGGCGAGGTGGCGATCTATGTCGAGCTCGGCTCGGAAGGGGCGGTGGTGGCCAGCAACATCGTCGACGGTGCCGCGCTCGGCATCGTCGCCACCAATTTCAACCATGGCGGCCGGCTCGCCAACATCCACGGCAACATCGTCCGCAACCTGGTCAGCCGCCGGCCCGCCGGCACCGATCCCGGCGATGCCGCGGGCATCGGCATCTCGGCCGAGGCGGACGCGGTGATCGCCGCCAATGTGGTGGAGGGTGCGCCGACCGCCGGTATCCAGATCGGCTGGGGCCAGTATCTGCGCGATGTATCGGTGACCGGCAATGTGGTGAAGGGCGCCCCTGT
Organism: Phreatobacter sp.; assembly: GCA_046295035.1. Taxonomy (GTDB): domain Bacteria; phylum Pseudomonadota; class Alphaproteobacteria; order Rhizobiales; family Phreatobacteraceae; genus Phreatobacter. Next base: position 71,695 of record JBKBOA010000004.1, read on the forward strand.
CGGCATTGCCGTCTCGGTCGCGCCCGGTGCCGGCCATGCGCTCATCGCCAACAATCTGGTGCAGGGCGCCCGCACCGGCGCCGTGGTCGGCATGGAATGGCACAGGCCGGTGACCGGCGACCTGACCCGCGAGGGCGTCGGCCGCCACGCCCAGCTCACCGTCAGCGGCAACCAGGTGCGATAGGGCCCATCAGATCCGGCGCCATCGGGCGCTGACCTTCGTCTCGCCGTCCTCCCGGTAGATCCGGAAGTGCATCGGACTGGTCGCGCCCGGGGCGTTCTGCATGGTCGTGCCCTCTCCCGTCACCGCCCCGAAGGAGTGACCTGACGTGACCTGTCTTGCCAAGGGCGGCCTGGCTGGCTCGGCCATGCTGGCAAGCAGGGCACCCCGTTAACCTTTCGTTAGGCGGAAGGGTCCACCGTCGCTCACCGTCCGCTGTCAAGGAAGGCGCCCATGCGCGCGCTCGCCCCGGCCTTCGTCGCCCTTGCCCTGTTCGTGGCGCCTGCCGCGCACGCCGCGGCCGCCGACTGCACGCCCGACGCGCTGGAGCGCTTCGGTGCCGAGGCCATGGTCGCCGACCATGACCTGCGCCATGACGCCGTTGCAGCACTGGCCGCCTGCGCCGCCATGGCGCGCGACCAGCTGCGCAATACCGGCGAGATCGAGGACCGTCTGATGGATCAGATCGCCACGCTCGCCGGGCGCACGGCGCTGGCGAGCTATGCCGCCGACGAGATACCCGTACCGCCTGCCGCGCTCGTGGACCTGCTCGCCGGCGCCTTCCGCCAGCTCTATCCGCACCTGCGCAACCTGCCCGAGGAGCAGAGCGCCGCCGCCATGCGGGCACTGGTCTTTCACCTGATGGACCGCACCGGTCCCGCCACCACCGGGAGCATCCGATGAAGGCCGAGGAGCCCGACCTGCCCGTTGTCCTGGCGCCGCCGCTCGCCCCCGATGCGAGCTTCGACGCCGACCTGGCCGCAGGCTTCGAGATCGACTGGCTCGCTGTCCAGCCCGAGCCGGTGAGACGGCCGGCCGCGCGCCGCCGCGCCGCCTGAACCTGTCCTTCCGCCGACTTGCCCGCCCTGCCGCCGCCCGGCAGGCTCGGTTCCTGCCGCATGGCGCGGCCGTGGAGGCGACATGCTCAAGGGACCGGATGTCGCGCGCTCTGGGCCGCTGGTCGAGATCGATCCGGCTGCCTTCGTCCATCCGAGCGCGCAGATCTACGGCAAGGTGCGGCTCGAGGCCGGCGCCTCGGTCTGGCCCAATGCGGTGATCCGCGCCGAGATGTACGAGGTCGTCATCGGCCCGCGCAGCAACATCCAGGATTTCGTGATGATCCATGTCGGCAACGGCATGGGCACCCGCGTCGGCGCCGACTGCTCGATCACCCACCATGTCACGCTGCACGGCTGCACGATCGGTGACAACGTGCTGGTGGGCATCGGCGCCACCATCATGGACGGGTCGGTGGTGGGTGAGAACTCCATCATCGCCGGCGGATCGTTCCTGAAGGAGGGCTCGATCGTTCCGCCCCATTCCATTGTCGCCGGCGTGCCGGCCGTGGTGAAGGCGAGCCGCGACTGCGGGGCCGCCAACCGGTTCAATGCCTGGCTCTATGCCGAGAACGCCGCGGCCTATGCGCGCGGCGAGCACCGGTTCTGGGACGAGGTCGACCTGAAGCAGGCCGCAGCGCGGTTCGGCCTGGTGCGGGCCTGAGCCGCTAGAAGCTCACCGCCGTCGCCAGCGTCACCACGGTGGCCCGGCCGCTGGTCTGGACGAGCGGCAGCAGCCGGTCGGGCAGGTTGACGCGGCTCCAGGCCTGGGCGAGTTCCAGCGACACCCGCGTGCTCGGCAGCGGCCGGTACGTGATGTTGGCGCCGACCCGTGTGGAGACGAAGGAGCCCCCGGTGGGGCCGAGGCCGGGGAAGGCGATGACGATGTGGCTGGCAATCAGCCCGGTTGACCATTGCGGCGTCCAGTCCTGCTGCCAGGACAGGACGCCACTCGCCCCGTAGGTGCGGTCGCCCGGACGGATGAGCGAACGCACCGTGCGCGCCTCGAAATTGGTGCCGAGATAGGTCGGCATGTCGCTGGCAAACATGGCCTGGCCGGAGACGGTCTGCGCCACGCCGGCGAGCGTGAAGCTCCAGGAGCCGCCGATGGTGAAGGCGAAGCCCGGCCCGGTCGCTTCGCTGGCGTGCTGCGGCCGGATGGCGCCGGCCAGGTGCAGGCTCAGCGCGTCGGTCTCGTAGCGCGTGCGCAGGATGATGTCCGGCACCTTCCGGGGCGCATAGGGCTGCGGCTGGAAGCCGGGCAGAAGCGGCGGCACGTCGGCCGTGCCGGCACCGGGAAGGTTGGGGTCTTCGAGCACGAGGGTCAGCGACCAGGGCCGGGGCCTGACGAGGTCGAAGGCGAGGAAGGCGGTCGTACGCCCGGCACTCAGCAGCGATGAGGTGAACAGGTCGACGCTCCAGAAGCTGAAGCGCGACAAGCCGTAGCCGAACTGGAGCCGATCAATCCTCAGGCTGGCCTCGGCAAACAGCAGCTGCGGCACCGGGTGGGTGAAACCGATGACGGAAACGGTGGAGCCGACGAACACGCCGCCGACCGTCCGGGCGGTGGTCAGCGTCGCCGTTCCGCCGAGCTGCAGCGTCGAGAACGGTGCGCCGCCGAGCGCCTGCAGCACCGGGCTGTCGAGGCGCGGGCGGGTATGGGTGCCGATGGCGGCAAGGCTGCCGGATATCGTCGCGCAGCCGTCCTCGCCGTGGGCGACGCCGATCGACGCGTTGTCCGCGGTGGCGGAATCGTCCGCCTCCTCGTCGTCATCTGAGGTCGCTGCAGCCGGATCCTGCTCGTAGGCCACCGGTTCACAGGCACCGCGGCGCACGGCCGGCTCGCCGAGGGCGGTCCCGCTCGCCCCCGTGAGCACGGCGAGAACCAGCACGGCGAGAACCAGCACAGGAAGAACCAGCACGGTAGCGACCATGCGCGCCGAGCGATCGGGCCCCAAGGCTCAACCGCCGCGGGCGTCGATCACCGCGCGGCAGGCCGGCGACAGGCTGGCACGGTTCTGGACGAGGCAGGCGCGCATCTCGGCGGGACGTCCGATGACGCCGGAGCAGAGTCTCATGCCGTCCGAACGGCAGGCGGCCTGCTCCTGAGGCGTCGGCGCCTGCGCGAGCGACGGGCCGGCGATCAGGATGAAGCTCGTTGCGAGGACAATGGCGCGCATGGTGCAACCCCCTTGCACAGCGTTGGGGCAACGCCCCATCGCCGCCCCATGCCTGAGACTAGCAAGGAGCGCCGAGGATGCAACCGGCGGTTTGCAGTCGGGGCGCGACAGGTCGCCGCGTCACTTCTCCACGAAGGCCTTCTCGATGACGAAATGGCCAGGCCGGGAAATGGCGCCCTCCTCGAAGCCGCGGCGCTCCAGCATCTCCACCATGTCCTTCAGGAAGGCGGGCGAGCCGCAGATCATCACGCGGTCGCTGTCGCGGTCGAGCGGGCCAAGGCCGAGATCGGCCTGCAGCTTGCCGCTGTCGAGCAGACTGGTGATCCGACCGTTGTGGATATAGGGCTCGCGCGTGACGGTCGGGTAGTGCTTCAGCTTGGCCCGCACCAGTTCGCCGATCAGCTCGTCCTTGGGCAGATCCCTGGCAATGAAGTCGCCATAGGCCTGCTCGCTGATGAAGCGCGTGCCATGGATCAGCACGATGGTCTCGAACCGCTCGTACACCTCGGGATCCTTCACCACGCTGAGGAAGGGCGCAAGCCCCGTGCCGGTGCCGCACAGATAGAGCACCTTGCCGGGCAGCAGGGCGTCCTGCACCAGCGTGCCGACCGGCTTGCGGCCGACGAGGATCGGATCGCCCACCTGGATGTTCTGCAGCCGCGAGGTGAGGGGGCCGTTGGCCACCTTGATGGAGAAGAACTCCAGATTGTCCTCGTAATTGGACGAGACCATGGAATAGGCACGCAGCAGCGGCCGGCCGTCCACCTCCAGGCCGATCATGGTGAACTGGCCGTTGACGAACCGGAAGGCCGGATCGCGGGTGGTCTTGAACGAGAACAGCCGGTCCGTGTGATGGCGGACTTCCAGCACGCGCTCGGTGTTCAGATTGGACATCGCGGCCCCCGGAAGCTGGGAAAATGCAGCGGCTCAAATCATTCGTGTACGAATGATACGGCATTGCACCATTTTGGCAAGAGGCCAGCCGGCGGGACGAGCAGATTTTCCGGGATGGCATCGGCGGTCGCATGGCGGCGGGCGCCGCGGCGGGGCCCGCAGGCCGCCCTCGTGGCTTGCCGCGCCGCGCCCCATGCCTATTCTGACCGCCCCTCACTGACGGCAAGACCCATGCCCTCCGACATCCTGTGCTTCGGTGAACCGCTTGGCGAGTTCAACCAGACCGAGCCCCGCAAGCCCACCTACCTGTTCGGCTTCGGCGGCGACACGTCCAACTGCGCCATCGCGGCGGCCCGCTCCGGCGCCCGTGTCGGGGTGATCGGCGCGGTCGGGGACGACACGTTCGGTCGCGCCTTCTTCGAACTGTGGGCCAGCGAGGGCATCGACACCTCGGCCATGGCGCGGGTGGAGGGCGCCGATACGGGGCTCTATTTCGTGTCCCACGGGCCGGAGGGACACGAGTTCACCTATCGGCGCGCCGGCTCGGCCGCCGCCCGCTTCACGGCCGCCGACCTGCCGGTAGAGGCCATCCGGCAGGCGAAGGTGCTGCATGTCTCGGGGATCTCTCAGGCCATCTCGGACAGCGCCAGCCAGGCGGTGCGCGAGGCCATGCGGATCGCCCGCGCGGCAGGTGTCACGGTGTCCTACGACACCAACCTGCGGCTGAGGCTCTGGCCGCTGGAGCGCGCGCGGCAGGTCACCAACGCGGCCATGGCCGAGGCGGACATCGCCCTGCCGGGGCTCGACGACGCGCGCCAGCTGACCGGTCGGGACACGCCCGATGCGATTGCCGACTTCTATCTCGAGCGCGGCTCGAGGATCGTCGCGCTCACCCTCGGGCGGGCCGGTGCGCTGATCGCCACGCCCGACCGTCGCCAGACCGTGCCCTCGCTTGCCGTGAAGGCCGTCGATGCCACCGGAGCCGGGGACTGCTTCGACGGCGCGTTCCTCGCCGAATGGCTGGCGACCGGCGATCCGTTCCGGGCCGGCCGCTATGCCTGCGCCGCGGCGGCGCTGTCGACCACGGGCTTCGGCGCGGTCGCTCCCCTGCCGCGCCGGGCCGACGTGCTGGCCGCGATGGACCGGGCAGGGGCGGCGGCCTGAGGGCCACCGCCGGCGCGCCACGCGTTACTGGCTGACCCCGCTCGCGCGGATCGGGCCGGCCCACTTCTCGATCTCGCTCTTGACCAGATTGGCGAGATAGGCCGGCCCCTGCCGCTCCGGGCTCGCCATGATCGCGCCGAGGCCCTGCAGGCGCTCGCGCACGGCCGGCGTGTTCATCGCCTCGACGGTCGCCGCCCGCATCCGCTCGATGATGGCCGGCGGCGTATCCTTGTGCATGAAGATGGCGTTCCACGTATAGGCCTCGAAGCCCTGCAGGCCCTGCTCCTGCGCGGTCGGCAGGTCCGGGAACACGGAGGACCGCGATGCGGTCAGGGTCGCCAGCGCCTTCACCGCGCCGGCCTGGATCTGCGGCATGGCGGTGGACGAGATCTCGCACATGTAGTCGACCCGCCCGGCGACCATGTCCTGCATGGCAGGTCCCGAGCCGCGATAGGGCACGTGCTGGACGTCGTTGGTGCCCATCACCGCGTTGAGATAGAGGCAGCCCAGATGCACGGCCGAGCCGGCGCCCGCCGAGGCGAACTGCAGCTTGGCCTGGTTCGCCTTCACATAGGCGATGAACTCCTGCAGGTTATTGGCCGGAAAGTCCTTGCGGACGATCAGGATCAGCGGCACCTCGGCGATCAGCGTCACCGGCGCGAAATCGGTGACGGCATTGTAGAGCGGCTCCTTGTAGAGCGTCTGGTTGACGGCATGGGTGCCGACCGTGCCGAGCACGAAGGAATAGCCGTCGGCCGCGCCGCGGGCGACGCGGGCCGCGCCGGTCATCCCGCCGGCCCCGCCGATATTCTCCACCACCACCTGCTGGCCGAGGATCTGCGACATGCGCTCGGCCATCACCCGGCCAAGCACGTCGGTCGGCCCGCCGGCGGCGAAGGGCACGATCATGGTGATCGGCCGCGTGGGCCAGGTCTGGGCGGGGGCCGCGCCGGGCATGAGGACAAGAAGACCGGCGGCCGCGATGGCGGCGAGGGAGCGTCTGGACAGGATCATGGGCGAGGGTTCCCGGAAGTCTCTGATGGCCCTGCCAATGGCATTGAATGTTGAATTCAATCGTGAGGGCCGTTTCAGCTGACCCGGTCGTCGTAGCGGCATGGCGGCCATGAGCGCAATAGGTGGCGAAACGGATGGCCTGCGTTAAGTGACGGCTTCCAGTGGAGGACCGAACCATGACACCCACCCGCATCGCCATTGCCGGCCTTGGCGCCATCGGCCGCACGCTCGCCCAGCGCATCGGCCGCGGCACCATCCCGGGCACGGTCCTCGCCTGCGTCGCCGCCCGCGACGAGGCCAAGGCGAAAGCCTGGCTGGAGGAGCAGGGCCTGTCAGTTCCGGTCGTGCCGCTCGCCGCTTTCCCGGACCATGCCGACCTGGCGGTGGAATGCGCGCCGGCCGCCATCATCGAGGAGATCTGCACGCCCATGCTGACCGCCGGCCGGCGCGTCATGGTGCTGTCCTGCGGCGCGCTGCTGCCCCGTCCGCATCTGATCGAATTGGCGAAGGCGCATCACGGCCAGATCATCGTGCCGACCGGCGCCCTGCTCGGCCTCGACGCGGTGACCGCCGCCGCCGAGGGCACCATCCATTCGGTGCGGATGACCACGCGCAAGCCGCCGAAGGGCCTTGCCGGCGCGCCGCATCTGATCGAGACGGGCCAGGACATGGACAAGGTCACCGAGCCGGTGCGGGTGTTCTCCGGCACCGCCCGCGAGGCGGCCCGCGGCTTCCCGGCCAATGTCAATGTCGCCGCCGCGCTGGCGCTCGCCGGCATCGGGCCGGACCGCACCACCATCGACATCTGGGCCGATCCGACAGTGACCCGCAACTGCCACACGATCGAGGTGGATGCCGATTCGGCGAAGTTCACGCTGTCGATCGAGAACATCCCCTCGGAGAACCCCAAGACCGGCCGGATCACAGCCCTGTCGGTGGTGGCGGCCCTGCGCAAGCTCGGTGCGCCGCTGCGTGTCGGCACCTGAGCCGGACCACCCCGCGCCTCACACCTTGAAGCGCGGGTCGAGATGGTCGCGCAGCGCATCGCCGAACAGGTTGAAGGCGAAGACCGACAGCGAGATGGCAAGGCCGGGGAACAGGATCATCCAGGGCGCCTCGCGGTAGAAGTCGGCGGCATTGCCGGACAGCATCAGGCCCCAGGCCGGCGTCGGCTCGGTCACCCCGAGGCCGAGGAAGGACAGCGAGGCCTCGAGCAGGATCGCCTGCGCCACGAAGGCGGTGAACATGATGAGGAACGGTGCGAAGACGTTCGGCACCATGTGCCTCAGCACGATGCGCGCGTGCGAATAGCCGGCCGCCCGCGCAGCGTCGATATAGGGCATCTCGCGGATCGACAGCGCCGCCGAGCGCACGACCCGCGCCACCTTCGGCACGATCGGAATGGCGATGGCGATGACGAGGTTCATGTCGACGCCGAGCACCACCCGCTTGCCGAGCATGGCGACCACCACCACGGCCAGCACGATGATCGGGAAGGACAGCAGGATGTCGATGAACCGGCTCATGTAGAAGTCGAACCGGCCGCCGAAATAGCCCTGCACCACCCCGATCAGTCCGCCGACCACCGAGCCGAGCAGCGAGGACAGGATGCCGATGATGAGCGCCGTGCGGGCGCCATAGACCACCCGCGAGAACACGTCGCGGCCCATATTGTCGGTGCCGAAGGGATGCGAGGCGCTCGGCGGCGACAGCAGCTCACCGAAATCGATGGCGAGCGGATCGTGCGGCACGATGCGTTCGGCGAACAGGCTCGCCACCACCAGCACGATGATGAAGGCAAGGCATGCGGCGCCCACCGGCTGCGCGCGCACGAAGGCGAGGAAGGCATTGTCCCGGCGGGGCGGGGCGGTGGGGGCGGCGGCGGTGCTCATGGTGCGCGGGCCCTCACTTGCCGCCATAGCGGATGCGCGGGTCGAGCCAGGCATAGGCCAGGTCGACGATCAGGTTGGTGACGATGAACACGACCGCGATCAGCATGACGATGCCCTGAACCAGCGTGAAATCGGAGCGGATGACCGCCTGCACGAACAGCCGGCCGAGGCCGTTGAGGTTGAACACCTGTTCGGTGACCACCAGCCCACCGATGAGGAAGGCGAACTCCAGGCCGATCACGGTGACCGCCGGCAGCATGGCGTTGCGCAGCGCGTGGCGAGCGATCACGAGGCGCTCGAACACGCCCTTGGCGCGGGCCGTGCGGATATAGTCCTCGCGCATCACCTCCACGATGGAGGAGCGCACCATGCGCGCCAGCACGGCCGAGAAGCGGTATCCGACCGCCAGGGCCGGCCAGATGAGCTGCGAGAGATTGGCGAGCGGATCGCGCCAGATGGGCACATATTCCATCGGCGGCACCCAGTTGAACGCGAACAGGAGGCCGATGATGATGACCATGCCCAGCCAGAACGAGGGGATGGCGAGCCCGCCGATGGTGAAGATGCGGATGGCGTGATCGATCCAGCGGTCCTGGTAGAGCGCCGAGAGCGTGCCGAGCGGCAGGGCGATCAGGATGGCGATCAGGGTCGCCATGATGGCGACCTGCAGGGTCAGACCGATGCGCCCCGCGATCTCCTTGGTGACCGGTTCCTCGGTCCACATGGACTTGCCGAGGTCGAGGGTGGCGAGGCCGACCATCCAGCCGACGAACTGCTGGTACAGCGGCTTGTCGAGGCCAAGACGGGCGCGTTCGGCCTCGATCTGCTCCACGGTCGGCGCGCCGCCATCGCCGCGCATTCTCAGTTCTACGATGTCGCCGGGCACGACCCGCAGCATGAGGAAGATCAGCACCGCGACGCCGATCAGCGTCGGGATCATGGTCAGGATGCGCTTGGCGACATAGGCGCCCATGGATGTCCCCGCCTCAAGGATGGGGCGCCCCCGCCGATGGCGGGAGCGCCGGTTCGCCGGATCAGTTGGTGGCCGGGGCCAGCCAGACGTCGGTCAGATCCTGACCATGGACATGGCTGGGCGACATGTTCCAGCCGTTGACGCGGGAATCCATCGCCACCAGGCGGTTCCACCAGAGGAACGGCACCTGGTGCGCTTCGGTCATCACCCGCGTCTCGAACTGGCGGATCAGCCGCGTGCGCGCCTCGACATTGGTCTCGCGGGTGATCCGCTCGAACAGGGTGTCGAGCTCGCGGTCGATGCCCTTGGAGGGGTTCTCCGGGGACTTGTCGGCCGAGATGTAGCGCAGCAGCGTGTAGGTCGGATCCTCCAGAACCTGGTTCTGGAAGTCGAGAGCCACCTCGAAATTGCCCGAGCGGACGGCCTGCACATAGGGGCTCGTGGCGAGCTGGCGGTGCTCCACCGTCACGCCGATCTGGCGCCACTGGTCGACCAGGAAGATGCCTGCGGGCGTATAGGGCTGCGGCACGGCGCGGTTGACGAGGGCAAAGGACAGGTTCGAGACCCCCGCCTCCTGGAGCAGCCGGCGGGCCTCCGCGCGGGCGGCGGCAATGTCGCGCCCGAAGCCGGGCAGGGCCTGCAGTTCGGCATCGGAGGCCGCGAAGGGCGCACCGGGGCGCACGAGGCCGCCGACCGCGCGCAGGATCGAGGTTCGGCTGAGGCCGGCGCTGCCCGCCTGGCGGTCGATGGCCATCGACAGCGCCCGCCGCACCCGCGCATCGTTGAACGGCGGCTTCTCGGTGTTGAAGGCGATGATGAGACCGGTGGACCAGGTCGCCTCGTAGAACTTGATGCGGTTGCCGAGCGCCTGGGTCAGGCGCGCCCGGTCGGCCGGTCCGACCGTCCGGAACTCGGCATGGATCTGGCCGCCCTGCAAGGCGTTCAGCATGGCGGTCGCCTGGGGGATGAACGAGATGCGGAAGCCGTCGAGATAGGGCCGATCGGGCACGAAATACTTGTCGTAGCGGACACCGACGAGGTGGGAGCCGCGCACATGCTCGACGAAGCGGAACGCGCCCGACCCCATGATGTTGTTGATGGGAAAGCGCGGATCCTCGGCAAGCTTGGCCGCCGAATAGATGCAGTTGTAGGGGCTCGCGAAGTTCTGGAGCATGGCCGGATTGGCCGCTGACAGCCGGAACACGATCTGGGTCGGTGACGGCGTCTCGATCGAGGCGATGTCGGCAAAGGTGGCCTGGCGCAGCGAGACCACGCCCTGCGGCGGGTTGCGCAGGCGCTCGTAGGTGGCCTTGATGTCGGCCGAGGTCAGCGGCGAGCCGTCGTGGAAGGTCACGCCCGGATGCAGCTCGAAGGAGTAGGTCAGGCCATCGGGCGAAACCGTCCAGGACTTGGCGAGATCGCCCTTCACCTCGGGATAGCGGGTCAGGTCGAACTTCAGCAGCGTCGAATAGAAGGGCCCGACCGACTGGACGACCACATAGGTCTCGTGGGCGTGGCAGTCATAGTTCGGCGGGTCGGAGACCACCGCATAGTTGAGCGTGCCGCCGCGCGTCGGCTGCGGCGTCTGTGCCTGGGCCATCCCTGCCGTGGCAGCGAGGGCAAGCCCGAGCCCGAGGGCCATGGTGCGGATCATGATGCGTTTCCTCCTGTTGTGCTGCGGCTGGCGCCGTCTTGTTGGGTTTGACGAACGGGACTTTCCGGGCCTCCTCAGACCTTGAGGCAGGCGACGACATGGCCGCCGATGGCGCGCGGTTCGGGAACGGTCCGCCGGCAGCCCTCGTCGGCCAGCGGGCAGCGGGTGTTGAACACGCAGCCGGGCGGCGGATTGAGGGGGGAGGGGATCTCGCCCTGCAGCGCCCGCGGCTTGCGCGCCCGCTCCTTGACCGGATCCGGCACCGGCGCCGCGTCGAGCAGGGCCTTGGTGTAGGGGTGCAGCGGCGCGGCATAGAGCGAGTCGCGGTCGGCAATCTCCATGATCCGTCCCAGATACATGACCACGATCCGGTCCGAGATGTGCCGCACCACGGCAAGGTCATGGGCGATGAACAGGAAGGTCAGGTTGAACTGGCGCTTCAGATCCTCGAGCAGATTGATGACCTGGCCCTGGATCGACACGTCGAGCGCCGAGACCGGCTCGTCGCAGACGATCACCTCCGGCTGGAAGGCCAGCGCCCGGGCAATGCCGACGCGCTGGCGCTGGCCGCCCGACATCTCGTGCGGATAACGCTCGGCCATGTACGGAAAAAGGCCAACGCGGGTGAGATAGTCCGCAACGCGCGCCCTGGCTTCCTCCCGGCTCGCGGCCAGACCATGGACCAGCATGGGCTCGGCAATGATCTCGCCGACCGTCATGCGCGGATTGAGCGAGGAGAACGGATCCTGGAAAACCACCTGCATCTTGCGCCGCAGGGGCCTCAGCGCCTTCTGCGGCAGATGGGCAATGTCGCTGCCCTCGAAGCGGATGGCACCACCGCTCGGATCCTCCAGCCGCAGGACCGAACGGCCGACGGTGGTCTTGCCGCAGCCGGATTCGCCCACCAGGCCCAGCGTCTCGCCGCGGCGGATCGCGAAGGTGACATCGTCCACCGCCTTGATGGTGGCCGTGGTCGAGCGGAACCAGGAGGTGCGCCGCGACACGGTGAACCAGGTTCTCAGCCGCTCGACTTCGAGGATGACCGGCTGGTCGTCCGGCGCGCTCTCGTGCGGGGCATCGAGGCGCGGGGCGAAGACCTCGACACCCGCCGCCAGATCCGCAGAGCGGTGGCAGCGCGCCTCATGGCCGGGACCGACAGGACGCAGCTCCGGCGCTTCGGCTTCGCAGACCGCGATCTTCAGCGGACAGCGCGGGGCGAAGCGGCAGCCGGCCGGCGGGTTGCGCAGGTCCGGCGGCATGCCCTCGATGGTTTCCAGCCGGGTACCGCGGGGCTCGTCCAGCCGCGGCACCGAGCGCATCAGGCCAACCGCATAGGGATGACGGGGGGCGAGGAAGATGTCGTCGGCCGAGCCCTTCTCGACGATATTCGCGGCATACATGACCGCCACGCGGTCGGCATAGCGGGCGACGATGCCGAGATTGTGGGTGATGATGACCATGGCAATGCCGAGCCGGCGCGACAGGTCCTTCATGAGCTCCAGGATCTGCGCCTGGATGGTCACATCGAGCGCGGTGGTCGGTTCGTCGGCGATGATCAGCTTCGGGTTACAGGCAAGCCCGATGGCAATCATGATGCGCTGGCGCATGCCGCCCGACATCTGGTGCGGATACTGGTCGAGGCGCCGCTCGGGATCGGTGATGCCGACCAGCGTCAGCAGCTCCACCGCGCGCGCGCGCGCCTCAGCCTCCGACAGGCCGAGGTGGATGAGCAGCGGCTCCATGACCTGCAGGCCGATGGTCAGCACCGGGTTGAGAGAGGTCATCGGCTCCTGGAAGATCATCGAGATGTCGCGGCCGCGGATGGCGCGCATCTCCTCTGCCGACAGTTTCAGCAGGTCGCGGCCCTCGAACAGGATTTCCCCGCGCTCCACCCGCCCGGCAGGCTTGGCGAGCAGCCCCATCACCGCCAGCGAGGAGACCGACTTGCCGCAACCGGATTCGCCGACAATGGCCAGGATCTCGCCACGCCGGACATCGTAGGACACCCCTTCCACCGCGCGCACGATGCCGCGGGAGGTGTGGAAATGCACATGGAGGTCGCGCACCGACAGCAGCACGTCGTCGCCCGGAGGGGTCACGGTGCGGGCCGCGTCAGAGGGGCCCTCCGTCGCCGTGTCGGCAACTTCCATCGAACGTTCCTCGCCTCTTCATGCCTTTTCTTGTTGTTCGGTCCGGGTCTGCGCCCGGTTCCGCTTCCGACAAGCTAGGGCGGCTGCCCCGGCTTTCAAAGCCTTCAATTGCAGCGGTCATGGCGGCGTTCCGCCGATGGCCGGCTCGCCGGCGCCTGCGGCGCGCGCAAGGCTCATGGCCAGCACGCGCGCCGCATGGATCGCCTCGCGTCCGCTGCCGTCGGCGATCTGGTGCCGGCAGGAGGTGCCGTCGGCAACGATGATCGCATCCTCGGGCGCCTTGCGGATGGCCGGCAGCAGGGTCAGTTCGGCCATGGCCAGCGAGGTGTCGATCGTGTCGGCGTGATAGCCGAAGGCGCCCGCCATGCCGCAGCAGGAGCTCTCCACGGTCTGGACCTCGAGGCCGGGAACGAGCCTGAGCGTGCCCTCGACCGCCCCCATGGCGCCGAAGGCCTTCTGGTGGCAATGGCCGTGCAGGATGGCCTTCGCCTTCATCTCCCCGAGCGGCAGGCTCAGCCGGCCGGCCTTCGCCTCGGCGGCGATGAACTCCTCGAACAGCTGGGCGACCTTCGCCACAGCCCTCGCATCGTCCGATTTCAGGAGGGCCGGAATCTCGTCGCGCAACGTATAGAGGCAGGAGGGTTCGAGCCCGATGACCGGCACGCCGCGCGCGGCGAAGGGGGCAAGGGCGGTGATCAGCCGCTCGGCTTCCGTGCGCGCCTCGTCGATCATGCCGGTGGCAAGGTACGTTCGCCCGCAGCACAGCGGCCTTCCGCCGCCGGCGGGCCCGGCATGGTGGATGCGGCAGCCGGCGGCCGTCAACACGGTCACGGCTGCATCGAGATTTTCGCGTTCGAAGGCCCGGTTGAACGTGTCGGCGAACAGAACCACCTCGCGGCCGGCCGCAGGCCCCTCGGCAGCGGTCTTCGGGGCGAAGATGTCGGAACGCCAGCGCGGCAGGGACCGGCGTGCCGAGAACTGCGCCAGCTTTTCCGAGAGGCTGGCCAGGCCCGGCACGCGGTCGCGCAGGTTGAACAGCCAGGGCAGCCGCGCGGCAAGGCCGGCATAGCGGGGCAGGTGGGCCACCAGCCGCTCGTGCAGGCGCGCGCCATAGAGCGCGTGGTGCTGCGCCTTCACCTCGATCTTCATGCGCGCCATGTCGACGCCGGTCGGGCATTCCCGCTTGCAGGCCTTGCAGGAGACGCACAGCGACAGGCTCTCCGCCATGTCCGGGGAGGTCAGGGCGCCTGGTCCGAGCTGTCCGGTCATGGCCAGCCTGAGCGTGTTCGCGCGCCCGCGCGTGACGTGCTTCTCGTCGCGCGTGACCCGGTAGCTCGGGCACATGGCGCCGCCGTCGAGCTTGCGGCAGGTGCCGTTGTTGTTGCACATCTCGATGGCGCCGAGGAAACCCCGCGACGCGCCGGGATAGTCCGACCAGTCGAGCGCCGGCTCGATCTCGATACCCCGATAGTCCGGCGGATAGCGGAACAGGGTGCGATCATCCATCCTGGGCGCGCGCACGATCTTGCCGGGGTTGAACAGGCCTTCGGGATCGAAGCGGTCCTTCACCTCCTCGAAGGCGCGGACGAGACGCTCCCCGAACATGGCCGGGTGGAACTCGGAGCGCACGATGCCGTCGCCGTGCTCGCCGGAATGCGAGCCCTTGTACCGGCGCACCAGTTCGAAGGCCTGCTCGGCCATGGAGCGCATGCGTTTCGCATCCACGTCCAGCTTCATGTTGAGCACCGGCCGCACATGCAGGCAGCCGACCGAGGCATGCGCATACCAGGTGCCCTCGGTGCCATGGGCGCGGAAGATCTCGGTCAGACCGGCGGTATAGGCGGCGAGATCCTTCAGCGGCACCGCGCAGTCCTCGACGAAGGAGACTGGCTTGCCCTCCTCCTTCATGCTCATCATGATGTTGAGCCCGGACTGGCGCATCTCGGTGACGGCCGCCTGCCAGGCGGGCTCCGTCACCGGCACGACGCCGCCATACTGCGCGCCGGACCGGTCCCAGCCGAAGCCGAGGTCGCCCATCAGCGCCTCCAGCTCCTTCAGCTTGCGCAGGTTGTCCGCTTCCGTGTCCTCGGCGAATTCCACCACGAGCAGGGCATCGGGCTCGCCCCGGACCACGCGCTCCACGGTCGGACGGAACAGCGCGATCTCGCGGGCGAGGCCGATCATGGTGCGGTCGACCAGCTCGACCGCGATGGGGTTCAGCGTGACGAGATGCTGGGCGGCATCCATCGCCTGATGGAAGGCCCCGAAATGGCAGATGCCGAAGACCTTCGGACCGAGGAGCGGCCAGAGCCGGAGGTCGACGGCCGTGGTGAAGGCGAGCGTGCCCTCCGAGCCGACCAGGATATGCGCCATGTTGTTGCTGGCGCCATTCGGCACCAGGGCGTCGAGATTGTAGCCGCCGACCCGGCGCTGCACCTTCGGAAAGCGCGCCGCCACTTCCTCGGCCTCGCGCGCACCGAGGCTGAGCAGGTCGCGCGTCAGCGCATCGGCATTGGTGCGCAGCGCCTCCTCGCGCGAGACTTCGCCGAACCAGCGGCGCGTGCCGTCGGCGAGCGCGGCCTCCACCGCAATGACATTGTCGCGCATGGTGCCGTAGCGCAGCGAGCGGCCGCCGCAGGAATTGTTGGCGGTCATGCCGCCGATGGTGGCGCGCGAGGCGGTCGAGACATCGACCGGAAACCAGAGCCCGTGCGGCTTCAGCTGCCTGTTGAGGTCGTCCAGCACGATGCCCGGTTCCACGCGCACGCGGCGGCCGGCGATGTCGAGGTCCAGGATGCGGTTGAGCCGCTTCGAGCAGTCGACGACCAGAGAGGCATTGACCGTCTGCCCGCATTGCGATGTGCCCCCGCCGCGCGGCAGCACGGTGACGCCCTCCTCGCGCGCCAGCGCCACGGTCCTGATCGCATCGTCCATCGTCTGCGGCACGACCGCGCCGACCGGCATGATCTGGTAGATCGAGGCGTCGGTGGCATAGCGCCCGCGCGAGAAGGCGTCGAACAGCACCTCGCCCCGGACCTCGGTCTTCAGGCGGCGCTGCAGCGCGGTGTCGGGAGCTGTGCTCATGTCATTCATCATCACGGCCTGTCGGTCCGGCCGGCATCCGTCGAGAGGAGGATCGAGCGACGCCGTCACGGTCGGCGGGCGCCTTATCCTCAAGCTGCCGAGCCTTGACTTGCATTTTGCATTCATTATTCAGGATGGCAAGCCATCTCCATCCAGCGACCGCCGGAGACGTCGATGACCGCCAACGCGCCCCGCACTGCCGGCCGGCATTTCCTGCAGATCCCGGGGCCGTCCCCGGTTCCCGAGCGCATCCTGCGCGCCATCGCCATGCAGACGATCGACCATCGCGGCCCGGAGTTCGGCCGCCTTGGCCTGCGCGTCCTGGAGGGCATGAAGTCGATCTTCAGGACCAAGGGCCACGTGGTCATCTATCCGGCTTCGGGCACCGGCGCCTGGGAGGCCGCCCTCGCCAACACGCTCTCGCCCGGCGACCGGGTGCTGATGGTCGAGACCGGCCATTTCGCGACCCTTTGGAAGACCATGGCGGGCAAGCTCGGGATCGAGGCGACCTTCCTGCCCTCCGACTGGCGCTCCGGTGCCGATCCGGCCGCGATCGAGGCCGCGTTGCGCGAGGACAGGGAGCACGCCTTCAAGGCCGTTTGCGTGGTCCACAACGAGACCTCCACCGGGGCCACTTCACGCATCGACGAGGTGCGCAAGGCCATGGATGCCGCGGGCCATCCGGCGCTCCTGATGGTGGACACCATCTCCTCGCTGGCCTCCGTCGACTATCGCCATGACGAGTGGGGGGTCGATGTCACCGTGGCGGGCTCCCAGAAGGGGCTGATGCTCCCGCCCGGCCTGTCGTTCAACGCCATCTCCGACAAGGCGCTGGCCGCCGCGAAGGCCGCGCGGCTGCCCAAGAGCTTCTGGGGCTGGGAGGAGATGATCGCGGCTGGCAAGTCCGGCTACTTCCCCTACACGCCGGCGACCAACCTGCTCTATGGCCTCGACGAGGCCATCCGCATGCTCCACGAGGAGGGCCTCGACAATGTCTTTGCCCGCCATATCCGCCATGGCGAGGCAACGCGCCGGGCGGTGGCGGCCTGGGGCCTTGAGAACCTGTGCACCAACCCGAAGCATTTCTCTCCGGTCCTGACCGCCGTGGTCATGCCCGAGGGGCATGATGCCGATCGCCTGCGTGCCATCATCCTCGATGCCTTCGACATGTCGCTCGGCACCGGCCTGTCCAAGGTGGCGAAGAAGGTGTTCCGCATCGGCCATCTCGGCGACATCAACGACCTCACGCTCATCGGCACGCTGGCCGGCGTGGAGATGGGCCTGTCACTTGCCGGTGTCCCCCACAAGGCGGGGGGCGTCGCGGCAGCGATGAGCTATCTGGCGGCGACGAGGAAGGACGCGGCAAAGGCGGCCTGAAATGAACGAACACCCGCTCATCGCCCGCCGGTCGCTCGCCAGCGAGCTCACCTCCCGGCTGCGCGACATGATCGTGGAAGGCACGCTGAAGCCCGGCGACAAGATTGCCGAGCCTGATCTCTGCGACCTGTTCGGCGTCTCGCGCACGCCGCTGCGCGAGGCGATCAAGGTTCTGGCCGCCGAGGGCCTCATCGAGCTCACCCCGAACCGGGGCGCGCGCATTGCCCGCATCGCGCCGGAGGCGGTGGAGGAGCTGTTCCCGATCATGGGCATGCTCGAGGCCCTGGCGGGAGAGCTTGCCTGCGCGCGCCTCGATGCCGACGATCTCGCCCGCCTGGAGGCCATGCACGCCGAGATGGTCGGCCACTGGCGCCGTGGCGAGTGGCTCGCCTATTCGCGGCTCAACCGGGCGATTCACGAGGAGATCTTCCGCCTGGCCGGGAATGCCACCCTGTCGGCGCTCTACCAGAACCTGATGGTGCGCATTCATGCGGTGCGCTTCGTTGCGCGCAAGTCCCCGGAGCGCTGGGCCGAGGCCGTGGATGACCACGAGCGCATGATGGTGGCGCTGCGCGCGCGCGACGGGGCGAGCCTGTCGGCCATCATGCGCGAGCACCTCAGGCACAAGGCCGACATGGTGCACGAGGCGCTGCGCCAGCTCGGCGAGCCGCAGCAGGGCTGATGCGCCCGCGGGGGGCTCCCCATCCGGCCGGGCCGGCCTATCTTGGGCAGGCGACCGCCGGCCCTTGAACCCGGATGCCCCGATGACCGCCTT
Organism: Phreatobacter sp.; assembly: GCA_046295035.1. GTDB lineage: Bacteria > Pseudomonadota > Alphaproteobacteria > Rhizobiales > Phreatobacteraceae > Phreatobacter. The sequence continues at coordinate 89,908 of JBKBOA010000004.1, forward strand.
CTCGATCCTCGACCTTGCCCCCGTGCCGGAGGGCTCGACTCCCGGCGATGCCCTGCGCAACACGCTCGACCTCGCCCGCCATGCCGACCGGCTCGGCTATACGCGCTACTGGCTGGCCGAACACCACAACATGACCGGCATCGCCAGCGCCGCCACCGCCGTCGTGATCGGCCAGGTCGCGGCCGTGACCAGCCGCATCCGGGTCGGGGCTGGTGGCATCATGCTGCCGAACCACGCGCCCATGGTGATCGCCGAGCAGTTCGGCACGCTGGAGAGCCTGTTCCCCGGGCGCATCGACCTCGGTCTCGGGCGCGCGCCGGGTACCGATCAGCGCACCCTGAGGGCGCTGCGCGTCGATCCCATGGAGGCTGACAATTTCCCCCAGGACGTGCTCGAGCTCCAGGCCTTCCTCGCCCCGGTGCAGGAAGGTCAGGTCGTTCAGGCCGTGCCCGGCGCCGGCACCGAGGTGCCCCTGTGGATCCTCGGCTCCTCCACCTTCGGCGCCCAGCTCGCTGCCATGCTGGGTCTGCCCTATGCCTTCGCCTCGCATTTCGCGCCGGATGCGCTGATGCCGGCGCTCGCCCTCTACCGGTCGCGGTTCGAGCCCTCCAGGCAGCTTGCCAGGAGCTATGCCATGGCCGGCTGCAATGTCGTCCTTGCCCCGACCGATGCGGAGGCGCGCCATCTGTTCACCTCGGCCCAGCAGCGCGCGGCCAGCATCTTCCGCGGAACGCGCGGCCTCCTGCCACCGCCGATCGACGACATCGAGAGCTTCTGGAGCCCGATGGAGAAGGCGCAGGCCTCGCGCATGCTGCACTATTCTTTCGTCGGTTCGCCCGAGACCGTGCGCCGCGAGCTGGAAAACTTCATCGCCAATACCGGGGTCGACGAGGTCATGGTCGCCTCAGCCATCCATGACCACGGCAAGCGCGTGCGGTCCTACGCGATGCTGGCGGAGGTGGTCAGGGATCTGAACGCGGCGGAAGCGGCGGCCTGAGACCCTCACAGGTCGAGAACGGCCGCGATCTCCTCCACCGCCACCATCGCCGAGAGCCGGCCTTCGGCGACCCCCGCCTCAATAGCCGGCAGCCGCGCCTTCAGCCTGGGGTCGCGCTTCAGCCGCTGGGTGAAGCGGTCCTGCAGCATGGCCCACATCCACTTGACGCCCTGGGCCCTGCGGCGCGCAGCGAAGTCCCCGGAGGCTTCCGTCTTCGCGCGGAAGGCGCAGATCTGTTCCCAGAGCTGGTCCAGCCCCTCGTTGGCGAGGCCCGAAATGGTCAGAACCGGCGGGGTCCAGACCGCAGAGCGGGGGGCCATGATGTGCAGGGCGGCCCGATATTCGGCCGCGGCCGCCCGCGCGCGCGCAAGACCATCGCCGTCCGCCTTGTTCACGGCGATGATGTCGGCGAGCTCCAGGATGCCCTTCTTGATCCCCTGCAATTCGTCTCCGGCGCCCGGCAGCATGAGCACCAGGAACAGGTCGGTCATGTCGGCGACCGCCGTCTCCGACTGGCCGACGCCGACCGTCTCGACGATGATCACGTCGAACCCGGCGGCCTCGCACAGCAGCATGGTCTCGCGCGTGCGCGCGGCCACGCCCCCGAGCGTGCCAGAGGACGGCGAGGGGCGCACGAAGGCGCGCGGATCCACCGACAGCCGGGCCATGCGCGTCTTGTCGCCGAGGATGGAGCCGCCCGTGCGCGAGGAGGATGGGTCCACCGCCAGTACCGCCACGCGATGGCCGGCTGCCGTCAGGTTGGAGCCGAAGGTGTCGATGGTGGTCGACTTGCCCGCCCCCGGCACGCCGGTCAGGCCGATGCGAATGGCCCGGCCGGTCTGCGGCAGCAGGCGCTGGACGAGATCGCGCGCCACGGCCTGATGGTCGGGCCGGGTGCTCTCGATGAGCGTGATGGCGCGCGCCAGCACCGCGCGATCGCCGGCGCGGATGCCCTCGGCCAGCCTGTCGGGATCGGGAAGCATGCGCATGGCCGCGTGGTATCAAAGCCACGCTCCCGAGGCGAGCGATTCGGCGAAACGGCCTTGCCGTCGTGCCGCCCCATTGCCGCCATGCCCGCTGCCCACAGGCCGGGCAGGGAGCTCCCGACCCGTTCACCTGCCGCGACGGTCCGCCGATGGACGGCCGGCCTCTCGCCCGCATCGCGCCATGCCCATGCCTGTTCCGCAACCCGCCCCTGTCCCTGCCAGCCGCCTTGCCGCACTGCTTGCCGGATCGCTGCTGCTGGCGGGCTGCATCGGTCCGAGCCTTGGGGGCATCACCGGAGCGGTCGGCAGCCTGGGCGGCTCTTCAGCCGCACCCGCAGCCGTTGCCGTGCATGTCGCCTCGACCCGTCCCGCGCTGGCCGGCGACACCCTCGGCGACCCGACCCGCGAACGCGCCCGCTTCTACCGGCAGATCGTGACCATCCCGCCGGGGCACAGGCCCGGCACGCTGTCGCGGCCGCAGATCGGCGCCCCGAACCCGATGCGCCATTTCACGCTGGCCGACCGCGAGGCCGTCACCCCCGAGGCTTTCCGCGCAAGCCTCGCGCGGGCCGTGGCGGGTCGCGCAGCCGAGGACCGCGATGTGCTGGTCTATGTCCACGGCTTCAACACCGACTACGAGGAGGCCGCCTTCCGCCTCGTCCAGGTGGCTCATGACGCCCGCTTCCGCGGCATCCCGGTCCTGTTCACCTGGCCGAGCTACAACCGCGTCCTGGCCTATGGCGGCGACCGCGAGATCGCCACCGCCTCGCGCGATGCGCTGGACCGCCTGCTGGCCGATCTCGGCGAGGTGCCGGGAATCGGCCGCATCCACGTCATCGCCCATTCCATGGGGGCGTTCCTGACCATGGAGGCGCTGCGCCAGGCGGGGATCGCCGGCCGCGGCGAACTGCGCGGCCACCTCGGCGAGGTCATCCTCGCCGCACCCGATCTCGACGTCGAGGTGTTCCGGCAGCAGGTGGCGCATATCGGCCGCCCATCGCGCATCTCGCTGTTCGTGCAGTCCGACGACCGGGCGCTGGCAGCCGCCGCGCGGGTGGCCTGGGACCGGCCGCGGGTCGGCGCCCTCGACGTGCGCGATGCCCGGCACCGGGAGATCATCTCCGGGCTCGGCGTGCGAGTCTTCGTTATGCGGTCGGGCGGCTGGACCGACCTGATCCGCCACGGCACCTTCGCCGAGGCGCCCGAGATCGTCCGGCTGATCGGCGGTCGCATCGGCCAGCCACCGGTCGTGGAGGACCAGCTGCCGCCGGTGCCGGCAGTCACGCCGTCCCTGCCCGACGAACTGCGGCCTCCGCACGAGCAGAACCCCATGGCCGGCCAGCCCGAGACGGCCCGGCAGGTCACCGCCGGTCCGCTCGAGCCGGCACCTCCGCGCCCCTGACCGGGCGTCAGCCCGGAATCGTCGCGCCGAGCAGCAGGCCCTCGAGCGCGGCGGCATCGGCGGCAAAGGCGTCGGGCCGGGCAGCCATCAGCGCCTCCGCCGTGGCAAAGCCCCAGCCGGCGGCGACCGCGGTCACGCCGGCCTGTCGGGCCGCCTCGATGTCACGGACCTCGTCGCCGACCGCGACCGCCGCTCCGGCCGGCACGCCCAGGCGCTCCAGCACGCTGCGGAACCGGCTGGCCTTGCCAAACAGGGACACGCCGGCGCTGAAGGCCGCCACATGGGCCGTTGCCGGACCGAGCACCCGATGGATGTTGGCCTCGGTGTTGGAGCTGACGATGGCAATCGTCTTGCCGGCGGCGGACAGGCGGGTGAACAGGTCGTCCACCCACGGAAACGGGGCGATGTGGTCGATCTCGCGGCTGGCCAGACGCCGCATGTGAGCGACGATCAGCGGCAGCTTCCAGACCGGCACGCCCAGTTCGCTGATGATCTGCCGGCTCGACAGGCCGCGCAGCTTCGCGCGTTCCTCCGGCCCGGTTTCCCGGAAGCCGAAATGGCGCGCGATCTGATTGAGCTTGCCCGAGAACCAGGCCTCGCTGTCGGCAAGCGTTCCGTCAAAGTCGAAGAGCACGAGGCGGGTTGCATCCATCCGCGCATGCGTGCCAGCCGGCCCCTGGCCGGTCAACGTGTCATGCCGCCGCTGGCCTCTGGCGCGCCCAGGGGCCCATGCGCCAGAGCATGAGGGCCCAGATGGCGATGGTCGCAACCCCCAGGATCCCCGCGATGGGCCGGGAGAAGAAGGCGAGGAAGGAGCCTTCGGACTTGATCATGGAGGTGATGAAGTTCTGCTCGAACATCTCGCCCAGCACCAGCCCGAGGATGATCGGTGCCACCGGGAAGCCGTTCTCCTCCAGGATGAAGGCGAACACGCCCATCACCAGCATGATGATGATGCCATAGACCGAATTGGTCATGGCATAGGAGCCGACCACGCAGAAGATCAGGATCATCGGCAGGAGGATGTTGCGCGGCACCCGCAGCACCTGCTTGGCCGACTTGATGATGGCCCAGCCGAGCGGCAACATGAGCAGGTTGGCCAGCACGAAGATCATGAACACCGCGTAGATCAGCTGCGGGTTCTGCAGGAACACGGTCGGGCCGGGATTCATGCCCTTCATGTAGAGCACGCCGATCACGATGGCGGTGATGGAATCGCCGGGAATGCCGAAGACCAGCGCCGGGATCCAGGCCGCGGCCAGCGCCGAATTGTTGGCCGCGCCCGCATCGACAATGCCTTCCACATGGCCGGTGCCGAACTTCTCCGGCTCCTTCGAGAAGCGCTTGGAAATGGCATAGGAGATCCAGGCGGCGATATCGGCGCCCGCTCCCGGCAACGCGCCGATGACCACACCGATGCCCGAGCCGCGCAGGAAATTGACCCAGTAGCGCCGCAGCACCGTGCCGACCCCGCGGAAGATGTGCCCGACCTTCTGCAGCGCCATGTCCGCCGAGCCGTTCATCGTCGAGGCGCCCCGCAGCAGTTCCGACACGGCGAACATGCCGATCATGGCCGGGATGAAGCTGATGCCCTGCATCAGCTCCACGGTCCCGAAGGTGAAGCGCGGGTAGCCGGCGGCCGGATCGATGCCGATCGTGCCGATGCCGAGGCCGAGGAACAGCGACACGAAGCCCTTCAGCGGATCGTTGGTGGCGAGGAACACCGCACAGGTCAGGCCAAGCGCTGCCAGCCAGAAATATTCGAAGCTGGAGAAGGCCAGCGCGAACTCGGCAAGCGCCGGCGCGCACAGCACGAGGATGGCGACACCGATCAGGCCGCCCAGCACCGAGGTGACCAGGTTGACCCCGAGATTGAGGTCGAGCTGGCCCTTCTTGCCCATCAGATAGCTCTCGTCCGCATAGGCGGCCGAGGCGGGCGTACCGGGCATGCGCAGCATGGCGGCCGGAATGTCCCCGGCGAAGATCGCCATGGCCGTGGCGGTGACGATGGCCCCCAGCGCCGGCACCGGGTCCATGAAGAAGGTCACCGGGATGAGCAGGGCGGTCGCCATCGTCGCGGTCAGACCGGGCATCGCGCCGACGAACATGCCGAAGATGCCGGCCGCGACGATGATGGCGATCACGTCCCAGCGGAAGACAAGGAGGAAGGCCTGGGCGAGGATGTCGAAAGTCATCGGACGCGCCTCACAGGATGAGGTCCATGAGGCCGCGCGGCAGGGGCACGCGCATCATCGTGGCGAAGAACCAGTTGACGGCGAAGGCCGCCACCACCGCCGTGACGACGGCCACCGGCAGGCGCACCCGGAACCACAGGAACAGGGCCAGCAGCAGCACGATGGTCAGCGGCACGAAGCCGACCCGGTCGACCAGCAGGATATAGGCGAGGGCGGCGCCGAGGATGAGGAGGACCGAGACGGTGCCGGAGGCCGAGCGCGCCCAATCCGGCCGGACGAACAGCGGATGGCCGGCCCGCCAGTCGCGATAGCCGCGCAGCACGAGCACGAGCCCGCACAGGATCATGAGCGCTGCGAGCAGGCGCGGGAACACGGCCGGCCCGTAGTTCTGGCCCGGAAAGTCGGGAAAGGTCGTCGTCATGGCAATGACGAACAGGGCAGCGGCGATCATCACCGCGCCGGAGACGAGATCGTTGACGCGCACGAGGCCGGCCCTTTCGGGGGAGCGGCCGGGGGCGGCCTCAACCGCCCCCGGACCGTCGGGAATCAGGAGGCGCGGGCGAGGCCCGCCGCCTTCATGGCAACGCCCATCGCGGCATTGCCGGCGGCCATGAACTGCGCGAAGCCGGCGCCGTCCGCCCAGCGGATGCCGAAGCCGCGCGCCGACATGAAGTCGCGGAATTCCTTGGATTCGTTGATCTTCTTGCAGACCTCCGTGTACCGGGCGGCGATCGGGCCGGGCAGGCCCTTGGGAGCGGCGATGCCGCGCCAGGCTCCAACCGTGTAGTCGACCCCGATCGCCTCCTTGAGCGTCGGCACATTGGCGAATTGCGGATTGCGCTCCGAGGCCATGATGGCCAGCGACCTGGCCCGGCCGGCATCGAGCATGGCCTTGGCCTCGGGCACCGAGCAGGTGACGATATCGACGCCGCCGGCGGCCAGATCCTGCATGGCCGGAGCCGCCCCGTTGGACGGCACCCACGGCACCGCGCTTGCCGGCAGGCCCATGGCGCCGAGCCAGCCGACCAGGGCCAGATGCCAGATGCCGCCCTGGCCGGTGCCGGAGGCCTTCAGCTTGCCCGGATTGGCGCGGATCGCGTCGGCCAGCGCCTTGAGGTCGGCATAGGGGCTGTTGGCCGCGACCTGCACGCCGGGGGGGTCCTCGTTCATCAGGGCGATGGGCGTGTAGCTCTCGGGGGTCAGCTGGGTCAGGCCCTGCCAGTGCATCATGCTGATCTCGACCGTGATCATGCCGATCGTGTAGCCGTCGGGCGCGGCGGTCGCGATGGCGGAATGGCCGACCACACCGGAGCCGCCGGTGCGGTTGATGACGTTCACCGGCTGGCCGAACTCCTTCTCCATCAGCGCCCCGACGATGCGGGCGGTGGCGTCGGTGCCGCCGCCTGCGCCCCAGGGCACGATCAGCTGGATGGGACGCGAGGGAAAGGCCTGGGCGATGGCGGGGGCGGCGAGCGGCGCAACCAGGCCGGCGCCGGCGGCCGAGGCAAGCAGATGGCGTCGTGTCAGATGGGTCATGCGGATCCTCCCGTGATCGGATTGCGGCCGGTTGTTCCGGACTTGCGCTTGCAGGTCAGGCTGCACCGGATCGCAGGTTGTTTCAACCGTTTCGAATGCCGCATGGGCCTGCCGCAGGGGAGGCATGAGCCGCTGTCGCAGCCCATCCGCAAGGGGGCTGGCGCGGGTCTTCCCGGATGCGAATCTGCCGGCGGGCTGGCACGAGTGACCCATGACCGCACCTGATCCCGCCGGACCGGCGCCCGAGGCCCGCACGGCCGACCTGCGGCTTGCCGCCGCCATGGGCGCGGGCGTCTATGCCCTGTGCATGCTGCTCGCGCCGCAGCTGCTCAACGACGCCGACAGCCACTGGCACCTGTTCATCGGCGAGCACATCCTGGCGAACGGGGGCTTTCCGGTCAGCGACGCCTTTTCCCACACCATGGCCGGCCAGCCCTGGATCGCCAAGGAATGGCTCTCGCAGGTTCTGATGGCGGCTGCCTTCCGGGCCGGCGGCTGGACCGGTCTTGCCGCGCTGGCCGCGGCCGCCGCGGGCCTTGCCTTCGCCCTGCTGACCGCCGAGCTGTCGCGCCGGCTCGACTGGCGCGTGACGCTCATGCTCGCCGGGGCGGCACTGGTGCTCTCGCTCGGCCACCTGCTGGCGCGGCCGCACCTGCTCGCCATGCCGCTGGTGGTGATCTGGGCGGCCGGCCTGTTCCGGGCGGCCGAGGCGGGCCGGGTGCCCTCGTTCTGGCTGCTGCCGGTCATGGCGCTGTGGGCCAATCTGCACGGCAGCTTCATGCTCGGCCTTGCCCTCGGGGCTCCTGCCGTCCTCGAGGCGCTGGTGCGCGCCGACGCCGCGCAACGGCTGCGCCTGCTGCTCGGCTGGGCCCTGTTCGGTGCGCTCGCGCTGGCCGCTGCCTGCGTCCATCCCTATGGGCCGCAATCCATTCTGGCCGCCTTCCGGGTGCTCGGCCTCGGCGAGGCGCAAGGCATCATCGTGGAGTGGCGCGCGCACGACTTCTCGCGCCTGTCGGGGCTGGAGATCGTTCTCCTCGGCGGCCTCGGGCTCGCCCTGGCCACCGGTTTCCGGATGCCGCTGATCCGCCTCGCCCTGCTGGTCGTGCTGATCCACATGGCGCTCGCCCATATCCGCCACCAGAGCGTTCTCGGCCTCGTCGGGGCGCTGCTGCTCGCCCCGGCCCTTGCCGCCCGCAGGCCCGGCGAGCCTGCGGCCGCCAGTGGCCCGGCGCTACCGGCCCTCGCCGGGGCGCTGTCGCTCGTCGTCATGGCGACGCTGGCCACCGCCCTGGCCGGATCGGCCCGGCCGAACGAGGCCAACATGCCGCGCGCTGCGCTGGCCGCCGCCCGCGCGGCCGGCGTCTCCGGCCACGTGCTCAATGGCTACGGCTTCGGCGGCTGGCTGATCACCGAGGGTGTGCCGACCTTCGTCGACGGCCGCACGGAGCTCTTTGGCGGTCCCTTCGTCGCCCGCTTCATGCGGGCCATCGACCTCGCCGATGCCGAGGACTTCATCGCCCTGCTCGAGCAGCACCGCATCGGCTGGACGCTGCTGCCGGCGGGCACGCCCGCCATCGTCCTGCTCGACCGCCTGCCGGGCTGGCAGCGCATCCATGCCGATTCGATTGCGGTGGTTCACCGGCGGCTGCCCTGAGGCGTCCGCCGGACCGGGGCTACTCCGCCGCCTGCACGTAGCCGAGGCGCGCGTTGAGCTTGTCCATCAGGTCGATGGCCGCCTCCGCGATCGGCGTGCCGGGCGGAAAGATGGCGGAGGCACCCGCCGCGTAGAGGGCATCGAAGTCCTGCGGCGGGATGACGCCGCCGACCACGATCATGATGTCCTCGCGGCCCTGCCTGGCCAGTTCCGCCTTCAGTTCCGGCACCAGCGTCAGGTGGCCTGCCGCCAGCGACGAGACGCCGACGCAATGCACGTCGTTCTCGATCGCCTGGCGGGCGGCTTCCGCAGGGGTGGCGAAGAGCGGTCCGATATCGACGTCGAAGCCGAGATCGGCGAAGGCGGATGCAATGACCTTCTGGCCGCGGTCATGGCCGTCCTGGCCGACCTTGGCGACGAGGATGCGCGGCCGCCGGCCCTCGTTCTCGGCAAAGGCCTCGACCATGTGCTGCACCCGGGCGACATTCTCGTTCATGGCGCCGACCTCGCGCTTGTAAACGCCGGAAATGGCCTTGATCTCGGCCCTGTGGCGGCCGAACACCTTCTCCAAGGCATCCGACATCTCGCCGACCGTCGCCTTGGCGCGGGCCGCGTTGATGGCCAGCGCCAGCAGATTGCCGTTGCCGGCCGCCCCGGCGGTCAGCGCATCGAGCGCCGCCTGGACCTCGGCCGGGTTGCGCTCGGCGCGCAGCCGCCTCAGCTTCTCGATCTGCGCCTCGCGCACGGCCGTGTTGTCAACCTTCAGGACATCGATCGGCTTCTCGCCGGTGGGCCGGAACTTGTTGACCCCGATGACGGACTGGACGCCGAAATCGATGCGCGCCTGCGTCTTCGCCGCAGCCTCCTCGATCCTCAGTTTCGGAATGCCGGCATCGATGGCCTTCGCCATGCCCCCGAGCGCCTCGACCTCCTGGATATGCTGCCAGGCCCTGGCGGCGAGGTCGGCAGTCAGACGCTCGACATAGAGCGAGCCGCCCCAGGGATCGATGATCCGCGTCGTCCCGCTTTCCTGCTGCAGGAACAGCTGGGTGTTGCGGGCGATGCGGGCCGAGAAGTCGGTCGGCAGGGCGAGAGCCTCGTCGAGCGCGTTGGTGTGCAGCGACTGGGTGTGGCCCTGGGTCGCCGCCATGGCCTCGATCTGGGTGCGGATGACATTGTTGAACACGTCCTGTGCGGTCAGCGACCAGCCGGAGGTCTGGCTGTGCGTGCGCAGCGGCAGGCTCTTGTCGCTGGCCGGATTGAACTGCTTGACCAGCTTGGCCCAGAGCAGGCGCGCCGCCCGCAACTTCGCCACCTCCATGAAGAAGTTCATGCCGATCGCCCAGAAGAACGACAGGCGCGGCGCGAACTGGTCCACCGTCATGCCGGCGGCCATGCCGGCGCGGATGTACTCGACGCCATCGGCCAGGGTGTAGGCGAGCTCCAGATCCTGCGTCGCCCCGGCCTCCTGCATGTGGTAGCCGGAGATGGAAATGGAATTGAACCTGGGCATCTCCTTCGCCGTGTGGGCGAAGATGTCCGAGATGATCCGCATCGAGGGGGCGGGCGGATAGATGTAGGTGTTGCGGACCATGAACTCCTTGAGGATGTCGTTCTGGATGGTCCCGGACAGCTTGGCCTGCGGCACCCCCTGTTCCTCGGCGGCCACGATGTAGAGCGCGAGGATGGGCAGCACCGCGCCGTTCATGGTCATGGACACGCTCATCTGGTCCAGCGGGATGCCGGAGAACAGCGTGCGCATGTCGTAGATGGAATCGATGGCCACGCCCGCCATGCCGACATCGCCGGCGACCCGCGGATGGTCCGAGTCATAGCCACGGTGGGTGGCAAGGTCGAAGGCCACCGACAGGCCCTTCTGGCCGGCGGCGAGATTGCGCCGGTAGAAGGCGTTGGAATCCTCAGCCGTGGAGAAGCCGGCATATTGCCGGATGGTCCAGGGCTGGTTGACATACATGGTCGGATAGGGGCCGCGCAGGAAGGGCTTGATCCCCGGCCAGGTCTCCAGGAAGTCGATGCCGGCCAGATCCGCCTCGCTGTGCACCGGGCGCACGGTGATCTCTTCCGGCGTCAGCCAGGGCTCGCCGCCGGATGCGGTGGCGCCGGCTTCGGCGAAGGCAACGCCGGTGAAATCGGGGATGCGCGGTGCGCCTGCGGCGGTCATGGCTCTCTCCCGTGATCGGTCATCGGCGTCAGGGACGCCAGTTTCGTGCCGGATGCAAGCCGGCGAAAGGGCTTATGCCCGTCAGGCCACCGGCTCGAAGCGGATGACGAGGCGTGTGCCGGTTGCTTCGGCATATTTCTTCAGCGTCCGGGTGGATGGCATGGACTTGCCGCTTTCCAGCCGCGCGATCACCGACTGGGTGGTGCCCATGCGGCGGGCGATCTCCTCCTGTGTCAGCCCTGAACGGGCCCGGGCCCTGATCAGCTCCTCGACGAGCGCGAACGCGTCGGCGAGAGCCTCGTATTCGGCCCTGCAGGACGGTTCTTCCGCCACCCACGGGATATGCAGGTCCTGAACCTTGGTCATCGCCCCTCCTTCGCGCGCGCCAGCGCCAATTCGATCTCGTGGCGTGGCCTTCTCCCCCCTCTTCTTGACGAGGGCCCGGACGATCACGCCGCACCGGCCAGCGGCCGTCACACCAGGCGCGCACGAAATGCCGTCGCGACCGCTCAACCGCTGTTCCCGGAGCTGACCCTCGATAGGCTCCACACAAGGCTCGCGGAGCCTTCCAAGCCCTGCTCCATGATCAGGAGCGCGGCGCTTGCGACCTTCGCCCGCATGGCGAGCGGCAGAGACTCCGGCTCAGCATTGACGGCCGCGTTCAGCGTTTCGACCGACCCGCTCACCCGCTGGATCTATCGCAAAATTGCGATTGGTTGTCAAAGCTGCTGCTGAGGCGCAGGGGCGCAGCACCGTCTCGCGGTGTCAGGCAGCCTGACGGGTGGCCGCCAGAACCTCGAGGACATCGCAGCCGGCAAAGACGAAGCCGTCGACCCCCGCTGCCTTCAGGGCCTCCTCGAGCTCGCCGGGACGACCGGCGAGCCAGACCTGTCGCGCGCCTGCCGCCTTCAGCGCCTCGGCGGCGGCAGGCGCTTCGCTCGCATAGAGCTCGTCGGACGAGCACAGGCAGGCGATCAGCGCTCCGCTCGCCCGGAAGGCGGCGGCCAGCGCGGCACGGTCGGCGAAGGGCTCCGGGATCGGCGCAGCAAAGCCGCCGGCCTCGAACAGGTTCTTGGCGAAGGTCGCCCGCGCCGTGAACGCCGCAACCGGTCCGAGCACGGCGAGGAACACCTGCGGGCGCGTGCCGCGGGTGGCCGTCAGCGCATCGAGGTCGGCCCGCATGGCCTCGAAGGGCTCGGCAAGGCGCAGGGGCGCGAGCGGTTCCACGAACACGGTGTCGGTCTTGGGTCGCGACAGGGCGGCCCGAACCGCGCCGCCCGCAAAGGCCGCCACCTGCGCCTCGAAGCGTTCACCGCGACCGGCCGCCGGAAGGTCCACCGGCATGGTCCCGCCCCGTGGCTCGCGCCGCGGCGGATGGAGCACCTCCGGCACGCTCTCGTGGACGTTCGGGAACTCCGAGGCGCCGGTCAGCGGTTCGCGCCGCCTGGCAATGGCGTGGGCCCGTTCGGCGCGCACCGTCGCCACCGCGGCCTGGACCAGGCCCGCCGACAGGGCCGCCACGATGCCGCCGGCCTCTTCCCAGGCCTGGAACAGGCTCCAGGCATGACGGCAGAGCGCATCGGTCAGCGCCTCCATGCCACCGGCGCCGGCCGCCGGATCGGCGACCCGGTGCAGGTTCGATTCCTCGATCAGGATCAGCTGGGTGTTGCGGGCGATCCGGCGCGCGAAGCCATCGGGCAGGCCGATGGCCGCCGTCCAGGGCTCGACCACCACATGGTCGGCGCCCCCGATGCCGGCGGCGAAGACCGCCGTGGTGGTGCGCAGCCAGTTCACTGCCGGATCTACCCGGGTCAGCATGCGCCAGGCGGTCTCGGCATGCAGGTCGAGATGGGAGAGGGCGAGGCCCGAGGCCTGTTCGACCCGTGCCCAGAGCCGGCGCATGGCACGCATCTTGGCGGTGGAGAGGAACTGGTCGGCATCGGCCGCGAGCACCACCGAAACGGTCCGCGCCGCTGCATCGAGCGGCAGGCCGGCAGCCTCCAGCATGCGCAGATACTGGACCGCCGTGCCCAGCGCGAAGGCCAGCTCCTGGGCCTCCGAGCCGCCGGCATCGTGGATGATGCGGCCGTCGGCGGCGAGCTGGGTGCCGCCGAAACCGCGGGCTCTCAGGCCGAGCACCGCATCGGCGGCCTTGGCGGCCGCTCCGTCCCAGCTCTCCAGCGTGCCCCGGCGGGCGAAGGCGCCGATCGGATCGATGCCGAAGGCGATGGTCAGTGCGGCCGGATCCTGTCCGTCCCGCGCGACCCTGGCCGCGATCATCGCCGCGACATGGCCCGCGCCGGTGCCCGCGTCGATCCTCAGCGGGATCAGATCGAGCATCACCCCGTCCAGCAGCCGGTCGAGATCGGCGAGGTCGTCGATCACCAGCCCATCGCCGCGCCGGTCGCCGATCGCCCCGCGCGTGACGATGACGAGGCCCGACGCCCCCCCGCCCAGATCCTCCAGCGCCAGGGCATTGGCTACGGCCGGATCGGGATGGTCCACCCGCTGCATGATCGTCCAAGGGGATCCCGGTACGCGGCCGGCGATCGGCGCCGCGCCCGCCTTGCGCGGATAGAGCGGCTGGATCGCGATGCCATCCGAGGTGCGACTGACCAGCACCTTGTCGAACGGCTTGCCCTTCAGCACGGCATCCACCGCCGCGCGCCAGTCGGCCTCGGTGGCGGGTGGAAACTCGGAGGCGAGCGCGAGCGGCGCGCCGGCGTCTGTCTGGGTTCGGGTCATGCAGCTTCGATGCCACGAAGTTGCGCCCATCGGAAGGCGTCCTTTGGGTGGACACGCGCCGATCGGGACGGCCGGTTCACGCTCTCTTAACCATGATCTCCGTAACTGCCTGTAACGCGCAAACGGAAACCGGAACGCGGCGGAGCGCTCATGAAGGTGGTCATCCTGGCAGGCGGGGGCGGCACCCGCATGATCGCCGACGGGTCACTGGCGCCCAAGCCCCTGCTCGACATCGGCGGCCGGCCGATCCTCTGGCACATCATGGCCTCGTTCTGTGCCCGGGGCTTCGACGAGTTCCTGATCGCCACCGGCCAGCAGGGCGACCGCATCAAGCGCTTCCTGCTCGACGAGGTGGACACGGCGGGGGACATCGACATCGATGCCGGCCAGCGGCGCATCGCCCGGTCCGGCCATCGCGGCTTCCATTGGCGGGCAACGGTGGTGGATACCGGCGCGCTGACCGAGACCGGCGGGCGGGTGCGACGGCTGCGCCAGCATCTTGCCGGCGCCCCCTTCATCGTTGCCTATGGCGACAGCCTGTCGGACGTGGACATCGAGGCGGTGATCGCGCAACATCGCCGCCGCGGCCATCTGGTGACCGTGACCGCGGTCCGCCCGCCAGCCCGCTTCGGCGGCATCCGCTTCGACGGCGAGAGGGTCGCCGGCTTTGTCGAGAAGCCGCAGATCGGCGAGGGCTGGATCAATGGCGGCTTCGCCGTGTTCGAGCCGGATGTCCTCGACCATCCGGCCCTGTCGGGTGACGGCGCAACGCTCGGCGGGCTCTACGAGGCGCTCGTCCGAGAGCGCCGCCTCGGTGGCTATCGCCACGAGGGATTCTGGCTCGCGGCCGATACGCTCAGGGCGCTCAAGCTGCTGGGCGACCTGTGGGAAAGCGGCCGGGCGCCCTGGATGAAGGGCCGGGGGGCTGCAGGCGTGCCCGATGTCGATCCGACCGCCATTCCGCTCGCCCCTGACCTTGCTGCGCCCCTGCCGCAGACTGCGACGGCTGCGCCCGCCGGGCTGGCCTGAGGCCGCGCCATCCCCGGCCGTGCCTGCGATGGGGCGCGGCCGGTGGCCGGGCGCGGCGGACCGGTCAGACGAACTGCGAGAGTCCCGGCGTGCCGGCGACGATCTGCCCCATCACGTCCTCGCCGGCATGTTCGCGGCCGAAGGCCATGAGCTCGCGGCCGACCGTGGAAATCTGGCCCATGTCGAGGCCCGCCCCCATGAGGTTGGCGCCGAGGCCCATGATGCCGCCGCCCATCAGGCCGCCCATCATGCCCATCAGGCCGCCGCCCTCGCCACCGGAGGCCTGGTCGATCAGCTGCTGGGCGCCGGGCAGGGCAGCCAGCATCTGCTGCACCTGCTCCTGCGGACCCTCCTTCTGCAGGAAGCCGAGGATCATGCCCACGGCCTTGCCGGCCAGGGTCTGGTCGATGCCGGCAGCGGCCGCGACGCGGTTGATGAGGTCCTCGATCATGTCGGTCTCCGAAGGCAGGCGCCGGCCCCCGTGGACCGGCGCCGCACTATGGCCGGGCGCACCGGGGGCGGCAAGCGCGTCGGTTCCGCCGCCGCCAACTTTGTGGTTTGCTGACGGTCCCGTTCATCCGCGAGGGAGGACCGCCATGTCCCATGCCGCCGTCTGGGAGGCCGAACGGCCCTCCACCTTCGACCGCTCCACCGTGGAAGCGGTGGTCAATCTCTATCTCGACGGGCTCTACGAGGGCGATGCCGACAAGCTGGCGGCGGCCTTCCATCCGACCGCCGACCTGCGCTGGCAGGAGAAGGGCGAGCTCAACATCCTGACCCGCGACGACTGGCTGGAGCGCGTGCGCAAGCGGCCCTCGGCGCGGGCGCAGGGCCAGAAGCGGCATGATTTCGTGGTAATGGTCGACCGCTCGGACGCCTCCACCGTCTTCGTCAAGGTGCAATGCGCGCTGCCACCGCGCTTCTTCACCGACTACCTGGTGCTGCTGAAGCTCGCCGACGGCTGGCGGATCGTGTCGAAGGCCTACCGCTACGAGGTGAGGGAGTAGGGCGGCCTCAGCACACCCCGACCTGGCGCCCGCAGGTCGCCCGCGCCCGGACGATGTTCTCGCGCAGGCGCGCAAGCCCGACCGCCCCCACCACCACATCGTCGCCGACCACGTAGCTCGGCGTGCCGTTGATGCGCAGCAGTTCGGCAAGGCGGGCGTTCTCCGCCAGCGTTTCGGCAACCTTCGGCGAGGCCATGTCGCGCTCGAGGCGCGCCATGTCCGCGCCGACCTCGCGCGCCACCTCGAGCGCCCGGGCGCGGTTGGCCTGGCCGCGGCCACCGAGCAGCTTCTGGTGGAACTCGAAATATTTCGCGCCCTCGGCCTGCATCCTGAAGGCGATGGCAACCTGGGCGGCCTCCACCGAGCCGGGCCCGAGCACGGGAAAATCCTTGAGCACCAGGCGCAGGCGCGGATCGGAGCGCAGCAGCTCGACCGTGTCGGGCAGGGCGCGTTTGCAGAAGCCGCAATTGTAGTCGAAGAACTCAACCACCGTGACGTCGCCCTGGGGATTGCCGAGCACCACCGCATTCGGCGAGCGGTAGAGGGCCGCGCGGTTGGCCTGGAAGGCCTCGGCGCGGGCACGCTCCTCGGCCTGGGCTTGCCGGCGCTCCAGCTCCACCAGCGCCTCCTGCAGCACCTCCGGATTGCGCAGGAGATAGTCGCGCACGATCGTCTCGATCCGCGCCCGCTCCTCGGGCGTCGGCTGGGCCGCGGAAGCCTGGGCGAGCACGGCCGCGGCCGGCGCAACGAGCGCGATCGCACCGGCCAGGAGCCCGGTCCGGACGAGAGCGGCAAGGCGGTCGAGCATGGGGGTGGTCCTCAGTTGCGCCGCGGCGGGCGCTGATTGACGATATCCTCGGCCTGCACCCAGCCGGGCGAGCCGGCCGGCAGCGAGCCCTGGGCGCGGCGGGCAAGGCCGCGCGCCGTGTTCAGATCCCCGGAATGCAGGGCTGCATGGGCGGCCGCCAGATCGGCCTGGCCGCGATCGTTCTTGCGCCCGTAGGCGACGGCCAGATGCCGGTAGCCATCGGCTGCCTCGGGTTCATGCTGGAGCGCGAGGCGCAGCTCGCGGATGGCGGCATCGAGGTCGGCGGGATTGCCGGCCGCTACCAGGGCATGGCCGAGCATGATGCGAATCAGCCCGGCATTGGGCGCCAGCGAGACGGCCCGGCGCAGCGGGGCGATGGCCGCCCGCGGCTGGCCCGACTCCAGGAGGATCTGCCCCTTGATCTCGTGGAAATAGGGGTTGTTCGGCTGCGCGCGGATGAGATCGTCGGCCAGGGCCGCCGCCCGGTTGCGGTCGCCGAAGCGGAACATCTGGATGGTGCGGGCATAGCGGGCCGGCAGCGAGGTGTCGGAGGGGGGATAGCGCCGGGTGATCGCGTCCTGCCGCTCCAGGAATCCGGCCAGCTTGGCGCGGGCCAGCTCGTGGCGGGCCACGAGCGCGGGGGGGTCGGCCTTGCCGAAATGCGGGCTCGCCTTGGCCAGCGGCTCGATGATGGCGATGCGGTCGGCCGGAATGGGATGGCTGATCGCATAGGGGTCGGCCCGCCGTGCCTCGAACAGCGACTGGTTCTGCAGGCGGCGGAACGTCTCCACCATGCCGCGGGCCGACTGGCCGGTGGCGTTGAGATAGGTGATGGCGGCGCGGTCGGCGGCCGCCTCCTCGCCGCGCTGATAGGACAGCAGCGAGCGCATGGCGATGTGCGGCCCGGCCATGATGGCGCCCGGCGCGGCTTCGGCGATCCCGCTGGTGCTGCGTCCGCCCGCTGCCCCGGCCGCGATGGCCCCGGCGCCCAGCACCATGCCGATCGCCGCGATGATCTGGGCGCGCTCGACCGCCTCGCGCAGGCGCGCCAGATGCCCGCCGGCAATATGGCCGGTCTCGTGGGCCATGACGCCGATCAGTTCGTTGGGCGTTCGCGAATCCAGGATGGCCCCGGCATTGATGAACATGCGCCGGCCATTGGCGACGAAGGCATTGAAGGCGCGGTCGTTGACGATGATGACATTGGTCTGGCTGCCGCCGACCCCCGCCGCGCGGAACAGCGGTCGGGCATAGTCGCGCAGCAGGTTTTCCAGCTCGGTGTCGCGGATGATCGGCAGGCCGCGTTCCTGCGCACCGGCAACGCCGGTCGTGGCCAAGAGCCCGGCCATGGCGGCGGCAGCGATGCGGACAGGCAGTCGGACAGGGCTCATCTCGTCGGCACCCTAGGAGGGGCTCAATCGGCGGTCAACGCAGACACCTTCACGATCGGGCGAGACGGGTGACCCTCGCCACGCTCTGTGTTAGGCGCTTGTGTGGCCCTCTTGGCCGCCCAACGGGGCGAAACCATGACGCGCCGCCTCCGTCCACCGACCGGGATCGCCGCCATGTCGCGCGAGGGCATCGCCCGCCAGCTGCTCACCCCCACCCGCCGCGGCTCCGTGGCGCCCTTCCTCGTCATGGACGTGATGACCGCCGCCGCCAAGGCCGAGGCCGAGGGGCGCAGTGTCATCCACATGGAGGTCGGCCAGCCGGCCGCCCCGACCCCGGCGACCATCCGCCAGGCGGCGGCGAAGGCACTGATGGACGGCCAGATCGGCTACACGCTGGCCCTCGGCATCCCGGAGCTGCGCCAGCGCATCGCGCGCCACTATGCCGAGGCCCATGGCGTGGAGGTGCCCATCGGCCGCATCGCCGTCACCATGGGCTCCTCCTCCGCCTTCATCCTGTCGTTCCTTGCCCTGTTCGAGGCCGGCGCGCGCGTGGCCATCGCCAGCCCCGGCTATCCGGCCTACAGGAACATCCTGGAGGCGCTCGGCTGCGAGGTCGTGTTCATCGAGACGACGGCGGCGACCCGCTACGCCGTGACGCCGGACATGCTGGCCGCCGAACATGCCCGCAGGAGGCTCGACGGCGTCCTCATCGCCAGCCCCGCCAACCCGACCGGCACCATGATGACGCCCGAGGCGCTGAAGGCGCTGATCGGCGCCGCGCGCGACCTCGGCATCCGCTTCATCTCCGACGAGATATATCACGGCCTGTCCTACGAGATGCCCTGCCACACGGCGCTCGAGACGAGCCATGATGTCACCGTCATCAACTCGTTCTCGAAGTACTACTGCATGACCGGCTGGCGCATCGGCTGGATGGTGGTGCCGGAGAGCCTTGCCCGCTCGGTCGAATGCCTCGCGCAGAACCTGTTCATCTCGGCGCCGCAGCTCTCCCAGGTGGCAGCCCTCGCCGCCTTCGACGCCACGGCCGAGCTGGAGGCGATCAAGGCCGGCTATGCGGCGAACCGCCGCGTGCTGCTGGAGGGCCTGCCGAAGGCCGGTCTCGACCGGCTCATGCCGGTGGACGGGGCCTTCTACATCTATGCGGACGTGGCGAAATATACCAATGACAGCCTCGATTTCGCCCGCCGCATGCTGGCCGAGACCGGCATTGCCGCAACCCCTGGCCCGGATTTCGATCCCTATGGCGGGCTGCACGCCATCCGCTTCTCCTTCGCCGGATCGACGCCGGACATGGAGGAGGCGGTCAGGCGCCTCGCCGCCTGGCTGAAATAGCCCCCGAGCCGCCCGTTCGGCGGATGCGAGCTGCGCAGTTTCACGCC
The DNA here is from genome assembly GCA_046295035.1 of Phreatobacter sp. GTDB lineage: Bacteria > Pseudomonadota > Alphaproteobacteria > Rhizobiales > Phreatobacteraceae > Phreatobacter. The sequence continues at coordinate 109,240 of JBKBOA010000004.1, forward strand.
TTTTCCCCCATCGGTCCTGCCGTCACCATGCCCCGCCGCAGCACGAGGGGAGAACAGGCATGGCCAAGGCACCGATCTGGCAGTGGGGCGCCGCGCAGACCGCATCCGCCATCCGCAGGGGCAGGATCTCGTCGGAGGAGGTCACCAATGCCCATATCGACCGGATGAAGGCGGTCAATCCGAAGCTGAATGCCGTCGTGGTCGACCTGACGAAGGATGCGCTGAAGGCCGCGCGCGCCGCCGACAAGGCCCGCGCGAGGGGCGATGCGCTGGGTCCGCTGCACGGGGTGCCGGTGACGATCAAGATCAATGTCGACGTCAAGGGCCAGGCCAATTCCAACGGCGTCGTGGCCTTCCGGGACATGATCGCCCCCGACGATTCGCCGGTCACCGCCAATCTGAAGAAGGCGGGCGCGGTGATTCTCGGTCTCACCAACACGCCGGAGTTCTCGCTGCGCGCCTTCACCGACAACCCGCTGCACGGACTGACCCTCAATCCGTGGAACCCGGACATCACCTGTGGCGGCTCGTCGGGCGGGGCGGGCGCGGCGATCGCCGCCGGCATCGGCTGCATCGCCCACGGCAACGACATCGGCGGCTCGCTGCGCTGGCCGGCCTTCTGCAACGGGGTCGCCACCATCAAGCCGACGCAGGGGCGCATCCCCGCCTTCAATCCGAGCGCGCCGGCCGAGCGCCCGCTCATGGCCCAGTTCATGTCCTCGCAGGGACCGATCGCCCGCTCCGTCGCCGATGTCCGGCTGGGGCTCGAGGTCATGGCGCAACGTGATCCGCGCGATCCCTGGTGGGTGCCGGCGCCGCTGAAGGGGCCGAAGCCGAAGGGGCCGGTCAAGGTGGCGCTGGCGAAGATCCCCGCCGACATGAAGACCGACCGCGACGTGATCGCGCGGGTGCGCTCGGCCGCCGATCACCTCGCCAATGCCGGCTATGAGGTGAAGGAGGTGGCGGTGCCGGATCTCGATGGCACCTGGCACCTGTGGTGCGACCTGATCATGACCGAGCTGCACGTGCTCCAGGAACAGCAGATGCGCCAGGTCGCCAGCCCGGCCTTCCAGGGCACCCTGGACGGCTTCCTGAAGCTCGCCACCATGCTGGACTACGAGGGCTACATGAAGGCGATCGCCCTGCGCTCGCGCTTCATCCGCAACTGGCTGGCCTTCCTGGAAACCTATCCCGTCGTGCTGACGCCGATCTCGGTCAATCCGGTGCCGGAGACCAATGCCGATCTGAAGGGGTCGCAGCGCATCGCCGAACTGTTCTGGAACGACGTGCGCTTCATGTCGGCGATCAATGTTCTCGGCCTGCCTGCCGCCGTGGTGCCAGTGGGGCTGGCGAAGGGGGCGCCGGTCGGCGTCCAGATCATCGCCTCGCGCTACCGCGAGGACATCTGCCTCGATGCCGCGGCAGCCATCGAGGAACGCGCCGGCCGCCTGGTGCCGGAGCTGTGGAACCGGATGGGGTGAGGGGATCGATGCCTCACTCGCCCGGTCCGGGGATCGGCGGGCGCAGCTTGCGCCCGGAATAATCCACCCAGGCCAGGACGGCGCCGAAGCCGACGAAAACGACGAGAACGAGGGCCAGATAGGCGGTCTGGGTCATCACGCGCTCCCTCAGGGACGATGGTTCGCCACGGCGCGGGGGAGACGCCGGCAAGTGGTTTCACTTGCATCCGCGCCCTGCTGAAGGCCTTGATCTGGATCAACAAATCATCGGCTTGCGCCACCCAGGGGCTGGGCCGGTTGCCCGATCGCGGTGCGGCGACGCGGCCCGGATTGCGGCTTGGCGAGGCCCGGTGGCCGTTGCTACAACCAGTCCCATCACTGCCAGCGCCGGGACGCACAGCATGGCCGACGACAAGCTCCTCATTGGCAAGAGCACCAAGCAGGAGTTCCTCACCCTGCGGCTCGCCAACCGGCACGGGCTGATCACCGGGGCGACCGGCACCGGCAAGACGGTCACGCTCCAGGTTCTGGCCGAGGCCTTCTCGAATGCCGGCGTGCCGGTCTTCGCCGCCGACATCAAGGGCGACCTGTCCGGTGTCGCCGCCATGGGCGAGGACAAGGACTTCATCCTGAAGCGGGCCAAGGACGTCGGCCTGGAATGGCATGCCGACCAGTTCCCCGTGGTGTTCTGGGATCTGTTCGGCGAGCAGGGGCACCCGATCCGCGCCACGGTCGCGGAAATGGGCCCGGTGCTGCTGGCCCGCCTGATGGACCTCAACGACACCCAGGAAGGCGTCATCAATATCCTGTTCCGCTATGCCGACGAGCATGGGCTCGCCCTGCTGGACCTGAAGGACCTGCGCGCCATGCTGCAGGAACTGGGCACCAACAAGGAGCTGCAGAACCAGCTGCGCGCCGCCTATGGCAACATCTCGCCGGCGTCCATCGGCGCCATCCAGCGCCAGCTGCTGACGCTCGAGAACCAGGGTGGCTCGAACTTCTTCGGGGAACCCGCGCTCGAGCTGAAGGATCTGATGCGCACCGACCGTGAGGGTCGCGGCATCATCAACCTGCTTGCCGCCGACAAGCTGATGGCGAGCCCCAAGCTCTATTCGACCTTCCTGCTCTGGCTCCTGTCCGAGCTGTTCGAGGAGCTTCCCGAGGTGGGCGATCCCGACAAGCCCAAGCTGGTCTTCTTCTTCGACGAGGCGCATCTCCTGTTCAAGGATGCGCCCAAGGCGCTCCTCGAGAAGATCGAGCAGGTGGTGCGCCTGATCCGCTCCAAGGGGGTGGGCGTCTATTTCGTCACCCAGAACCCGCTGGATGTGCCGGAAACCGTGCTCGCCCAGCTCGGCAACCGCGTGCAGCACGCCCTGCGCGCCTTCACGCCCCGCGACCAGCGCGCGGTGAAGGCCGCTGCGACCACGTTCCGTCAGAACCCCAAGCTGAACACCGAGGAGGCCATCACCCAGCTCGGCAAGGGCGAGGCGCTGGTCTCCATGCTGGAGGGCAATGGCGTGCCCTCGATGGTCGAGCGCACGCTGATCTGCCCGCCCTTCGCCCGCATCGGTCCGGTCAGTGCGCAGGAGCGCCGGCAGATCATGGCGAAGAGCCCGGTCCGCGGGAAGTATGATGAGATCGTCGACCGCGAATCCGCCTACGAGATCCTCCAGAAGGCGGCGCAGCAGAAGGCGCAGGCCGAGCAGCAGGCCCAGCAGGCCGATTCCGGCGGACTGGGGGGCATTCTCGGCGGCATCCTCGGCGGCGGCCAGCCCCCGGGCGCCCCGCGCGGTCGCGGCCGGCCGCCGGCCAGCACCGGCGAGCAGATCGTCAGGAACGCCGCCAATTCCATCGCCCGTTCCATCGGCACCCAGGTCGGACGCGCCATCGTGCGCGGCGTGCTCGGGGGGTTCCTCAGGCGCTGAGCCGGTATGGACATGCCGCCGGAAAAGCGAAAATTACATTCAATTCAACGGAAATCCGTAGAGGCACCGTAACCCGCCACGCTTATGCCACCGCGCTGACAAGAGCGAGCTCCTGCAGCTGATCCGCAACGGTCGGTAGCGATCGGAGAACCGGACAACCCAGCAGGGAGCACCCGGCATCGGGAATGGTGGCATGGCGGGAACCAAGCAATTGCAGGACGCGCGGATCGTTCTCCTCAGGCTGGACGGGGCCGAGGCGGAGCAGGCCGCAAGGGCGCTGCAGCAGTTCGGCCTGTCGAATGTCGTGGCCCTGACCAGTCCGGCGGAGCTGTCGGTCCACATCCAGGACGGCAAGGTGGACGCGATCGTGATGGCCGACACTGATCTGCCGCAGGAATGGCATTCGGAGGCCGGCATGGTGCGGCCCCCGGCGGCCGCCGTCGATGCCGGCATTCCCTGCCTGTTGCTGCTGTCCGGTCTGACGCGCTCGGCCGCCCATGCCGCGACGGCCGCCGGCTTTGCCGCGGTCATGGCCGCCGACGCCGCGCCGCGCGTGATCTATCGCCGGCTCGGCGCCCTCCTGCAGCGGGCGCGCCGGATCGGGCGCGCGCGCGATGCGGCCGGCCGGACCGCCTGACAGGCGAACCGCTCCGCATCCGGTTGCGATGACCAGCCGCGCGCGCCGGGGCTTGCTCGCGCGGGGCGGCCTGCTAGCGTCCGCCGCCATCAAGTCGGAAGCCCTGTCATGACCTCACGCCCCCTCGACCAGGTTCTCGCCCATGTCGATCAGTCGCTCGACCAGAGCCTGGAGCGGCTGTTCGCCCTCCTGCGGATCGCCTCGATCTCCACCGACAGCGCCTATGCCAGCGACTGTGCCGCCGCCGCCGACTGGCTGGTGGAGGATCTGAGGAGCATGGGCTTCGACGCCGCTGCCCGCGCCACCGGCGGTCATCCCGCCGTGGTGGCGAAAAGCGCCGGCGGCACCGGGCCGCACGCCCTGTTCTATGGCCACTACGATGTGCAGCCGGTCGATCCGCTGGAGCTCTGGGAGACGCCCCCCTTCGAGCCGCGGATTGCCACCGGACCGGACGGGACGAAGCGCATCGTCGCCCGCGGGGCCTGCGACGACAAGGGCCAGGTCATGACCTTCGTCGAGGCGTGCCGGGCCTGGAAGGCGGTCACCGGCCGCCTGCCGATCGGCATCACCATGCTGATCGAGGGCGAGGAGGAAAGCGGGTCGAAGCACCTCTTCGATTTCGTCAGGGCCAACCGGGCCGAGCTGGCCGCCGACGTGGCGCTCGTCTGCGACACCGGCATGTGGGACCGGGACACCCCGGCCATCACCACCTCGCTGCGAGGCCTCGTCTCCGAGGAATTCAAGGTGATGGCGGCCAACCGCGACCTGCATTCGGGCGTGTATGGCGGGGCGGCCGCCAACCCGATCCACGTGCTCTCCCGCATTGTCGCCTCGCTTCATGGCCCGGACGGCCGGATCGCCATCCCCGGCTTCTACGAGGGCGTGGACGAGCTTCCGGCCGACATCCTCGCGGACTGGAAGGGCCTCAACCTGACGGTGGAGGACTTCCTTGGCCCCATCGGCCTCAAGACCCCGATCGGCGAGAAGGGCCGCCTGCTGATCGAGATGATCTCCTCGCGTCCGACCTGCGACGTCAACGGCATGTGGGGCGGCTATACCGGCGAGGGCGGCAAGACCGTCATTCCCGCCGAGGCTCAGGCCAAGATCACCTTCCGCCTCGTCGGACGGCAGGATCCGGGGAAGGTGCGCGATGCCTTCCGCGCCCATGTCCGCGCGCAGCTTCCCGACGATTGCCGGGTGGAGTTCTACGGATCGCGTGGCAGCGCGGCCATCGCGCTGCCCTGGGACATGCCCGTGCTGGCCAGGGCGCGGGCCGCCCTGACCGACGAATGGGGGCGCAAGGCGGTAACCATCGGCTCCGGCGGCTCCATCCCGATTGTCGGCGCCTTCAAGGACGATCTCGGTCTCGATTCCCTGCTGGTCGGCTTCGGGCTGGAGGACGACCGCGTTCATTCGCCCAACGAGAAATACGACCTGAAGAGCTTCCACAAGGGCATCAGGAGCTGGGTGCGCATTCTCGACGCGCTCGCCGCCTGACGGCGCCCGCACCCCGGCCCACAGCCCCGGTCTCGGGCTGATTCCTGCCGGTGCCGCCGCCGTCGGCCCAGCTGCGCAGGCCTGGGGACCGGTCGGGGCCCCGCGCCGATCCAGACAGGCCATAGGCGCGTGCGAGGCTTGCCAGCGCCAGCTTGAGCACCAACTTGCCGGCGCGCAGCGGCCAGCCGCGCTCCTGCTCGACCGTGGCCAGCCCCTTCAGGAAGCCGCAGACATCCATGAGAACGGATCCCAGTTCCGGCCCGACCCGGTCGAGCGCCCGGTGCAGTCGCTGGCGGGCCGCCATGACCACGTCCGAATAGTCCACGGCAGCCGGTCCGCGTCCGCCGCAGACCGGTGTGACCCAGCCCGCCCCAAGCTTCGGCGACAGGCCGGCCAGCGTGAAATCGCGGTGAAACCGCTCCCCGGCCTCGACCTCGTGGGGCTCGAGGAAGGGGCGACCGGCGCTGTCCCGACGGGTCGCCAGCCAGCGCAGCGGGCTTTCCGCGAGGTCGATCTCGACCGCTTGGCCCGTCTCGTCGACGATCCGGATTCGCTGCTGGTGGGCCCGCCGGAAGCTGTCGTCTTCGGCGGGCGGGATCGCGCCCCCGCCGGCCGTCACGACAGGGCTCCCGCGGCGCTGTCCGCCCCGCTGCGCAGCGGCAGCAGGATGGCCTCGAGCGAACCGACAAACCGGTCGAAGGCCGGATCGTCGCGCCGGTCCTCGATCCGGCGCAGGGCATGGCGCAGCGAGGCCCGGTCGCGCCTGAAGGCGGCTGCCAGCCGGGTCAGGTCGTGGCCGAGCGTCACATGGGCGAGATAGATCGCCAGATGCCGGGCATCGGCGATGACGGCCTCGCCGCGCCGCGGTCCGGTGATCGCATCCGGCTCGATCTGGCTGGCCCAGGCCGCCAGCAGAACCGCAACAGCAATCGTCCGAGCGCCCGGCAGGCCGTCCGCAGGCCGGCCCTTGTCGAATGGGAACATGGTCAGTCGCCTCCGCGTGAGAGGACGATAATCCTAGTTCATATCGACACAAGAGAAACAAGTCAGAGCTCGCGGGCTGCTGACCTGCTGTGGATGGGGGCGGAAAACGCGATTCCGGACAATGACTTGGAGGATTCTCGCTGCTCCGCGAGGGGCGCAATCAACTGAAAGTTGTCCCCACCTTTTGCCATGCGCGCAGTCTTGCAGCCTCACATCGGGGAGGGCGTGCCATGGCGGACGGGGGCTTGACCAGACAGGGGCGCATCCGTGCCTGGCGCGCGGCCGGCTGTGCCGGCCAGGGGGGCGCGACGGCGCGCGCGATGGCCAAGGCCTTGTTCAAGGATCCGGGGCCGGCCGAACGGGCGGCGCTGGCCGCCCGCCTCCGGCGCGAGCGCCTGGGGGCTGCCCGCGGCAGCGGCTACTGCCTGGAACGCCACCTGGCGCTGGTGCGCCTCCTGGCGGGCCACAGGCAAGGAGCGTCGCGCGGAACCATCCGCGGACGCTCCTCGCAGAACGAGACCGGCTGAGCCGGGAAAAGATCAGCGGCCCTTGCGGCGACGCTGCTGGCCGAGGCCCATCTGCTTGGCCAGCTGCGAGCGGGCGGCCGCGTAGTTCGGCGCGACCATCGGATAGTCGGCGGGCAGGCCCCACTTCTCGCGGTAATCCTCCGGCGACATGTTGTACTGCGTGCGCAGGTGGCGCTTCAGCGACTTGAACTTCTTCCCGTCCTCGAGACAGATGATGTAGTCGGGCGTGATCGACTTCTTGATCGGCACCACCGGCTTGAGCGGTTCGGCTGGCACCTCGATCTTGCCGGACGAGACATTCATCAGGGCCGAATGGACGCTGTTGATCAGGCTCGGCAGGTCGGCCGCAGCCACCGAATTGTTGCTGACGTAAGCCGAGACGATATCGGCAGCCAGTTCGATGTAGTTGTTGTCAGTCGAGGCGTCAGCCATGGCCAGAAAAATCCCTTGCAAAGCGGCCAGATGCACGACCGCGGCGTCGATCGGGTGGGGCGCCCGTTCTCCGTTGATGGCAATCGACCGACGACAACGACATGGCACCAGCGAGTCGGATAATCGTCGGTGTCAGCGAGATACTGCCGATGCGTGGCCTTTTCAAGACGGCAAAGGCATTGGCCAAGTAGAAAATCGCCGCCAGACGGCCAAAATCGTGCATGTAATTCGGCGCAACGATGCGACATGTATCAGAAGGCGTGCGCCGTCAACGTCCTTGCAACTCTTGTGTGACTGTCTGTCACCGATCCGCTCCTGCGACACGACCCGTCCGGCCCGCATTGCCGAAGCGCGCCCCAGACCTTATGGAACCCGGCGGTCCGAGCCGGTCGGACCCGCCGGTGGAGATCGCCATGCCCCTCGACCTCACCCACGGACCTGGCCCGCAGGCCGAGCGACGGCCCCGCGAGACCGTGGTCCATGGCACGCGCCTCGTCGATGACTACGCCTGGCTGAGGGCGGACAACTGGCAGGAGGCGCTGCGCGACCCCTCCTTGCTGCCGGCCGACATCCGCGCCCATCTGCAGGCCGAGAACGATCACGCCGAGCGGGTGCTCGCGCCGCTGAAGCCGCTCATCGCGGCCATGGTCAGGGAGATGCGCGGGCGCATCAAGGAGGACGATTCCGGCGTGCCGCTGCCGGACGGCCCCTTCGACTATTTCGATCGCTACCGGGAGGGCGGCCAGCATCCGCTGGTCTGCCGCCGGCCGCGCGGGGTCGAGGGCGCGGAGACGATCCTCATCGACGGCGACGCACTCGCCGAGGGTAAGGCCTTCTTCACGCTCGGCGGGGCCAGCCACAGCCCGGACCATCGGCTTCTGGCCTGGAGCTACGACGATACCGGCTCGGAATATTACACGCTCCATGTCCGCGACCTTGCCAGCGGCCAGGATCTGGCGGACCGCGTGCCCGAGACGGCCGGCGATGCCGTCTGGTCCGACGACGCGACGAGGCTCTACTACATCCGTCTTGACGACAATCACCGGCCGCTGCGTGTCTTTCGCCACGTCGTCGGCACGCCGGCGGCCGACGACGGGCTGGTTCATCAGGAGACCGATACCACCGTCTTCGTCGGTCTCGGCGAGGCCACGGCCGGCGGCCTCGCCTTCATCACCGGTTCGCAGAGCGATTCCACCGATCTGCGCGTGCTCGACCTGACAGACCCCGAGGCGCGGCCGCGCCTCGTCCTGCCGCGCGCGGGCGAGACCAAGTACGATCCGGACTACCATCCCGACTTCAACGGCCGCCCCACCCTGTTCCTGCGCACCAATGCCGACGGCGCGGAGGATTACAAGATCGTCGCCGCCCCGCTCGCCGATCCCTCGCCCGCCAACTGGACCGAGATCGTGCCGCACCGGCCGGGCGTTCTCGTGCTCTCGGTGATGGTGCTGGCCGACTGGCTGGTGCGCCTCGAGCGCGAGAACGCCCTGCCGCGCATCGTCATCCGCAACCTGACGAGCGGCGAGGAGCACGCCATCGCCTTCGCCGAGGAGGCCTATTCGCTCGGCGTCGTGCCCGGCTACGAGTTCGCAACCGACACGCTGCGCTTCGTCTATTCGTCCATGACCACGCCGGCGGAAACCTGGGACTACGACATGCGCGCGCGCACGCGCGTCCTGCGCAAGCGCCAGGAGGTGCCCTCCGGCCACGACCCGGCTGCCTATGTCACCCGCCGCCTCATGGCCCCTGCCACCGACGGCGAGACGGTGCCGGTCTCGCTGGTCTATCGCAGGGGAACGCCGCTCGACGGCACGGCGCCCTGCCTGCTCTACGGCTACGGCTCCTATGGCGCCTCCATGCCGGCCTCGTTCTCGACGGCCCGGCTGTCGCTGGTCGATCGCGGCTTCGTCTATGCCATCGCCCATGTGCGCGGCGGCATGGAGAAGGGCTACCGCTGGTACCGGACCGGCAAGCGCGAGCACAATCTCAATACCTTCACCGACTTCATCGCGGCGGCCGAGCACCTGATCGCCGAGGGCTATACCGCCAGGGGCCGCATCGTCGCCCAGGGCGGTTCGGCCGGCGGCCTGCTGATGGGGGCGGTCGCCAACATGCGGCCGGACCTGTTCGCCGGCATCCTCGCCGAGGTGCCCTTCGTGGACATCGTCAACACCATCCTCGACGACACATTGCCGCTGACCCCGCCGGAATGGCTCGAATGGGGCAATCCCATCACCGACGAGGCGGCGTTCCGGCGGATGCTGTCCTATTCTCCCTATGACAACGTCAGGCCGCAGGCCTATCCGCCGATCCTGGCGCTGGGCGGTGTCTCCGATCCGCGCGTCACCTACTGGGAGCCGGCCAAGTGGGTGGCGCGCCTGCGCGCGACCAGGACCGACTCCAACCCGGTCCTGCTCATCACCAACATGGAGGCCGGCCATGGCGGCGCCGCCGGCCGCTTCGACCGGCTGGCCGAGATCGCCCGCTCCTATGCCTTCGCGGTGGCGGTGACGGGCGCGCCGGAGGCGCCGGGTCAGTAGTCCCGGCCGCCGCGATCCCGGCGCCCGCCGAGGCGCACCGTCAGGGCGAGGTGGGCCAGGGCCAGCAGGCCGAAGGCAATACCGGCGACGCCGAGCGCGGGGATGCCGCCGATGCTCTTGGCAAAGCCGCCGACCGAGGAGCCGATGGCCGCGCCGAGATAGATCGAGGCGGCATTGAGGGCGAGCAGCACCTGCGTGCGCGCCGGATCGAGCGAGACGAGACGGGTCTGCTGCGGCACCGCCACGGCCCAGCCGACGGCCGACCAGCCGAACAGCAGCGCCGCGCCGAGCCAGGGATCCCAGGCCATGCCGGTCAGCGCCGCCATGAAGGGCAGGGGGCCGGCGGTTGCGACCGCCAGCGCCTTGACCGCGCCGACCCGGTCGGTCAGGAAACCGCCGAGCGCATTTCCGGCGACCGAGCCGAGCCCGTAGATCACCAGCAGCACGCCGACCGTCTCCGGTCCCGCGCCGGTCTTCTCCTCGATGATCGGCGCGAGGAAGGTATAGGGCGCCCAGGCCGAGCTCATCACCGTGACGGTGAGGAGGATGGCGATGGCGAGCCGGAGATCGGTCAGCGTGCCGATGAGATCGGCGAGCGTGGCCGGCGCGATCCCGATCCGGGCCGGCGCCCTGAGCAGCAGGGCCACCGTCAGTGCCAGGGCACCGGCCGCCACCGCCAGGAACACCCACATCCAGCCGAAGGTGTAGCCGATATAGCTGCCCACCGGCACGCCGAGCACCTGGGCCACCGTCAGTCCGGCATAGACGGTGGCCAGCGCACGGCCGCGCTTTTCGGGAGGCACCGAGAACAGGCCGACGCCTGCCGCGGCCGGCGAATAGAGCCCCGAGCCGAGCGCCATCAGCACGCGCCCGGCATAGAGCAGGGTTGCCCCCGTCGCGAAGGCGCAGGCGAGGGCGCCGAGCGCGAACAGGATCATGCCGGTGGCAAGCACCGCGCGCCGGTCCCAGCGGCCGGTGAGCGAGGTGGCAAGCGGCGAGCCCAGCGCATAGGCGACCGCGTAGGCGCCCATCATCCAGCTGGCCCCGACCGGGGTCAGGCCGAGATCGCGCGACATGGGCGTGATGACGCCGATCACGCCGAAAGCCCCCATTCCGACCACGAATGTCCCGAGGGACAGGAGAGCGAGCAGGGGCATGCAACCTCGGGGCGAATGCGCGGATGGCCGGACCCTATCCGATCTTGGTGCGCGGCACGATGCCCCATGGCACGGATCGCCGTGCCGGATGGGCCGATCTCACGATGATGTGGATGGCCATGGCAGGACGGGGCCGCGAACATGGCGCCTGGTCAAGGGTGGAACGGCGCGGGGTCGGACATGGCAGGAGCCTTCGGACGCAGTCTTTCGCGCCGGGCGGCGGCCGCCCTCGCCCTGACGCTGGCCGCCCCCGGACTTGCCCGCGCCAGCCGGGCGCCCATGGTCGATGTCCTCCTGGCACTGGCCGCCGACGGCTCCGGCTCCATCGACGCCGACGAGCTGCGCCTGCAGCGCGAGGGCTATGCGGCCGCGCTCGCCTCGCCCGAGGTGCTCTCGGTGATCGGCAAGGGCGTCCACGGCGCCATTGCTGTGATCTACACCGAATGGGGCGGGCCGCACTCCCAGCATGTCATCGCCGACTGGGAGGCGATCCGCGATGCCGAAAGCGCGCGCTCCTTCGGCGACAAGCTCGTGTCGCGGCCGCGCATGGCGCGCGGCTACAATTCCATCTCGGCGGCCATCGATTTCTGCGTCGGCCACATGGAGACGGGGCCGTTTCGGGGACTGCGGCGCGTCATCGACGTGTCCGGAGACGGGCCGAACATCGGCGGGCGGCCGGTGGAGGCCGCCCGTGACGACGCGGTGGCCAAGGGCATCACGGTCAATGCCCTGGCCATCATCCGCCCCGGCGGTCAGGTGCCGGCGCGCATCGGCCAGCCGCTGCCCGACTATTATCGCGAGGCGGTGATCGGCGGGCCCGGCGCCTTCGTCGAGATCGCGGACGAGTCGCGCTCGTTTGCCGATGCGGTCCGGCGCAAGATCGTCACCGAGATCGCGTGAGGGCGGGGGCCGGCCAGTTCCACCGGCCCCCGGCAGGCGGCCGCCGGCGCAGCATCGCCCGACCGTCAGGCGCGCGACATCGCCGCCTCACATCCAGCCGCGCAGCCAGACCTGCTTGTAGATATAGCCGTTGCGGTCGATGTGCAGGGCGAGATTGGCGCCGTCGCGGCCGCGGGCGCGCACGACCACATGGCGCTTCTTCTCCTCCAGCAGCCCCTGATAGGAAAAGCCCGCCTGCTGGACGATCTGTTGCAGGCGCTCGGTCGAGATTGGCCGCCACTCGGCAACGTGATCCTTGTTGTGATTGGCGTCCTCGATCTCCCACAGCCGCCCGGAGAGGTCGAACGACACCCACAGGCGCCGGCCGTCCTGGGCGCGGGCCTCCACCTCCAGATGCTCGCGCTTGCGCTCGATCTCGCCGAGCGGGGTCAGGCCGAGGCGGCGCAGGGTCTCCAGGGGCTGGCTCGCCCAACCCTGCGTGGTTTGCACCTCGGCCGGATCGCGTGGCGGGCCGAGCACCTGGGAGGCGGCCGGCAGGGCACCGAGGCCGAGGACGAAGACGGCGGGAAGGATCAGGGCTTTCATCGGATGTCTCCTTCGGTTGACCGATGGCGCCCTTATGCCTCCAGGCCCCACAACCGCCCCTGTCGGGCGTCGTTCAGGCTGCGTTCAAGCGGGTCCGCGGCACGGATCGCGCCCCTCCCGTGCCCAACGAAAAACCCCGGCGCGAGGCCGGGGTTTCGGGGAAGGGGCGGGTGCGCGGCGCGTCAGGCCGTCGCCTTCTGGAACATCTCGTCGACATAGTCCCAGTTGACGAGGTGCTCGATGAAGGCCTTGGCATAGTCCGGGCGGCGGTTGCGGTAGTCGATGTAGTAGGAGTGCTCCCACACGTCGCAGCCGAGGATCGGGGCAGCGCCATGCACCAGCGGGCTCTCGCCGTTGGGCGTCTTCATGGCGACCACCTTGCCGTCCTTGACCGCAAGCCAGCCCCAGCCGGAGCCGAACTGGGTGACGCAGGCCTGGATGAAGTCCTCCTTCATCTTGTCCACCGAGCCGAAGCCGTCGATGATGGCCTTCTCCAGCCCGCCGGGAATCTTGCCGCCGCCATTCGGCTTCATCCACTTCCAGAAATGGATGTGGTTGTAGTGCTGGCCGGCATTGTTGAAGAGGCCGGCATTCTTGCCGAACGAGCCCCTGACGACTTCCTCGAGGCTCTTGCCCTCGAACTCGGTGCCCTTGATCAGGTTGTTGCCATTGGTGACATAGGCCTGATGGTGCTTGTCGTGGTGGTATTCCAGCGTCTCCTTGGACATGTAGGGCTGGAGCGCATCGTAGGCATAGGGCAGATCGTCGAGCGTGAAGGCCATGACCTCTCTCCTCATTCGACCATCGCTGCCGGAGCGGCCATGCGACGGATCGGGGGCAAAGCGACATCCTTCACATAGGCCCTGTGCCGCGCCGGAGCAATCGCGCCGGACCCGATGGGGGGCATGATCCTGGGGGATGTCCGGCCGGCAGTTGCGGGAATCTGGTGTTTTGCCTTTGATGGGCCACGATTTCGCGGCTTTGACCGTTCCGGGAGACGCCGCTGGCAGGAGTGAAAGGAGTGTCCATGGCCCTCGTTCTCAAGGTGGCTGCGGCAGTGATCGCGGTGGCCGGGCTGGTGACGCTCTGGCGCGGCACCGATCCGAGCCTTCTGACCTATGGCAACACGCTGATGACGGTGGGCGCCGTGTTCGCCGGAGCCGGCATCGTGCTGTTCGGCCTCGGCGAGGTGGCCGCTCGCCTCGAGGCACTGCGCGCGGCGCTGGCCGGCGAGACGCCCCGCACGGGCGCCACGCGGTCGGCTGCCGTCGCCGAGGCCCCGCTCGCGGCCGTCGAGCCCGTGCCGCCGACCCGGGAGAGCCTCGGCCTGCCTCCGCTCGGGGCCGGGGCCGCCGCCGCTGTCGCCGCATCCAGCCTTGCTGCCGTCGCGACCGCCCAGCCGGCGGCATCGCCTGCCATTGCGGATGAGCCGGCCCGACCGGAGCCGGCCGCACGGCCCGACCCCGCCCTCGATGCACTGCTGGACGACATCCGCGAGGCCGCCGGCGCGCCGGCGGCGCAGCCGGTCGCTCCGGCCGTCACCGTGGACGCGCCCGCGACGGAACCGGGCCTGTCCGCCGCCCCCCCCGACGAGCCGCCGCTGCCGGCGACCGAGGCGGTTCCGGCGAGCGCTGGGGCAAGGCCCGAGGCCGGGTCGGCCGAGCCCGATCCGCTGGCCTCGCTGTCCCGGGCGCTGGAGGATCTGACCGACGAGATCGCCCGCGGCCCGCGGGTCGAGCCGACCCCCGCGAACAGGCCGGAGCCGGTGCCGCCGCCCCTTGCGGCCGCCGGACCGGTGGCGGTCGCGCCCGAGCCGGCGCCGGTCGTGCCCCCGCGCGACCCGGACCAGGAGCTGGCCGAACTGATCGCCGCCGAATCGGGCGCGATCCGCGGCGAGCGCCGCCCGGCGGTCGCCGAGGTGGATGAGCCGGCTGCCCAGCCGGTGCGGCCGGCCGAGCCCGACAGCTTCCTGGCGCGGCTGCGCCGCTCGATGGGCGGCGGCGATCGCAAGGAGATCGAGAAGCCGCGCGAGGAGCCGGTCCTGCCAGCCGCGGCGGATGCCGGGCCCGTGCTGCCCGAATCCCCTGCCGATCCCGTGGCTGAAGCGCCGGTTCCCGCGACCGCGGTCGTGGCGGAGGCCGCCGTTGTCGCCGCAGAGCCGGCGGACGCGCCGGCCGCGCTGCCGGCCTTCTCCATCGAGGCGGAGATGGAGCGGGCCCTGATGGCCTCCCTCGACACCAGGCCGCTGCCCGAGCCGGCGGTCGGTCAGGCCGCCGCGCCTGTCGCCTCGCCCGACATCCCCCCGCCGGTCGCCGCCCCGCCGGAGGTCACGCCGCCCGTGACCGCGCCCAAACCGGCCCCTGTGGCGGAGCCCCGCGAGCCCGCCGTCCGCGATCCCGCCGTCCGCGATCCCGCCGTCCGCGATCCCGCCCTGGCGACGCTCGCCCGCGATTTCCCCGAGCTCGGCGATCTCCTGGCGCCGCGCAAGCCCGCTCCCGCCGACCCGGCCGATGCGCTGATCGCCGATCTCAAGGGCATCTTCGACAGCGGCGAGACGAAGGGTGCTCGCACCGAGCCGGCCTTCGAGGCGGCTGCCCCGCCGCCGCGCCGGCCGGTCGCTCCGCTCCTGCGCGAGGGCGTCATCGCCCAGATCCCGTTCCGGCTCTATGGCGATGGCACCATCGAGGCCGATCTGCCGGAGGGGACCACCCATTTCGGTTCGCTCAGGGAGTTTCGGGCCCATGTCGGCGGCTGAGCCGCCGAGAACCCGTCAGGACTCCGGCGGCTGAGCCGCCGAGAACCCGTCAGGACTCCGGCGGCTGAGCCGGTCTGGACAGGATCCCGATGGCTCGGCCGCCGGTGGCGTGCCGGCAAACCGGCCGCTCACACCTTCGGGCCGGCCGCGGCATAATCAAGGTAGAGATCGCGCGCCTTGCGATAGAACGGGCCCGGCTGGATGGCCCGCTCGTCGATGCGCGTGACCGGCACGACCTTGGAATAGTTGCCGGTGGTGAAGATCTCGTCGGCCGTCTCGAAATCGGCATAGCGCAGGCTCGCCTCCACGACCGTCACGCCGGCCGCCCTGAGCAGGGCGATGGTGCGCTGGCGGGTGATGCCGTTCAGGAACGTGCCGTTGAGCACGGGCGTGTAAACGACGCCGTCCCGGGCCATGAACACGTTGGACGAGGCCGTTTCGGCGACATTGCCCACCATGTCCAGCACCAGGCAGTTGTCGAAGCCGCGGGCCCGGGCCTCGCGCTGGGCGCGGCCATTGTTGGGATAGAGGCACCCGGCCTTGGAGTCCGTCGGGGCGTTCTCGATGGTCGGCCGGCGGAAGCGCGACAGCGTGATCGACAGGCCGGTGGGCGCGGGCATCGGCGCCTCGTAGAGGCACAGGCAGAAGCGGGTGCTCTCCGGATCCGGCAGGATCGCGCTCGGCCCGTCGCCCTCGGCCCAGTACATCGGGCGCACATAGAGCGCCGTGCGGCCGTCGAACTTGCGGGCGCCGTCCCGGGTCAGGCCCACGATGGTCTCGACATCCATGGTGGCCTTCAGGCCGAGCGCCACGGCCGAGCGGTTCAGCCGCGCCGCATGCATGTCCATGTCCGGCATGAGGCCGTCGAACACCCGCGCGCCGTCGAACACCGAGGAGCCGAGCCAGAACGCGTGGCTGCGCGGGCCGGTCAGGGGCGGATTGCCCTCGACCCAGTCACCGTCGACATAGGTCCAGGTCTTCGACCAGGCGGTCATGGATATCTCCCGGGAGCAGGCAAGGATCAACCGTCGGGGGAACGGGCCGGAAAGCTTAGCCCGGTCGCGGCGCGGCATCCATGAATTGTGCTGATTGCTGGCGTGAACGGCCGCGATGACAGCGCCGGTCAGCCGGCCATGGCGGCCCGCGCATCGGCGCGGATGCGCTCGATCATCGCGCGCACGCCGTTGGATCGCTGCGGGGTGAGGTGCTGCTCGAAGCCGAAGGAGCGGAACAGATCGAAGGCGTCCGACGCGAGGATGTCGCGCGCCGGCCGTCCCGAATAGAAGGCGAGCGTCAGCGCCACCAGACCCTTGACGATATGGGCATCGCTCTCACCCTCGAAGGCGAGCACCGCGTCGGGGCCGGGGTCGCGCACATGCGTCACCACCCAGACATTGCTCGCGCAGCCCTTCACGCGGTTCTCCTCGGTGCGCTGGTCCGGCCTCAGCGGCGGCAGGGCCTTGCCGAGCTCGATGACATAGCGGTAGCGCTCCTCCCAGTCGTCGATCAGGGAAAAGGCTTCGGTGACCTCGTCGATCGAGGGAAGGGTGGCCTGGCTCATGGCCGGGATATAGCGATCCCGGGGCCGGAAACAAAGCGCCGGTGCCAGATCAGACGGGACGGCGCGGCGGCAGGGGCGCGCGGCGGGGCGCCGAGCCGGCGGGAGCCGCCACCCCGCCGAAGGGCACGGCGAGGTCGGCGGGCGTCAGCGTGTCGCGTGCCGGGCCGTCGGCCGTGTCGGTCACGGTTGCGCCGGCCGGCGGCGCGGAGGTGGGCGGGGCCGCC